>NZ_LBJX01000011.1:1109695-1110387 GCF_028128895.1 Bradyrhizobium sp. CCBAU 11434
ATCGGGTCGACGATAGACGCGTGATCAGCGGCATTATGCACATGCTGAAATCTGGTTCGCGCTGGCGCGATTGTCCGGAAGTCTATGGCCCCTACACGACGGTCTACAACCGCTTCAACCGCTGGAGCCGACAGGGGATTTGGACGGATATTTTTTACGCTCTGACCGGATCGACCGGCATGTACGGATCGATGTCGGTGGATTCCAGCTACATCAAAGCCCATCGCTCCGCGGCCGGCGCAAAAGGGGGGCCTTCAACAATGCGATCGGCCGCTCGCGCGGCGGGCAGACCACCAAAATCCACGCGTTGACCGACGATGTCGGTCGTCCGCTTGCCTTCCTGATTACTCCTGGCAACACCCACGACTTGGTCGGTGCACGAGGTTTGATCAGCATGGTCCGCAGCCCGCGTCGTCTGTTGGCTGATCGAGCCTACGACGCCAGGAGCTTGCGCGACGAACTGGCTGCACGCCGCATCAAGGCCGTGATCCCGCCAAATCCGACCCGCAAGCATCCGCATCGCTACGATAAAAACGCTTACAAAGGTCGCAACGTCATCGAGCGGATGTTCTGCCGTCTCAAAGACTTCCGCCGGATCGCAACCCGATATGACAAGCGTGCAGACGTCTTCCTGTCTGCAATCCTCCTGGCCGCCGCGATCACTTGGTGGATCAATTGAGTCCGGACCCTAG
>NZ_LBJX01000002.1:0-267147 GCF_028128895.1 Bradyrhizobium sp. CCBAU 11434
AGCTTGCGCAAGTGCCGTTTCGGTGCGGTGCTGCTCGGTGATGTCCTCATGGGTCGCGACCCAGCCGTTGCCGGGCATTGGGCGATGCCGGATGCGCACGATGCGGCCGTTTGTCAGTTCGACCGTGGTGTCCGAATCCTCGGTGATGACGGGAGAACTGTTACGCCAGACCAGATAGTCTTCCTTGGACATCCTGGGGGCGCTGCCCACGGCATAGCGCAGATCGACGATGTCGTTCAGCTTCATGCCCGGATGGACGGCGTCCGGATCGAGGTCGTAGATCTCCAGGTACTGCCTGTTGCAGACGATCAGGCACTGGTCCTCGTCGAAGAAGCAGAGACCCTGTGACATGTTGTTGAGCGCCCGGTCGAAGCGCTCGGCCACGGCCATCGCAGTCTTCTCCGCAACGCGTGCGCGGTCTCCTTCCTCGGCCAGTCGGCCGTGAGTTCCGACGAGTTGAACGAAGGATCGGAAATTGGTGCTGATCATCCGTCCGAGCAGGAGGAGCAGCAGCAGCAGATTGATTCCCAGCGAGATCATCATGCCATCGCCCGAGAGCAGCAGCACAGTCGCGATCGGGGTGCCGGCGATAATCATCGTCAGGAGCGATGCGGGCGGAAAGCTGCCGAGGCAGTAGGCCGTGCCTACGCAGCCCATGAACACGAGCAGCGCGACCGGCGCGCGGAGCTCCGGTTCGACGACACCGAACAGCGCCAGGATCCAGAGCACGAAGCCCGTGTTGAGGACGATCGCGACGACACGGGTTCTGACGAGCTCGCGATAGGCGTGCTCGGGGGTGAATTCGGCGCCGCTCAGGCGAAGCCACTGGATCAGCCGGACCATGCAGATCGCGAGCAGTAGGGCCGGGACCGCAAACCGGAGCCACGGCGAAACGTTCGACGGGAGCACTAGTCCCACGCTGATGCTGTCGATCAGCAGGACCGCGTAGAGAACCGGAACCTGCTTGCGCAGCACGCGGAATTGCTCCACGAGCAGCGAACGACCGAGCGGATCGGTCGTGCTGCCCACGGAGAAGGCGGCGCGCATTCGAGAGAACAAGTCCATCGGGAAATCCCCAGCAGATCAACAGGCTAGGGACCAAGTGTCGAACGACACGTAAAGGTGGCGACCGCCCGCCGGACTAGATGATGTTTTGGTGACGTTGGTCTTAACGCGTCTGGCGCAATTGCGAAGGAACCGCTTCGCGAGGGTTGTTTCGGGCGGGCTCATCGCGCGGCCGATGCGGCTGCTGCGCCCGCTAGTTGCTGATCGGGGTCGAGAATGTTCTGAAGACAGGGTAGGCGGCCGCCGCTATCTACCAGGAGCGAGAGGCTGATGCGCGCGACCACGCCGGTCCAGGCGCGCTCTTCGCTGGCTGGATAGTTGATAGTGACCAGGCGAGCCGAATTGCAGCGGTCGTACCAAACCTTGTCGCCCTTGTAGCTGGAGAGCGCGAAGAAACGCGACGTCACCCGCTTGTACTGGATGCGCGCAGGCGGCCCCTTTTTCTAAAGGAAGGCTGCCGGTGAATCGTTGGAGACGTTCGGAGCAGCCTGTATCGTGATGTTGGCCCGGCCGTTGAAGGTGGAAAAAAGCTGCCCGTATCCGTCCGGCTTGCTCTCGGCTTCGGTGAAGATCCGTCCTTATGCCAATTCGGAAGCCGCGGCCCGCAAACTGGTGGAGTTGGCGACCGGTGTCGCGCCGGTCCAGGACGGTCGCATTCATATCGAAAATCAACGCACATTCCTGTTCGCGCTGAAGGCAACAGGCAGCAAGTTCGGCGCCTGCCTCGAGTTCGCCGGCGAGCGAGGCTGGGCTCGAACTGCACGAGAGCGGCACCTACGTGCGGATACTACCGCCAAGCATTAATCTGTTTCCGCGTCAGTAAAGCAGCAGCACCGGTAGCCACGCTGCCAGCGACGCACAGAGACCGATACCCAGATAAGGCAATGCAAGGCGCATCGGCATCCCTCCGAGACGCCAAAATACATCGCCGCGAGCTTCGCACATTCGGCGGCGACCGGCCACGAATCTCCAGTTTGCGTCGACAACGTGGAACCACCGGCATCGCAGGCCGATTGATAACCCGCCGAGCATCGCCGCCGATGCTGGCGGAGCGGCCCCGGTCTACTTGCCCCCAAGCCCCCCAACCGGGGCCGACTCTCCGACCCTAAAGAGCGGCATGTGAGGACTGCTATGCCAAAGTATTTTTTCCACGTTCATCATGGCCACACCGAGCTAGACGAAGAGGGCGAGGAGTTGCCCGACAAGCATGCGGCATGGCGGGAGGCGACGGTGACCGCGGGACAGATTCTGCAAGGCCTCGACGGCAGATTGCGCCCGCAGGAGGACTGGAGCATGGAGGTCGTCGACGAGTTTCAGAACCCGCTCTACACCCTGCGCATCAGCGCCGAGAAGCCGAAGTGACGAAGCTTGTGATAGTAGCGGCGATCGTTCTCACGGCGCTCATCGCGTTTTCGGTGTGGGTGATCGCGCTATGACCTTCGAGACATCGAGTTCTTCCAATCCGGTCGCCTGCTGGCATTCGCATGGCATGCCCGCCCCGCACTGACATCCCTTCTCATCCCAAGGCTGGAACGGGTGGTTTTCGCAGACCCAGCCCAAACCGAAGCAGATCTGACAATCTGGATCTATCAGGTGACCAACTCCAGCGAGCGGTCGGCACAAAATTTCTTGTAATCTCTGATGGCCGTGTTCGAAAGCATCAATACCCGACGCTCACCGCGACGAACCAGTTTTTCCACCGACTCCAGCAGAACCTTGCTCGCGACCGACGGATCGCCGAGGTCACCGGTGCGCTCAAGATAATCCCAGGCGATCTGAATCGAATTTTCCATGACGACGGGCAAAGGTTCACTCATCGAAAAGAAACAAGTCCGAGGCGGGCATGTTCCTCGGGGCTCCCGATTTGAACCCAAAGCCGGTCGTGCAGCTAGGTTGTACGCAGCTGGAAGTCGAACCTCACAGGCGTGCGAGGATGTCGGACAGCGTCAATGCGAACATCGCGGCCAGGAACACCAATCCTGCCATCGCGGCAAGCCGGATCAGGGGTCTGGCGGAGGCCAGCTCCATGAACAGCAGGACCACGAGCATCGATTTGGCGATCGCGATCACGATGCCGCTCGCTGTCGTTATCCGACCCATGGGAATGTATGCGGAGACGAGGCTGAGTAGCAGCAGCGCCATCAGCGCGGCCCAGATCACCAGATTTCGCGTCCACAGGCGGCGGACGGTAAGGCCCGATTTGTCTGGCTCGCTCACGACGAACGTCCCGGTAGATAGATCAGCGGATACAGGAAGATCCAGACGATGTCGACGAGATGCCAGTACAGCGCGGTGACCTCGATCTCAGGATTCTCCGTCACCGGAAGCTCGCGGCGGAGCAACACCCAGACCAGGCGGCCGACCAGCGCAATGCCGATCGACAGGTGGATGGCGTGGACCGACGTGACCAGCCAATAGAATCCAAAGAACAGCTGCGCTGCTCGCTCCGGTAGCGCAAATCCAGCGCCCGGGACCAGATGCTTGTCCATGTCTTCTTTGTATTCGAAGCCCTTGATGACGATGAAGGCGAGGCCGAGCAGCGCGGTCACCACCAGGCATGCGATCACCAGCCGCCGCAGCCGCGCGTAGCTCTCCGCCCCTTGCGCTGCGACCGCAATGGTGAGGCTGCTGGTCAGCAGCACTGCCGTGTTGATCGTGCCGTACCAGATGTTCGTCTCGCGGCCGGCCGCCGCGAACGCCGCCGGATGCTCGATCCGGCAGACCGAGTAGGTCAGCATCAGGGCGCCGAAGAACAGCGTCTCGCTGGCGAGGAATACCCAGATGCCGAACTTGCCGGCTTCGCGCTGGCGGCTGAAATCGACCCAGGGCTCTCGCAGCATTGCGGTTTCGTCACTCATTGCGTCTCTTTCGCGTTCTGCATTTCCGGCGGATCGGTTCCCGCCGACATGCCCTCGGCGTGATAGTCGTAAGGCGCCCGGTCGATCCGGGGCTGCCAGTCGAAATTCTTCGGCGGCGGCGGCGAACTCGTGGTCCATTCGAGGCCGGTCGCACCGAACGGATTCCGGCCGGCCTTGCCGCCGTAGAACAGCGACCAGGTGAGGTAGAAGAGCGGCAGCAGATAGGCGATGGCGAGCACCGCCGCGCCGGCGGAGGACATGACGTTGTAGATCTGAAATTCCGCCGGATAGGTGTGATAGCGCCTGGGCATGCCGAGATAGCCTGCGAAGAATTGCGGCAGGAATGTCATGTTGAAGCCGGCATACATCAGGATCGCGGCGAATTTCGCCCAGCTCTCCGGATAGCGCCGGCCCGTCACCTTCGGCCACCAGAAATGCATGCCGGCGAAGAAGGCCGAGACCGAGCCGCCGACCATGATGTAGTGGAAATGGGCGACCACGAAATAGGTGTCGGTGACGTGGACGTCAACCGGGATCGACGCGAGGAACAGCCCGGAGAGACCGCCGGTGGTGAACAATCCAACGAAGCCGAGCGCGTACAGCATCGGGGATTCGAAGCTGATCTGCCCGCGATAGAGCGAGGCCGTCCAGTTGAACACCTTGATCGCCGACGGCACGGCGATGATGAAGGAGAGGAACGAGAACACAAGGCTGGCGAGCGGCGACTGGCCGGAGACGAACATGTGGTGTCCCCAGACGAAGAAGCCGATGCCGGCGATCGCGAGCATGGCATAGACCATGAAGTCATAGCCGAAGATCCGCCGCCGCGCGAAACAGGGGATGATCTCGGACACCACGCCCATGGCCGGCAGCACCATAATGTAGACCGCCGGGTGCGAGTAGAACCAGAACAGGTGCTGGAACAGGATCGGATCGCCGCCGCGCGCGGGATCGAAGATCGGCAGGCCGAACACCCGCTCGGCGATCACCAGCAGCAGCGAGATCGCGAGCACGGGCGTCGCGAGCACCATGATCAGCGACGTCGCGTAGATCGCCCAGACGAACAGCGGCAGCCGGAACCAGGTCATGCCCGGGGCGCGCAGCATGTGGGTGGTCGCGATGAAGTTGACGCCGGTGGCGATGCTGGCGAAGCCGACCACGAACACGCCGGCGGCGGCGGCGAACACGTGGGTGTTGGAGAACATCGAGGAATAGGGCGTGTAGAACGTCCAGCCAGTGTCGACGCCGCCGGCGACGAGGGCATAGACGGTGAACGCGCCGGCCGCGATGGTCAGGTACCAGCTGAACAGATTGAGGCGCGGGAAGGCGACGTCCGGCGCCCCGATCATCAGCGGCAGCAGGAAGTTGCCGAGGGTGTTGGGGATCGACGGCACCAGGAAGAACCAGACCATGATGATGCCGTGGAACGAAAACAGCTTATTGTAACTGTCCGAGGTCATCAGCCAGCCGTTCGGCTGGAACAGCTCGAGCCGCACAGCGGTGATCGCCGCGCCACCGAGGAAGAAGAAGATGGTGATAGTCACCGCGTAGAGGATCGCGATGCGCTTGTGATCGGTGGTGGAAAGCCAGGACCACACCGTCGATCCGTGGCGCAGGTAATCCGGGCGCGGCGGCAGCGGCAGCTCTCCGGCGAGCAGGGAATCAGTCATTGGGCGGCTCCTCCCCGAGCGAGCGGATATAGGCGGTCAGGCTCTGAATCTCGCCGTCGTCGAGCAGCCCCTTGAAGCTCGGCATGATCGGCTCGAAGCCGGCGACGACGTCGCGCTTCGGCTGCAGGATGGAGTCGCGGAGATAGGCGTCGTCGGCGGTGACAGTGCGCCCGTCGGCGAGCTGGACCGCGCGGCCATAGAGGCCGGCAAGGCGCGGCGCGTGGACATTGGAGGATGTGGCGTGACAGCCAGAGCAGCCCTGCGAGACGAACAGCTTGGCACCTTCATGAGCGAGGTCGTCGCCTTCGGGTTGGCGGGTCAGCCATTTGGCGTAATCCTCGGGCTGCATGACGACGATCTCGCCACGCATCGCCGAATGGTTGGTGCCGCAATATTCGGCGCAGAGCAGCGGGAAGGTGCCGGTCTTGCTCGCCTCGAACCAGATGTCGGTATCGCGTCCGGGCACCACGTCCTGCTTGACGCGGAACGCCGGCGCGTAGAAGGAGTGGATCACGTCCTGCGAACTCATCAGCAGATGCACCGGCTCGTGCAAGGGAACATGCAGCGCGTTGATCTCGCGGGCCCCGTTCGCGTGCTGCGTCTTCCACATCCACTGCTTCGAGACCACATGGATCTCCAGCGCATGCGGCGGCGCCGCGAGGCTACTGAGGTCGGCGGAGGAGGCCCACCAGAACAGGAAGGCGAAGGTGAGGAGCGTCGCGAGCGTCCAGCCGATCTCGAACTCGCGGCCGAGAAACTCCGGCATCGGACCGCGCTTGGCCTTCGATCCGCGCCGGTAGCGCACGGCGAACAGCAGGATCAGCCCGAATACCAGCACGACGGTCGCCCCGGACAACGCGAGCAGCAGGTAGAAGATGTGATCCACCGTGACGGCGTGCGTGCTGGCCTCGGGCAGGCTGAACAGCGAGTTCATGCCGAAGCTCCGCGTCGTCTGCCGCGCACCAGCAACAGCCCGATCAGACCCGCCATCGCGGCGACCGTGGCGCCGCCGAGAAGCTGCAGGATCACCGCGATCCTGCTGGTGTAGATGCCGTGCACAGCATCGAATCCGTAGCATAGCAGTGCGATTCGGCCGGGGAGGCCGCCGATGCGGCCGTTGCCGGCCTCGAGCAGCGCGAGACGCAGATCGGCGGGCTGCAGCGCAAGGCTGGAGAGCGAGCGGACGACCCGTCCATCCGGTGCGAGCGTGACGAAGGCTGCCGGATGCGCGATGGCGTCACGGCTGCGGTCGAATGCGGTGTGATAACCAATGCTGTCGAGCAGTGTGCGGACGCTGCCGGGCGATCCGGTCAACACCGATGTCCCGGCCTGGCCGATCTGTCCCTCCGTGAAGCGCCGTGCGTCGTCGCGGCTGTCGCGCGGATCGATCCCGACGATGACGAGGCTGTAGTCGCGTCCCGCTGCGAGCCCGCTCTGCTGCAAGGCAGAACTCGCGATCGTCAGCGCCGGCCCGCAGATCTGCCGGCAGGTGAAGTCGGCCGGGATCAGCAGCGTCGGACGCCCGGCGACCGCATCGCCGATCGACACGGGACGGCCGTCGAGACCGGTGAATTGCAAGGCGAGTGGGACATGCGCATCGGCTCGCGGATCGAAGGCGACGCGCCCGATCTCCTGCTCGGTCAATCCGGCCCGCGCAAGCGCTGGCCACAGCACCAGCGAAAGAACGAGGAGAGCCCGCCTCATGGCTTGCCTCCGTCGGCAGGGGGCGGTTGAGCGTCGTGATCCCCGATCGCATCATAGGCATGCGGGCCACGGCCGGCGATGAGCTGCATCGCCTGATCGATCGGGATGCGCGCCTTATTGTGGTCGCGATCCACCCAGGCATAGCCGGAGAACCGGGCCTGCTGCTCGGCCTCGAAGCGCGCGAGGTCGGCCTGCGGCGATGTCTGCAACGCCGGCGCCGGAAACCGCCGCTCCGTGCGCGGGAGGAAGGCGCTTGGCACTTGGGCGTTCAGAAACAGCAAAAGTCCAGCGATAGCAGCCGCCACGAACAGCAGGAAGCCGCCGACGACGGCCAGGACGACGCGGTTGTCAACATCGGCCGGTTGCGGCAGCGCGCGATGTCCCATCTCCTCAACCGGCATGGCGCTTGCCTCCGAATGCGAGGCCTCGACCGAACAGCATGGAAGACGCGGTCAGGATGACGAGCGAACCCAGGCCGGCCAGGGCGACGGCGGGTTGCCGGGCAAACGCGGGCAGGATCAGCCAGGCGAAGTGCAGGCCGGTCCCGAGCAGCAGGAGAACACCGACGGCACGCAGGCCGGCACGGCTGGCGCGTACGCCCGCGAGCAGAAGCATCGTGAACGGCAGAACTGCCCCAATGACGAAAGTTGCGATCAGCACCGCAGCCCATGTGTCGGTGCCGCGCTTGAGGAACCACGCCGCCTTGTGCGGCAGATCGCCATACCAGGCGACCACGAACGTCATGTAGGTGAGATAGACAACGCCCAGCAGCGTGAGCATCAGCAGCTTGCCGATGTCGCTCCTCGCCCGGCCTGCGACATTGGCGATCCCGACGACGGCCAGCACGGCGAGCGCCGCCAGCAACTGCTGGATGGCGATCATCGATGCGAAGGCGGTGGACACGTAGTGCGGCTCGACCGACAGGAACCAGTCGATCGCGACCACGCTGATGGTGAGCCCGAAGAAGGCGAGGCCGAGCCCGGACAATAGCCTTCCGCCGAGGCCGGACGCAAAGATCACTGCCAGAACCGACCATCCCGCCAGGGTGATCACCGCCCGCAGGATGAAGGATGCCTGACTCAGATACCAGGCCGCGACATCCGGCTTGATCTCGCCGGGATCCGCAGCCCAAGGATAGACTGCCGGCAGTGTGGCGAGCACCGGAACGAAGGCGATGGCAACGAGCGGCATCATGGCGGCGAGCGGACGCAGGACCGGTGCAGCAGCGATGCCCCAGACCCCGCCGGTCAGGCGGTGGATCAGCAGCAAATTCATGCTGCCGACCGGGGCGCAGCTCCAGATGGCGAACGCCAGCAGCCAGCCCTGCAGCAGGGGTGGATAAATAGCCAGGCGCCCGAGAACGAGCAACAGCGCGGCCGTGAGCGTCAGCAGCGCAAGCCCGGCCGCCGCATGCCGGTTGCCGAATGCCGACAGAGTCTGCCTATGCGATGCCGCGATCATGGCAGCTTGCTCCTCAGCTGCGGGACCTCGGTCATATCGGTCCGCTGCGACTGCTGAAGCGCGCGGATATAGGCGATGATGGCCCAGCGGTCGCGCGGCTCGACGCGCGCGGCATAGGAATACATCGCGCCGTAACCGTTGGTGATCACGTCGAAGAAGTGCCGGGCGTCGGCGGCGCGCAGCCGGCTCGAATGAAACGACGGCGGGGCGGGAAAGCCGCGCTGCACGATCATGCCGTCGCCATGGCCGGAGAGTCCGTGGCAGGGCGAACAGTAGATGCCGAAACGCTCGCGGCCGCGCGCCAGCAGCGCCATGTCGACGGGCGGCGGCGTCGCGACCTGCCGCGCGCGATCGAGCTCGCCCTGCGCGATGGCGCCCTTCGGCGGGACCTGGGCCTCGGTGCCGTCCCTGAACAGCGCCGCCTTCGTAAACGTGCCGTAGCGGTTCTGCTGCGTCATCGAGTGGTCGCCGCAGCCACCGAGCGCGGCGGGCAGCATCATCAAGCAGAGCAGCCGGCGGATCGTCATGGCGCGCGCAGCTCCGTCACCACGACCGCGCCGGCCTCGGTGAGTACCGTCCGCAAATCTCTGGGATCGGCTTCGGAGGCGGCGACCAGGATGTAGCGATCCTGGGTCGCGCGCTCGAAACCCGGGATTTCGAACAGGGCATCGTGCAGCCGCGGCAGGCGGCACGACCGCAGAAAGGCGATCACGCCGGTGAGGGCGGCGGCAAACACGCCAACCTCGAAGGGGACCAGCAGGAACACCTGCCAGGAATTGAGCGGCCGGCCCCCGCTGTCGATCGGATAGTCGATCACGGCGCTGTACCATTGCAGGCCGAACGCGAAAGCGGCGGTCGCGAGCCCGCCGATCAGCATCGCCACCCTTATCCGCGAGCGATCGAGGCCGAGCTGTTCCGCCAGCCCTTCGATCGGGTAGGGCGTGAAGGCGTCCAGTGCGGCATGGCCCGTGCTCTTCACGCGCCGCAAGGCCGCTTGCAGTGTTTCGGCGTCGAGGAACTGCGCTACCAGCGTCGCGGTCATGCGGCGGCCTCCTCGTGGGCGAGTTCGCGCATGTCGAACATCGACACGCTCGGGATCAGCCGCATGAAGAGCAGGAACAGGAAGGCAAAGAAGCCGAGTGGCGCGATCAGGAAGCTCCAGTCCCAGAAGGTAAAATGGAAACTGCGCCATAGCGAAGGCATGTAGTCGTGCGACAGCGTATTCCAGACGATGAGGATACGCTCGAGCCACATTCCGATGTTGATCGCGATGGCGACAAGAATGAGCACCGGCAACGAACGTCGCGCGAACGGCCACCACAGGAGCTGAGGCACGAGGCAGTTGCAGGTCAGGAGCGCCCAGTACAGCGGCGCGTAGGTGCCGGTGAACTCGAAGCGCACAACGGCGCGGTCGGCATGCTCGCCGCCATACCAGCCCATGAACCACTCGGTCGCATAGGAATAGAACATCACGATGGAGGCCATCAACAGGATGCGGGCCATCGCGTCGAAATGCCGGGGCGTAATGATGGCCTGGAGGCCGAGCCCCCATCGGATCCCCGCTGCGAGCACGACGACCATCGCGAAGCCGGAATACATTGCGCCGACCACGAAATAGGGCGGGAAGATGCTCTCCTGCCAGCCGGGCATGAGGCTGGCGGCGAAATCGAGGCCGACGATCGAATGGACCGAACAGACCAGCGGCACGCCGAGCGCCGCCATCGTGCTGTGCAGCGTCTGGAGCCGCGACCATTCCCGCGCCGAGCCGCGCCAGCCCAGCGCGAATGCGCCGTAGACGAGCTGGGCCCCTCGCCGCGGCGCGCGGTCGCGCAGGGTGGCGAGGTCGGGGATCAGGCTGACGTACCAGAACAGGATCGAGAACAGCAGATAGCTGACGATGGCCCAGAAGTCCCAGACCAGCGCGCTGCGCCATTGCGGCCACAGCGCCATCGTGTTCGGATAGGGCGCGAGCCAGTAGGCATAGATCGGCCGGCCGAGATGAATGATCGGCATCAGCCCGGCGATCGCGACCGCGAATAGCGTCATGGCTTCCGCAAAGCGGTTGATCGAGGCTCGCCATCGCTGCCTGGTCAGCAGCAGCATCGCCGAAATCAACGTGCCGGCGTTGCCGATGCCGATCCACCAGACGTAATTGGCGATGGCAACGCCCCACACGATGGTGGAGTTGATGCCCCAGATGCCGATGCCGCGGTAGAACAGCCAGACGATCGCGACCAGCAGCCAGAGCACGAAGGGCAGGGTGGCGAGCAGCGCGAGCCACCACCGCTTGCCGAACCCGGTGAACAGCGGGTCGGCGATGGCCTGGGTGATCGCGACGTCGTCGGCGCGCTCCGCCGAAATCCAGCGATGCGCGGGCGGCTGTTGCGGCACGAGGACTTGGCTCATGTCTACTCCTCCGCGGGATTGCGCAGGTCGGCCAGATAAGTGGTCCGCGGCCGCGTGCCGAGATGCCCGAGCAGGGCATAGTGGCGCGGATCGGCCTTATCGCGATTGATCTCGGCATCGGTGTGGTTGAGGTCGCCAAAGCTGATGGCGCGCGTTGGGCAGGCGTTCTGGCAGGCGGTGCGCACCTCGTCCGGACCGAGCGTGCGATTCTCGCGCTCCGCGCTGCGCCGCGCGCCGCTGATCCGCTGGACGCAATACGTGCACTTTTCCATCACGCCACGGGCGCGAACGGTCACCTCCGGATTTTTTTGCCCGCGATAGGAGTCCGCGCCGAGATTAGCGTATTCCTCGCCGTCGGCGTAGCCGAAGAAATTGAAGCGACGGACCTTGTACGGGCAGTTCGCTTCGCAGAAGCGGGTGCCGATGCAGCGATTGTAGATTTGCCCGTTCAGGCCTTCATGGTCGTGCACGGACGCCGCGACCGGACAGACCGGTTCGCACGGCGCATGCTCGCAATGCATGCAGGGTACCGGCTGGAAGCCGAGCGGCCTCCCGTTCGCCATGCCATGATCGTAGGCATCGACGCGCATCCAGTGCATGTCGCGCCCCATCGCGATCTGCTCCGGTCCGACGACGGGAACGTTGTTCTCAGCCTGGCACGACACCACGCAGGCGTTGCAGCCGATGCAGACCGACGTATCGATCACCATCGCCCAGGCATGACCATCGCTCGACTGGATGGTCCGCGGCATCAGGCTCGGCGTGTCGTCCAAGGCTGCCGCGGCCGGCGTATGGCCGAGCTGGTACAGCGGATAGAGTTCGCGGACATCGTTCGGCGTCCGCACCACGTTTTGCGTGGTTAGGATCGGCTCCCGGCGTCCGCTTCGCGTGACCGAGACGCTTGGAATGCGCCAGCGATGCTCTCCGGTTCGCAGCGCATAGGCATTTGCGCCGACGCCGTCACCGATTGCGCCCGCCTTGTGCCGGCCCGCGCCGATCGTGAGCGTGCCGACCCCGGCTGCGGTCCCGGGCTCGGTCAGAACCGGCACGTCGAGCGTTCGATCGCCGGCACCGATCGTGACGATATCGCCGGAGGCGACGCCGAGTCTCGTCGCGTCGTCGGGATGCAGCGCGAGCGCATTGCCCCAGACCTGCTTGGTCAGCGGCTTGGGGCACTCCTGCAGCCACGCATTGTTGGCGAAGGAGCCGTCCCACAGGCAGGGATCGGGGCGCAGGATGAGAGTGATGCCGTCGGCATGCGTGTCCTGTGCTTCGCCGCCCGGCATCGGCGGTAGTTGCGGCGCAGCCACGGCGACGGCGGCGGCGCCGGGCCCGGCGATGACGCCGTCGTGCAGCGCCTGCTTCCACCACGCCTCGAAATCGCCGGTGGCCGCGCTTTGCCAGGTCTGCCGCACCAGGTCGTAGGCGCTCGCATCCTGCTCCCCGGCGAGCCAGGCCAGCAGCTCGTGGACGCCGTAGCTGCAGTAGAGCGGCCGGATCAGCGGCTGGACGATGCTCGCAGTGCCGTCGCTGGCGCGCAGATCCGACCAGGCTTCGAGCGCATGATGCTGCGGAACATGCCAGGTTGCGAGTGCCGCCGTCTCGTCGACATACTCGCCCATATGCAAACGGAACGGCGCCTGCTGCAGCCGCGCCCCGAATTGCAGATCGGCCGGCGCGTCATAAACAGGGTTCGCGCCGACGATGACAAGCTGGCGCACGCGCCCCGCCGCGAGATCGCCGGCGAGCTGTTCGAGGGTGGCGGCCTGCTGGCCCGACGGCGTGCGATCGATCGGCTCGATGAGACGGACTGGTGCATCGATCTGCGCGTTGATCCAGTGAACCAGCGCATGGATCTCCTTCGACAGCGTCGGTCCCGCCATGACGAGCGCTGCGCCCTTGTGGGCGCTGAGGTCCGTCGACATCTTGCGCAGCAGCGCGCGCTCGCGCTCGGGGAGCTCCGTTGCCCCTCGAGCTTCACCGAGCTCCCCCGCCAGACTCATCGCGAAGCGTTCGATGGCCTCGGGTCGCAGTGCCAGCCGCTGGTCGGCCTTGGCGCCTGTCAGCGTGAAGCCGCTTTCGAGGCAATAGAGACGCGAGAAGCTGTTGGCATCGCTTCGGCCTTCGGCGAAGCCGCGGCCGTGCCGGATCTGGTCGGGCCCGTGCCCGATCGGATCGGCATCCAGCGCAACGATCACGCGCGCCTTGGCGAGGTCGGCTACGCCGCGAAGCGGCCGGCCATGCGCGAGCTGGCTTCCCTGGCGCGCGTTGTCGTCGTCGGTCGGGTCGTAGGCGTGCCACGCCGCGGCGGGGAACGCCTGGAGCAGGGCATCGATCTGGCGGAGCGCGGTCGGCGATGTGGTGCGGCCGGTCAATAGCCGCAGGCCGTCGCCCTGACGATTGCGGGCGTCGGCGAGCTGGCTTGCCAGCGCACCTTGCAGCGCTTCGCGCGACGCAATGGCGCCGTCATGAAGGATGGTGCGCGAGCGGTCCGGATCGTAGAGCGACAGCACCGCGGCCTCGGCGAACACGTCGGTGGCGCCGAGACTGCCGGGATGGCGCGGATTGCCTTCCACCTTGATCGGCCGTCCGTCGATCGCGGTGACGATGACGCCGCGCCCTAGTCCGGCAAGTCCGAGCGTCGTCGCGAATTTCAGCGGCTCGCCGGGAACGATCCGCTCCGGCATCCGGATATAGGGGAGGATCTGCTGGTCCGGCTTGCTGCAGGCCGCGAGGCTGCTGGCCATGCTGGTCGCGAGCAGGCTGAGGGCCTGGCGCCGGTTGAGCTTGCTGCGCCGCGCCGGTTCGGGCCGCGTCGGCAGTTCGGTCAGCGGTGGCATATCGTGCAGTCCGTCAGATGGTCTGTGTGGATGTGATAGGTGGCGGCGAGCCTCGCGCCGGCCTCGGCCTGGTCCTTCGGGGCGTGCCAGTTGGGGTCGAACACCGCCTCGGTGGGACGCAAATGCGGCGCGGGGTTGCGATGGCAGTCGAGGCACCATTGCATCGTCAGCGGCGCCGCTTGCCGCATCAGCCGCATCTGTCCGACCTCGCCATGGCAGGTCGTGCAGCCGACGCCCTTGGCGACGTGAACCGAATGATCGAAATAGACGTAGTCCGGCAGCCGATGGACGCGCGTCCATGCGATCGGCTGGCCTTTGGCGAGGCTCTCGCGCACCGGCGCCAGCATCCGCGCGTTGGTCCAGATCTGCGAATGGCAGGTCATGCAGGTCTCGGTCGGCGGCATGCCGGCAAAGCGCGCCTTCTCGACCGAGGTGTGACAGTAGCGGCAGTCGAGCCCGAGCCCTGAGACATGATGCTCGTGGCTGAACGGCACGGGCTGGTTCCGCGTGACGTTCTGGTCGGTCGCATAGGGCGAGCGCATCAATTGATAGGACAGGCCGACGGCCAGCACCGGAGTCGCTCCAATCGCCGCGATCACCAGCATGGCGATCGTGTTCGCGCCGGGACGAAAAAGCTGCATCCGTCGGCCCCCTGCCGTAGCCGTGCCGTCACGCGCGAATGCGAACCGGGACCGATTTTGCCGCCGGCGTCTTGGAGTGCTTGTCGTGGTGCGACAGCGGGATCAGCGGATTCATTTCCGGGTAGTAGGCGCCGACGCAGCCGTCCGGCAGCTTGAACGGGGTCACCTTGAGCGGTCCCACTTCGCGCGCGACGCCGTCCTCGGCGTCGCTGACCAGCGAGACCATCTGGCCGTCCTGCAGGCCGGCGCGCGCGATCTCGTCCGGATTCATCAGCAGCACGTCCCGCGTACCCTCGATGCCGCGCAGGCGGTCGCTGTAGCCGTAGATGGTCGTGTTGAACTGGTCGTTGCTGCGCATGGTCAGCAGCCGGTAGCGGCCGGGCGCATCGGAAAAGCCGGTCGAGGTCAGCGTGTCCGGCACGGTGAACTCGGCCTTGCCGCTTTCGGTCTTCCAGATCCGTTCGCGGGCCGAGTTGCCGCGGTAGAAGCCGCCCGGCGTGAACATCCGCGCGTTGAAATCGTGGAATTCGTCCGGATAGGTTTCGGCGATCTCGTTGCGGATCAGGTCATAATTGCCGACCCACGCATCCCAGGTCAGCTTCGGGTAGGGCCGCAGCGTCGCCTTGGCAAGACCCGCCACGATCGCGACCTCGGATCTGAGATGCTCGCTCGCCGGTTTGCGCAGCCCGATCGAGCCCTGGATGCAGCTGAACGTGTCCTCCATGGTGACGGCCTGCTGCCCGCTCGCCTGGACGTCTTCCTCGGTGCGGCCGAGGCAAGGCAGCAGATAGGCGGCCTTGCCATGGATCAGGTGGCTGCGGTTGAGCTTGGTCGCGATCTGCACCGTCAGCTCGAGGTCGCGCCAGGCCTGCTCCATCTTGGCGCGTTCGGGAATCGCACGCACGAAGTTGCCGCCCAATCCGACGAAGGCCTTGACCTTGCCGGCGAGCACACCCTCGCAGGTCTCCACCGTGTTCATGCCCTTGTCGCGCGGCGGCTCGAACCCGAACTGCTTGGCGTATTTGTCGAGCGGAACCAGTTCGGGCTTTTCCGAGATGCCGACCGTGCGCTGGCCCTGCACGTTCGAATGCCCGCGCACCGGCGAGATCCCGGTGCCGTCGCGGCCGATATTGCCTTTCAGCAGCAGCATGTTGACCAGCATGGCGACGTTCTGGAAGCCGTGCACGTGCTGGGTCAGCCCCATGCCGTAGATCCCGATGACGCGGTCGGCCTCGACATAGACCTGGGCGGCACCTTCGATGACCTCCCGGCTGAGACCGGAGGCAGTTTCGATCTCGCTCCACGGAGTTGCCCGGACCTTGGCCTCGAACGCCTCGAAGCCCTGGGTGTGCTGTTCGACGAAGGGCGCATCGATGACGCGTTTTCCCTGCTGTTTGGCCGCATCGTCGGCGGCGAAGACGTGCTTGCAGATGCCGACGATGACCGCGATATCGCCGCCGACTTTCACCTGGTGATACTGGCTGCTGATCTGGGTGCTGTGACCCGTCAGCATTTCGGTCGGGCTTTGCGGATTGACGAAGAACTCCAGGCCCTTCTCGCGAACCGGATTGAAGGTGATGATCTGCACCCCGCGCTTGGCCGCGTCCTGCAGCGGATGCAGGAAGCGCGGGCTGTTCGATCCGGTGTTCTGTCCGAAGAAGAACATCGCATCGCAATTGCTAAGGTCGTCGAACACGACGGTCCCGACCCCGGCGCCGATCAGCTTCTTGAGCGCGACCGACGTCGTCTCGTGGCACATGTTCGAACTGTCCGGCAGGTTGTTGTTGCCGTAGACGCGCGCGAACAGGGCGTAGAGATAGGATGTCTCCAGGCTGGCGCGGCCCGACGAGTAGAACACCACCGACTTGGGATCGAGCGCCTTCAATTGCGTCCCGATCGCCTGAGAGGCTTCCTCCCAGGAGCAGGCGACGTATTTGTCGGTCGCGCTGTCGTAGCGCAGCGGATGCGTCAGCCGGCCCTGCTGCTCGAGGTCGTAATCGCTCCAGGCGAGCAGGTCGCTCACCGTGTGTTCGGCAAAGAAGTCCGGCGTGCAGCGGCGTGAGGTCAATTCCCAGAGCGTCGCCTTGGCGCCATTCTCGCAGAATTCGAATGCGTGATAGTCCGCCGGCTTGGCCCAGGAGCAGGACACGCACATGAAGCCCTTCGGCTTGTTCTGCCGGCGAAGCGTATCCAGTGCGGTCGGCGAATCCCATTCCTTGCCGAAGATCCGCGCGATTCCCTTGAGAGACCCCCAGCCGCCAGCCGGGCCGTCATATTCGACCGTTTCCGTTGCGTCGTTACCAGCTTCGTTGGATTGCACCATGGTCATGCTTCTCGTCGGGAAGTCGTCAGCCGCTTCGCCAACGTATGTTGATGGCTGCGGTTCCTCGGCATGAACTTTCTCTGGCGAGGCCGCGCGAGGACAAAATCCTCAATGCGGTCATAGAGATCGTTCGGATCAAGGGAAATTCGTCGGCGTGCCGGAACGAAAGTTTGCGCGCTGCCGTACGTTGATACGCGCCTGCAGCCGGCGGGCTGCGCCGATCATTCGTTCAGATGGCGCGAGCAGGGGAACCGCACGGAACCTGTGCCGCGCGGCAACGTTCTTCATGCGTGTCAGCGCGTCGCTGTCAAGCGACGTGAGCGGCTGCTCGATACAGATGAGCTTTGCCTGACACGGAAATGGGCCGGCGCACCGAGACGCCAGTGTTGGAGCGCGCCATGGACGATCGCTGTAGCCTCGACAAGCCCGAGCTGGTGTGGCGCGGGCGCGAGCCTGTGGCGTCGTCGCGCAGCGTCGCCGAGGAGCGGCCGGTCGCCCTCACGTTCAACGGATCGACTTACGCGGTGATGATGGCCTCGCCCGCCGATCTCCTGGATTTCGGCATCGGCTTCTGCCTGAACGAAGGCCTGGTGGAGACGGCGCGCGACATCCTCAGCATCGAAACCGTCGACCTCGCGCTCGGTTGCGAGGTGCGGATCTGGCTCGCGGAGGCCCATGCCGAACGTCTCGCCAAAAGGCGGCGCGCGATGGCGGGGCCGGTCGGTTGCGGCCTGTGCGGGATCGAAAGTCTCGAGCAGGCCTGCCCGCCGCCGGCGCGCGTTGCAGCCCCCGCCAAATTCCGTCCCGGTGATATTCTGAGGGCAATGGGCGCGTTGCGGCCGCTGCAGCGGCATCACCAGGCGACGGGTGCGATGCATGCCGCGGCGTTTTGGGACGGCAACGCAATCCGTATGGTGAGAGAAGATGTCGGGCGTCACAACGCGCTGGACAAGCTCGCCGGCGCGATCGCACGAGCCGGGCTGACGACCTCGCGCGGTGCCGTCCTGATGACCAGCCGGGTCTCCGTCGAACTGGTGCAGAAGGCCGCGCGCATTGGTGTGCCTCTTCTCGTTGCGGTATCGGCACCGACGTCGCTGGCGATCGAGACCGCCGAGCGCGCCGGCCTCACCTTGATCGGGATCGCGCGCGACGATGGCTACGAGATATTCAGCCACGCCGGCCGCTTGAAGTTCGAAGCAACGGAGCCTAGGGCCGAGCTCGAACGGCTTGCCCGCTGAACACCATTCGTTCGGTCTCGTACCGACTTCGCGGCTCGACCGATCTCGCAAGCGGAACGACCGAGGCGCATCGGCGCTATTGCTGGCATCCCATCCACAACAAGGAGACAGCGATGAAAACGACGCTTCTGGCGACCTTCCTGCTCACCGCAGCCGTATCCAGCCCGGTGCTTGCTCAAACGTCCACCAACTCGACGAATGTTTCGCAATCCACCGCGAGTTCGAACCAGAACCAGGCGATCGAGAAGATCCAGGACGACTTGAAGAAGGCCGGCTTCACCGACATCAAAGTCGTCGCCGAGTCCTTTGTCGTGCAAGCCAAGACCAAGGACGGTAATCCCATGGTCATGACCATCGGCCCTCACGGCATGTCTGTGTTCGAAGCGATGAACACGACCACGACGGGGTCGGGCTCCGCGAATACCCACAGCACGACCGGCTCCAGCACCTCGAACAACGGCAATACCTCGAGCAGCGGTACGGCTTCGAAATAGAGCCGGCGCGCCGGGCGCATGTCGCGGCGTTGTGAGGGCCGCCTTGGCAGCCCGAGGGAACCCGCCCCAGGTGGCTGCGTACTCTCCTTAGTCCCTCGTGGCGAACCGTCGCGGGGACCGGGGAGCAGCGACGATGCAGGACGGTCAGGCGGCAAGTTTGCTTTCAGGGTCGACCGAGGCCCTGGAAGTCAGGCCGCGTGCCGCCCAGAACCGGCTGCTGAGGTGCATCCCGGATGGCGAATTGACATTGCTTCGTTCGATCGCGACCGAGGTTGAGCTGAAGCCGCGTCAGGTCCTGCATCACTGGCGATTGCCGATGGACCACGTCTACTTCGTGGAGCGAGGCTTGATATCCGTGTCCGCGAAGGTCGAAGCCAATCGGTTCGTCGAAGCCTGGCTGGTCGGCTCCGAAGGCATGATCGGCGCGCCCTGCGTTTTGGCGCCGGAGGATCCGACGCCGCCGCACCGGCGCATCGTGCAGGTCGCCGGAACGGCGCTGCGCATTCCGGCGCAGACATTCGTTGCGGCGCTCGACGACCTCACCGTGCTCCGCAGCGTGATCCTGCGCTACGTCAACCTCGTCCTGTTCCAGACCTCGCAGATCGGCGCCTGCAACGCGCTGCATTCGGTGAAGCAGCGGCTCTGCCGCTGGCTCCTCGTCGCGGCGGCGGCGATGGACTCGGACGATCTGCCGATCACGCATGCGGTGCTGGCGCAGCTCCTTGGGATACGCCGGGCCAGCGTCAGCGAGTGTCTCGAGAGCTTCGAGCAGGCCGGGATCATCCGCAACGCCCGCGCCGCGATCCGCCTGACCAACCGCAGCGGCCTTCAGCATGTCGCGTGTTCGTGCTCCGGACTGATCCAGCGCGAATACGACCGGCAAATCGGCCGATTGATCGTACCCTCCGGCGTCCGACACCCGGATGGAAGCTGAACCGGCGGACGCTGAAAGGACCGCGGCCAGCGCTCCCTCCGAACAAGAAGGACGACCATGATCCCCGACTGGCTTCACGTCGTGACGCAGGTCTGCCTGCTCGCCGGGATCGCCTGCGCGATCGTCATCGCGGTCGACCTCGCGCGCCATCCCCAGCGCATGTGGATCATGAACGTGGTCTGGCCGGTGAACGCTCTGTTCGGTACCGTACTGACGTTGTGGTTGTACTATCGCTTCGGACGGCTCGCATCGCGCGTCGTAGACGATAGGATGCGCGGCGACAAAGGACGAAAGACGCCGTTTCCCGTCATGGTCGCCAAGGGCGCCATGCATTGCGGGGCCGGCTGCACATTGGGAGATCTCATTGCGGAAGGCCTTGCGCTGGTATTTCCGGTGATTGCGATCTGGGCGGGATGGAAGAGCCTGTTCACGGAGAAGATCTACGCGATCTGGGTGGTGGATTTCGTGTTCGCTTTCGTGATCGGCGTCGCCTTCCAGTACTTCACGATCAAGCCGTTGCGAGACCTCTCGCCGGGTGAAGGAATCGTTCAGGCGGTGAAGGCCGACGCGCTGTCCCTCACGGCCTGGCAAGTCGGTATGTACGGCTTCATGGCCGTCGCGCAGTTCGCGATCTTCCGGCACGCTTTCGGCGCGAAGCTCGAGCCCGTCATGCCCGAGTTCTGGTTCATGATGCAGATTGCGATGCTCGCAGGATTTGCCACGAGCTATCCCGTGAACTGGTGGCTCATCGCGACCGGCGTCAAGGAGCGCATGTAGCGGCGCGCTGCAGCTTAAAACGCGTTCACGTTGCAACGTTCATCGTCACGCGACGTTTAAAGCGCGTAGGTCGGCTGATCTGGAGCACATGTCATGAATGTCAGCGAGTTCGTATGGCATCGCCTGTCCGAGTGGGGCTTGAACCGCGTCTATGGTTATCCCGGTGACGGCGTGGGCGGGCTCGATGTCGCGCTCGAGCGGGCCGGCGACAAGATGGAATATGTCCAGGTCAGGCACGAGGAAATGGCAGCGTTCATGGCCTCGGCGCATGCCAAGTTCACCGGCCAGGTCGGCCTCTGCTACGCGACTTCAGGGCCTGGCGCGATCCACCTCCTGAACGGGCTCTATGATGCGAAGATGGATCATGTCCCCGTGGTGGCGCTGGTCGGCCAGCAGGCCCGCAGCGGCCTTGGGGCCAGCTATCAGCAGGAAGTCGACCTGCAGTCGCTGTTCACCGACGTGACCGAATATGTCGCGCTGGCGAGCGTGCCGGAGCAGGTGCGCCATCTGATCGATCGCGCAGTCCGCATCGCGCACGTCAAGCGCGCTGTCACCTGCGTGATCCTGCCCAACGATCTGCAGGAACTCGACTACAAGGACCCGCCGATGGCGCATGGCGCGACGCACACCGGCATCGGCTACGCCGGGCCGGCGAAGCTGCCCGACGAAAGCCTGCTTCGCGCCGCCGCCGACGTGCTCAACGGCGGCGAGAAGGTCGCCATGCTGGTCGGAGCGGGCGCATTGGATGCCACCGACGAGGTCTTGGCGGTCGCCGAGCGCCTGCAGGCCGGCGTCGCCAAGGCGCTGCTCGGCAAGGCGGCGCTGCCCGACGACCTGCCCTTCGTCACCGGCTCGATCGGCCTGCTCGGCACCAAGCCAAGCTGGGACTTGATGAAGAACTGCGACACGTTCCTGATGGTCGGATCATCGTTTCCCTACAGCGAATTCCTGCCGAAGCCCGGGGATGCGCGCGGCGTGCAGATCGACATCGACGGCAGCCGGCTGAGCCTTCGCTATCCGATGGAGGTCAACATGGTCGGCGACAGCGCGACCACGTTGCGCGCCTTGCTGCCGCTGCTCAGCCAGAAGAAGGAGTCCGCGTGGCGGCGTGGCATCGAAAGCGGCCTGAAGGACTGGTGGCAGACGCTGGAGGCGCGCGCGATGACCTCGGCCGAGCCGCTCAATCCGCAGCGCGTGTTCTGGGAGCTGTCGCCGCGGCTGCCGGACAACGCGATCATCACGGCGGATTCGGGATCCGTCGCGAATTGGTACGCACGCGATCTGAAGATGCGGCTCGGCATGAAGGCCTCGTTGTCGGGCGGGCTGGCCTCGCTCGGCGCGGGCACGCCCTATGCGGTTGCCGGCAAGATGGCCTACCCGGACCGCACCGTGATCGCCTGCATGGGCGACGGCGCCATGCAGATGAACGGCCTCAACGTGATGATCACGATCTCCAAATATTGGCGGAAGTGGTCGAACCCGCGCCTGATCGTGCTCGTGCTCAACAATCGCGATCTCAACCAGGTCACCTGGGAGGAGCGGGTCCAGCTCGGCGTCGGCAAGACCGAATCCACCCAGAGCATTCCCGACTTTCCCTACCACCGCTATGCCGAGTTGATCGGGCTGAAGGGTATCTTCGTCGATCATCCGGATCGCGTCGGCGCGGCGTGGGACGAGGCGCTGGCGGCGGACCGGCCTGTGATCCTGGAGGCCTACACCGATCCCAACGTGCCGCCCTTGCCGCCGCACATCACGCTCAAGGACGCCAAGAACTTCGTCAGCATGATTCCCTCCGAGCCTGAACTCGGCAGTGTCCTCAAGAACAGTGCCAAGGAGCTGCTGGCGAACGTCCTGCCCGGAAAGGAATGATCGTGTTGTCCGGCGCTCGCATCGACGGCGTCCGTGCCATGGCCTTCAGGATTCCGACCGACAGGCCTGAAGCGGATGGGACCATCAGCTGGGATTCGACGACGCTCGTCCTCGTCGAGGTGTCCGGCGGCGGTCGGATCGGCTTGGGCTACACCTACGCGAGCGCATCGCTGGTCGGTCTGATCAAGGGCAAGCTCGCCTCCGTCGTGACCGGCCTCGACGCCCTGCATCCGCCGGCCGTCTACGCGGCGATGATGAGTTCGGTCCGCAATCTCGGCCAGAAGGGGCTCGCGGCGACGGCAATCTCGGCGCTCGACAGCGCGATCCACGATCTGAAGGCCCGCCTGCTTCATCTGCCGTTGTTCGTGCTGCTGGGCGGCCTGCGCGATTCGGTGCCCATCTATGGAAGCGGCGGCTTCACCTCCTGTTCCAACGAGGAGCTTTGCCAGCAACTGGCCGGATGGGTCGCGCGCGATGGCTGCGCCTTCGTCAAGATGAAGGTCGGATCGAATCCTGCGGAAGATCCGGAACGCGTCCGCCTCGCCCGCGCCGCGATCGGCCAACGCGCGGCCTTGTTCGTCGACGCCAACGGCGCCTATGGCGTACGGCAGGCGCTGCAGCAAGCATCTCTGTTCGCCGAGCAGGAGGTTGCCTGGTTCGAAGAACCGGTCTCTTCCGACGACCTCGCCGGGCTTCATGACGTTCGCCGACGCGCGCCGGTTGGAATGGACATTGCGGCCGGCGAGTATTCCTACACGATCGACGATGTGCGGGGCATGTTGCAGGCCAGGGCCGTCGATGTGCAGCAGGCCGACGTGACCCGCTGCGGCGGCATCACCGCGTTCCTGCGGATCGCGGCGCTGTGCGAGGCGTTTCACGTCGACCTGTCTGGACACTGTGCGCCGGCGCTGCATCTTCACGTCGCCTGCGCCGCGGCGCGCCTGCGCCATCTCGAATGGTTTCACGATCACGTCCGCATCGAACACATGCTGTTCGATGGTGCACCGGTGCCGGCCGCCGGCCGCATCCGCCCCGATCCGTCGCGGCCTGGAAACGGCCTGACCTTTAAACACAAGGATGCGGCGCGCTATGCGGTGTCGGAGGCGGCATGACCGAGTTCGATACCGATCGCGGATCCCTCAACGCGGGCCTGGCTATCGCGGGTCTGTTAGCCGGCTCGGTGTTGCTGCTCGCGGCCGGCCGCGCGCCTGCAAACGGACATCGGAACGGACGCGCCGCAGCGCTGCCTCCGCGGCGCAGCTCGCGGAAACGCCCGACCGTCGTTGCCGCGCGGCGCCTGAACCGTGCGGCCGGCGTTCTCGCCGCTTCGGTGCTCGCCGACAGCAGTGTCGAGCACTACCGGGGCTCGTTCAAGAACAAGGCGATGTACACGCCGCTGATCGTCTCGGCATCGACTCTCGCCACCAGCCTGCACGGCACCGCCGACGCGCGACCGGCCGCCCATTGGTTCAGGGATGCGACCTACTTGACGGCCGCGGTGAGCGGCCTGATCGGGACCGGCTTCCACATCTACAACGTCGGCAAGAAGGTGGGCGGGTTCAGCTGGCAGAATTTCTTCTACGGCGCGCCGATTGGCGCGCCCATGGCGATTCTGCTGTCCGGCCTGCTCGGCTTCTGCTCGGAGCGCGTGCGCGAGAGCAGGAAAGGGACGCGGCCCGAGATTTTCCAATTGCCGGCCGGACGAACCATGGCAGCGGTGATTGGCGCGGGCCTGCTCGGCACCAGCGGCGAGGCGGGCCTGCTGCATTTCCGCGGCGCCTTCCACAACCCGTTCATGCTGCTGCCGGTGACGCTGCCGCCGCTGGGTGCGGCGCTGCTCGGCCGGGCTGCGCTAGCCGGTCCAGGGCAGCAGCATCGCGCGACGCGCTGGTGGATGCGCGTGCTGGCGGCGATGGGATTTGCCGGCGTTGGATTGCATGCCTACGGCGTGTCTCGCAACATGGGCGGCTGGCGCAACTGGAGCCAGAACATCCTCAACGGGCCGCCGCTTCCGGCGCCACCGAGCTTCGCCGGCCTCGCGCTCGCCGGCCTTGCTGCGCTCGAACTCATGGAGGACCATCCCGATGCATGATCGCGGCCGCCCCGAACCTCGTTATCCCGGCTACGATGTGCTGACCAAGCGTCAGGGACCGTCCTGGAATGAGCAGACCCGCCGCGTCGTGTCGCAGCGCCTTGCC
The DNA here is from genome assembly GCF_028128895.1 of Bradyrhizobium sp. CCBAU 11434. Taxonomy (NCBI): domain Bacteria; kingdom Pseudomonadati; phylum Pseudomonadota; class Alphaproteobacteria; order Hyphomicrobiales; family Nitrobacteraceae; genus Bradyrhizobium; species Bradyrhizobium sp. CCBAU 11434. The sequence continues at coordinate 24,479 of NZ_LBJX01000002.1, forward strand.
GTGCCTGCAGAACCGAGATTCTTCACGCCGGACGAATTTCGCACCGTCGCTTCTGTGGCCGCGCGGATCGTTCCGCAGCCCGACGGGCGTCCGCCCGTTCCGGTCGCGGCGCTGATCGACGAGAAGCTGTTTCGTGGCGCCTCGGACGGTTATCGGCCGGAGGGCATGCCGCGCGAGCGCGAGGCGTGGCGGCAGGGATTGCAGGCGCTCGATGCGGAGGCGAAGGCGGCCTATGGCGCGGCGTTCCACGCCATCGGCGCAGCACGGCAGGATGGTCTCCTGGCCCGCATGCAGAGCGGCGACATGACTTCCCCGGCCTGGGGCCGCATGTCGCCTCAAGACTTCTTCAAGCGGCGCATGGCGCGCGACGTCGTGCTGGCCTATTACGCGCATCCGACCGCCTGGAGCGAGATCGGCTGGGGCGGGCCGGCAAGCCCGCGCGGCTATGTGCGCCTCGATTTCGATGAGCGCGATCCCTGGGAGGCGGCGGAAGCCGGAAGCGGCGATGCCGTGGAGGTGCGCCGGATCAATCGCCATGTCGGATAATCCGCAGCACACCCCGCGGGCGCGGCGCGGACGGGCGCCGGACGTGTTCCGGCCCGGCGGCTGGGTGCCGATGCGCGAGTATGGGGAAGACGAGACGGTCGATTTTGCCATCGTCGGGACCGGGGCAGGCGGCGGCACGCTCGCCTGCAAGCTGGCGGAATACGGCTTCTCCGTCGTCGCGTTCGACGCTGGCCCGTATTTCCGCCCGCTGGAGGATTTCGCGTCCGACGAGTCCGAGCAGACCAAACTGTACTGGACCGACGACCGCATCGTCGACGGCGCCAATCCGCTCCAGCTCGGCAGCAACAACAGCGGCAAGGCGGTCGGCGGCTCGACCGTCCATTTCGCGATGGTGTCGCTGCGCTTTCGCCCCGAATGGTTCAAGTCGCGCAGCCTGCTCGGCTATGGTGCGGACTGGCCGCTCGACTGGCGCGAGATGTGGAACTATTACCGCGAGGTCGAGCAGGCGCTGAAGATCGCCGGGCCCGTCAACTATCCCTGGGGCCCGCCGCGGCCGCGCTATCCCTATCGTGCGCATCCGCTGAACGCCGCGGCGCGCGTGCTCGCCAAGGGCTGCGAGGCGCTGGGCATCGGCTGGACGGAAACGCCGCTGGCTACGCTGTCGGCGCCGCGCGGGCTGGCTCATCCTTGCGTTTATCGCGGCTTCTGCGTCGCCGGCTGCTCGACCAACGCCAAGCAGAGCGCGCTGGTGACATGGATCCCGCGCGCACTGGCGGCCGGCGCCGAGATCCGCGATCTCGCGATGGTCGGCCGGGTCGAGGTCGATGCGGCCGGGCGCGCGACCGGCGTGCACTTCCATCGTGATGGCACCTGGCATTTCCAGCGGGCGCGGCATGTCGTCGTCGCGGGCTACGCGATCGAGACGCCGCGGCTGCTGCTGAATTCGACCAACGGACAATTCCCGGACGGTCTCGCCAACAGCTCCGGCCTGGTCGGCGAGAATTTGATGGCGCAGTCGAACCAGGCCGTCTGGGGCCTGATGGACCAGGAGATCCGATCTTACAAGGGGCCGCCCTCGCTCGCGATCACCGAGCACTGGAACTACGAGGACAAGGGCAAGGACTTCTTCGGCGGCTACAGCTACATGAGCCAGGGTCCGCTGCCCCAGCTCTGGGCCAACACGCAGATGGCCGCGCGCGGCCTCTGGGGTGCGCGTTTGATGTCCGACATGCAGAACTACAACCATGTCGCGGGGCTGAAGATCGTCGGCGAAATGCTGCCGCAGGAGAACAACCGGGTCACGCTCGCCGATGAGGTCGATCAATTCGGGCTGAGGATTCCGAGGGTCACCTATTCCTGGTGCGACAATGACAAGCGCCTGATCGCTCATGCTTTGAAGTTCATGACGCAGGCTCTGGAGGAGGCCGATGCACGCGACATCTGGACCCAGGAAGACGACACCTGCCATCTCAACGGAACGGCGCGGATGGGCAGCGATCCCGCGCGCAGCGTCGTGAACGCGGATTGCCGGAGCTGGGATATCCCCAACCTCTGGATCTGCGACGGTTCGGTGTTCCCAACCGTCGGCGGCGCCAACCCGTCACTGACGATCCAGGCCATCGCCTGCCGGACCGCAGATCGCATCCGGGATCTGGCCGGACGGGGAGAGTTGGATCAACCTGCAAGGAGACGCTATGCAGCACAAACTGCTCAATGACGGGCATAGTCAACGCACATTCGCGGTGGTGCTGGACACCGGCGATGATGTGCTGAAATCCCTGCAGGGCTTCATCGAAGATCAGCGCATCGCATCCGCGCAGTTCACGGCGATCGGCGCCCTCAGCGATGTGGTGATTAAATATTTCGATTGGGACACGAAGGCCTATCGCGACATCGAGGTTCGCGAGCAGATCGAGGTCGCGTCGCTGGTCGGCGACGTGGCCACCGCACCGTCGGGCAAGCCCGCCCTGCACGCCCACATCGTCGTCGGAAAGCGCGACGGCACGGCCATGGCCGGGCATCTCGGCACGGCCCATGTGCGGCCGACCCTCGAGATCATCCTGACCGAGAGCCCCGCGCATTTGCAGAAGCAGATGGACCCAACCACCGGGCTCGCCCTTATCCGCATGGAGCAGTGACATGAACCGGCTGCGGGTGATGGCGATCACCGGAGCGTCCGCCGGCGTCGGCCGTGCCATCGCGCACCGGTTTGCGCGGGAGGGCTGGCGTATCGGATTGGTTGCCCGCGACGTCGGCGCCCTGGAGGCGGTCGCGCGCGAGGTTCGCGAACTCGGCGGTTCGGCCGTCGTCGCGGCCGCGGATGTCGCTGATCCCACGGCTTTGTTCGCTGCGGCCGAAGCGATCGCCAAACCTTTCGGCGGCATCGACGTCTGGGTCAACGATGCCATGGTGACGATGTTTGCGCCGGTCTGGCAGATGACGCCGGAAGAGTTTCGCCGGATCACCGAGGTCACCTATCTCGGCCAGGTTCACGGCACCATGGCCGCGCTGCGCCACATGCGGCCGCATGACCGCGGCCACATCATCCAGATCGGGTCGGCGCTGGCCTATCGCGGCATTCCGCTGCAATCGGCTTACTGCGGCGCGAAGCATGCGATCCGGGGCTTCACCGATGCGGTGCGGACCGAATTGCTGCACGAGGGCAGCGCGATCCGGCTGACGATCATGGAATTGCCCGCGGTCAACACGCCTCAATTCGACTGGGCGCGAACGCGGATGCCGCGGCAGCCGCGCCCAGTCGCGCCGGTCTTCCAGCCCGAGGTGATCGCGCGGGCCGTGTTCGAGGCGGTGCGCCAGCCGCGCCGCGAAGTCTGGATCGGCACCAGTACGCTAAAGGTAATCCTCGGCAACATGCTGCTGCCGGCCTTCCTGGACCGCTATCTGGCCAAGGTGGCCTTCAAGGGGCAGGAAACGGCGCAGCCGGTCGGATCCGATCGCGCCGACAATCTGATGACGCCGGTCGCCTCACTGCATCGGACCCGCGGACGGTTCGGCAAGGAAGCGGGTGATCACGCGGTGGTGACGAGCGGCGGGGTCGCGCGGATCGCGCCGGTGCTGATCGGAGGGTGTGTTGCGCTCGTTGCCGGGATGCTCGCCGCGAGTACGGCGCAAGGGCGCGGTTCGAAGCAAGCCTTCGTGCGGCGAACGGTGCGTGACCGCTAACAAAGGTTAGCTCTGCACGCCGATATAGGAACGCGCCGCGCGGGACCGGTTTGTTGATACGAACAGCCCGCGCGCCCTGTCGGCTTTCGCGACCTCGCGCCCGGACGCTATCCCCGAAGCAACAATCAGGAAGGCGCACCATGCAAACCAAAGTCCGAAATCAGATCTCGAAGGGCGTCGTCGCCGTCGCCGGTGTCTGTCTCATGACGATTGCAGGCGCATCCGCCGCGCCGCAAGGCAAGGCCAGCAAGCACGATCAGCATTTCCTGGTCGAAGCCATCCAGGGCGACCTCTCCGAAGTGAAGGTCGGCCAGCTCGCCCAGCAGAAGGCGCAGAGCGACCAGGCCAAGCAGTTCGGAAAGATGCTCGAGCAAGACCACTCGGACAATCTGAACCAGGCGCAGCAGCTCGCCGACGCGCAGGGCGTTCAGGCGCCGAGCGAGCCGAACAGCGAGCAGAAGGCGATCTACGACAAGCTGAACGGGCTGCCGGCGCGCAATTCGATGCCGCCTTCGCGCGTAGCATGGTGAAGGACCACGAGGAAGACGTGCGCAAGTTTCAGAGGGAAGCAAAATCGCAGTCACCCGTCGCCGATTTCGCCAAGCGGACGGTTCCGGTGCTGCAAAAGCATTTGGAGACGGCCAAGTCCCTTCAGAAGAGCGCGTCCCGGTAGAGCTGGAAGACGTCGCTGCGATGACGTGAATCGCGATAAAGTTCGGAGATTTTCGTGAGCAGAATTCTCGTTATCGCATGCGCCTGGCTTGCGCTTGCACGGTCGGTGCCAAGGCGCAGCCGGCCGGGGGCGCCCCCAGCGGACGCGGAAGGCCAACGGACTGATCCGACGCTCTTTCGGCGACGACGTCACGGCCGTCGCCAACCTGATGGGCGATCTCGTCGGCTCATCCTTCGTCCGCCCGGAGTGGCGACCTCCAATCTCAATGGGCCGCCGCTCGCGACGCCACTGGCATCGAAATCGCCGGGGATGGCTCAAGTCGTGGTCTCGCAAGTTTCATCGGAGGAACTTACCGCCAAGCTGCGCATTTCTTGGGCATCAATGTCTCAAGGAAGGAAGCTCCATGGCAGAAGGATTCGCACAGACGGCGGCAAAGGAGATCGTCGAACCGTCGGTTGCCGGCGTGTCATGGGCAGCCGTATTGGCGGGTGCCGCGGCTTCGCTCGCCATAACCCTCGTCCTGCTGTCCTTCGGCTTGGGCATGGGCTTCGCGGTCGTGTCGCCGTGGGGCAATTCGGGCGTATCGGCGACGACGTTCAAGATCGGCACAGGCCTCTATTTCATCGTGATGGCGATATTGTCGTCCTCGATCGGCGGCTATCTCGCCGGGCGTCTCCGGACGAAGTGGGTCGGCGTCCACACGACCGAGGTCCTGTTCAGGGACACGGCCCACGGCTTCCTGGCCTGGGCGGTCGCATCCGTCCTCGGAGCGATGCTGTTGGCCTCACCCGCCACTACGCTTCTCGGCAACGCTCTCGACGGCGCCGCTCAGGGCGCGGCGAGCGCCGCGAACTCCGGACCGATGGCCGGTTACGTCGACACGCTGCTCCGTCCCAACGATCCGTCCGCACAGCCACAGGGACAATCTGATCCGCGGCCAGAGATGGTGCGCCTGCTGACTACCGACTTCCGTACCGGAAGCGATGTGAACGCGAACGACAGGGCCTACATCGCCAAAGTAGTGGCCGCGCGCACCGGCCTCAGCCAGGCCGATGCCGAGAAGCGCGTGAACGACGTCGTGACCCAAGCCAAGGCCGACCTCGATGCCGCTCGCAAGGCCGCGATGCAAACGGCCATCTGGCTGACGCTGTCGCTGTTCATCGGTGCATTTTCCGCGACTCTTGCTGCCACGGAAGGCGGCGGACTTCGCGACGGGACATGGGGGAAGAAACGCTCCGCGACCGCTCAATCATCACTGGCAATAAACTGAGGAGATAGAACTATGCCCATTTTGCTTTGGCTCGTCGGCATTCCGATCCCACTCATCATCCTGATTATGCTGCTTCGGTGACGTCACGGCCGTCGCGCGCTTTAGGCGTGCGGCGGCCGCCCTGTCCCCCTCGGGGCCTGCAACACGACGGCCGACGTTCAACACACTCCACGCCAGCGCCTGCGCCGGTCGTGAGCATAGAAGCTCATTGAACTCGGTGGAGATACTTTTGGACTTAATCATCGGACTTAGCCGCTTACGCCCTGAGCCGTTCCTGAAGAGCTCCGGAACGGGTGCGAAACACAGGCGTTGCGCGGCTACTGGCATGGGCGCACGGTTGTGCACATCACAGCCCAGTTCTGGCTACTGGCTGTGATGAGAACGCCGATAGCGCTCTGCCCTCTCGAGCAAGGGAGCAGCGCCATGCTGAAGCGGCGTCGTTTCAAGCAGACGAAATCGTTGGAAGAGCGGCTTGCCGGAGAGGCAAAACGCCTGCGCGAACAAGCCAGATTGCTTCCAGACGGGCCCGCACGCGAGCAAGTCATCCGGAAGGCCCGGCAATGTGAGACTGGCTCGCATATGAGCGGGTGGCTGAAGTCGCCTGGATTAAAGCCGCCCGGTTGAGGCCACTGAACCCAGCAACTGTTGCTCCAAGGGGGCGTTGACCCTCATGCAGAATCGTTCGGTCAGGAGTTCACTCTCATAGAAGCGACCTCTGATGCGGGGTCCACAACCGAGATTTGGCTTGCCCTGGCTAAGCCAAATCAGGCTGTGACGCTGGTCCTCGCGGCAGTTCCGGAGGGCTGGACAGCGCAAATACTCCCAGCCGTGCTTTCCGAAAAGCAGCAAAGGATGTTCGAAGAAGTCGAGCTCAAGCCGGGCGAAATCTTTAGGCTCTCGCACGAGTAAGCACACTTCGCCACCGATCACAGCTACTCGACCCAGGATCGAACTTCAGTCCCGGTTGCTTGGCGCGGCGCGGGGCCGCCCCGGCACACGGCTGGCGGCACGGCTATCATCGATAAGAACCGGAAATAAAATATGTCCGACAAGAGAAGACCCCCAGAGAGCGAGCAACAACCGTCGATCACCATGTCCGACGACGACAAGAGATCGGTGGGCGAGATGAGTTCCGGGTCCGCGAAGGTCGTCCACGAGGTAGTACGGCTGCAGGGAGACGAAGAACTCAGCCGACCTCTTCAATCGCTGATACTTTCCGGCTTTGCGGCTGGCGTGGCGATCTCCGCGTCGCTTCTGGTCGAGGCGTCGCTTCACATGCATCTGCCGAAAGCCGAGTGGGCCGACCTGGTTGTCTTCCTCGGCTATCCGGTTGGCTTCATCATCGTCATTCTGGGCAAACTTCAGTTGTTCACGGAAAGCACGGTGACGGCGGTCCTGCCGCTCGCAACCCATCCTACTTTTCGCAATCTGCGACGCCTGCTCCGGCTGTGGATTGCGGTATTCGTGGCGAACATGGCTGGCACCATGTTCGTCGCCTTCTTGATCGCGCGATGCATCGTCGTCAGGCCCGATCAGCTTGTCGCAGCCATCGAAGTTTCAACACCGATCATGGCCCACGATTGGCTAACGACGCTACTACTCGCCACACCGGCGGGCTTTCTCATCGCATCGATCGCCTGGACACTGCCGAACGCACGCGGCAGCGAGTTCTGGGTCATCCTGATCGTTACTTACGCGATAGCGCTGGGAGGGTTTAGTCACGTCGTAGCGGGTTCGGCAGAAGCCTGGTTGCTGATGCTAACCGGGCAGGCCACGATCGCCGCAACCTGCGGCTTTATACTTCCGGCTCTCCTCGGCAATCTCATCGGCGGGACCGGCTTGTTCGCTGTCGTGGCGCACGGGCAGGTCCGCAACGAAATCGAAACGGGAACCTGATCCAGATCGCGCCTCGCGCTTCACAGGGCTAAATCTACACATTTTTTGGCGAGCGTGAGGGTAAAAGGAACGAAACATCTGGAGGCAGAATTAGTCGCTGGACGCCGACTTGCGGCGGCGGCAGGCGGCCCCCGGAAACCGTTCAGTATGGAACGCTCCATAGTTGCGGTACTGAAATGAAATAGCCTTCGCAGCCGCAGCCATCTTCTCGGGCTAAACTAGAAGCACTCTTGCGATGATCTGGATCAATGCACTTCGGTCAGAGCGTTCGGTGATTGCGCTCTCGGGCCAATCGGCCAACGGGGTGGTGTTGATGAGGGAACCTCGCCACTAAGCGGTTCTTCTCCCTAACCTGAATGTCTTTTCCGTCAATGTACTGACGCGCTTTTTCGATGGCCTCTTGACCGTCAGCACACTTCAGCGGTTGCGGCGGTTGATAGATGTGGCCGTCGGCATCAACAAAGTAGATGAGGTAGGCTGGCATAGCCAAACTCCCGAAGAAGGCGGGAGCGCTACACTCTCAGTCACCGATAGCGGCCTAGGATGGGCGGTGATACGAAAACTGTAACACAATTAGCGAAGTTTGGACGAAATTTGTGCACTCACCTCTTCGGAAACTTTGGCCGCATTCCGCCGCGCTTACCGTAGTTTGACGGATGCGGCCGATGGTCTGGCCGTCTTCGAGGACCGTGAAAATCGTCGGGATCGCCGATTGCGCGGAGGGTGAGCATGGTGATTTACGTCAATGCTGCGCGGAGTTTGACTGCTGTTCGGATACCATCATAGCCTCTCATCGTCGCCCATGGCTGCTGCTTTCGGGGCAGGGCAATTGAAAGTGGTCGGCAGGGTCGCTGGTCATTTTGGGCGGACGCTGGCGGCCCCCCCTTGCGCCTATGCCGGGCGGACGGCGGATGAACCCGACGCCCGGCTCTGGCCCGTCCTTGATAGAACAGCGCCATGGCTTAGGTGAAGGGCTGGGGCCGCCCGCTCGATAACCCCATCAAGCTGCGCGGCCATTGCTGGCTGGCGACGATGAGCAAGCGTGCCGACGGCGACGTGACACTGCGACATCTTGCCGTCACCAATTTGGGTAGCAGGCAGTGCGGCGTTTGACCTGTATCAAATGCGGAGGCCTGCGCGCGCCACTAACGTGCTCGGCAGTTGCGCAGGAGTGAAGATCAAGGTCCTCCCTTAAGTAGGACTACCCCGCCCTTCATTCCTTTTCGCCGCTCGCAACGAGACCGGCTCATTTCAGCCGAAAGGTCGCCGACGCCGCTCGTCCGCTAGTTGAAATTGCGATCTCGAACTGAAAACACGGCGCTGCTCAGGGCGCGTAGACCAGCGAGCAGGGTTTGGGCATCCTCTCGGGCTGGAAGCACTCTTGCGATGATTTGGATCAATGCACTTCGGTCAGAGCGTTCGGTGATCGCTCGGCGAGTTTGCGCGTCAGCCAACGGTCAATGTAGTCCTTGAGATCGCCGACGCAGCGGAGGGTCCGTTTGGCCGACGATACTGCCGTCGAACTCAGAGCGGTCGTCCAACAACTTTTACGCGCAGACGATGACAAAAATCTTCGAGCACCGTCTGTAAATTTTCGTGCGCCACGAGCAGATCTTCCGCTTGTTGGCGCTCCGTCGTGCCAAAGCGGTGGCTATTGCGCATGCTTCTGACGCCGCTCACCTTCTCTCGGCCCTCTGCGACTTTCTTCTCGGCAAAGTCAAGATGCTCTAGATCATGCGCGAGCTTATGCAGCTCCGCGACCAATAGCGCGGTGATGTCCCGTCTCTTGTTAGGCGTCAGATCACTGCTGCTCAGAAGGCCAATGAAGTGATCGACGTTGGCTTTGGCAACAAATCGGTGCAATCGGACCCCCTAGTCCAAGCTCCAACTTTAGGCCCCATTTTGCAGCGGCCCCGGACGGCAGGAAATATATTTCTCGCGTATTCTCGTGCGCGTGAAAACAAACGGGCCGTGCGGGTGGGTCAGGGATGCTGCCTACCAAAGAGGCTGTCTTCGCCCCTGCGCAGTCGGCCGCGGCCCCCGCTATGTCCGGCAGTACTACGGCGGGGACGACGGGTACGTGGTCCGCCGAAGCTACGGCTACTATGGCGGCCCGGGCTACTACGATCGTGGCTACGGCTACTATGGCGGTGGCCCGAGCATCGGCTTCAGCTTCGGCACCCGAAGCTGGTGATCTCGAGAAGGGGCCGCTCTCGGAGCGGCCCCTTCGACGTCATCCTCGCTTTCGCGGAGAAGAGAGATTGTCTGCTGTTGCGAAGCTCCTGAACCAGAAGGAGCAGTTGCTCACGCGACTCGACAACAATCCGGGCCTGAACGAGCGCGCCGAAATCCAGGCGTTTCTCGCGAAGATCGAGACGGGGCTGAAGTTGGTGGGCAAACCAGGATTCCGCTGCTGCCGCGGCCGACGAATAGTGCTCGGCGAGCGATTTCCCTGAAGCTTTTCCGAAGGGCATCCTGCCGGGGATGAAGTCGGCCCCAGCTCTGGGGCTAGGGGGGCTATGAGCTGGGGCCAGTACGGGGTTCGCCCTGGGGCAGGGGCACTGGAAAAACTTGGCGCTGGCGCCTTCGTTCCTCGGTTCGGAGCGAACATTCGGTTGCCCGAGCAGCTTTCCGTGGCTCAAAGCGTCACCGAATGAAACTTCAAGACGCCTTACTTGCCGATCTTGCCCGCGACCTCTCGCGCTAACCGCTCAGCTCTGAGACGTCTGTGGTTTTCTTGAAACTCTGGATCGGCCTGGCTGTCCGCGATCGTTTGCCGAGCGCCATTCGGGTTTTGGGCCTTTCGGTCCGCCTCGTCGGCGACCTGCTGCTGGGCGGAGCGTTTCCGTTCGGTCATTACTATATCCCTACCCCCTTGGTCGGGGTCGTATCGCCTTGCAAGACGGACGCGACAATTAAAGAAAGGAGTCTCGTGTCACTTGGCGTAACCCTGTGATCGGAGCCACGCGATCCGACGCTCGCCATTTATCCATTCGTCAATTTCGGCTTTGCTCGTGAAGCCGGTGATTTCTCGGGGTTCTGCCCCCGGATACTCGGCAATAATTGTCCAGTCGCCCTCTGAGTTACGGAGTGGTTTGAAGCTCACTTTTACTTTTGCCATGCCGAACTATGCAGGAAAAGGCGCGAAAAGGGAACCTCATGTAAGCATTCAAGCAACTTGCGGCCACGGCCGGCAGTTATTGTTCTGTCGTGCAAATGAGGAGGCGTTTGCATCTCCGAGCATCTCGGGTCGCTCCCGTGATCAGTCATCGGGTTTGACCGGCTCTTAGCTAAGGAACAAATACACCAACCATGATGAGAAGAACCGGCAGCTTCTTCTTGAAGTCTCTCAACTGCTGATGTATGATCTCAACATCGATACTGGCCGAACAACTGTTCCGCTTTCGCCTCAGTTCCTGACGGCGCGCACGTTTCAGACATTCTCCAAACATCGACTAACCGGAAAGCTGGCCGCAAGTCCGCGCGCCAGCTCCTGCGCGTATGCGAAAGGAAGACCTGATGAATACAGGTACAGTGAAGTGGTTTAACACCCAAAAAGGCTTCGGCTTTATCCAGCCGGAAAACGGCAGCAACGATGTTTTTGTTCATATCAGCGCGGTCGAACGCGCGGGTATGGGCACTCTGAACGAAGGTCAGACGCTGTCTTACGACGTCGTCGCAGACCGTCGCACCGGCAAGTCTGCTGCCGAAAATCTTCGTGCTGCTTAGTTAAGCGCACGACAGACCTGTCGCTCTAGCCACGGATGTACTGGCTGAGCTTGTGGTCCTGCCCCGCGCCTGAGTCATCAGGGGCGGGGTTTTTGCTTCGCCTTCAAGCGTCTGTAAGCGGGCTTGTCGTGGCTTCTTTTCGATCGTCGGCCCCTGTGATCGCCTGGCTAGTAGACGAACAGATTGAAAAGGTGGGACCACGAGGCGTCTCTGTCTCGGACCTCAATGGGCTAGATCGAATTTCGAAGTGGCTTAATTTGTCTTTCGGGCGCATAACCGTGCATGCTCGAATCTCATCACCGATCCTGTCGGTGCGGCGCCGTCTATAGCCGAACTGAGGCAATAGCCCCCGGTAGGCAGATCGCCAGCTTCGAATGCGCGGTTTGCGGAGCGACCCTGGAATCGTGGAACACTGCTTGTGTGCCCACCTACAGGTTGATTGTCGGCCCCGTTCGGCATTCTCCGTCCGAAGGATGATTCAACGGGCAAATGAACCAACAGCCGGCGATCGCATTGGCCGTTCATGGCAGAGTCATTTGGCAACTCCTTTACAATCGTTGAAGTGAGGTCGGACGATATATCGACGGAGCCGATAAAGCAGCTTTGGATTGCGTTCGCCAAGCCAAGCCAGGCCCTGACTTTGGTACTCGCAGCCGTCCCTGAAGGCTGGACAGCTGAACTTCTGGCCCACCCCCTCACGCAACAACAGCAAAGGTTGTTCGAAGATCTAAAACTTGGGCCGGGGGATATTTACAGACTGCCAGAGTAGTGCACCGGCCGCTGGCGCTCTCGACATGTGACGCTGCAGCCTGCTGAGCCATCCTGGTCCCGCCGGCACGCGCGTCATTCCTTTGGTGATATCGCTCACCCCTTTCACCGGTTTGTTCCAGCTCTACAGGAAGCCATTCGCGAGTGCATTGGGCGGCGGTGCATCCGAAGAACGTGTCAGCGCAACGCAGGAGATTCAATGAGCATTGTAAAGCGGCATCTCGCCGAGCAAGAAGAGCGCCTGGTTCTAATCGAGGAAATTTGCATCGATAAAGGAGCGCTTGTCTTGGATACCGTCACGGACGAGGTCTACTTCTCTGCAGACGAAGAGGCTTACAAGAACGCGTACGTGACCGTGTTTCAGGCCTGGGCCAAGGGCACGATCAACGGCACAGCGGAACAGATATTCGAGGCTACAAAATCCATTCTTGAGGACTAGAGTATCCTTATTCGATATAAGAGCCAGAGGCGGAGCGACATATGCGTTACGTCCCACGCTCTACGCTAGAGCAGCCGCAACCTTGAGGTAACACATGCCATACGCTTATAGGCTAAATGAAGAGGTTCGCCACCAACCCCAAGGTCCGCAAGGACGTGCCACCATTGAACCGCCAGTGATTTACACCATCATCCAACATATGCCGATCGAGTCCGATGGACGAGTTAGATACCGCATCAAGTGTAAGTCGGAGAAAATCGAGCGGGTCGTTACGGAAGATCAGCTTTCGTATTTTCAATGATCTTCTGACCCGAAACCAACAATCCGACGAAAATGCGGACGATGGTTCGAACCGGATAAGCTGCCTCGCACTTGCTATTGTCGACCGGCGTCCGGGTTACCCGCTGGCAGCGGATGAACGTTGGATTCGCTTGGCAGGGGTCAGGAGGAAACATCTTACGACGGCGCGGATGAAGCAGACCGAAAGGCGCAAAACCCCGTTTGGTGAGCGGCAAACGATAGCGGACAGCACGACGATCCCGAGTTCCAGCAAACGATAAACGTCTCAGGGCTGAGCGCCTGGCGCGAGAGGCCGGGCTCAAAAGCAAGAATTGACCCAACCCATTCGAGCGAAGGATCCGATCGAAAAAGATGACAAAATTAGTTGGTGAATACGAACCGCCGAAACCAATCAGTAAAGCGGAGCGTGAAGCACGCAAGGCCTTCCGCCAAGTCGACGCGGAGAAGGCCATGTCCGAGCACGCGCTCGCCCAGAGGGCCTTTGCTCAGAATCGAGAGCGACTGAAGGCCGAGCGGCTGGCACGGGAAGCCGTAGCGAGCCCGGTGCCAAAGAAGCAACCCAAGGCGAAGAAGAAATGAACCCGCACGGACGGCTACAGGAGTCGACCTTGCTGGACTCTCGCTGAAGCTTTCGGCGACTTGGCGCCCATGGCAACGAAAAGTACCTCCAAGGAATAGTGAACCCGCCAATGTCAGCGTGGCTTTCGACGTAACCGAACGAAATCGAGCACAGCAGCGGGTGAGCTATCTCGCGAGTCATGATGCCCTCACTGAGCTCCCCAACAGGGCCGCTCTGGACGAGCAGCTCGGCACCGCTGTCGAGCGCGCGCAGATCACCGACGGCGCCTTCGCTGTGCTTTGCATCGACCTCGATCATTTCAAGGAGATCAACGACCGTTTCGGCCATGCCGTCGGCGACGCCGTCCTTCGCGAAGCCTCAAGGCGGCTGCAGGAGGCCGCGCAAGGGGCGTACGTGGCACGCGTCGGCGGTGACGAATTCATCGGGATCGCCGATCAGTTGCCACTACCAGCGACCGCCGAATTGCTCGCCAGGCGCATGCGGAAACAGTTCGAGCAACCGATCGAGGTCGAGGGTCATGCGCTGAAGATCGACCTTTGTGTCGGCGTCGCCCTGTATCCGAGAGATGCGGACAATGCTGTAGCGCTGTTGTCAAACGCGGATGCAGCGCTTTATCGGGCCAAGCACGAGGGCAGGGGTGCCATTCGCCTGTTCACCAGCGCCATGGACCAACAGCTGCGCAACCGCCGTGCGCTGGAGCACGATCTGCGAGGCGCTGTTGAGCGGGGGGAGCTATACCTGGAGTATCAGCCGCAGCAGGACCGCAACGGCTCTCTGATGGGCTACTGGTTCGCTGGCGGCATCCGGTGCGCGGCGTCATTCCACCTGGAGACTTCATTCCGATCGCCGAACAGAGCGGCACGATCGCGCAAATTGACGACTGGGTCCTTACGGAGGCTTGCCTGGAGGCGGCTTCCTGGGATCAGCCGCTACGGGTCGCGGTAAACGTCTCGGCCGCTCAGTTCCGGCGCGAAAACCTCGATCGGCAGGTCCGCCAGGGGCATGGGCTCGGAGTTCCGGTTCTCGCGGAAGGAATCGAGACGAACGCTCAGATGGCTCTCCTGGTTCAGGAGGGCTGCGACGAGATGCAGGGATATCTCATTGGTCGGCCGCGGAGCCTTCTACCGACGAGACAAATGAGGAATGCTTCAAGTCAAGCGCATCGTCGTGCAGCCGCTGCTGAGTGAAGGTCGTTTGCTGCTTGGCTCGTAAGAGTCGGCCGTGAATCAAGGGGCCAACGCAGCTTCGCAAGACCAGGACAGGATCCTTTCCAATCGTGCCTTACACTAGGCCCGCTTTTTCTCTCCCCCTGCGGCCGAAATGACGGCGACGATGACGAGGCCGGTTACCAAGAGCCGGATGCCGGCGCTGACTCCAAAAGTGTTCAACATGGTCAGAAGCAGGACGAGGAAGAGCGCCGCGCCCCATAGCCCCGTGACATTGGCTTTGCCGCCGGCAACCGAGGTGCCTCCGATCACGACTACGGCGACAGAGGCGAGCAGATATTCATTGCCGATGTCGACGTTCGCGCCCCGGAAATAACCGGCCAGCAATGCCCCGTCGAGACCGCCAAGCGTGCCCGACAGCGCGTAGGTGGCAAAGCGCACCCATCCGACCTGGATTCCCGCGAGCCTTGCTGCCCGAATGTTCTGGCCGATCGCCAGCACCGATCGGCCATAAACGGAGCGCTGCAAAGCAATGCCGGCGGCCACAGTGAACACCACCGTGAGAATGGCGAGCAAGGGAATGCCGAGGATTTGGATGTTCGTGAAATCGGCAAAGCCCGGCGGTGGCTTGATCTGCAGACCGCGCCCGTAGCTGATGTCGATCGATTGGATGATGAAGCTCGCCGAAAGCGTCGCGATGATTGGTGGGATGCTTAGCGCGCGGATCAGGAGGTAGTTGACGACCCCGATGGCGAGCCCGCAGCCGAGTGCGGCGGCAAGGCCGAGGGCGATCAGACGGTCATCGCCGGCCATCACGGTCATCGCCACCGCGCTGGAAAGCCCGATATTGGCCGGCAACGACAGATCAACGTTGCCGGGACCGAGCGTGATGACGAACATCTGCCCGATGCCGACCACCACCGTGAACACCGCAAGCGACAGCGCCGCGATAAGCATGCCACCAGCGCCATAGCCGCGAGTGAAGGTAATCGCCGCGATCCACACGACGGCCGCGCCGAGATAGGACCACATCCAGGGATTCGTGGACAGCCAACGGCGCACCGCCATCATTGCTCGACCTCCCTGCGGCTGATCAAAGCGCGCGCGGCGAGCACCACGATCAGAATGGCGCCGTTGGCGGCGACCTGCCAGTCCGGCGGAAGATGCATGAAGGTGAGAAGCGGGGAAGCCGCCAGCGCCAGCGTCAGCGCGCCGATCACGGCGCCGATTGGGGATACCCGTCCGCCGACGAATTCGCCGCCGCCCAGGATGACGCCCGCGATCGACAGCAGGGTGTAGCCGTTGCCGATGTTGGCGTCGCCGGACGTCGTGATGCCGATCAATGAGAGCCCCGACAGCACGCCGAACAGGCCGGCGCACGCGTAAAGTACGATCTTAGCCTTCAGCAGCGACCAGCCGGCGCGACCGATCGCGGCGGCGTTGCCACCAGATCCGCGCAGGATAGCTCCATAGGATGTACGCATCAGGCCGAAATACGTGACCGCAGCGATGATCAGCGCGGCCAGCACCGGAAACGGAACCAAGGGCGGCTTGGCGCTCATCGACGCCAACAGCCAGTCCGGCGCCCGACCGCCGGGCTTGGGCAGCAGAAGTACGGCGAGACCTTGCCAGACGAAGTTCATGCCGAGAGTCACCACGATCGACGGCAGGTTGCGCCAATAAATCAGCGCACCGAGCGCCGCATATACGCCGACGCAGCCCAACAGCGTGAGGGTCCCCAAGATCGGGGTGTCGCGCAGCCAGGTCGCCGTGACGCAGCCGACGAAACCCACGAAAGCGCCGATCGACAGGTCGAGGTCGTTGCCGGTAATGATGAACATCTGCGCGACCGTCGCCAGCGCGATCGGGATCGCCAGATTTAGCATTAGGGTGAAGCCGAAATAGCTGATCGCGCGCTGGTTCAGCCAGGCGATGGCCAGCAGCACCAGCACCAGCGACAGGGCTGGCAGCAACGCGCGCAGCAGCCGCGGTGAATCGGTCTTGCCGAAAGGCATGAATGCTGGGCGGGCCGCGACAATCGACTTGGCCGTCATCTCGGGTCGGCCCCGACGAAGGAGGACTGGATCACCTTTTCCTCGGTCAGCTCATCGCGGGCGAGGTCGGCGACGATAGCGCCATTGCGGAACACGTAGACATGGTCGCACTTCTTCAATTCGTCGGTCTCCGTCGTGTACCAGATGAAGGTCCGCCCGCCGCGCGCCTCCTCGCGAATGAGATCATAAACTTCGAGCTTGGTGCCGATATCGACGCCGCGCATCGGGTCGTCCATCAACACAATGCGCGCCTCCGACCCAAGCGCGCGTGCAAACAGCGCCTTCTGCTGGTTGCCACCTGACAGTGATAGAATGTTATTGTGGATATCGGGAGTGCGGATCTTGATCCTGTCGCGCCAGAAATTGGCCAGCTTGTCCTCCAGCCGGCGCGAAATCAAAGCTCCCTGGCGCAGCTTGCGCAATGAGCATATGCCGATATTTTCCGCGATCGACCATAAAGGGAAAATGCCGTCGGCTTGGCGGTCGCCGGCCACCAAAGCAACCGTTGCGTTGACCGCGACGCCTGGGCACTGGCGCGTCGCAGCCGCGAAAATTGTTAGCAGCAACTCGGTCTGCCCGTGGCCGGCAAGCCCGGCAAGGCCGATGATCTCTCCCTCGTGGGCTACCAAGTCTGTGGACCCGCCCTGCTGCCGCGGGCGCGCGCGAACATGCAGGCGAGTTTTCCCTCGCGCCAAACGGTCGCTGGCGTTCGCCTCGGTCGGGCGCGGTTCTGAGCCGCCCATAGTGGCTACCAGCCGGTTGCGGTCGAAGGCCTCGGCGCGATCAGCCGCGATGGTCCGCCCGTCACGCATTACCACGATCCGGTCACTGTTTTGCAGGACCTCGCCGAGCAGGTGCGAGATGAAAATGCAGCTGATGCCGTCGGCGACGGCCCGCCGCATGAAGGCGAGCAGTTGCCCGGCAGTGTGACTATCGAGCGAGGAGGTCGGCTCGTCCAGAATCACGAGACGCACCGGCTCATCGGTCGCAGTGAAGGCCCGCGCCACCTCGACCATCTGTCGGCGTGCAATCGGAAGATCCTGGATCAGGTCGGAGGGGCCGACGCCGTGACCCGGGAAGATCTCGTCGAGCTTGCTTGTGATCAGCGCGCCAGCCTTGCGACGCCAGTTGAGGCCGGTCAGTGCCGGATGAAACACCCGCGCGTTCTCGGCCACCGTCAGGTTGGGGCAGAGCGACAGCTCCTGGAAGACGCACCGGATGCCGAGTTGCTTGGCCCGCGCCGGCGAGTAGACGCTCTGCTCGTCGCCGCCAATGACCACGCGTCCACGATCCGCCGCGACAGTCCCTGCCAGTATATGCATCAGCGTGGATTTCCCGGCGCCATTGTGTCCGACCAGGCTGAGGCACTCACCACTCCGGACTGTCAGATCGACGCCATCCAGCGCACGGACGGCGCCGAAATGCTTTTCGACGCCGCCCAGTCTGACGATATCAGATTCTTCGAGGGTCATTCACTGCCTGCGAGCAGCCGTCAGCCATGGCCTCATCACTTCATATTGGCTTTAATTGCGTCGATGGCGTCCTGTTGGGAGTATTCGTGACTCGCGACACTGCCCTTCGGGATCTTCGGCAGTTCGGCTTCGAAGTCGGCCTGAGTGAAGGCGAGATAAGGCACCAGAAGATCGTGTGGAACCTTCTTGCCATCCAGCACCTGCTGAGCGACCCAAAATGCCAATGTCGATACGCCCGGTGCGATCGAGCCGGACCATGTCGTGTAACCGTCCTTGGCCTTCTGCTCCTTCCACCATTCCAGCTCGTCCTGCCGGTTGCCCATGATGATGGTTGGCCGCGGCTTGCCAGCCGCCGCGAAAGCTTGGGCCGCTCCGTAGCCGTCGCCGCCCTGGTCGACCACGCCGACGACCTCAGGCAGCGAAGGCAGCACGGTAGCAACCGCCTTTTGCGCCGTGGTCTGGTCCCAATCGCCAGTCACCGATCCGACGATCTTGAACTCTGGATGATCCTTGACCCCCTCCAGGATGCCGTTGTGGATGGCTTCGTCAATGGAGGTGCCAGCGAGGCCGCGGATTTCCAGGAGGTTTCCGCCCTTGGGCTGGAACTTCGCCATCTGCGCCACTTCCTGCTTGCCCATGTCCTTGAAATCCACAACGACACGGTAGGCGCAGGGTTCGCTGACGATACCGTCGAAAGACACGACGACGATGCCGGCGTCGCAGGCCTGCTTGATGGCGCCGTTGAGGGCGTCCGGCGAAGACGCGTTGATGACGATCGCGTCATAGCCCTGCAGGATCAGGTTCTGGATCTGCGCGGCCTGGGTCGGCACTTCCTTGTCGGCGGTGGTGAACACGTCCGCCGCGGCGACGGCCTTGTCCGCGACTGCTTTCTTCGTGACGATGTCATAGCTCTTGAGCATCGCTTGGCGCCAGGAATTGCCAGCGTAGTTGTTGGAGAACGCGATCTTTTTGCCGCTGGTATCGGCCAGGGCCGATCCGGCGAGGATCGCGCTGCCGATAGCTGACATGGCCGCGAGTCGGATAGCAGGTTTCATGGTTTCTCTCCCAAGTCATTGTTTGATATCGAAGACGAGAGACTGCACACGAAAGGCTGGCGGAAAAGCAAGTCCCCGCCCGAGTTCGCGCTTCCCTGTTAGTCTCATTTTCAGTGATCCTCCGTCAAATGGTAAGTCCCCCGCAGTGCGGCAATAATTTTGAGGCTGCGCTACCACCCGACACGGTTTTATGCGCTCGCCTACGCTCCTCTACGACGCCGGTGAATTAAGCCCGCGGCTGTCTATCGGGAGTTGCTTACGTCAAGGCGCTTCCATGCGCGATAACGCGAGCGCCATGGCCAAGTGAATCTCGACAACAGGGCGTTGCTCAATCGGGCGTTTCAAGCTGCCCGTGACGCTCTTTTTCATTTGGAAACACCAACCAACCTATTGAAATGACTGGATCGGGAATCGACCATTTCTTCCAAATGCGCTTTGAAATCGTTGAATAATCAAGCAGGTTTTGATTCCGCCATTCTGAGTTCGCTCGAGCCAATGGTTGGAACTGAAATCGAGAACTTGCGGCCAGCGGTTGGAAGACTGGCATTTGGAAAGGCGCCACTCGACCGAGGAGCCGGCCTCTGGTCTCAGAACGAACCCCCAGCGGGTGGTCCTCGGTGCCTATGTCGAAGCGGTCATGCCGACAAAGGGAAAACCTTCTCGTAAATTTTACATCGACGCACGGGCATGCGTGGACCGCGTAAGAACGGCGGCTTCTGGCGGGCTATCAAGGCATGAGGTCGGGAGTTATGCTGCCCTCCGGTAAGAGAACAGCGCCTCCACAGTAGTGGGTTTAGCCATGTAGCGGTCCAGGGACTCGAACCCCCGACAATTGCACCGGGTAGTGTCCGTGGCCCCAGTAGAGTGACAACGCTACCCCGCGTTGGCCTTCAGCCCCGCCGCCTGGATGCCCGCAACCGCACAGGCCTCGTCATTGTCCGAGGTGTCGCCGGACACGCCGACGGCGCCGAGCAAGCTGGTGCCGTCCATGATCAGCACGCCGCCGGGGACGGGCACCAGGGCGCCCTTCGCAATCGTGTTCACCGCATCGATGAAATACGGCTGCTCCTGCGCGCGTTGGAATAGGGCGCGCGAGCCGAGGCCCATGGCGAGCGCGCCATAGGCTTTGCCGTGGGCGATCTCGGCGCGCATCAGGCTGGTGCCGTCCTGTGCGGCTGCGATCTTGAGCACGCCGCGGGCATCGAGGACGGTGACGACGAGCGGCTTGAGCTTTAGCTCGCTCGCCTTGGCGAGCGCGGCGTCGAGAATTTTTCGGGCGGTGTCGAGCGTGAGGTCAGCCATGGCTAGTTTCCTTTGCAGCTGGAGAAATGGAATTGGTGTCGGCGCGATCGAGGCTCATCGCCAGCACGCGGGCGACGTGAAGCGCCTCGCGGTTAGCGCCGTCGTAGATCTGGTGGCGGCAGGAGGTGCCGTCGGCGACGATGAGCGTGGTCTGATCAGCCTTCCGCACCGCCGGCAGCAGCGATAGCTCGGCCATCTCGATCGAGGCGTCATAGGTGTCGGCGCCATAACCAAAAGCACCGGCCATGCCGCAGCAGCTCGACTCGATGGTCTTGACTTCGAGGCCAGGCACGAGGCGCAGCACCTGCTCGACCGGCTTGAAGGCGCCGAAGGATTTTTGATGGCAATGGCCGTGCACGACGGCCTTCTCAGCGACGCTGCCGAGCGGCAATTGCAGCCGGCCGGCCTCGGACTCGCGCACCAGGAATTCCTCGAAGGTGAGCGCGTGGGCGCTGACGGCCTTGGCGTCGTTGTCCTTGCGCAGCGAAGCCAGCTCGTCGCGCAGCGTCAGCAGACAGCTCGGCTCAAGGCCGACGATCGGCACGCCGCGCGCGGCAAAGGGCGCGAAGGCGGCGACGAGACGGTCGAGCTCGGACCTGGCTTCATCGACAAGTCCGGCGGACAGGAAGGTGCGACCGCAGCAGAGCGGGCGCCTGCCGCTGGCGGGTTTCGGTAGATGCACGCGATAGCCGCCGGCCGCCAGCACACGCAGCGCGGCGTCGAGGTTCTCTCGCTCGTAGATGCGGTTGAAAGTGTCGGCGAAGAGAACGACTTCGCGGCCTGCCGCTGATCCGACGCTGTCGGCGGGCGGCGCGAACACGTCGCTTCGGAAGGCGGGCAGGGCGCGACGGGCGCTGATCCCGGCGAAGCGCTCGAACAGCTTTCGCAGCAGCGGGCTTTGGTTGCGCAAGTTCGCAAGCGGCGCGAAGCGCGCGGCGAATCCGGCATAGCGCGGGAGGTAGCCGACCAGCCGATCGCGCAAGCTCAGGCCGTGGGAGGCGGTACGTGCCGCCAACACCTCGATCTTCATCTTGGCCATGTCGACGCCAACAGGGCATTCATGGCGGCAGGCCTTGCAGGAGACGCAAAGCTTCAGCGTCTCCATCATTTCGTCGGAGGACAGTGCATCAGGGCCGAGCTGGCCTGAGATCGCCAGCCGCAAGGTGTTCGCACGCCCTCGCGTGACATCCTTCTCGTTGCGCGTGGCGCGGTAGGACGGGCACATCACGCCGCCCTCGAGCTTGCGGCAGGCGCCGTTGTTGTTGCACATCTCGACCGCGCCCTGGAAACCGCCGCCGGCGCCGGGATAAGCGGACCAGTCGAGCTTCGTCTTCAGCTCGCCGACGCGATAGTCGGGCTTGAAGCGGAACAGCGAGCGGTCGTCCATTTTGGGCGCATCGACGATCTTGCCGGAATTGAGCACGCCGTCAGGGTCGAAGCGGTGCTTAACCTCGCGGAAGTCGGCGACGAGGCGCTCGCCAAACATCGTTTCGTGGAACTCCGAGCGCACCAGGCCATCGCCATGCTCGCCGGAATGCGAGCCCTTGTACTCGCGCACTAGCGCGAAGGCCTCCTCGGCGATGGCGCGCATCGCCTTGACGTCCTTTTCGAGCTTGAGATTCAGCACCGGGCGCACATGCAGGCAGCCCTCGGAGGCGTGGGCGTACATCGTGCCGCTGGTGCCGTGTTTGGCGAAGACCTCATTCAGCCGCGCCGTGTAGTCGGCGAGATGGGGCAGCGGCACGGCACAGTCCTCGACGAAGGAGACCGGCTTGCCCTCCTGCTTCATCGACATCATGACGTTGAGGCCGGCGGCGCGGAAATCGGCGATGCCGCTCTGCAGCGCCGGCTCTGATATCTCGACCACGCCGCCCCATTTGCGCGGTTCGTTATTCCAGCCGAAGCCGAGATCGCCCATCAGCTCGGTGAGCTGTTTGAGCCGCAGAAGATTGTCGGCCTGGTCCTCTTCCGCGAACTCGACCACCAGCACCGCATCCGGATCGCCCTTGATCGCGGCATTGATGATCGGCTTGAACATCGCGATGTCGCGGCCGAGCGCGATCATGGTGCGGTCGACCAATTCGACCGCGATCGGCTTCAGCTTGACCAGATGCTGGGCCGCATCCATCGCCTCGTAAAAGCTGCCGAAATGGCAGACACCGAGCGCCTTGTTCCGGATCACGGGCCACAATTTCAGCTCGACCTTGGTGGTGAAGGCGAGCGTGCCTTCCGAGCCGACCAAGAGATGCGCCATGTTGTTGCGCGCGTTGCGCGGGGTCAGCGCATCGAGATTGTAGCCGCCAACGCGGCGCTGCACTTTTGGAAAGCGCGCGGCGATCTCGTCGGCCTCGCGGGCGCCCAGATCGAGCATTTCGCGGAACAGGGCGCGCATGGTCTCGCCGGCGTCGCTGTCGGAGAGATCGCGCGAGACCTCGCCAAAACGACTCAGCGTGCCGTCGGCGAGCGAAGCCTCCAGCGACAGCGTGTTGTCGCGCATGGTGCCGTAGCGAAGCGAGCGGCCGCCGCAGGAATTGTTGCCGGCCATGCCGCCGATGGTGGCGCGCGAGGCGGTGGAGACGTCGACCGGAAACCACAGGCTGTGTTTCTTCAGCTGCCGGTTGAGGTCGTCGAGCACGATGCCGGGTTCGACCACGCAGGTGCGGCCCGCGACGTTGAGGGAGAGAATCTTGTTAAGGTGCTTCGAGAGGTCGACCACGAGCCCGTCATTGACGGTCTGGCCGCATTGCGAGGTGCCGCCGCCGCGCGGGGTGACCTTGATCCCCTCATCGCGCGCGATCGCCAGGGCTCGCAGCGCCTCGTCCATGGTTCTGGGCACGACCACGCCCGTGGGCACGATCTGGTAGAACGAAGCGTCGGTGGCGTAGCGGCCGCGGCCGAAGCCGTCGAACAGGACATCGCCGGTCGTTTCCGCGCGCAGGCGTCGTTCGAGCGAGGAGGCGTTTGTCATCCCTGATCCCGGACTGCCCCAGCGAGGCCCGACCTTGCTGAGTTATTCATTATTAACCATGACCAATTATATTATGAATTCAAAATGAGCAAGCCGGGTTCCGTTAAGGGGCCGCCGGCGCGTCCTCTTGGGGCTCGCCGAGGTGTTCGATCGCCGCCATCCGCTTGTTGCGCAGGTGCTGGAACAGGATGTCGCTGAGCTCGCTGGCGGCGCGGCGGCGCAGGGCATCGAGGATTGCCTCGTGCTCGCGCATTGCCTCCCCCCAGCGCTGCCGCTTGCGGGCGAAATTGGCGGAGTAGCGGACGCGGCGAATGCGGCCGGCGAAGTTGGCGTAGGCGGTCTTCAGTGTCTCGTTGCGCGCGGCCGCGACGATGCTCTCGTGGATGCGCTGGTTGGCCAGGAAATAGCCGTGCATGTCGCGGTGCAGATAGTGGCCGTACATCTCGTAGTGCAACTGCTCGATCGCGGCGATCTCTTCATCCGTTATGGCCTCGCAGGCCAGGCGCCCAGCGAGGCTTTCAAGGCCTGCCATGACGTCGAACAGCTCCTCCAGGTCGCGCTGGCTGAGTTGGCGCACGCGCGCGCCGCGGTTCGGCAGCAGCTCGATCAGCCCCTCGGCGGCGAGCACCTTGAGCGCCTCACGGAGCGGCGTGCGGGAGATGCCGAACATCTCGCAGAGCTGGCGCTCGGGTACGCGGGCGCCATCGGGAATGTTGCCTTCCACGACGTAGTCGCGCAGCCGCAGCAGGATCTCGCCATGGAGCGAAGCCTCCTGACGGTCGCCGCCATTTGCGGCAGAGGGGGTGATCGGAACCCCGGTGTCGGGAATCGTGGATTTCATTTGCAGCACATTAGTTTGCCCGCGGTATCGCGTCGACGCCCGCAATCGAATACCAAATTTTGATTGAAAGGACAAAAAATGAATGCAAAATAGCCTCCGAGCCGGCCAGAATCCGTCGCCAGGGAGGTTTTCATGCATCAGGGGCGCCATTTCCTTCAGATTCCGGGCCCGAGCCCGGTCCCCGAACGCGTCCTGCGCGCCATGGACATGCCTGTCATTGACCACCGCAGCGCCGAGTTCGGCGGCCTCGGCCGGACCGTGCTGGAGGGCAGCCAGAAGATTTTCCAGACCAAGGGTCCGGTCATCATCTTCCCCTCGTCGGGGACGGGCGCCTGGGAGGCTGCGATCGTCAACACGCTGTCGCCAGGCGACAAAGTGCTGATGGTCGAGACCGGCCACTTCGCCACGCTGTGGCGGCAGATGGCGGGCCGCTTCGGCATCGAGGTCGATTTCGTGCCGGGCGACTGGCGTCGCGGCGCTGACCCCGCCGTCATCGAAGCCAAGCTCATCGACGACAAGGCACGCGCCATCAAGGCCGTGATGGTCGTGCACAACGAGACCTCGACCGGTGCAACCAGCCGCATCGCCGAGATCCGCGCGGCGATTGATCGCGCGTCGCATCCGGCGCTGTTGATGGTGGACACCATCTCCTCGCTCGGCTCGGTCGATTACCGCCACGACGAGTGGAAGGTCGACGTCAGCGTCAGCTGCTCGCAGAAAGGCTTTATGCTGCCGCCCGGTCTCGGCTTCAACGCGATCTCCGAGAAGGCGCTGGCCGCATCGAAAACCAACAAGATGCCGCGCTCCTATTTCGACTGGGCGGAGATGCTCAAGCCCAACGCCAACGGCTTCTTCCCCTACACGCCGGCGACCAATCTGCTCTACGGCCTGCGCGAGGCGATCGCGATGCTGCTCGAAGAGGGGCTCGACAACGTGTTCGCGCGGCATCAGCGCCTGGCTGCTGCAACGCGCGCCGCGGTCAATCATTGGGGGCTCGAAGTGCTCTGCCAGGAGCCTTCAGAGTTCTCGCCGGTGCTCACTGCGGTGCTGATGCCGCCGGGCCATGACGCCGATCAATTCCGCAAGATCGTGCTCGAGAACTACAACATGTCGCTCGGCTCGGGCCTGTCGAAGGTTGCCGGAAAGGTTTTCCGTATCGGTCATCTCGGCGAATGCAACGCCTTGACGCTGCTCGGTGCGCTCACCGGCGTCGAGATGGGCCTGTCGGTCGCCGGCGTGCCGCACCGCTCCGGCGGCGTCGAGGTCGCCATGAAGCTGCTGGAGCAGCGGCCGCAGGGCAATGCATCGCCGCATCTGAAAGTGGTCGGTATTTAAACCGCGCAGGGACACGCGGGCCGACAATCATAAGAAGCGATCAGGGAGGGTGGAAATGAAAATCAGGTTCAAGGCCACGCATGTCGTGCTGGCGATGCTCTGCGCGATGTATTTCATCACCTATGTCGACCGGGTGAACATCGGCACGGCCGCGAGCGAGATCCAGAAGGAGCTGGGTCTGTCGAACAGTCAGCTCGGCCTCGTCTTCTCCGCCTTCGCCTATCCCTATCTTTTGTTCCAGGTGATCGGCGGCTGGGTCGGCGATCATTTCGGCCCGCGCAAGACGCTGTTCTGGTGCGGCATGATCTGGGCGGTGGCGACCATCTCGACCGGCTTCGTGCATGGGCTGGTCGCATTGTTCGTTGCGCGCTTCGGGCTCGGCTTCGGTGAGGGCGCGACGTTCCCGACCGCAACGCGCGCGATGCAATACTGGACGCCGGCGAACCGCCGCGGTTTTGCGCAAGGCCTGACCCATTCCTTCGCCCGGCTCGGCAATGCGGTGACGCCGCCGGTGGTGGCGCTGCTGATCCTCTGGCTGACCTGGCGCGGCGCCTTCGTCGTGCTCGGTCTTGTCAGCCTGGTCTGGGGCGTGATCTGGGTCTGGTATTTCCGCAACGAGCCGAAGGACCATGCTTCGATCACGCAGGCCGAGCTCGCCGCGCTGCCGCCGCGGCCATCAGGCGAGCGGCCGCGCGTGCCGTGGGGGCCGCTGTTCGGGCGGATGTGGCCGGTGACGCTGACCTATTTCTGCTACGGCTGGAGCCTGTGGCTGTACCTGAACCGGCTGCCGCTGTTCTTCAAGAACAACTACAATCTCGACATCAAGAACTCGGCGCTGTTCGCCTCGGGCGTCTTCTTCGCCGGCGTGATCGGCGACAGCGTCGGCGGCGTGATCTCGGACAAGATCCTCGACCGCACCGGCAATGTCCGCTTCGCACGACTGAGCGTCACGGTAACAGGCTTTGCGGGGGCGCTGCTCTCGCTGTTCCCGATCCTGTTCGTCCACGACATCACCATCGTGGCGCTGTGCCTGTCGGCCGGCTTCTTCTGCGCCGAACTCGTGATCGGCCCGATGTGGTCGATCCCGATGGACATTGCCCCGAAATACTCCGGCACCGCGTCGGGGCTCATGAACACCGGGTCAGCCTTTGCCGCGATCGTCTCGCCGCTGGTCGCGGGCTTCGTGATCGACGCGACCGGCAATTGGTACCTGCCGTTCCTGATGTCGATGGGGCTGCTGCTGCTCGGCGGCGTCTCGGCCTTCCTGATGCACCCGGAGCGCCCGTTCGCAGACGCAGAAGCCAGGTTGCCCGCGGGCAAGGTGGTGGCGGCGGAATAGGAGCGGCGG
Source organism: Bradyrhizobium sp. CCBAU 11434 (assembly GCF_028128895.1). NCBI lineage: Bacteria > Pseudomonadati > Pseudomonadota > Alphaproteobacteria > Hyphomicrobiales > Nitrobacteraceae > Bradyrhizobium > Bradyrhizobium sp. CCBAU 11434. Next base: position 51,365 of record NZ_LBJX01000002.1, read on the forward strand.
AGGCCCGCCGCTTATGCATGGGAGGAGCCTTAAGGAGAGGGGACAAGCCGGTCAAATGGTGCTATTCGGCGGCCACCAAAACAAGGCTAGACCGGGAAGGACGCCTATGACCGTGCATACTGGAAGGCATTTTCTTCAGATTCCAGGACCGACCAACGTGCCCGACCGCGTGCTGCGGGCGATGGACATGCCGACGCTGGACCATCGCGGTCCGGAGTTCGCCGAGCTCGGTTTTGCGGTCCTCGCCTCGATGCAGCGGGTATTCCGCACCAAGCAGCCCGTGATCATCTTCCCCTCGTCGGGCACCGGCGCCTGGGAAGCGGCCATGGTCAACGTGTTCGCTCCCGGCGACAAGGTGCTGATGTGCGAGACGGGCCAGTTCGCCGTGCTGTGGTGCGGCATCGCCGACAAGTTCAAGCTCGACGTCGACTTCATCCCGAGCGACTGGCGCCATGGTGCCGACCTCGCCGAGATCGAGAAGCGCCTTGCCGCCGACAAGCAGCACGCGATCAAGGCGGTCTGCGTCGTCCATAACGAAACCTCGACCGGCTGCGTTACGCCGCCTTTGGAGGTGCGCAAGCTGCTCGATCGCGTCAAGCATCCGGCGCTGTTGATGGTCGACACCATCTCCGGCCTCGGCTCGATGGAATATGAGCATGATGCCTGGGGCATCGACGTCTCGGTCGCCGGGTCGCAGAAGGGCCTGATGCTGCCGCCGGGCCTCGGCTTCAACGCCGTCTCGGAGAAGGCGCTCAACGTTGCCAAGACCAATCCCGGCATGCGCTCCTATTGGGACTGGCAGGAAGTCATCAGCTTCAACAAGCTCGGCACCTTCCCCTATACGCCGGCTACCAATCTGCTGTACGGCCTGCGCGAAGCGGTGAAGATGATCGAGGAGGAGGGCCTCGAGAATGTCTGGTCCCGCCACAAGCGCCACAGCGCGGCGACGCGCGCCGCGGCCAAGGTCTGGGGCCTGGAGACGCAGTGCGTGGATCCCGCCGCGCACTCGCCGGCGCTGACCGGCGTGCGCGTGCCTGACGGCTTTGACGCCGACGCCTTCCGCAAGGTGGTGCTCGAAAACTTCGACATGTCGCTCGGCACCGGCCTGAACAAGGTCAAGGGCAAGGTGTTCCGCATCGGCCATATCGGCCATTTCAACGACCTGATGCTGATGGGCACGCTCGCGGGCGTCGAGATGGGCCTGGATCTTGCAAAGATTCCGCACCGGAGTGGCGGCGTATTGGCGGCCATGGACGTCCTGAAGGGACGTGACGCGGTGCCGATGACGCAGGTGGCCTGAACTGACTTGGAAAGTGAAAGCGCGATGAACGTACCGACGACGACTAACGAAGACCTGCTCTACTCCGTCACGGACGGCATCGCGCGGATCACCTTCAACCGCCCCCAGGCGCGCAACGCCATGACCTTCGCCATGTATGACCGCATGGCGGAGATCTGTCTGGAGATCAACGCCGATCGTTCGATCAAGGCGCTGATCCTCACCGGCGCCGGCGACAAGGCATTTGCGTCCGGCACCGACATTTCCCAATTCCGCGCCTTCAAGACGGCGCAGGATGCGCTCGACTACGAGGCGCGGATCGACCGCGTGCTCGGCACGCTCGAACAGTGCCGCGTGCCCGTGATCGCGGCCATTGCGGGGGCCTGCACCGGCGGCGGCGCCGGCATCGCCGCCTGCTGCGATCTTCGCATCGGCACCGAAACGACGCGCATGGGGTTTCCGATCGCACGCACGCTCGGCAACTGCCTGTCGATGTCGAACATCAGCCGCGTCGTCTCGCTGGTCGGTCCCGCCCGCACCAAAGACCTGATCTTCAGGGCGCGTCTGGTCGAGGCGCAGGAAGCATTGTCGCTCGGCCTGCTCACCGAAATCGTGCCTGATGTCGAGACGCTGCAGCGCCGCGCGGATGAAACCGCAAAGCTGGTCGCGAGCCATGCGCCGCTGACGCTGGAGACGACCAAGGAGGCGGTGCGCCGCATCCGCCCCACGCTGTCGCGCGAACAGGGCGAGGACCTGATCCTCAAGGCCTATATGAGCGAGGATTTCCGCGAGGGCATGGACGCCTTCCTCAACAAGCGCACGCCGGTCTGGAAGGGCAAGTAACGCGCACTTCGTCAGCCGAAAGTCATATGCGGCGGAATGTCCGCCCGCTTGAACTCGCGCTCCTTAGTAAGCACAATGCCTCGATAGATTTCCCGGCAGAATAAAGCCAATAAGAACCAGGGGACGAAACTCGTGCGAATGCCATTGAAAGCCGTCGGAGCTGCGACGGCCTTGTTGTTGAGCGCGCCCGCCTTTGCCGGCTGGGAACCCACCAAGCCGGTCGAGATCGTGGTGGCGGCGGGCGCGGGGGGCGCCTCCGATCAGATGGCGCGGATGATGCAGGCCGCGATCCAGAAGAACAATCTGATGAAGCAGCCCATGGTGGTCTCGCTCAAGGGCGGTGCATCGGGTGCTGAAGCGCTGATGTACATGAAGTCCAACGAGGGCGATCCAAACAAGGTGCTGATCGCTTATTCACTGATCTACATGCTGCCGCTCTCAGCCAAGATCCCGTTCAACTGGCGCGAGCTGACCCCGGTCTCAGTGATCGCGCTCGACCAGTTCGTGCTGTGGGACAACAGCGCCGGCCCGAAGACGGTGAAGGAATTCGTCAAGGCCGCGAAGGCCGCGAACTCGCCGTTCAAGATGGGCGGGACCGGCTCCAAACGCGAGGATCATGTGCTCACCGTCTTCCTCGAGCAGAAGACCGGCGCAAAATTTTCCTATCTGCCCTACAAGTCCGGCGGTGAGGCCGCGACCCAGCTCGTCGGCAACCACACCGAATCCAACGTCAACAATCCATCCGAAAATCTCGAGGTCTGGCGCGCCGGGCAGGTGCGTCCGCTCTGCGTGTTCGACAAGGAGCGCATCTCCTATGCGGCCAAGGTGACGGACACGCAGTCCTGGGCCGATATTCCGACCTGCAAGGAGGAGGGCGTCGACGTCCAGTACCTGATGCTGCGCGCGATTTTCCTGCCCGGTAAAGTAACGCCGGAGCAGCAAGCGTTCTATGTCGAGCTATTCCACAAGGTGACACAGACCGCCGAATACAGGGATTACATGGAAAAGCAGGCGTTGAAGCCGATCTTCCTCACGGGCAAAGACATGGTGCAGTTCCTTGAAGAGGACGACGCCACCAACAAGGCGCTGATGACGGAAGCAGGTTTCGTCGCGAAGTAGCGGGTCTTCACCTCGCCCGCTTGCGGCGAGAGGTCGCTTCGCAGAAGCTCAGAAGCGATGCGGGTGAGGGCGACTCTCCCCGAGTCCCGCTGTCACCGTCCCCGTGGAGACTCCCCCTCACCCGAACCCTCTCCCCGTGAGCCGGTAGAGGGGAATTGGTCAGAGCGTTTGTTGAAATCCAATGTCCCGAACCGATCATGAAATCGTCGTCGACGATCCGACCGCACCTGAAGACGATTCGCCTTCGGTCGTCTCGTCCGACACGGTCGAAATTGTCGTGTGCCTGCTGCTGCTCGCGCTGGCCGCCATCCTCGGTTACGACAATTGGCGAACCGGCGCGTCCTGGGATTCGACCGGGCCCGAGCCCGGTTATTTCCCGTTCTATCTCTCCGTCATCCTGGGCGGCGGCAGCCTCTACGGCCTGATTGCCGCGCTCCTCGTGCGCCGCGCGGCCTCCGAAACTTTCGTCACGCGCGCGCAGGCACGCCGCGTGCTGGCGGTGTTCGTGCCGACGCTGCTGTTCTGCCTGGTGACGCAATTCCTCGGCCTCTATGTCGCGAGCTTCCTGCTGATCGCGGGCTTCATGCGGCTGATCGGCAAGATCGCGCTGTGGAAGTCGCTGCTCACCGCTTTCCTGTTCACTGCGATCATGTTCGTCACCTTCGACGTCGCCTTCGACGTCATCATGCCGAAAGGGCCGCTCGAAGCGGCCTTCGGCTACTAGGCGGCCCCCCGATGGAAGCTTTCGGTCTCCTGCTTCATGGCTTTGCCGTCCTGCTGACGTGGAAAACGCTCGTGCTGATGGTGGTCGGGCTCGTGCTCGGCGTCTTCGTCGGCGTGTTGCCGGGCCTCGGCGGTCCCAACGGCGTTGCCATCCTGTTGCCGCTCACCTTCACGATGGATCCGACCTCGGCGATCGTGATGCTGTCCTGCATCTATTGGGGTGCCCTGTTCGGCGGTGCGATCACCTCGATCCTGTTCAACATCCCGGGCGAGGCCTGGTCGGTCGCGACCACTTTCGACGGCTATCCGATGGCGCAGCAGGGCAGGGCGGCCGAGGCACTGACGGCGGCGTTTACGTCGTCCTTCATCGGGTCGCTGGTCGCGGTGCTGCTAATTACCTTCCTCGCGCCGATGATCTCGTCCTTTGCGCTGAAGTTCGGCCCGCCTGAGTTCTTCGCGGTGTATCTGCTGACTTTCTGCTCCTTCGTGGGCCTCGGGCGCGAGGCCAAGCACAAGACCGTCATCTCGATGTCGCTCGGCCTGCTGCTGGCCGGCGTCGGCATGGACACGGTGTCGGGCCAGCTGCGCATGACCTTCGGCTCGTCCGAGCTCTTGCGCGGCATCAACTTCCTCGTCGCCGTCATCGGTCTGTTCGGGATCAGCGAGATCCTGCTGACGATGGAGGAACGCCTGGCGCTGCGCGGCCATGCCGCGAGCATCTCGCTGCGCGTGGTGCTGAGCGTGTGGAAGGACTTGCCGAAATACTGGGTGACGCTGCTGCGCTCGTCCTTCATCGGCTGCTGGCTAGGCATCACGCCGGGCGGCGCGATCGCGGCGTCCTTCATGGGCTACAATCTGGCAAAACGCTTCGCCAAGGATCCGGCGAGCTTTGGCAAAGGCCGTATCGAAGGCGTGTTCGCGCCGGAGACGGCAGCACACGCCTCCGGCACCTCGGCGCTGTTGCCGATGCTCGCGCTCGGCATTCCCGGCTCCGGCACAGCCGCGATCCTGCTCGGCGGGTTGATGGTATGGGGACTCAATCCGGGCCCCTTGCTGTTCGTCGAGCACAAGGACTTCGTCTGGGGCCTGATCGCCTCGATGTATCTCGGCAATGTCGTCGGCCTCGTGCTGGTGCTGACGACAGTGCCGATCTTCGCCTCGATCCTGCGCGTGCCGTTTGCGGCGGTGGCGCCGATGATCGTGGTGTCCTGCGCCATCGGAGCTTATGCGATCCAGAATGCGATGTTCGACATCTGGCTGATGCTCGGCTTCGGTGTCGTCGGCTACGTCTTCAAGAAGATCGGCATTCCCTTGGCGCCGTTCACGCTGGCGCTCGTCCTCGGCAACCGCGCCGAAGACGCCTTCCGTCTCTCGATGATCGGCTCAGGCGGCGACCTCAAGGTGTTCTGGTCGAACGGCCTGGTCGGTTCGATCACGACGCTGGCGATTCTGCTGCTGTTCTGGCCCGTCATCGACGGGCTGCTCGCCCGCGTCGGCTGGACGAGGCGGACCAGCGCGACATCACGCTGACGCGGCAAAACAATCTTCTTTGGAATCAAGGGTTTGGTGCTCCGGTGGGGAGGCCCTTTTGGCTCGATTGTTCCCGATTGTTGCAGGCGCGGCACAGTCATCAGGCGCTTGTGATAGGAATGGCGGCGGCGATGTCGCTGTTTGCAACCGGCGCAATGGCGGCCGACCTGGCGGCGAGGCCCTACGTCAAGGCGCCCCCGATGGTCGATCCCGCTTTCAATTGGAACGGCTTCTATGTTGGCGGCAATGTCGGCTACAGCTGGGGCCGCGAGCGTGACGATGGCACGCTGACGGGTACGCAAAGTGTGCAGGTGTTCCGCACCGCTGGCCCCACTCCTGTCGGCGGCCCAGTCGTGACACCGCTGGCGGCGCAGACGATCTGGGGACGCTCTAACGTCAACGGCGTGCTCGGCGGCGGCCAGTTCGGTTACAACTGGCAGCAGAGCAATTGGTCGTGGGGTCTTGAAGCCGACTTCCAGGGCAGCGACGAGAAATCGACGAACAATATCTGCTCGGCGATCGGATGCCCCGCGGGCTCGGTGCTGTTTCCGGCCAACTACAACCTCGATTGGTTCGGCACTCTGCGTGGTCGCGTCGGTTGGGTCGCAACTCCGCGCGTGCTTCTCTACGCGACCGGCGGTCTCGCCTACGGACATCTCGGCGCGAGCGCGCCTGCCATGGGTCTCAGCTGGTGCGGCACCAAGGCCGGCTGGACGGTCGGCGCTGGCGGCGAGTTCGCGATCGATCGCAATTGGTCCGTGAAGGTCGAGTATCTCTACATGGATCTCGGCTCGTTCAACGGGGCGTCGACGGCGACGACGACCGTAGCGAACGCGCTCAACACGCCGACACCCGGTTTCAATACCGTCACCACGACCACGACGACGGGCAGTTTCGGCACGCGCTTCACCGACAACATCGTCCGCGTAGGCGTGAACTACCGGTTCTCGGGGCCGGTTGTAGCCAAGTACTGACGCCAAGTACTGAGGGTCTTCGACAGACCATTTGGAGGCCCGGCGTCTGCGCCGGGCCGCTTTGCTTTCGGGCTCGGCGGACGACCTTGATCTCTAGACCACCTTGGCGGCCCTGAGCGCGGCGATCTCGTCGGCGCCGAAGCCGAATTCCTTGAGCACCTCGTCGGTCTGCTCGCCGAACTCCGGCGGGCGCGCCACCATCCTGCTCGGCGTGCGCGACAGCGTGACGGGCTGGCCGACCAGGCGGATGTGGCGGTCCTCGTCGTTGGGCACGTCCTGCGCAATGCCGAGATGCTTGACCTGCGCGTCCTCGAACATCTGGTCGATGGCGTAGATCGGCCCGCAGGGAACGCCGGCCTCGTTGAACTCGCGGACCCAGGTCTCGGTCGACTTGGTCACGGTGCGCTTCTCGATCTTGGCGTTGAGCGCATCGCGGTTCTTGGAGCGAGCAGGGGCCGTCGCATAATCGGGATGAGTGTAGAGCTCGGGCGCGCCGATCGCATGCGCGCAGCGCTCCCAGATCCGTCCGCCCGTCGTGGCAATGTTGATGTAGCCGTCCGAGGTCTTGAACACGCCGGTCGGGATGCTGGTCGGATGATTGTTGCCGGCCTGTTTTGCCACTTCCTTTTCCATCAGCCAGCGCGCGGCTTGGAAGTCGAGCATGAAGATCTGGGCCTGGAGCAGAGAGGTCTGCACCCATTGGCCCTTGCCCGAGACCTCGCGCTCGAGCAGCGCGGTGAGGATGCCCATGGCGCAGAACAGGCCGGCCGTGAGGTCGGCAACGGGGATGCCTACCCGCATCGGGCCTTCGCCCGGCGCGCCGGTGATCGACATCAGCCCGCCCATGCCCTGCGCGATCTGATCGAAGCCGGGCCGCTTGTGATAGGGGCCATCCTGGCCGAAGCCGGAGATGCTGCCATAGACGATGCGCGGATTGATCGCGGCAAGGCTCTCATAGTCGATGCCGAGCTTCTTCTTCACGTCGGGCCGGAAATTCTCGACCACGACGTCGGCCTTGGCGGCGAGGCGCTTGAACACGGCAAGCCCGCGCTCGTCCTTCAGATTCAGCGTCATGGCTCGCTTGTTGCGGTGCAAATTCTGGAAGTCGGAGCCCCGCCGCGGCCCACCCGGCTGCTCGCCGCCGGCATCTTCCGTGAGCGCGTCGATCTTGATCACGGTCGCGCCCCAATCGGCGAGCTGGCGCACGCAAGTCGGGCCGGAGCGGACGCGGGTCAGATCTAGCACGGTGAAGCGCGAGAGGGCTTCGGAAGCGTGAGGGAAGGGCATCTAGGGTGGCTCCGGCAACAAACTGCGGCCCCACCATAGGGCCGAAAGATCATGCGGCAAGTGTCTGCCGGCGCAGCCAGCCATGCGCCGACTTTGCGAATAGCGGAACGAGCATCTGCGCGCGCCGCGCTGCTCCTCGATGACCAGCCGCTCTGGATTCCGTCACATCGCCGGACTAGTGTTGTCCGCATGTGGAAGGAACGCACGATATTTGTCAGCGGGTGCGATCGCGCGTCCCGGCGCCGCGACGGACTGCTGCGGTGGGCCGGATGCATTGCCGCGGTATTGCTGCTTCTGCCCGCGACCCCAGTCCAAGGCCAGTCGCTCGGCCAAGGCCTGTCAGCCTACCAGCGCCAGGACTATGTGACGGCCTCCCGCATCTTCATCCCGCTTGCCGAGCGCGGCAACGCCGCTGCGCAGACCTATCTCGGCTTCCTGTTCGAGACCGGCCGCGGCGTGCCGCAGAACTACACGGAAGCGGCGATGTGGTATCGGCGGGCCGCGGAGCAGGGCGACAGCCGCGCCCAATATTCGCTCGGCCTGCTCTATGACCGCGGCTTTGGCGTGCCGCGGGACGTCGTCGAAGCCTCCAAATGGCTGAACCTTTCGACCGCGGCATCGCCGCCGCGGGTGCGCGAGTCCCGGGCCCGGATCCGCGACGCCGTCACCACCAAGATGACGCGTGGACAGATCGCCCAGGCCCGCCTGCGGGCGCTGGAATGGGCGCCAAGCCGCGAGCACTGATGCCTGCGTGCCTCGGGCGTTAGCCGGGCCAGCCGCCGAGCCAGTTCAGATACCAGCTCTCGCACAACCAGCCGATCCAGATCGAGGGCGCGAGGAACAGCCCGAACGGCAGGAAGGCTGTCCCGCGCAGCGGTTTTCTTTGCAGCGCGGCATTGACGACATAGGCGCCGATCGCGAGCAGGGCGGCGAACTCGATCACCGCGGCTACCGTTGCAAGATCCAGCCAGGCGCCGCAGACGGCCGCGAGCTTGACGTCGCCGAGCCCGAGCCCGTCGCGGCCGCGCCAGCGCCGATAGGCCAGCATCAGGAGCAGGAGCGGAAGCGCCACGGCGAGGGCGCGCGCGACCGGCCAAAGCAGCGCCACGGCGCCCGCATCGGGCACCGCAGCGGCGCCGCGGAGCAATGCGAGCGCGAAGGCGGCTCCGCTCAGCTCGTTCGGGATCAGAAAGTGGCGGGCATCATGGGCGGCGATGGCGAGCATCAAGGCGGCGAGGAACGCACCATAGATGCCCTCCGCGGCGGGTGCCGTCACCAGGCTGGCCAACACGCCGACGAGCAGTGCGCAGCTGAGGACCAGCCGGGCGCGGATCCCGTCCTGCGCGTCGTCCGCGGCCACGCCGTCAGCGCGCCGCCCTGGGCGGGCTCACGGTGACGACGGGATTGCTGGTCCCGACCAGGTGGCCGTTCATCTTGCTGCGCATCTCCTCGGCGATGACATGCGCGTCGACGCCGTCCTTGATGACGGTCGGGCGGATGAACAGGATCAGCTCGGTACGGGCGCGCGCCTTGGTCTGATGCGAGAAGGCATCGCCGACGCCGGGAATGGAATCCAGGACGGGAATGCCCTGGCGCTGCTTGTTCTCGGTCTCGCTGATCAGGCCGGCGAGCAGCACCGTCTGCCCGCTGGTCACCGCGATCGAGCTCTTGACGCGACGCTGCGAAATCGTCGGCGTCAACGAGTTGGCGCTGCCGGCGGCCACGCTCGAGATCTCCTGCTCGATGTCGAGCACGACATTGCCATTGGCGTTGGCGCGCGGCAGCACGCGCAGGATGATGCCAGTGTTCTTGTAGTCGATGGTGTTGACCACGGTGTTGTTGGCGGTCAGCACGGTCGCGGTGCCCGTGGAGAACGGCACCTGGTCGCCGACCTGCAACGTGGCGGCCTGGTTATCCAACACCACCAATGACGGGTTCGACAGCACCTTGACGTCGGTGACGCCGTGCAACGCGTCGAGAATGACGCGCGGCGAGTTCTCGGAGCCGACCAGGAAGTTGAAGCCCGGCAGGACACGTCCGAGCAGCGCGCCGCCCGCGGCGTTGACGGCGTTGGACGCCGCTTCGACCGCACCGCTGCCGACTGACGCGGCATTGCTGACACCGGAGATGGTGTTGGAGATCGAGCCCTTCTGGCTCGCCAGGAAGAACTGCACGCCGTAGTTCAACTGGTCGTTCAGCGTCACCTCGGCAATCGTCGCCTCGATCGCGATCTGGCGCTGGGGCCGGTCGATCTGGCGGATGGTCTGCTCGACGATGCGCTGCGCGTCCTGGTTGGCATAGACGAGGACGGCATTGTTGGTGACGTCGGCGGTGATCCGGACGTTCTGGAGGATGGTGGTGATGCCGGACTTCGAACTGCTTCCGCCCAGTCCACCGAGGCTGTTGTCCTGCGCCTGCGCAGGCGTTGCCGATGCAGCCGGAGCGGGGCGGGCCCCGAGCGCGGATCCCGCAGGTCCGGTCACGGGCGTCGCCACGCCCGCCGCGGCGGTCGGCAACGCGCTGAGCGCGGCGACCGGATTGCCTGACGTCGACGTCGAAAGCCCCGCGCCGGGTGCGACCTGGCTCGACGCGCTGTCGAGTGAGGTGTTGCTCGTCGCGCTCTGGTTAAACAGCATGTCGTTCAACATCGAGACGACCAGCTTGGAATTGCCGTAGCGCAGTGGATAGGACTTCAGGTTCACACCGTCGGTGTCGGAACGGTCGAGCCGCGCGATCCAGGTCTGCGCGCGCTTCAGATATTCCGGCTTCTGGCTGACGACGAGGATCGAATTGAGCCGTGCGATCGGCTGCATCTTGATGACGTTCTGGCCCATCCCGCCTTCGCCCGAGTCCATGATCTTCTCGATCTCGGAGATCACGGGCTCGGGTGCGGAATTGTGCACGGGGAAGACGCCGACGGATTGTCCGCGCATCCAGTCGGCGTCGAATGACAGAATTGTGTCGACCGCCGTCGCGCGATCGGTCCCGCTGCCTGACACGATCAGGGTGTTGCGCGCATTGTCGGCGCGCATGGTCGACGCCTTCACGCCGAAGGCATCGAGCAGCTTGAAGATATTTTGCGCCGAGGTGTAGCGCAGCGGCACGACGGTGATGCCCTGGCCGGCTTCGGTGCTCGCCGAGCGGTCGATGCCGCCGGGGCCGGCCTCCGGCGCCGGCAGCAGCCGATAGCCGGTACGGTCGCGCACCAGCGCGACGCCGGACATGCGTAGCGCATTCTCCAGCACATAGACCGCGTCCGCCTTGGGGACCGGCCGCACCGAGGCGAGCGTCACGGTCCCCTGTACGCGGGGATCGATGGTGTAGCCGACGTTGAGAACGTCACCAAGAATGACCTTTGCGACGGTCGCCACGGGTGCGTTTTCGAAATTGAGGTCGTAGCCGCTGCCGCCGCCATCGTCGCGCTCGGCCAGCGCACCACCTTGTGGCGTTGCACCATCGCTCAGATAAATCGCAGGCCTCGACGATTTCGGCTGAGAGATGCCGCTGCTTGCCGTATCCGAAGGTTGGCGCGGCTGCAGATCGATGCCGCGGATCTTGTCGACAAGATCCTGGGCGCGCGGATCCTTAGGGTCAGCTTCGACCGACTGATCGGCGGTGACGATGCAGCCCGTGAGCAGGACCGCCGTCGACAGCAGCACGATCGTTCCAGTCAACGCTGCGCGGCGGCGCAAAAGCGGTCGGGCCACTTCGAACAAGATACGCCTGCCAACTCTGGAAGTGACTGGAAACAGCATCCGATCCCCCTTGGTTCGGACGCGCAATAATTTGCGCCACGATTATGTTTTTGCTAAGAAATAAGTCAAGGGCAAAGGACCGTCCGTGCCCCTAGAAGCTGTTGCATTCAAGTAACAAGGTCAACGTTGTGAATGCGATGCGAGACCGTTCCGCCGAAAGCTTCCGGCAGCTCCTTCTGGAAAAATACTCACTGCCGCCGCGCGCGCATGTCCGTGTGGAAAAGACGGCCAATCCGGCGCTGATACGTCCGTTACGCGAGTTTTGGGAGGCCACCGATCTGTCGGCGGCCGAATTCGCCGACGAGGTGTCGGATTATTTTGCCCTGCCGCGGCTAAGTCTTCCGCAACTGCTGACGACGACGCCTCGCCTCGAAGGTTTTTCGCGCCGATTCCTGCGAGAATCCACCATCTTTCCGTTTGGCGCGCCGGACGGCGGATTTCGCCTGGCCGTCGCCGATCCCTCCGATACGGCCGCTATCAGGGCTGCGGAAATCGTCTTCGGAACGCCGGTCGATGTCGTCGTGGCGTCATATGAGGACATTACCACGGTCCTCGATCAGCGGGCCGATGCCGACGATGCGAATGCAGACCAGGGCACCGGCCGTGCGGTGCAGTCCGACGACGACATCGAGAGCCTGCGCGACCTCGCCAGCGGCGCGCCGGTGGTTCGCGCCCTCAACGATCTCCTGGAGCGCGCGGTCGACCTGCGCGCCAGCGACATTCACGTCGAGCCGTTCCGCGCCGGGCTGGTAGTGCGCATGCGCGTCGACGGTCTCCTGCGCGCGCTGCCGTCGCCGCATGGCATCCCGCCACAGGCGCTGATCTCGCGCATCAAGATTCTGGCCAGCCTCAACATCGCAGAACGCCGCCTGCCGCAGGACGGCGCGGCGCGCGTGCGCGTCGGACGTAGCGAGCTCGACGTCCGCGTGGCCACCATGCCGACGCAGCATGGTGAGAGCGCGGTCATCCGCCTGTTGCCGCGCGACCGCGGACTGCTGGAGATGAGCAAGCTCGGGCTCGGCGCGCGCGACGAGAGTGTGATGACGCGGCTGCTCGCCATGCCGCACGGCATGATCGTGATCACCGGACCGACCGGCAGCGGCAAGACCACGACGCTTGCCACCATGCTGTCGATCCTCAACGAGCCGACGCGGAAGATCCTCACCATCGAGGACCCGGTCGAGTACGAGATTCCCGGCATCAACCAGTCCCAGGTCAAGCCGTCGATCGGCCTGACCTTCGCCTCCGCCATGCGCGCCTTCGTGCGTCAGGACCCCGACGTCATCATGGTCGGCGAGGTCCGCGACGCCGAGACGGCGCATATCGCGATCCATGCCGCGCTCACCGGCCATCTCGTTCTGACGACGCTTCATACCGAGACGGCGGCTGCGGCCGTGCCGCGTCTGATCGATCTCGGCATCGAAGGCTTCCTGCTCAAATCGACGTTGCGCGCAGTCGTGGCGCAGCGGCTGGTGCGCATGCTGTGCGACCGTTGCAAGGTGCCGCACGCGCTGACCGAGGCCGATCTCGCCAGGGACCCGCGCTTTGCCGTGATCGGCTTCAAGTGCGGCGAGGTCGTGCACGAGGCCGGCGGCTGCGAACGCTGCGGCGGCACTGGCTATCGCGGCCGAAACGGCGTATTCGAGATCCTCGAAATGTCCGACGACGTGCGTGCACTGATCGGGCCGCAGACCGACTCGCACTCTATCGACGCCGCCGCGATGCGCGGCGGCATGACGACGATGCTGGAGGATGCGGTCGCCAAATGCCGGGCCGGACTGACGACGGTGCCCGAAGTCTTCCGCGTCACGACGGTGCGCTAGGCCCAGGAACGCTAGACATAATGCCGAACTATCGGTACCGCGCCCTCAATGCCAACGGCGAACTGGTCTCCGGAGCCATCGCCGCGCCGGCGCCGGGCGACGTGGCGTCGCGGATCGAGCGGCTCGGCCTGGTGCTGGTGGACAATGTCACCCCCGAGGAGGGCGGTGCGGCGGGCAGCGTGCTCAGGCTGTTCAACAGGCCGAAGCCGGAAGACGTCACCGTTCTCACGCGCGACCTCGCGCTGCTGCTGCGCGCCGGCGCCCGCATCAATGACGCGCTCGAGCTGCTTGCGGCCGATCCGGATTTCGGACGGTTGCTGCCTGTTGTCGCCGACATCCGCGCGCGGGTCGTCTCCGGCGAGAGCTTTGCCGAAGCGTTGGCGCGGCATGAGGGATTGTTTCCGCCGATGTATATTGCGCTGGTGCGGGTCGGAGAGGCGTCGGGGTCGCTGGACCAGGTGCTGGAGGTGTTGTCAAGCGAACGCGCGCGCGCCGAAGCGCTGAGGCGGCGCCTGACCGATGCGATCCGTTATCCGCTCTTCGTGCTCGGCGCGGCCGGCTGCGTGCTGCTGTTCTTCCTGACATTCGTGCTGCCGCAGTTTGCCAGCGTCCTGCAGGATTTCGGCGCCAAGGTCGATCCTGTTGTCGGCGTGTTCCTGAACATCTCGACCTTCCTGCGCGGCAATTCGGAGATCGTGCTGGCCTGTCTTGCTGCGACTGTCGCAACGTTGTGGCTCGTGCTGCGGCAGGAGCGTGGCCGCCGCGGCTTGACCAATGCGTTTGTCCGGCTGCCCGCCATCCGCAACGTGATGGGCGCGTATCGTACGGCGCTGTTCTGCCGCAATCTCGGCCTGCTGCTCGGGAGCGGCGTCAATCTCACCACGACGCTGCGCATTCTCATTGACATGATGGCGACAACAGGGGCGTCCACGGTCTGGAGCGACGCCGCCGACCGCGTCCGCCACGGCTCGAAACTCTCCGATGCGCTTGCGGAGACGGAGGCGTTGCCGCCCATGGCGGTCCGCATGCTGCGATTGGGTGACGAAACCGGCCAGTTGCCGATGCTGTCAGGCCGTGTCGCCGAATTCTACGAATCGAAACTGCAACGCACGCTCGACCGCGCGGTCGGCATTGCCGGGCCCGCGGCGATCATTGCGATCTCGCTCGTCGTCGGCGGTCTGATCACATCGGTGATGACCGCACTGATGTCGGTGAGCCAGATCATCGGTTAGAGAAGGGAATGGGAGGCATGAAGTGACCAGACATCCACCGTCGAGGCGTCGTCCGCGGAGCGAGGCCCGCGGCGAGGCCGGCTTCACCCTGGTCGAGATGCTCGTCGTCATCACCATCATCGGCATGATCATGGCGCTGGTCGGCCCGCGCGTGCTGAACTATCTCAGCGAGTCCAAGGCCAAGGCGGCGAAGATCCAGATCGAAAGCTTCTCCAGTGCGCTCGACCTCTACTACCTCGATCTCGGCCGCTATCCGACCTCGAATGAAGGCCTCGCCGGACTGACGCGGAGCAACAACCAGGCCGGCTGGAACGGGCCCTACCTGCGCGGTGGCGTGGTGCCCAACGATCCCTGGGGCCACGGCTACGTCTATCGGTCACCGGGCGCGAGCGCCCCCTACGACATTATCTCGCTCGGATCAGACGGGCAGGAAGGCGGCAGTGGAACAGCAGCCGACATCGTCAGCGGCGCGCGCTGAACCTGATGGTGATGTGCAAGGCTGCGATCAGCGGGGCTTCGCGCTGATCGAGATCCTGTGCGTGCTCGCGATCATCGGCCTGCTCGCGGCGATCATTCTGCCGGCGATCCCGCACGCGACGACCCGCGCCAAGCTCGAAAGCTATGCGGTCGAGACCGCGGCGCTGCTCAAATCCGATCGCAACTCCGCGCTGCGTCGCCAGGTCAGGGTTGCAACTCTCGTCGATGCGGAGGCGCGCGCGATCCGCTCCGGCGTCACCGGACAGACCATCCGCCTGCCGCGCGATGTCGTCGTGCAGGCGACGCTGGCCTCGCGCTGCGCCGATCGCGCGACCGGGCGGTCGATCGACTTCTTTCCGTCGGGCATGTCGTGCGGCGGGACGATCGCGCTGGCGCGACCCGGCATGGGCTATGAGGTGCGGGTCAACTGGCTGACCGGAGGTGTCGAGATTGTCCCGCAGAAGCTGCTCTAGCGGCGCCGCCGGCTTCACCTTGATTGAGACGCTGGTCGCGCTCGCGATCATCGCCATCGTGCTTGGAACCATCGGCTCGGTGATCTCGGTCACGGTCAGGGGCACGCGCTCGATCGACCAGCGTCTGGCCCTGTCAGGCACGGCGGAGACATTGCTTGCAGACTTGCCCGCGCGCGGACTTCTCAAGCCCGGCCGTCTGAACGGCCAGCTGGCCGGGAGCCGTTGGCGCGTCGACATCACGCCGATGAACGTCGCCGGCGGCAATCCCGCCACCGACCGTTTCGTGCCGTTTGCGGTCAATCTGCGCCTCCAGGGCGCCGACGGCAGCGCGATGCAGGTGACGACGGTGAAGCTGGTGCCAAGGTCGACGCAATGACCCACGCAATGACCTGCGCAACGAAACGAATGACGCAACGCCTGCGCCGCGTGGTCGCCTCCGAGGCGGGTTTCACGCTGCTCGAAGTCCTGCTGGCGACATTGCTGATGACCGTGATCTTGGCCGCGCTCGCGACAGTCACGGCGCAGTGGCTGCCGAACTGGAATCGTGGCATCGCGCGGGTGCAGCGCGCGGAGCGTCTCGCCACGGGGCTCGACCGCATCGTTGCAGACCTCTCCGTTGCCGAGCAGATGACCATCAATGGCGACGCCAAGGTGCCGCTGTTCGATGGTGCCGAACTGTCGGTGACGTTTCTGCGTACCTCGCTCGGCCCGAGCGCCCGCCCGGGCCTGGAATTCATCCGCTTCATCGAGAAGGCCGACGCACAGGGGTTGGCGCTGGTCCGCGAGCGCGCGCCGTTCCAGCCGATGCCCAGCGACGGCCAGATCCGCTTCATCGACCAGGTGGTGCTGATCCGCGCGCCGTTCCGGGTCAGCTTCGGCTATGCCGGTCCTGATAGGACCTGGCAGCCGACTTGGCGCGGCCAGTCGCAATTGCCTGAACGCATCCGCATCACGGTGCGGGACGGCGCCTCCGGCCAGGTGCTGGCGGTGTCGGCGGCGACGGTACCGCATATCAATGCGCCCGCCGAATGCGCGCGGGCCAAGAATCCGACGACCTGCGTGACGGGCCCAAGGCCGCAGCAGGCACAGAAGCAGGAGCCGCAGCTGTGAGCGGCAGGGCTCAGGATCGGGCTGCAATTGGCGACGATCGCGGCTTCATCGTCATCGTGGTGCTCTGGATGCTGGCTGCGCTCGCCACGCTCGCGCTGATCTACCTGACCTATGTCACCAACACGGCGGTGACGGTGGCCGTGAACACCGACCGATTGCAGGCCGACGCGCTGATGAATGCGGGGCTCGAGCTTACGGCCTATCGGCTTACCGCGCAGAGCGAGGCGACGCGCTCGACCAGCGGCACCTTCAACGCCCGCGTCGGGGCAGGCCTGATTGCCGTGACGTTCCGCTCGGAGGCTGCGCGCATCGATCTCAACGCGGCGCCGAAAGCAATCTTCATTGGCCTGATGACCGGGTTCGGCGTGTCGGCGGCGGATGCGCCTGATTATGCCGACCGGATCCTGGCGTGGCGGACCTCGACGGAGCCCGGCCAGGACAATCCGGAGGACTCCTACTACCGCACGCTCGGCGCGTCCTATTTGCCGCGCCATGCACCGTTTCAGCACAGTGACGAGCTGTGGCTGGTGCGCGGCATTCCCCCCAACGTGATCGACCGCATGCTGCCCTTCGTCACGGTGTTCAGCAACATGCGCACCGTGAACGTGCTCGACGCCGCGCCGCAGGTGTTGGCGGCGCTGCCCGGCATGACCCCGGAGACCCTGCAACAGCTGCTGCGCGACCGCGCCGATCCCAGGGTCGACCCGCAATCGCTGGTCGGGCTCGCCGGCAGCGCGAGCGCGACGATCGAGGGCGCGAAGACCTACCGTGTGACTGTTGCAGCGGAAGCGCCGTCGCACCGGCGGAGTTCGGCCGAGATCGTCATCCTGCTTCTCGAAAGCGGCGATGAGCCCTATCGTGTATTGTCGTGGCACAACGCCTTTGATGGTTCCGCCGGAAAGCCTCTGTGAGATGAGTTCGCTCAGTTCCGTTCGCAACATTTTCGATGCCTGGACCGGCACGGTGGCGGGTGCCGCGGTCTCCGGACTGGAGCGGATGGTGTCGCCGCGCCTGATACGGCTGGTCGAGAGCGAGAGCGGCGCGTTCGCGCTGGAGGCCTCGAAGCCGGAGAATGCGCCCAAGGAGGTCGCGTTCGAGGACGGCAAGTTCACCGGCGCCAATCTCGCGCCAATTGTCCGCGGCTGCCGCGTCGAGATCGTGCTGCGGCCGGCCCGCTTCCTGTTCCGCCCGCTGGAGCTGCCGGCGCGCGCGGCCGATTTCCTCGACGGCATCGTGCGGGCGCAGATCGACCGGCTGACGCCGTGGAGCGCCGCGGAGGCGGTGTTCGGTTGCGACGCGCCGGTGGCGCAGGGCAGCGAGAGCATCACCACGATGATTGCGGCGGCGCCGCGCCTGATGGCGATGGGCTATGTCGGGGCGCTGTCCGGCTTTCATCCGTCCGCGATCGCGGTCCTGACCGAGGCGGCTGAAGGCGGCCGCATCAAAGTGTTCGAGCAGAAATCGCGTGGCGCGATCGATCCGGTGCGGCTCAGCCGGACCCTGCAAGTGGTGCTGGCCGTCGCCGCGGTCACCGCCCTGCTCGGCTCAGTCGTCGCAGGCTATCTGGCCGACAGTCTGAGTGCGCAGGAGAGCGAGCTCGAGCAGCAGATCACCCAGCGCCGCGCCGCGATCCGTGGTGCCGACGGCGGCGAGCGCTCGCCGCTGGCGTTGCTGGAGCGGCGCAAATACGAGACGCCGGCGAGCGTGGTCGTGCTGGAATCGCTGAGCCGGTTGTTGCCTGACCACACCTACGTCACCGAGATGCATCTGGCCGGTAACAAGCTCCAGATCGCCGGTATCACCCGCGATGCGCCCTCGCTGATCCCGCTGATCGAGCAGTCCCAGCACTTCACCCGCGCGACCTTCTACGCTCCGACGACGCGCAGCCCCTCCGATCCCGGCGAGCGTTTCCACATCGAAGCGCAGGTCGAGGCGAGGAACGCGCCATGACCAGCGCAATGAAGAGCGGCGTGAGCAGCAACGGGATCGCAAGCGGAAACGCGCTGGTGCGGTGGCTGAGCTCGCCGCCGATCGCGGTCACGCTCTATCTCGCGGTGACGGGCGCGCTGCTCCTGATGGCTGGGCTGTCGATCGCCGACGTGATCGCCCATCGCCAGGCCCTGGCGCAGACCTCCGACCTGCTCGACCAGCTGCGCGGTCGCAAGGGCGCCGCCAAGAACGCCGCGGCCGCCCTGGCCGAGCATCCCGGCACGCCATTTCTGGAAGGGCCGACGGTGACGGTGGCGGGCGCCAATCTGTTGCAGCGGGTTGCGGCCGCCGTGGGCGATCAGGGCGGCTCGGTGCAGTCCTCGCAGGTGGACGTGTCGGGTGCGCAGACCAAGGACGGCTTCGTCGGCCTTGTCGTCAGCTGCGAGCTCGAGCAACCCGCGCTGCAGAAGGTGCTCTACGACCTCGAAGCCGGGATGCCGTTCCTGTTTGTCGATCAGCTCGACGTCCAGGTGCCGCAGACCACGGCACTGAGCGATGCCCCGAGCGGCCGCGTCAGGGTGATTTTGGGTGTTTCCGGCCAGTGGCAGGCGGTGAAGTAGGAAGGCAGCTCACCACGAGTACTTGAACACGCCCTTGCCGGAGTAGCTGGTGACGTTGCCGGAGAACTCGCCGTCGAAAGTGCCGGCGATCGAGAAGCCGTTCAGCCATTTCATCTCGGCGCTGGCGCTCACCAGCGCGGAATCGGCGTCGACCCTGGCGCCGTTGACGACGAAGCTGGTGCCGGGCAGCGTCTGGAACAGCGCGGTGACGGCGCGGCTCGGATTGTAGTCGTGCGCCCAGGCGGCGCGGCCGCGCAAGGTCAGCACACCGTTCTGCATCGCATAGGATTTGTCGGTGCGCAGGCCGAGCTCCGAGCGGGTATCGGTCAGCGATTGCGAGGCGTAGTTCAGCGCAAACAAGCCGCCGCCATTGAGGCTTACTTCGAAATAATTGGGCAGGTTGAAGTTCGTGACCTGTGCGGCCGCGTAGGGCGTGAGGCCGACCAGCGGCGTGGTGAAGCGATAGCCGCCCTCGAAGCGCGCGGAGAACGTGTCGGCCTTGAATCGGGCCTGGAGCTGGTCCGCGCCGATCACGGTGCGGTTGGTGGTGACGTCGTGCCAGCCATAGGCGAGGGCGGCCGAGATATAAGCGGGTCCGAAATTGTGTCGGCCGTAAGCGCCGGCCTGGAACAGGTCGGCCGAGCCCGTACCCATCGCGTTGGCAAGCGAGTAGTTCAGCCCGCCGCCGCCGAGCGCAAAGCCGACCAGCGTATCCATCGAAATCCTGTAGTCGGCGCCGGCCGCGCCGCCCCAGACCCGTGCCGTCAGATCCTGCGAGCCGACCGCGGCATT
Organism: Bradyrhizobium sp. CCBAU 11434; assembly: GCF_028128895.1. Lineage (NCBI taxonomy): Bacteria > Pseudomonadati > Pseudomonadota > Alphaproteobacteria > Hyphomicrobiales > Nitrobacteraceae > Bradyrhizobium > Bradyrhizobium sp. CCBAU 11434. Next base: position 71,331 of record NZ_LBJX01000002.1, read on the forward strand.
GCCGCCGACCTGCGCCGAGCCGCCATAGCCGGCCGTCCAGACGCTCCAGCGATTGATCGGCTGCGAAGACAGCAGCGGCGCCTTGGTCGCCATCGCAAAGGCCTCGCGCTCGCGCGCGGTGGCCGGGCGCATCGAGGCATATGCGGATTCGTCATCGCTCTCAGCGAATTGCGCGACGCTGCCCGCCTTGGTGAAGCCGCTCGAGCGGCCCGCGATGGTCGGATCGAGCATCAGGTTGAGGAACTGGCCGTCGGCATTGATCGCGGACTGGATGATGCCGGTGCCCAGCTCGCCCGAGACGGTGGTTAGCCTGGACGGCGTCAGCGCGACGAAGGCCGCCGGGATGCTGCCGGTGGAATTGAAGAAGCTGGCAAGCGTGTTCGCGACGTTCTGCTGATTGACACTGAGGCCGCCGCCGCTTGGCGTGAAGTCGACGCCGATGTTGAGGAAGACGTTGTTGCCGACGTAGCTCAGCGTCGCGTTGATCGTCGGCATGTTGGAGACGACGGCCGGATTGAAGGTGGGGCCGCCGAGGCCGCCGGCGGCGGTCAGGATCGTGTACTGCTTCTTGACGCTGCCGGAGCCGAAGATCGCGCTCACCGTCGCGCCGCCGAGCGTGGCCGCGCCTGTGACGTTGGTGAGGCTGGCAGTGCTGGAGGAAACCTGCACCATATAGGTCGAGGCGGCGGTGAAGCTCAGCGACCCGTTGACCGCCAGCGTGCCGATCGCGCCCGCGTGGCCCGGCGCCAGCGTGCCGCCGGTGACCGCGACGTTGCCGACGGTGCCGGTGCCTGCGAGCGTGCCGCCGGCATTGACGGTGCTGGCGCTGACGATGGTGCCGTCGACCTGCAGCCTGCCGCCGTTGACAGTGGTCGCGCCGGTGTAGGTGTTGGCGCCGGTCAGGGTTTCCGTGCCGCCGGCCATGGTGAGGCCGCCGCCCGCGCCGCCGTCGCCGATGATGCCGGCGAAGGTGCTGTTGCCGCCCGTGATGGTCAGCGTGTCGGCGCCGAGATTGACGTTGCCCGAGCCCGACAGCGATTTGATCGAGGTGCCCGCGGCGAGGCCCGAGATGTCGAAGATGCCGTTGGCGATGACATTGCTCGAGGTCGCAATGCTGCCGTCGCTGCCGCCGTTGGTGAGATCGAGCTCGCCGCCAGCGGCGATGGTCGTGGTGCCGGTGTAGGTATTGATGCCGGAGAGCTGCTGCAAGGCGCCGTTCGCGATGACGAGGTTGCCGCCGGTGCCGCCCGCGATGCCGCCATCCTGGATCACGCCGCCGTACAAGCTGCCGGTGGTGATCGTCAGCGTCTTCGATCCCAGCGAAACGATGCTGCCGCCGGTGGCGGAGACCAGCGCGTTCGCGGTCGCGCCGGAGGTCGTCTGCGAAATGTCGAATGTCCCGCCAGCGCCTGGCGTGAACGTGACGCTCGCCGAGCTCGCGATCGATCCGCTGCCTTTCAAGGCCAGCGTCGCGCCCGCGTCGATCTGCGTCGTGTTGGTGTAGGTGTTCACGCCGGACAGCGTCTGCGTTCCGCCGAAGACCTCCAGCCCGCCCGTGCCCTGGATCACGCCGGCGAACTCGGTCGAGCCGTTGATGATGAACAGGCCCTTGGTGCCCAAATTGACGATGCCGCTCGAGCTGCCGACCAGCGTCGTGATCGGAGCGAATGACGGGGTGATCGCCGAGATATCGAAGATCGCGTTCACCGTCACGACGCTCGATGACGAGATGTCGGCGAAGCCCGACAGCGCCAGCGTGCCCGCCGAGACCGTTGTCGCGCCGGTGTAGGTGTTGGCGCCGGTCAGCGTCAGCGTGCCGGTGCCGACCTTGGTCAGGCTGCCGCCGGTGCCCGAGATCACGCCGTCGACCACGGTCGAGGTGTTGAGGCTGCCGGTGGTCAGCGTGTTGGCGCCGAGCACATAGTCGCCTGCGCCTTCGATCGAGCCCGCGGTCGTCCCGCCATTGGTCAGGCCGGAAAAGTCGACCGTGCCGCCGGCATTGGTGATGAAGCGTGCGTTGCCACCGCTCGCCGTGCCGCTGAAGGTCGTGGTGGCGAGATTGTTGGTCGTGATGGTGGAATTGCCCGCGATGGCGGAACCGTCGAAATTCAGCGAGCCGCTGTTGGTGATGCTTGAGGTGCCAGCGGTGGTGTTGTTGTGGAAGTTCAGCGTCGCGGATGCCGCGTTGATGATGGTGGAGCCGGCGGCCGTCGCGTTGCTGAAGAAGTCGATCTGGCCGTTCGCGTTGTTGGTGATTTGTGAGGTGCTAGCCGAGGCGAAATCCTCGAACGTCACGAAGCTGTTGTTGATAAGGGTGACCGTGCCGGCCGTGCTGTTCTGGATGAAGTTGACGGTGCCGCCGGTCGCGTTGGTGATGATCACCGCACCGGTGCCGCCACTCGCGGTGCTGCTCTGCTGAAACACCAGATTGTTGCCGGAGGTGACTCCGAAATTCTGCGTGTTGCCGGAATTGTTGATGATGCCTGTGCCGTTGACGATGAACGGGTTACCGACAGTGACCGAATAGGCCTGAGCGGTGCCGACGAACAGGATCGTGCCGATGATGACGATGCCGTTATTGTTATCTACGGCGGCGCTTCCGGTGGTGCCGAAGGTTGCGGTTCCGTCCGGCACGGCGGAACTCGACCAGTTCGCCGGATCGGTCCAGTCGGTGGTGGCGCCAACCCAGGTGCCGTCGACCGCGTGCGCGGCGACGACGCCGAGCGCGGTGGTCGCCAGCAGGGTCGCCAACGAAAGCTTGATGACCGCGCGCAGCCGGCCATCAATTCTTCCAGGCGCCATGATCGAACTGGCCATCGGCTCTTCACAAATCGCGAAAGCAAATCAGGAGCGACCGCGCCCCGGGGTAATGATCCCACGGCGTCGCGACCGGCCGCAATGAACGGGCATCAATTTGCCGGAAGTTCCCGCCGGTTTACTTTGCAATTTCAGCAATCGTGGCCATTGGGCAACACTTTTGGCGCATCGCAATATGACGAGGGCAGGAACCGGCGCGGAGCGGGTTGATGGCGAGGCCCATCAGAACTAGGTTGCTGCGACAAGGTTGTCGCGGACTGTTGCGGCTGCAAGGGACTTTCGATGTCGGGATGGCTGAGGTCGACAGGGGTCGCCGCGCTCTGCGCGGTGTTTGGCGTTGCCGGGGCCATCGCTGCGACCTCCTCGCGCATGGACATCCTGCCCGACGATGCCGCCGGCAGCCCCGCCGAGAGCGTTGAGGTTGGCGCGGTCAGGCCGATCGTCCGGGCCGAGCCGAATGCAAGCAAGCCGGCCCCTCGCGGCAACCCGCTGTGGTCGGTGCCTCTGTCGGCGCTCACAGTCACCCAGGAGCGACCGATCTTCTCGGCCACGCGGCGCCCGCCGCCGCGCGCGGTCGCAGCCGCCCCGGTCGACGAGGTTCGCGCGCCGCCGCCGCCAAGGCCGATCGAAGCGCCGCCGCCGCTGGCGCTGGTCGGAGCCGTGGTGGGCGGGGGCGACGCCATCGCGATCCTGGTCAACCGCACCGACCAGAAGGTCGTCCGTCTGCGCCAAGGCGAATCAGTCGGTGGTTGGTCATTGACCTCGGTGCAGCCGCGCGAAGTGACGTTCAAGCAGGGCGATCGCAGCGAGGTGCTGGCGTTGCAGCGCCCCGAGACCGCTCCCGCGGGATCGCCCGCAGCACCTGCGGATGGCGGCGGCAAGCTGACCATGCCGACCACGGCCTCTACATCGTTCGCACCCTTCATGCCGCACTCGACGCCGAAGAACGGCGAGTCGGACGGGCTCTGAGCGCTGAATCAGGTAGCGAAGGGGATTTCGGTCGTCATTAAGATGCCGACTTCCTGACGCCGTGCAACCGCAAATTAACCCCGAAGCGCTGATCCTTACGGCCGCCTAATAGGACGGTACCGGGGCGGGGAGGGTTCCGATCTTCTTCGCCTCCGCTCTTGGCCACAGCCGAACCACGTCTGGGACTGAAGGTGTTCGAGTCGAAGGATAGACGATGAGATCAAAATCTACGCCGGACGAAGTCTCCGACGATTCTTTATACACTGTCGTTGGCGACCGCATTCAGGGAAGTTATATCCCAGCGGCTTCGGAAGGCTCGGCGTCGGGAGGGACAACGACCGGCTCGGTCTTGTCGGTCACCGCGGGCGGAATCATCATCAATCTCGTTCTCGATGCTGCAGCGCAGGCTGCGCCGGCGAGTTTCAAAAGCGGCTTGCAGCAGGCGGTGGCGATCCTGGCTGCCAACATTACCGACAAAATCACCGTTAACATTAACATTGACTACAGTGGCACAGGGGGTGGTGCAGCGGCCGGACCCGACAGTGGACTTTACGAGAATTATTCGTGGGTTCACTCGGAACTGGTGAATCACGCCAGCCCAGGCGACACCGCGTTTAACAGCCTCCCGAGCGGGACAGCGATCCAGGGACAGTCGAACGTCGCTGTCTGGAATGCGCAGCTGAAGCTTTGGGGTGTGATTGGTGCCAACGACACGACGACCGACGATGCCAGCGCGTATTTTTCGACTGATATTAACTCAAATCTACTGGTTGGTGTCGCCCTTCATGAGCTGAGCCATGCGATGGGCCGTGTGCCATATGGGTCAGCCCCGGACGTCTTCGATTTCTATCGTTTCACCAGCCCCGGCGTGCATCTGTTTTCCGGCGCCCAGACCGCGCCGGCCGCTTATTTCTCGCTGGACGGGGGCAACACCAAGCTGGCGGATTACGGCCAGTCCTCCGATCCAAGCGACTTCCTGAACAGCGGTGTGCAAGGGCCCAACGATCCCTTCAATGAATACTATACCAGCAACACCATTCAGGGCCTGACGGCCATCGACCTGAAGCAACTCGATGCGTTGGGATTTCATGTGGCCGCCAGCACGCCGACGACGATCGAGGCCTATGGTGCGACCAGCCTCGTGCAGGCGGGCAATGGCTACTTCCTTAATCCGACCGTAGGCGGCACGGGGCCTGAGGTGATGTTGAGTGGCTCCCCCCTGATGGTAGATCAATTTTCGGGTTGGGCCCCGGTGGCGGCCGAAAAATTGTCGAGCGGCTATGAGCTTGCCATGAAGTCGAACTCCGGCCAGTTCATCATTTGGACGCTGGACGGCAACGGCAACTATCTAACGAATGCGGCGTCGGTGTCGGGTACAAGCACTACGCTAGAGAACCACGAGACGATCTTCCATCAGGATCTCAATGGCGACGGAATCATCGGAATTCCGGCGACCACGCCGTCGACCACGATCGAATCGTTCGGTGCAACCAGCCTGATCCAAGTGGGAAGCAATTACTTACTCAATCCGACCGCAGGTGGTTCGGGGCCCGAGGTGACGCTCAACGGCGCGGCCCTGATGGCGGGTCAATTTTCGGGTTGGGCCCCGGTGGGAGCTGAAAAATTGTTGAGCGGCTATGAGCTTGCCATGAAGTCGAACTCCGGCCAGTTCATCATTTGGACGCTGGACGGCAACGGCAACTATCTAACGAATGCAGCGTCGGTGTCGGGCACAAGCACCACGCTAGAGAACCACGAGACGAGCTTCCATCAGGACCTCAATGGCGACGGAATCATCGGAATTCCGGCAACCACGCCGTCGACCACGATCGAATCGTTCGGTGCAACCAGCCTGGTCCAAGTGGGAAGCAATTACTTCCTCAATCCGACCGCAGGTGGTTCAGGGCCCGAGGTGATGCTCAACGGCGCGCCGCTTGCCGCCGGACAGTTTTCGGGTTGGTCCCCGGTGGCTGCGGAAAAGACCTCAACAGGGTTTATTTTTGCGATGCATTCGAGCGGAGCCGATCAGTTCATCATCTGGACGTTGGACAGCAACGGTAATTACGTGACCAACACTGCGGCAATATTAGACTCGAGCGTCGCGTTGAAGAGTTACGAATCAAGCTTTCAGCAGGATCTGAACGGTGACGGAGTGATCTCGCCAGCTGCCGCGGCCAGCGGAGTGCACGACACTTCGGTCCACTACTCCGCAGATCTCATCCATTCAATTCTCAGCCAGCACTCGGGCTTCTTCCTGTCGTGACAGTCGTGGACGCAGACTGCCGTCCTAAGTGACTGCCGTCAGTTCTTGACCAGCGTGCCGGACCGGGTGAGCGTCTCGTACAGGAATTCAGCGATCCGCTGATTTGCCAGCTCGTTCGTATGGGCAAAATCAAGATAGATCGGCTCGGTAATGTCATCAAGCAGAGCAGTTGCATCAAATGCGATGACACCAGCGGATGTCAGAGATCCGGTGAGTGATTTGAATTCATCGTGAGCGGTGCGTAGAGCCGGTTCAGTACCTTCCATCGTGAGGAAGTGGTTCTGAACCAGGGAACGCTCGAAGTCGCGGAGTGGCCGCGCAAACAGGTCGGGCTGCAGGACGTGGACGAAGGCTGCGCCCTTCGAATGGACATAGGTGTTAGTTTCGAGCAGGCCTTGAAGCAGCTTCTCTCTCGATTGCACGGCCAGTGATTTGATCTGATCCGGGTGCTTCAGGTGTTCTGGAAGATAGTTCGTCGACTTCGCGTAGAGCCAATTGAAGAAACGACTATACCTCGCGAGATGTTCGAGTCCGGTTCTGTTGCGAGCGATGAAGTTGTCGAGATGTTTGCGATTCTCGCCGACGATCCACCCATCGAAATTCGCGTAAAAGACGCCCTGCATCGCATCGCCCGTACCGTCGTAGAACAGAACGATATCCTGCGGGCCGATCGTCAAGGTCTTCAGGCGCTCCAGCTGTTGGGCAACGTTGACGCCGGATGCGCCAAAATTGAGGACCTGAATTTTTGTGATTCCATGGTTCCTGAGAATCGCCTGAAGCCGGCTTGCTATTGTGAAGTCGTCAGGCACCTCGGCGTTGTAGATGGTCGAACTCCCGATCAAGAGAATTCGGCGCTCGACCGTGTCGGGAGAGCCGACAGTTCGCCTGATACCCTCACTTACGTTGAACCAACGGCCGCTATAGTCCCCGGGATATATGATCCTGGTGCCCTTCGGATTGATCCAATTCTGATGGGAGCGCGATTCCTCGATGAAGTCCTGCGAGAAGAATGGGGAATTCTTGTATGCGGGAGGACGGGAGCTTCGGTAGTCCCACACACTTGGTGGCACATACGGAAACAAGAGCCGCGCTACACCTTCGACACTCAAACCCAAAAACGCAAAGACGAAGAGCCATGCCGCGAGCAGCCGCGCTCCGGAATACAGGGCGCGTTTCGCGGTGCCGATGACGCTCCTGGTGGTGCCGTCCTTGCCCGCTTCAGTCGAGGTCGAAAGCATGTTCGTAATTCAACTTGAGGGAGGGATCCTGATCTTCCTTCTTCAAATAGGCATTGCCGACCACTAAGACCTCAATTTCTGATCCCATGAAGCATCGAAAAGCGTCGGTCGGACTGCAGACGATTGGTTCGCCTCGAACGTTGAAGCTTGTGTTCACGAGCAGTGGGCAGCCCGTAAGAGCTTTGAAGCGGGAGATCAGCGCGTGGTAAGGCGCATTCGTTTCACGATGGACGGTCTGGATGCGCGCGGAATAGTCGACATGGGTCACCGCCGGAACATCAGATCTCGGCACATTGAGCTTGTCGATGCCGAACAATGAGGCTTCGCTTTCGGTCATTTGCCGTCGGCACGAATTCACGACGTCGGCGACCAGAAGCATGTATGGCGAGTCGCAGTCGAGCTCGAACCAATCGGCCAAGTCTTCCCTGAGCACCGAGGGCGCAAAAGGACGGAAGCTCTCGCGATACTTCACCTTCAGATTGAGCATTTTCTGCATGGTCGGGGATCGTGGGTCGCCAAGGATCGATCTTCCGCCGAGGGCGCGGGGCCCGAATTCCATTCGGCCCTGCATCCAGCCCACGGCTTTCCCGTCGGCGAGGGCTTGAGCCGTGGCCTCGGTGATTTCCTCGTCGGTGAGGATAGAGAAGCGGGCCTGCGCGCTCTTCAGTTGTTGCTCAATTTCGCTTTGAGTGAATTCCGGCCCCAGATATGCGCCGCTCATGCCGTCCTGCCCGTTGGGCATGACGCGACGCGGCTGTCCCATGTTCAGGTGATATGCGGCCAGAGCGGTTCCGACCGCACCTCCGGCATCCCCAGCCGCGGGCTGGATCCAGATGTCGTCAAAAACCCCTTCCTTGAAGAGTTTGCCGTTGGCAACGCAATTGAGCGCAACGCCTCCGGCGAGACAGAGATTCCTGGCGCCGGTCTCTGTCCGGATGGACCGCGCGATCTTGAGTACGATGTCCTCGGTGACGGCCTGGATCGAAGCGGCCATATCCATGTGAAACTGAGTGAGAAGCTGTTCGGGTGTTCTCGTCGGCTGGCCAAACTGCTCTGCAAAGTGCTCGTTGGTCATCGTGAGCCCGGTGCAGTAGTCGAAGTACTTCTGGTCGAGCCAGAAGCTGCCATCCGGCTTAACATCGACGATGCGATCAAGGATCTGCTGCGCGTATTTTGGAACGCCGTAAGGTGCAAGGCCCATGACCTTGTATTCGCCGGAGTTGACCTTGAAGCCGAGATAGTAGGTAAAGGCCGAATAGAGCAGCCCGAGTGAATGCGGAAAGTGGAGTTCTTTCTGGATGGAAAGATCTTTCCCGCTCCCGATCGCCAGCGAGGACGTCGTCCACTCGCCGACGCCGTCCATTGTCAAGACTGCGGCGTCGACGAAGGGAGATGGATAGAAGGCGGATGCGGCGTGAGCGAAATGATGCTCGGAAAAGAGCAGCTTTTTCTGGTCGATGTCCGCATCGGCTATTTTGCGAAACTCGCGGAGCAGAAGGTCCTTCTGAAAAAGCTTCTCACGGAGCCACAACGGCATGGCTTTTCGAAAGGACGAAAAGCCTTTCGGTGCAAACGAGAGGTATGTCTCGAGCAGTCGCTCGAATTTTAGAAACGGCTTGTCGTAGAAGGAGATTGCGTCGAGCTCACCCAGCGAGCAGCCGGCGTGCCGGAGGCAGTAGTCGATCGCGTTCGAAGGGAACGAAGGGTCGTGCTTTCGCCGTGTAAAGCGCTCCTCCTGGGCCGCCGCAACGATGCGTCCATCCTCGACCAGTGCCGCGGCGCTGTCGTGATAGTAAGCAGATATGCCCAGAATCCGCATCGAGGAGGCGGCTAAAACAGGGCGTAGATGAACGGCGCGACGGCGCTCGTCTGACTGAGCACGATCAAACCGCCCAACAGCACCATCATGACCAGAACAGGGAGAAGCCAAAACTTCTTGCGCACGCGCAAGAATGCCCAAAACTCAGCCAGAAACGACAAGATGATCTCCTAGAACTGATGATGCATGCTCGCAGCGTCCGGCCCAGGAGGTTGGCGCGGTATCCAGTAGGAGGACTTGCTGGCGTCTTTCTTGACGCGAAGGAAGTCCTTGCCGAACCCGCGAGCCAGAAAACCGATCGGCGCGATGACGAGAAAGAACAAGATGCCGAGCGCGACAGGCGCAACGATCAGCGACAACAGATGGCCGAACTTCATCCACAGCCTGTTGAGCGGGGTGAGGCACGTGGCATTCAGGAGGCCGGCCACGCCAAAAATCACTGCAAGCGGCGCAACGACCATCCAGGCCGTTTTGCCCTGGTAGACAAGATGCCCGGCCCAGGTGGCAAACACGACGGCGAACACGAGCCCGAAGGATCGATTCGATGGAGTTCCGACGGCAAGACTCCGCGCGCCGAATTCGTGATGATTGCCGTTCGTCATTTGCCCAGCATGTTCGAAACAATGCGGGCCCTAGATACAGGCGTTTCACGTTGGTGGCAAATGAAAAGCAAATTCAATGGCTTAGAAGTCGAAATAGATGAATTTGGCGGAGCTGCCCTGGCTCAGCGCAATGGCCAGCGTGGCGAGCACCAGCAAGAGGGCCCACACGATGGATTTTGGCGTGGTCTTGAGCGCTAGCCGAATTCTCGCATGGCTATCAGAGGGGTGCGCGGCAAGGAACACGAGGATCAGGGCGATAGGGTAAGCATGCTCGGACAGGAAGGCCCAAGGGTCCGGCAAAGCTCCAGTGAAGGGGCCCGCAAGGATCTCCTTGGCCAATCCAAGGTTGGGAGACCGGAAGTAGATCCAGGCGATCGTCACGAGGTTGAACGTGACGAGGATGCCGACCCAGCGAGGCAGTTTGAAAGCGGGCCAATAGCGATTGCGCAAATGGTTTGCCGCAAGCCCGCAGCCATGCAGGCCTCCCCATATCACGAAGGTCCAGTTGGCCCCGTGCCAGAGGCCGCCCAACAGCATGGTGATCATGAGGTTGATGATCTGGCGGGAAAATCCGAACCGGTTGCCGCCGAGCGGGATGTAAAGATAGTCGCGCAGCCAGAACGACAGGGTGATGTGCCACCGGCGCCAGAACTCGACGATCGATCCCGAACTATAAGGAGATCGGAAGTTCTGCGGCAGGCGAATGCGCAAGAGATAGGCGAGGCCAATCGCCATATCGGTATAGCCGCTGAAGTCGCAGTAAATCTGAACCGAGAAGCCGTAGATCGCGAGCAGATAGTCCAGGCTGCTGTGGGGGCCGGGTGCGTAGACCGCGTCGACATAGGGCGCGATCGCGTCCGCAAAGATCAGCTTCTTGCAGAGACCGAGAACGAACAGGGCCGCCCCCAGCGTAAAGCGAGCATCGAACGCTCGCCTGACCTTTGAGAGTTGAGGCAGAAACTCGTTCGGGCGAAGAATCGGCCCGGCGATCAAATGAGGGAAGAACAGGACGTAACCGAGGATCTCGGTGAATTTGCGGACGGGAGGGAAGCGGCCTCGGTAAGTGTCGACTACATAAGCCGTGAGCGTGAACGTGACGAACGAGACTCCGAGAGGAAGCGCAAAGCGAAACCGGTCGTCAGAACCCTGCACGAACGCCCCGAGGACATCGTAGACAAGGAAGTGCGTGTATTTGAATGCAATGAGCGGAATGAAAAGCAGAATCAAAGTTGCCGCGAGGCGCCGCTTTCGACTTTCGGGTGCCTTGGCTCGCTCAATGAATAGCACGCCGCCCCAAGCGATCGCGCTCAGCAGGTAGGGCAACCAGATATACTCGACCTTCCACCAACCGTAGAAGATCGTGCTCCCGACGATCAAGAGGTAGAGACGATGGCGCGGCGGCGTCGCAAGATGAGCGCCGAAATACAACGCGAAAAAGACGCCGAAAATCGGATCGGAGAAAAGCATCTCGTTCGCGATTATGGATCGAGAACGGGGAGAACGGCGTCGGCCATCAACTTGTGACCGAGCGCATTGGGATGCGGATCGCCGGGCATCGCCCAGATCTGCTCGGGCGAGAGATTGCTCAGCGCCGGCAGAAGATCGACGTATTTGTAGCCATCGGCCCGCGCGATGGTCTTCATTTTTTCATGGATGAATCCGAACGGATAGTTCTTGAGATTGTGAACGTCCGGCATCATCGCGAAGTACAGGCGGATATTGTTCTTCTTCGCGTAGTCGGCGAGTTCGCGAAGCTGACGCTGCATTTCGACAAAGCCTGGCTGATCGTCGCGGTAGACATTTTGATAATGATCGATGAGCGAGGTTTCGCCGGATCTGTTCAAGACGCGATTTGCAGCGATCCAGATCGTCACCGCAAGTTCGCTGTTCCTCAAGAACCAGTTGCCGCCACTCGGGTCGAGTTGCTCCGCATCGCGAAGAAAGTATTGAACCACGATATCCGTCGGCTTCAGTCCTGCGAGCTCCGAGAAGAACCGTTGAACATATCGTTCGGCATTGTAATTGCCGACACCACCATTGAGGACGTCGACCTTCTCGCCCTTTTCGCGGAGCGCGGTCTGGACACGAGACGTGATCGTTTCGTTCTCCGGCACGCCCCAACCGAGGGTGATAGAGCCGCCCAGGAAGAGAATGCGGCGATCGACCTCATCGCGAGGCAATACGGGTCCACCGCGCAACTTCCAGTCGTTCGTCCGGATTTCCACGGATTGGAGTATCGCGGAACCGTTCTTGATGTGGTCATGCCCAAGTTCAGGCTGGGGGCTCGGAGTCTTCAGCTCTCGTGCGTAACGCCACATTTCGATATCGTAGTTCTTCATCGAGCTGTTCTTGAGGCGCAGGATGCCTTCGGCCGCGACGACGGAAACGAGCAATGAAAGGGCGAATGCGATTATCGAGAAGACGAATTGCTTGCGCATGCTTTAGAACCGTTGGGGAAATTCGCGGTTTCGCCGATCGCCGGCGAGCCTGATTTGCCCGCTAAGGTCGGAAGGCCCGCCGATTGGACCTGGACGTCGTTGCCAAGCTATCTATCCGCCCTGAGGAGCGCTTTCAATCCACAATCCCGTCGCGCTCCCCGGTAGTTCTCGCTATAGAGCCAGCTTGGATCCGTCAATCCGACGAGGATCGGTTTTGCAGTCGTGCCACTGCTGTGCGGCTCGCTCGTCTGCCAGGGAGGGGGCGTTTTGACCGACACGCAGATTGACCCGCCGGGCAGGACGGACAGCCCCGGACGCGAGAGTGGGCGCTTCTACCGGCTGATCCGCGGCTGGTCCGCAAACCTCGTGCAAATGCTGCTCGCTTTGACGCAGCAGCTTCTGCTGATCCCGACGTTCCTGCATTTCTGGAGCAGTGACACGCTCGCGGCCTGGCTCGCGCTCTATGCGGCCGGAAGCCTCGTCGTCGTCGCCGATGCCGGCCTGCAGCTTCGCGCCATTAACCGCTTTCTCGCGTTCAATGCCTGCGTCGATTGCGATGGACGCACGGCGCATTTCTACGCGCGCATGATGCGGCTCTATTCGGGAATCGTCGTGGGACTCGCCGTCTTGCTGATCGCGGGTGCTGAGCTGTTTCCGCCCGCGGCAGTCCTCGGGTTTCACAACACGCAGAGTTTCGATGTCGCGATGATTGTCATCACGGTCGGCACTCTGCTGGGTCTGCCGGCCAATCTCGTCTCCGGGCTCTATCGCGTGCGCGGCAAATACAGCCGTGCGGTGTGGTCGCAGAATGTCGGGCTGCTGGCCGGACAGATCGGGCAGCTTATCGCAGTTGCATGGCTCGGCAGCCTGCTTGCGGTCGCGATCACCTTCGTCGCGACGCAGATCCTGTTCGCGTTGTTCCTGATCGTGTACGACGCGCCACGCCAGCTGCCATTCCTGAAGCGCGGACGCGCGGCCGCGTCACGGTCCTGGCGATGGAATGCCGGGCAATTCCGCCTTGCGCTGCCGTTCGCCGTCGCCAATTTGACGGAGATCGCGCTCGCCAATGCGCCGATGCTGCTCGTCAGCGCGATGGTTGCCGATCGCGTGGCGGTCGCGCAATGGGGCTTGATCCGCGTCATCTCGAGCTTCCTGCGAGGCATCTGCATCCAGATGACATTGCCGATCGGCGCAGAGCTCGGCCACGATTTCGCGATCGGCGACATGGTGCGGTTGCGAGGCCTCTATGCCTACGGATCGCTGTTCATCACCGGGATGGCCAGCCTGATCGTTGGCGGGCTGTTGCCCTTTTGGTCGGACTTCTTCGCATTGTGGACGCATGGCAGCATTCCGAACGATGCCGCGCTCACCATCACGCTGCTGATAGGTTCGGCTGTCGTCGCGCCTTCTCTGGTGGCCCTCGGCTTCGCCAGTCACAGCAACCGGGGTGATCTGCTGGTACGGACCAAGGGTGTGCAGCTGGGCGTTTTCCTGGTGTTGTCGGCCGTGCTGATTCCCCGGCTCGGTCCGATCGGTGCCGCAATCGCGATCGTCGCGAGCGACCTGCTGACCCAGTTCGGAATCCTGACGCTCGTGATCGTGCGCGAGACGCTGTCGCATCCGGTCCGCCACATGCTGGTCCTGATCGCGACCATGGCCGCGATCATCCCGGGCGGATGGGGGCTTGGACTGGCGATCCGGGATATTGTGCCGGGAGCTGGGCTGCTGCGTTTCCTGGCGGAGTGCTTGATCTGGCTTATCGTCGTGGCCATCGCGGCCAGTCCGCTTCTGATGGAACGCGTGCGCGCGCGGGTGCTGGCAGCGGTGCCGAACTGACCGCTGACGGCAAAAGCTCGAAAACAACCCCTGCACAGTAGTCGTCGAGGGCGGAGGGAGGATTAGGATTTTGCGAAGTTGACTTGACTCGTCGGGCAAAACACCAGTAAGGATTGGACTTGGCAGGTTGGATCTGTGGGACGCAACTGATCCTAGCGACCGGGGTCTGGTTACCGGGCGGCCGCGTGCAAAACGCCGCTGGGTGTCGCCTAAACCTTCGTGCCGGTACCAGTTTCTCGATCGGCAAGTCTTGCGTCCGGTCCAATGAGATGGCATTGGCTAACTATCCCAACACGTTAGTGACCAAACCAGATAACACGACGTGGCTGCCAACGCAGGCTTCTACAACCGCACGCGATCGACTTGATGTTGATGTGCTGAACCACGGACCAGTCGCTCCGATGAAAATCGATAAATCGTTCAAGTCGCGCATCGCCAGGGCGGTTCGAGAAAGCCTCATTGCACGCAATGCTGCACATTTCGCAGAACTCATGCTTTTCGGATCTGAGATCCGAGCAGGGCTCGCGAAGCGCATAATATCCAGCTATTATTCGAGCGTTTTCCGGCGCCAATGGGCCTGGCAAGTCTATGGCGAGCCGCACTTCAGCATTCATGCGGGGGCTCTGTTCAGCTTGTTTGATGGTAATCTGAATGCCGGAGTATACTCGTTTACGCGCGCATTCCTTTCGGCTGAAATCATCCGCGATGGAGCTAAGGTACTTGACATCGGCTGCGGCGATGGAGCCTTGACAAAGCGCTTCTATGCGCCGAGAGCAGGTTACGTTGACGCCGTCGATATCGAAGACAGTGCGATCCAGTATGCGGTCAGGCACAACTCGGCGCCGAACATCAGCTATCGCCGGCTTGACGCAGTGATCGAGGCATTCCCTCGCTCAAGCTACGATTTGATCATCTTCGATGGCGCGATCGGTCATTTTACACGCGAAGGTTCGATGGAGGTACTGAAGAAGATCTCCGCTGCGCTGGCGCAAGACGGCATTTTTTGCGGCTCGGAAAGCCTCGGACCGGAAGGACAGGATCATCTACAGATATTCAACACGCAAGACGACCTGCGCGCCCTTCTTCGGCAGCAGTTCAAGCATGTTCGTATCAAACAACAAAAATATCCGTTGGCCTCGCTGGCCGGCGGGCGCATAGAGGCTTATTGGCGTTGTTCCAACGCCGACGGACGACTGGAAGAGCTTGACTGGCAGTGAGCGCAATGCCGGAGACCGTCCGGTGCGACCCTGATCGTGTTTGATCCGTCCAAGCAGGTGTTTTGGTAGCGCTTTTGGGTTGCGACCGTATTCCCCTTGGGCTAATCGTCGCGCTCGTAGGTTGTTTGGACGTCGTGGTGAGAACGTCTTGATGCGGGTCATGCGCAGATTCTGGGACTTGGCAAATTCGCGTGTGCGCGGCCTGTTGGCCCTGCCTCGTCAGATCGAGGATGGCAAGCTACTCGCTGCCAAGACTCTGAGCTTGCAACTTGCTTCGCAGGGCACGATTGACGATATTAGGGGCTCTGAGTTCAAAGTCTTCTCCCAGTTCGGCGAAGATGGCATCATACAATACCTGATCCGGCAAGCCCGCATCCCGGCCCATTGCCGAAGTTTTATCGAGTTCGGCGTCGAGTCCTACGACGAAGCGAACACGCGATTTCTGCTGGTGAACAACAATTGGCGCGGGCTCATTATCGATGGCGATCTGTCCAACGTACGCCGTGTGCGGAGCAGCTCGATCTATTGGCGCCATAATCTCGTCGCCGTCGATGCGTTTGTCGATGTCGACAATATCAACGGCATTTTCTCCGAAAACGGATTTGTCGGCGAGATAGGTTTGCTCAGCGTCGATATCGATGGCAACGATTACTGGGTCTGGGACAAGATCGAAGTCGTTAATCCCATGATCGTGGTGGCCGAATACAACAGCGTGTTCGGGCCGCGTCATGCCGTCACCGTGCCGTACAACAAGACTTTCGTTCGATCGCGCGCCCACAGCTCCAATTTATATTGGGGCGCTTCGCTAGGTGCATTGGTACAGCTTGGCGAACGCAAAGGGTACGCGTTTGTGGGATCCAACAGCGCGGGCAACAACGCGTTCTTTGTGCGTCGCGATTGTCTCAACGGCCAGCGGGTGTTAACGGCAGCGGAAGGGTACGTCGAGTCTCAATTCCGGGAATCCAGGGACGAGGCTGGCAGGCTCACATTCCTGTCGGGAGCCGCGCGGCTACGGGAAATAGGCAACATGCTCGTCTACGATGTCGAGCACGATTCCCTGGTTAAGCTCGGAGATCTGAATTGATTGCTGCAAGCGGAGTTGAGAGATGAAGTTCGAGGTAGTCGAGCACGAAGGCAGGCGTTACGCCGAAATCATCCGCGCCGGCACGACGGTAGACAAGAGCGTATTCTTTTCGCCGGCCGGTTCATCGTTCCAGTTCGGGCTGCTCGCCCACGGGCGCGATTTCGTCGAACCTGCACATTATCACCCCACGATCGAACGCAAGATTGACGATCTGCAGCAGATGTTCGTTGTCCAGAAGGGCGTTGTCGCGGTCGATTTCTTTTCTGACGGCGGGGTTCGCTTTCACGAGGTCGTGCTGCGGGTGGGTGACGCAATTCTCTTGATCCATGGCGCGCATTCGGTGCGCGTGTTGGAGGATATGCAATGTGTTAGTGTCAAACAGGGACCCTTCCTAGGCGCTGACCGGGACAAGGTCGAGATTGGTGTGCAACGATGATCCCCGTCTTTGAACCTCTCATCGGCGACCAGGAAATCACCTACGTCACGGACGCCCTTCGGCGCGGAGAGATTTCCGGCAATTTTGGTACCTATCTCGATCGGTTCGAGAAGGGTTTTGCCGAGTACTGCGGCTGCAAGCACGGCATTGCCGTCACGAGCGGAACGACCGCCCTGCATCTCGCGGTCGACGCGGCGGGCGTGGGGGAGGGGGACGAGGTGCTCGTCAGCGCGAGCACCAACATCGCCACCGCGCTTGGCGTGTACCACAATGGTGGCATGCCTGTGCCGGTCGATTCCGAGAATCTCACCTGGAATTTGGATCTCGACCTGATCGAGGCACTGATCACGCCCAGGACGAAGGCGATCATTCCTGTCCACCTATTCGGACATCCGGTTGACATGGACAGGCTGATGGAGATCGCAAAAAGGCACAACCTCGTGGTGATCGAGGATTGCGCCGAGTCGCACGGGGCCACCGTCAGAGGACGCATGACCGGGAGCTTCGGCAACATGGCGTGCTACAGCTTCTACGCCAACAAGGTCATCACGACCGGCGAGGGGGGCATGGTGACGACCAATGACGACGAGCTCGCCGAACGCCTCCGCCTTCTCCGAAATCTCGGCTTTACAAAGCCTCGGTTCCGTCACGAAGTCGCAGGCTATAATTTCCGCATGACGAGCTATCAGGCCGCAATGGGACTGGCCCAGTTCGAGAAAATCGAGCAGATCATTGCCGACAAGCGCCGGGTGGCGGCCGCGTATAATTCCCTGCTCGGGAAGGTGCCCGGTCTGCGCCTACCGGTCGAGTTGAATTGGGCGCGAAACGTCTATTGGATGTATGCGCTGACCGTCGAGCCCGAGTTCGGACTTACGCGCGACGAACTGGCAAGTAGGTTAGCCAAGGCCGGCATCGAGACCCGGACCTTCTTCTGTCCCATGAACCAGCAGCCCATTCTTAAGGAAATGCCTGGGTTCCAATCCGACGGCTGCCCCGTTGCCGACGGTCTTTGGGAGAGAGGCCTGTACTTGCCGTCCGCCCCGAGCTTGTCCGACGAAAAGCTCCAATACGTAACCGACGCCATCGTCAAAGCCAGAAGTTGAGAAAGTTGAATGCACGTCGGCGTCGTCCTGGGCGACATTGATAAACAGCTTGGCGGCGGGTTTACGTTCGTCCACGACGTGGTGGCCGCATTCTTGGAGCAGGCAGCGACAAGCTCGCATCGCTTCACGCTGTTCGCGCCAAGAGACTACGTGGAGGCGATGCGCGGAGAGCAGTTGGCGCCGAACGTCACTCTGATAGCGAACTGCAAGCCGGGTATCTTGGACAGGCATATTTCTCTGCTTCGTCACTATTGGCCCGTATTTGGATATTTTTGGAGATGGCCGAGCCGGTTCGAGCAGCAGATGCGCACTCTCGGGGTAGAGTTCGTCTGGCTCGCTGGGGGAAATCACGATACCTACGAGACTCCCTACGCGACGACGCTGTGGGATGTTCAGTACTTGACGCATCCGTGGTTACCGGAAATGAACCGAAACTGGCAGTGGGAACATCGGGAGCTCTTTTTTTCGAGACATCTTCGGCGGGCGACGTCGATCATCGTGGGGACAAAGATCGGCAAGGATCAGGTTACCCGGTACTGCGGCGTTCCGGAGGATCATATCGACATCCTACCGCATCCGACGCCCAGCTTCGCACTGCGAGCAGCCGAGCAGGAAAGTAAGCCACCGGCCAACCTTCCGAAGGACTTCATTTTCTATCCGGCTCAGTTCTGGCCTCACAAGAATCATGTGAACTTGCTTCGGGCGCTCAAGATTCTCGTCGAAACCGATCCTGATACGCCGACTCTCGTTCTCGTTGGATCCGACAGAGGCAATCGGGCGTTTGTCGAAAGCTGCGCCGCCGAACTCGGAGTCTCGCACAAGATTGTCATCCTCGGTTTCGTACCGACTGAGGACGTCGTTGGGCTGTACAAGCACGCCCGGGCGCTGGTCTATCCATCCTTTTCGGGTCCAGAGAACCTGCCGCCGCTTGAGGCGTTCGCGTTGGGATGTCCCGCTGTCGTTTCAAACTATCTTGGTGCCGAGGAGCAGCTTGGAGACGCCGCGCTTCTGTTTGATCCAATGGACCCTGCGTCCCTGGCGGATTCGGTCCGCAAGGTTCTGTCCGACGCGGAGTTGCGACGCAAACTCGTCGAGCGCGGCAAGGCTCGCGCGATACGGTGGACCGGCCGCGAGTTCGTTGCCGGCGTATTCAAGATATTCGACAGATTCGAGCCGCAGCGTCGTTGCTGGAAATGATCGAATCAGGCCCCCGGCCCAGCTTCAACGGATCGCCGTGGACGCGGTTCGCTTCGAGAATAGATAGGTCTCGGTCGTCGAATGGTGCCCAGTGATCTCGTGTAGATCATACGGAATACAGGGCCATTCACGCTGCAATCTGAGTCCCGCGTTTTCGCAAAGTTCGATCAATTCGCGCTTCTCGAAGACGATTTCGACGACCGGCGCACCGTACGCGTACTTAGTCAGAAAAATTGTGCGATGTTGGTGAACTGGCACAGTATGCAGAATGCAGAAGCGTGAGGCGACGCGCGCTGCTTCGCGAACCGCATCTTGATAGGCGAGAATATGCAACAGAGAGACGCCATTAAAAACGATCTCGAAGCTGCCGCTTGAAAAGGGCAGCATTGTTGCGTCGGCGACTTCGAAGGTGACCGACGGGTATCGCGCACGTGCGCGCGCGATCATCGCCTCGGAATAGTCCACTCCGGAATAGCGGAGTCTGTCGGGCAGCAAATGGGCAAAGATCTCCGAATAGTAGCCACTACCGCAGCCAACCTCGAGCACGGTCGGTGCTGCAAGCTTGGTCTCCTCAACGGCGGCCGCGGCGACCGCAAAATCGAGGCGGGCAGCGCCCCGCTTCATGGCTTGGATCAGATTCAGATAGGCGCGTTCCTGGCGCTGCACCGTGCGCGCGGCGAACCATCCCTCTGATGCAGTCGAGATTCTGCGAGCCTCGTCGAGGCCGCTGAGAACGCGGTAGTCGGTCGAGGTCAGGAATTGACGCCGCACAATCGGGATCGACCGGATGATGCGAGCACCGAGCCGTCTGGCGAGCGAACGTGGTTTCATCGGCTTGCCGGCAGGTCTGCGGCGAGCCGAAGAAGGGTCTGCACGCGTTGACGGTAGGTGTGCTGCGCCATGGTTCGGGCCTGACCGGCCCGGGCGATGGCTTGTCGCCGGTCTTCATCGTCGAGGGCGGCCTTGATCTCCGACAGGCAGTCTTCGACCGATGTCCACACGGCGACCTCGCGCCCAGGCTCGAACAGGCTGGGCAAGTTGTCCTTGGCATCGGTCAGTAGAAACGAGCCGACCCCCGTTGCCTCGAACAGCCGCATGTTGCCGGCTTCTCGGCCGGCCATATCGATGTGCGAGTTCAACGTCACGCGCGATGTTCTGAGAACCTGATACATCTCAACGCCCCACACCTCGCCCTGATAGCAGCGGTGCAGCGGCGAGGAAGCAGGGAGGGTGTGCAGTCCGCTGCCGTAGAGTTTCAGATCGTAGGTACGCGCGACCGCTTCGAGCTGCGCGACCCGCTGCTGGTGATCCGCCGACACGGCGCCGACGAAGGAGATGTCGATGCTGCGCTCGGGCGCCGGCGGAAGCACGTCGAGGATGTCGGGCTCGAAGGCCAGATGAAGCACTTCGGACCTGACGCCCGCGTTGCGGAACGTCCGAACGACTTGGAAGAGCTGCGAGATCATCAGATCATAGGCCGACCAGTCCTCGCCGCGCGAGGGAACGATACCGATCTGGCCGATCAGGATCGGGCGGCCGATGCCCTTGATCCGTCGCGCAAGGCGCGCATCGACGTGAAAGACGTCCTGGTTGAGCACCAAGTCAGGCCGGAATTCCTCGATCTGCGCCAGCAGGATCTTTTCCGCCTCGGCATCCAGCCGCGGGCTCAAGCCGACCTTGCGTGCGAGCGGCCTGAGGACGGGCTTGAACGGTGCGATTCCGCGCTGGAGCCAGTTGGGGATTGCTTGCCGCGGGGCGTCGGAGCCGGGCGCCGGCGGCCGCTCCACGGCGATGCCGTGCTCGCGCGCCCAGGCCGCCCACATCCAGGGATTGTTGACGTGAATGTCGGCGGCGACGTGTCCTGCGGCAGCGAAATTGCGCGAGTAGAAATCGGCGACGCCGAACAGGCTGGCATTTCGCGCCGCCATTTGCGTGGCGTAGGGCGTGCCGGCAAGCTCGGGATTGCGCTGATACAGCCACGCCACAAAGCGCGGATAGTCGGCGTTGAGGATGAGGACACGCACTGGCTTAGTTTAATCCCTTTGGCATGGACAAGGTCTATGCCATTAGCCGGGGTCTGATCAACAATGGTTCGGAACCGGGTGGAAGTGGCGACATCGATATGTCCGATCTCAAGGAAGGCTCAAGCGAGAAGCTCCGCGCGTCCGTTGGCGGCAGACGTCGTTCATCTGCCAGGCGCCGCTGGCGTAGTCGATTGACCGGGTTCGGCGGGGGCGGGTGGTCTTACAATCCAATATGCTCTACCATTGGTGTTGGGGTCGGAATTGTCGCTCGCCGAGAATAGGACGGTGCTGCCGTTCAGTCTCAGATGCGCGAACCGGCCGCCTCCGAGTGCGGCAATTTCGTCCGCGCTACTATGAGCCGGACCTAACCGCTTTCCGTTTTCGTAGAGCTCGATTGGAGAGCGATAGGGACGGTCTCCGGAATCGCCCAAATCATCAAACATCGAGTAGCGTTCGGTCCCGAACGCAAAGCTGGATGGGGAGCCCTGTCTCGAAAACGGCTTCCACAGCAGGACTTTTTCGCCGGGAACCGGGGGGCCTACTGTGAACTTTGGGTCAGGGCTGTACGAGATCGTTAGCCAGTAAGCCGTCGCGAAATATCCGAGAGCAGCGGCAATGACGGCTATCAGTCTCGATCGGGTGTTCCATGTCTTCATTGTGAGCAGTCAAGCATTACCCTTCATAGTCGACCTAACCCATCCGTACGCGCCATTCGCCGTGGCTCCGCGTATCGATTTGGCGCGTTGCTCGCGATAGGTCAATTGTTGGAAATATATCACAGATCCAAGCAGACCGGCTCGAACGCTGTTGCATTGTATTTCGGGAGGTGTATTTTATCTCTAGTTTTGGTTGTGCAGTATGCCATTTCCACCGGGAAGCCCGAGGTGCCTGACGAATTTGATCCGCGCATCGAGCCGGAAGCTCGGCGCATCGCGGACGAGATGGGAAATCCGAAAGTCACCGAAGTCGACTGGGACGTCTTCTTCGGTCGTCGCACCGGCGCTTTGTCGGTCGCTGCATCGAGCAAGATGCTATACGCGTATACGGCAGCTCGACTGGTTGCGCGGGAAGAGTTCTGATGCGCGCTTCTGCCTTCCTGATCGTGACCTTGATGATCTATCTTCCTGTTGCCTTTCTTCTCAGTCAGCGGCCGGGAGCTGACGCGAACATCCTGTCTGGACCGTTCGTTCAGTATGAAAATACGCATGCTTTTATAGTCCACCCTGCAATTCCCGGCGCCAAGCCGGATGACAAGGACAACATCGATCAATCGACCTTGCAATTGTATGAGGATGGAAAGCCGCTGGGGCCGGCGCACAGCGTCCATCGCGATGTCATGGTCGCCGGGCAGGGTCGCTATTCGTACTGGCGATACAACGGGACAATGCTGCTTTTTTCGACCAGCGACAACACCGATCCAAACACCAACGGGCGCACGTATAGCGTGGCTGACCCAAACGCGCCCGATCCGTACCGGGCGCAACGACGCGCCCACCAAGCTGGGGCGGCTCAAGCGTTTTCCGGTGAGCGCATTAAGTGATTACGCAACTGATGTCTTGAGATCAGCTTGAACAACGTGGCCGGTGTGAAACATCTCGCGAGGTGTCAAATACAGCAGCAGGAACAAAAGACCTCCGCCGTATGAAAGCATGACCGTCGTAAGCGGAACATTCATCAATGTCTGGGCAATGATAGCGCTCGAAATCAGGATGAACCGATCAGGCAATCCCGCCGAAAGGCGATTGCCGACAGCAATGACAAGGCCGCAGGCCAAGGCTGAAAATGGTGCGAACAGCGTGCCGACGGAGGCCACTCCTTCCGTCGCAAACAGCGACGCGTTGAAATAACCGCCGATACCGAAGAACTTGTAGATCACCACGCTCAGCGGCTCCGTGTAGGGACAGGACACGAGCGCCTTCACGAATTGCACCTGACAAAAGTAGGTGGATTCGTGGGTCGAGAAAAAATAGTTGTAATAGTCCATGGCGACCGAGGGAATCGCGATCATCCTGAAGTTGACCAATCCAAAATAGGTGATCGTGCCGTAATGCAACATGCCTTGGCGGACGAGAAAAAAAATCAAAAGCCCGAAAACGATCGGAGCGAAAACCGACAACACAACGGTGGACCTGGCGTCGATAAACCTCGAAACGACGGTCAGGCCAACGAGCCAGACCGGAGCAAACAGAGATGCCTTTGCGAGCGTGATTGGATAAATGAGCAAGATGAGAAATATGACCAGGCCCGCGCGCCAGAGATTCTTACGCAGCACGAAGCAGGCAAATGCGAACGGAAGCAGCGAGTTCGACGTAATGCCCAGGAGGTAGCTCACCGGCGTCGGGAACGCCAGTGCTTCGCGAAAGTCGTAAATTCGGTCGATGCCGACCATCCTGAAATTGTACCAAGCGCCAACCAGTATGACCGCCATTGATACCATGAGGATCAACGTCAGACCCCGGCTCGCGGTGCGCTCCGACAGGCGGACCAACCGAGGGAGGGGTTCGTTGATGAGCAAGGCGGGTAGCAGAAATGACAGGGCGGAGGCCGCCGCAGACAGGCCAGTCACCGCATGATTGTAGGGAAGGTCTGAGAAAGAGTTCAGCCACAGGTAGCCCAAGATCATGACGTAGAGGTAGAAGCCGATGGCATATCCAAGACTGAATCGGGCAAGGCCGAACAGGCAGGACGTGCAGGCAAAGAGCACTGTGATCGCCGTGGCGAGCCACAATGCACCGGAAAAATACCTGATGTGAAACTCGGGATAGAGGAGTGAGACGCAAGCGAGGGACAAGCAGCAGGTCGCACTGCAAGCGTACGCTAGGATGGCGATCTGCTTCGTATCGAGCTTGTAGTAGAGCGACATTTTTCCGTCAGTCAGTCCCCAAACACTCTGGCTAACTCAATTTGTGTGTGCTTTCAATCTGTTTCGAGTAGACGCCGCGTCGTGCGTTTTTCGCAAACACCGGCATTTTACACGCGTCCTGTTTGATGTAGTAGTATCCGGCGTTTTGATCGGTCAGGAAATCGCATGCTGGGAGCTACTTCTGTCAGATTTGGTCTGCTCGGGTGCGGGCGCATTGCCAAGCGCCATTCCGACCTTTTGGGTGGCAACCATATCGAGGGCGCGCGCCTCGTCGCGGTCTGCGATTCCGAGCGCGCCCGGGCGGACGCGATCGCCTCAAAGTTCAAGGTCGCCGCGCATTATGATCTCGATGACATGCTGGCGCGCGACGACGTTGACGCGGTCTCTGTGTTGACGCCGAGCGGGATGCATCCGCAGCACGCGATCGCCTGCGCGCGGGCGGGCAAGCATGTCGTGGTCGAAAAGCCGATGGCGCTGCGGCTGCAGGACGCCGACGACATGATCCGCGCCTGCGACGAGGCCGGCGTCAAGCTCTTCGTCGTCAAGCAGAACCGCTTCAACGTGCCGATCGTCAAGGCGCGCGAGGCGCTCGATGCCGGCCGGTTCGGCAAGCTCGTGCTGGGAACCGTGCGCGTGCGCTGGTGTCGCGACCAGGCCTATTACGACCAGGATGCCTGGCGCGGCACATGGGCGCAGGACGGCGGCGTTCTGACCAACCAGGCCAGCCACCACATTGACATGCTGGAGTGGTTCTTCGGCGACGTCGTGAGCGTTCATGCGCGCAGCACCACCGCGCTGGTGAAGATCGAGACCGAGGATACGGCGGTCGCGACGCTGAAGTTCCGCAGTGGCGCGCTGGGGATCATCGAGGCCACGACCGCCGTGCGGCCGGTCGATCTCGAAGGTTCGCTCTCGATCCTCGGCGAGAAGGGAACGGTCGAGGTCGGCGGCTTCGCCATGAACCAGATCCGGCACTGGTGCTTCGTCAACGAGCTGCCGTCGGACAAGGAAGTCATCGAGAAGTTCTCGGTCAACCCGCCGAACGTCTATGGTTTCGGCCACCAGGCCTATTATCAGCACGTCGTCGAGTGCCTCGTCGACCGGGGTGCTGCACTGGTCGACGGGCTCCAGGGCCGCAAGAGCCTGGAGCTGATCTCCGCGCTCTACGAATCCATCGAGACCGGGCAGGAGGTGCAGCTCCGCTTCATGCCCCGTCGCAGCCGCCTGGGTATCGCTTCGTGAGCGGCCCCGAGCGCCTCCAGATCGGGATCCGCGACGTCAGCTTCAGTGCCGGCGTCAAAATCGTCGAGCCCTGCAATCTCTATGGCTGCACGATCGGCGACGACTGTTTCATCGGGCCGTTCACCGAGATCCAGAAGGACGCCGTTATCGGTGCACGCACGCGTGTGCAATCGCACAGCTTCGTCTGCGAGCTCGTCAGCATCGGCGAGGATTGCTTCATCGGCCATGGCGTGATGTTCATCAACGACACCTTTGCGAGCGGCGGACCGGCCAGGGGGCGCAAGGAACTATGGCGCGAGACCAAGGTCGGCAACCGGGTGTCGATCGGCTCCAATGCGACGATCTTGCCGGTCACCATCGTCGACGACGTCGTGATCGGCGCGGGCTCGGTGGTGACAAAGGACATCGCCGTGGCCGGCACCTACGCTGGCAATCCGGCCCGACTCCTGACCTTGCGGAAGTGATTGATGGCGGTACCCTTCGCTGATCTCCAGCTCCAGTATCAAAACATCAAAGGCGAGATCGACGCTGCGATCGCCGCCGTCATCCGCGACAACGCCTTCATCCGCGGCCCCTATGTCGATGCGTTCGAGCGCGACTTCGCCAAGGCCGCGTCCGTGAAGCATTGCGTTTCCTGTGCCAACGGGACCGATGCGCTCTATCTCGCGATGGCCGCACTGAAGATGAGGCCGGGCGATGAGGTGATCACGACGGCGCATTCCTGGATCTCGACCTCGGCGATGATCACCCATGCCGGCGCGACGGTGAAATTCTGCGACACCGACGGGGCGACCTTCACGGTCGATCCAGCGGCAATCGAGGCTGCGATCGGCCCTCGCACCGTCGGCATCATCCCGGTGCATCTCTATGGCCAGCCCGCCGACATGGACGCGATCATGGCGGTCGCGAACAGGCATGGTCTGTGGGTGATCGAGGACTGCGCCCAGGCGCACCTGGCGCGTTACAAGGGGCAGATGGTCGGAACGTTCGGCGCGGCCGCGACCTATTCGTTCTATCCGGGCAAGAATCTCGGTGCGATGGGCGATGCCGGCGCCGTTGTCACCAACGACGCAGCCCTTGCCGAGCATATGACGAAGCTGGCGCGCCATGGCGGCCTGGTGAAGCACAAGCACGAGATCGAGGGCGTCAACAGCCGGCTCGATGGCATGCAGGCCGCGATTCTCTCGGCAAAGCTTCCGCATCTGGCCGCCTGGACCGAGGCGCGGCAGCGGGCCGCTGCGATCTATGATGCCGGCCTCAACCAGATCGAGGGCGTGAGCGTGCCGCAGGTCGCGCCCGGCCGCGATCACGTCTATCACCTCTACACCATCAGGCATCCGCGCCGCGACGCACTGGCGGCTCACCTCAACGCCAACGGGGTGCAGACTGCGATCAACTATCCGACCGCGCTGCCGCTGCTTCAGGCCTATGGGCGATTCGGTCACACCGCGGCGCAATTTCCGCATGCATATCGGGACCAGAACACCATCCTGTCGCTGCCGATTTTTGCCGAAATCACGCCGGCGCAGCAGGACAGCGTGATCCGTCTCCTGCGCGAATTTGCATAGCGCCGGGCAGGGCGCTCCGCTCGCGCGAGATTTGCTGATCCTTCTCAAAGACTTGTGGGCCCCGCCCGGTTGTCTTTTGTGTGCGCAGTTCCCGGTCCCTTGATGGGACCGCCGCGCATTCAAAACTGGCCTCCAGCGGCCGGAATGTTTAGAAGCGGCCGTATCAGGTCGGCAGGCGGGTCGGGTGGCCCGGCCAGAGGGGAACCAAAACTTTGCGAAAGGTACTTTTGACGGGGGCGGGCGGGTTCATCGGGTCGCACCTTGCGGAAGAGCTTGTCCGGCGCAATGTCGCGGTGCGTGCCTTCGTGCACTATAACAGCATGGGTGCGCATGGCTGGCTGGATTGCTCGCCGCCTGACATCAGGAAAGAGCTCGACGTCTTCGCCGGCAATGTGTGTGATCCCAACGGCGTGCGCACCGCCGTCAAGGGCTGCGACGCGGTGCTGCATCTCGCCGCGCTGATCGCGATTCCGTACTCCTATCATTCGCCCGACACCTATGTCGAAGCCAACATCCGCGGCACGCTCAACGTATTGCAGGCGGCGCGGGATCTCGGCGTCGAGAAGGTGATCCATACCTCGACCAGCGAGGTCTACGGCACGGCGCAATTCGTCCCGATCACCGAGGAGCATCCGCTCCAGGGTCAGTCGCCTTACTCGGCTACCAAGATCGGCGCCGATCAGCTCGCGCTGTCGTTCGAGCGCTCGTTCGGCACGCCGGTGACGGTGGTGCGCCCCTTTAACACCTACGGGCCGCGACAGTCGGCGCGCGCGGTGATCCCGACCATCATCACCCAGATCGCGGCGGGCGCGCGCAAGATCAAGCTCGGCAGCATCCATCCGACGCGCGACTTTAACTATGTCGCCGATACCGTCGGCGGCTTTTTGGCGGCGCTCGATTCCAAGGCCTGCGTCGGTGAAGTCATCAACATCGGCAGCGCTTTCGAGATCTCGATCGGCGACACCGCGCGGCTGATCGCCGAGCTGATGGAAGCCGAGATCGAGATCGAGCATGACGACGTGCGCGTACGCCCCGAGCGCAGCGAGGTCGAGCGGCTCTGGGCCTCCAATGCCAAGGCGCAAAAGCTGCTAGGCTGGTCGCCGCGTTTCGGCGGCGTCGACGGCCTGCGCGAGGGTCTGGAACAGACCATCGCCTGGTTCACCAAGCAGGAGAACCTGGCCCGTTATCGCGTCAATGCCTACACGCTGTGAGCCAGATGAACATGTCTTCCGCGCAAGCAAGCCAGAACCGTCCCGCCATGCTTGATCTCAAGCCGGTGCTTGATGCCGTCGATGCGGCGCTCGGAGCGGCGCAGCGCCCGGTCGAGCTGCATGAGCCGCGTTTCGGGCAGCGCGAGCGCGATCTGGTGCTCGACTGCATCGACACCAACTGGGTGTCGTCGGCCGGCAAATACGTTACCCGTTTCGAGGAGATGGTGGCGGAAGCGACCGGTTCGCGCCACGCGGTTGCAATCGTCAACGGCACGGCCGCGCTGCATGCGGCGCTGGTGCTCGAGGGTGTCGAGGCCAATGACGAGGTGCTGTTGCCCTCGATCACCTTCGTCGCCACCGCCAATGCCGTGAGCCATGCCGGCGCTGTGCCGCATTTTGTCGATTCGACCTGGGACACGCTGGGGCTCGACCCGCGCGCGCTCGAGGCGCACCTGGACGCGATCGCGGTGCGGCAGAACGGCGCCTGGGTGAACAAGCACACCGGCCGCCGGCTGCGCGCCATCGTTCCCGTGCACATTTTTGGACACCCCGTCGACATGACGGCACTCGGGGCCGTTGCTGCCCGCTACGACCTGACGATCGTGGAGGACGCGACGGAGTCGCTCGGCTCAACCCTAAACGGCAAGGGCTGCGGCACGTTCGGGCACTCGGCGGTGCTGAGCTTCAACGGCAACAAGATCGTCACGACCGGCGGCGGCGGCATGATCGTGACCGACGACGAGGCACATGCCCGCCATGCCCGCCACTTCACCTCGACGGCGAAGAAGACGCATGCCTGGGCTTTCGAGCATGACGAGGTCGCCTACAACTACCGTCTGCCCAACATCAACGCCGCGCTCGGCTGCGCGCAGATGGAGCGGCTGGCCGGGATGGTCGCGGCCAAGCGGGTGCTCGCAACACGCTATCTCGATGCCTTCAGCGATTTTCCCTGGGCGCGCATCTATCGCGAGCCGAAGGGGTCCGAGAGCAATTACTGGCTCAACACGCTGGTGCTCGACCGCGAATACGCCTCCGAGCGGGACCGCCTGCTCGAGGCCCTGCACGGCCACGGCATTCGCGCCCGGCCGCTGTGGACGCCGATGCACCTCTTGCCGATGTACCGCGACTGCCCGCGCGCGTCGCTCCCCGTCGCCGAGGACATGAATACCCGCTGTATCAACCTGCCGAGCAGTCCGTTCCTGGCCGAAAGCGCGAACGAGCGCTGATGTCCCGGATCGTTTTCTTCACGATTCACAGCACGACGGCCTGGTGGAAGTACCTGGCCTCGCGCATGAAGTTTGCCGACGCGGTCGTGCTCAGCGATCTGCGCGACGACGGCGACTATTCGCTGGTCGACGATTTTTACCGTTTCGCAGATCGGGGCGATGCCGCGGCCGCAGCGCTCGACCGGTTCGGCCAGGACGGATGCGCCGACATCATCCTGCGCTGCCGCGTGCTCAGGAGCATCGATCGCGATGTCGCGCTCAGGATGATCGGCGGCATGGCGCAGGCGATCGAGCAGGCTTTTGACAAGCTTGCCCCCGAGCTGGTCATGACGTTCACCATCGACCGCTACGTCATGGACGTGATGGCGCGCACCGCGCGGCGGCGCGGTATCGACTTCCTGGAGATGACAACCTCGATCATCCCGAATCAGGTGATGCTGATGCGGCGCGGAAAGCCGGTCTGGCTGCGCGAACCCTCCGCGGAGGACATTGACGCGGCAGTCGGTCAGCTTTGCAGGGAAGATTTCGCGCCGGCCTATGTGCGTGACGCCAAGCGCTTTTCGCTCGCCAGGTTCTGGAAGATTTTCGGTTACTATACTCTGCGCGGCGCCTTCTTCAACGTTTGGCGGTTCCTCAAGCGTGATCGCTACAACTGCCACTATCTCGACGCGCTGAAGCGGCTGAAGCACAAGGTGCGCCTGCGCGACGTCGCCGTGCTCGGCTTGCTCGATCACGGCTGGGACAAGCGGCTCACTGAGGTCGGGCGCGAGCGCCGGGTATTCCTCGGGCTTCAGCTCTTTCCCGAAGCTTCGATGGACTACTGGCTCGAATCGCAGGGCATGCTCGCGCATGACGACGTGCTGGTGCGCTATTGCGAGCTGCTCGGTCGTGCCGGCTACCGCATCTTCGTCAAGGACCATCCGCTGCAATTCGGTTTTCGTCAGCGCGAGCTGTTCGAGCGGCTGGCGAAGGTGCCGGCCGTGGTGCTGGTGCCTTACGACGTGCCTGCGAACCTGCTGATCGGGAAGTGCGCGGTGTCGGTCACGTTCACCGGCACGATCGGCTTTCAGGCGGCGCTGGCCGGATTGATTTCCGTCGCGACGGAGCCCTATTACGCTACCGGGCAGCACTTCCTGCACATTCGCGACACAGGCGAGATCGACGGTCTCGCCGAGCGGCTGGCGCGATGGCAATCCCCTGACGATCTCGCGACGACGCGTCGCGCGATCATGCGGCACCTGGCGTCGATCAGCGTCGAGGGCGACTATTTCGGCTGGCGCAAGTTCGACCCTGACAACGAGGCCCTGCGGGCGTCAGTCGAGCCGCTGGCGCGTTCGCTGAACGCGCATTTGCCGCGATTCATGAAGTCCTGCAAAGCCGTCGCTTGACGATCCCGCGGGGAGCGCACTTGCAACCGATGTCGTCATCCGGCGGAAATGGAAACAGCGCGATGCGACCTCGTCTGCTCGACCTCGTGACGCGTCCGGCGGTTGCCGGCACGGTCGCGGCGCTGGTGCTGCGCGCTCTGACGCTGGCGAGCCGCTTCCTGCTGTCGCTGCTCCTGGCGCGCATGTTGTCGCCCGCGGAGATGGGACAATATGGCCTGCTGACCGCAGCGCTGGCCTTCGCGCTTCTCGTGGTCGGTCTGGAGTTCTATTCCTACACCTTGCGCGAGCTGGTGCCGGCGAGCCTCGAGCAGCGCGCGCGCATCATTGCGGACCAGATGGCGCTTGGCGCGGTGGCGCTCCTCGCGATCGGCATCGTGGTGGCGGGCGCGATCGCCACGGGCTCCTTTCCGGCGCGCCTTGCGCCGTGGTTCATCCTGATCCTCGTCACCGAGCATGTTTCGCTAGAGGCGACGCGAATCCTGATCATCACCTGGCGGCCGGTGCGCGCCTATATCGGCGTGTTCCTGCGCGGTGGAATCTGGGTCTACGTGATCGCCGTGCTGATGTTCGCGGTACCCTCGACACGGATGCTGCAGACGGTTCTGATCTGGTGGGCCTTGGGCGGCGTGTTGTCGATCGGCTTTTCCGCGTTCTCGCTCGCCGAACTGCCGTGGCGTGAGCTTAGGGGCTACCGGCCGGATGTCCAGAATATCCGCGCGGGCCTTCGCGTCGCGCGTCCCTTCATGCTAACGGCGGCGGGAGCGCTGGTCATCTCTTATGTCGACCGCTTCGTCATCGACGTGTTCGTCGGCCGTGACGCGCTCGGCATCTACACGTTCTATTCCACGATTCTGATCGGGCTGTTGTCGCTGGGCGGCTCGGTGTCGCATCAGTTCTTGCCGAAAGTTATTGCAGGCTACGCGGCGGGCCCGGACGCCTACCGCGCGTCGCTGCGGTCGTTCTTCTGGTCGATGCTGGCGCTGGTTTCCGCGACCATGGTCCTATCTGCTTTCGCCATGGGGCCGATGCTGACGTTGCTCGGACTCTCCACCTATGCGGCGAACGTCGGCGTGTTCTACGCCATGCTGCCCGGGATATTCCTGCGTATGCTGGCGGATGTCCCCTCTTATGCGCTCTATGCAGCGCGTTCGGATAAATTTCTCCTTATCTGCAATCTCGGCTCGGCAGTGGTCTCGACGGCGTTGAACGTGGCGCTGATCCCCTTGCTCGGGATCTACGGTGCCGCGCTTGCCGGAGGAGTTGCCAGCGCCGCGCTGTTCATCTCCCTGCTGGGATTCGCCATCCACGGGATGCGGGGGAGTCTCAAGGAACAGGGTGCAACCGAAACCATCGGCCTTCCCACCGATCCGGACATGCCTTATCCGTGAGGACACGCTCGCGTAACTTGTCAGGGCAGTCTCATTTTCCAGCAGAAGGGGGTGCCTTTTGAGCGGTAATTTACAGCGGCGGCGCATTCCTTTGCTCGGCCTTCTCGCTTCGCCCGCCATTCTGATGACCGTGATCTGGCTCGGGGCGCTCCTCGCCGTCGCCGTCGGGCCGATCGACTATCCGGGGCAGCCGTCTGCGGCCGTGGTGACGCTGGTTGCGTTTGGGCTGGCGATCTTTCTCCTGTTCTATCAGGGGGGCAAGCTCGCCTTCGATCGTTGGTTTGCACGCAGGAAGGCTTCGCCGCCGCTCTCCGCGCGGACGCTCAATAACATCACCTCAGCCGCTTCACTGTTCGGCATCGTCGGCATCGCGCTGATGGCGCTTGATCGGACGCTCCTCAGCGGCGTGAGCAACAACAGCTATGCCGAGTTGCTGCGCTGTGCGCCGGAGCTCGTCGACGCGGTCGCGATCAAGCGCACGCCGCTGCTCTACGGTGGCTACGCGATGTTCTCCTTTGGCTTTGTTTCCCTGGTTCTGTTCCTGCTGAAGGGCGAGGAAATCAGGGGATGGGCCGCAGCGTTGGCCCAGCTCTCCATCGTCTGCCCTGTCGGTTACGCGCTGCTCTACTCGGGACGGATGCCGATCCTGTTCATCCTCGTTCTCGTGGCGATGGCGATGCTGGTGCGGCTTGCGCAGGGACGAACGCTGCTGCCGCGCGGCCATCATCTTCTGCTCAAGACCGGCATCGTCGTGGCATTGTTTGCGGTCTATTCCAGTGCGATCTGGACCACCAGGCAAAGCTTTTGCATCCGGATGTCGCCTCTGATCACCGAATTGCAGCAGGAGAAGGATCGCCGCGACACAGTTGTGGCGGCGCCGGGACCAGCTACAGCTGCACCGGTGGAAACTCCGCCGCCCAAGCCCAGTGAAATCATCTCGGCGGCTCAGCTGAACCAACGGGTTGCCGATGCGCAGGCGCTTCCGCCGCCGGCGGCCAGCGCAAGCTCAACAGAAGCTGTTCTGGCGATGATGCTCGAAGCCTGGAATGTGAAACCGCGCGGCTACGTGACCGCGGCGCTCGAGTCCAGCCATCTGTCGGCGCATGAAGCCATGATCGGCCTCAGCACCTACTTCTATCTGACCCATGGCGTGCGGACGGTCGATATCGTCTGGAAGGCCCGCGATAAATTCACGCTCCATTGGGGCGTGTACGAAGTCGGCGTGCTGTCGCCGCTGCTGCGGGTTTTCTTCCCGGCCAGTGATCACGTTCCGGCCATGGAGGCCGAACAGCGGGCGGCGCTGGTCTACGGCTTCTTTCCAAGCGCCTGGGCTGCAGCCTTCATCGATTTCGGCCTCGTCGGTGCGGTGATTTACGTGGCGATCTGGGGAGCGGTGGCCGGCTGGAGCGCGGCTGGAAGCAGGCATTCCAGTCTGATGACGCCCCCGCTGTTGCTCGTATTCGTTCTCGCCAGCATTCTTCTCAGCCCGGTTCAAGGCCCTCTAGGCATGGCCAATTCGGCGCTGGTGCTGATCTCGATGCTGGCGACCGGCCTGATGCTCGATCTGGCCAAGCTCCGGGCGCAGGCGCCGGAGGACGCTGGCAGGCTCTAGGTCGAAAGGCCGACGGTCTGATCTCAACGCGAGGAGGCGTTCCGCAGCCACGCGACGGTCGCAGCGACGCCTTCCTCCATGGTGCAGGGAAGCGGGCCGCAGACCGCTGCGGTCGGGCCGAGATCGAACTGGTATTGCGTCAGCACATTGTTGAGGCGGAATGAATTGAAGGGAAACCGCTTCAATCCGATCGCGTTGATCGCATCGCCGCAAAGTCCAAGCATGCGCGCGACACCGCGCGGCAAATGTGGAATCGTACGCGCGCCGAAGGCGCGCTGAAACGTGTCGCTCCATGCGATCAGATCGATCGGGGTGTAGTCGGCGAGATAGAACGTCCGGCGGTGCATCTGCTCCGCAGGCACGCTCAGGAGACGCCAATACTGGAACGCGATGTTGTCGATATAACTGTAGGATTTCCAGAGCGGACCATGTCCGACGTGGAAGTAGCGACCGCGTTCGATCATGTGCAGGAAGCGTTGGTAGTGCGCGCTCATGCCCGGTCCCCAGACGGTGGTTGGGCGTGCCAGGCACCATTCGCGGCCCGCGCCATCGCTGCCGCGGACGATCTCTTCGGTGCGCACCTTGCTCTTTCCGTACAGGGTGTCGGCCTTGTAATCGGTGTCGCTGGTCGGCACGTAGCCGACGCGGCAGACGAGCTGCGAGGAAGTCCATATCGCCCGCCGTACGGATGGCGTCCGCCGGATGGCCTCAACGAGATTTTCTACTCCCTCGATGTTGGCGGTATAGCCGGACAGGTCGGTCTTCTCGTCGAGATCGATGCGTGCGGCGAGGTGGACCACCGCGTCAGGTGCGGCGCCAGTCAGCGCTCTTGTCAGGCCATCGGCATCGAGGATGTCGCAGACGATGTCGGTGGTCTTGGCCGGAACCTTGTCGAGCCCCACGACGTCGCAATGTTCGGCGCGCAGCCGCCGCACCAGCGCCTGGCCGATGAAGCCCGAGCTTCCGGTCACGAGAACTTTCATGCTGATGTCGCTGTCTCTACCGACGGGGAGGTCGCTTGACCGGCTTGCCGGGCTGATCTACCAAACCGACCAGTCGATTGCAAACTGTGGCATATCCATTGTGCGTAGAGGCATTTTGCGATCGCGATCCTCCACCTCGGCTCTAACCCAATCGGCGCCCGCTTCATGAAGGCATTCGTCTCGGCCGCGTTTCAGGCCATCAACAACGCCCTGGAGCCTGTCGGGTTGCGCCTGATGCGCACCAATGCGCCGGTCAGGAATTTTGGCCTGTTCTTCAAACATCTGAAGTCGCTCGGTTTCGATATGAAGACGGTGATCGACGTCGGCATTGCCTTCGGCACATCGCCGATCTACGACGCGTTTCCGCGCGCCAAGTATTTTCTGGTCGAGCCGGTGGCCGAATGCCGTCCGATTCTCGAGCAGCTCAAGCAGCGGCTCAATGCCGAATACTTTCTGGTTGCCGCCGGCGCCGAGAATGGCGAGATCACCTTCAACGTCCACGACGATATCTCGGGCTCGAGCATTTTCGCGCAAGTTGAGGGCAAGGCCCTCGACGGCGAGGCGCGCAAGACGCCGATGAGACGGCTGGACTCGCTATTGCCAGAGGTCCTGGAGCACCCGGTGTTCCTGAAGATCGATACGCAGGGGGCCGAGATCGAGGTGTTGAAGGGCCTCGGCACGCGCATCAGCGAGATCGATCTCATGATCCTCGAGACCACGATGATGCCGATGCGGCATGGCATTCCGCAATTCGCGGACATCGTTCGCTTCTGCGACGACGCGGGCTTTGCGGTTTATGACGTGCTAGAGGGGCACATGCGCTCGCTCGACGGCGCGCTGGCCCAGATTGATCTGGCTTTCGTGCGCAAGGACAGTCCGCTGCGCAGTCAGACGGCCTATTTCACCCCCGACCAGCTCGCCGAATATCTCAAGCGTCCAAGCAAGCTGCGCGGCGCGTAGCCGGGTGGCGCGCGCACCGCGCGCCTCAGATCTCCGCGAGCAGGATGAACAGGCAGCGGCGCTCGCCCTTGTTGACCATGCCGCCGCGATGCATGCCGTTGCCGTCGAACAGCACGCAATTGCCGTAGTTCGAGGTTGCTGCGAAATGGCCCTCGCGCAGGCGCGCCACCTCTGGCGAGTTGTCGGGCAGGTCGCCGCCAAAATCGGCCTTCTTGCGCAGGAACGCCGGCAGCGCCATGAACTTCTTGCGCGCATCGGGCCGGCGGCCGGAGAATCCGGAGAAATCGTTGGTGCGGCGGGTCATGCCTTCGAACCAGCCGATCTTCGCATTCTGGCTGCCGCGGATGTAGCAGAACGGGCCGCCGTCCGGACCGATGTCATGGACGTAGATCGCACATTTCAGCATGCCATAGGTGGCGTCGATGTGCAGATAGCTGCCCCAGGGGTCGGCAAGCTGCGTATCCGGAAAGACCCGCTTCCAGAATGCGAGGTCCTGGTCGTTGATCTGCGCGTTGACGTGCTTCACGCCCGCAGGACGGCCGAGATAGGCGCTTGCCGCCTCCATGATGCCGTAACGCTTGAAAATGGATTCGACGGTCGTGAACGCCTGGGGATCGGCGGAGCGCGTGCACCAGTAGACGTTGTCGTCGAATCTGCGCTTCTGCGGTGGAATGTTAGCGCGGCGCTCGTCGAGCTTGGCGAAGCCCGGATTGGTCACGCTGCGGATCTGCTCGATCTCGTCGGGCGTGAGGTTCAGGCAGACAATGCCGTCGGACTTGATCTTGTTGAGCAACGCCGGGTTCGCCGGCTTCGCAGGACGACGTGCGCCGGTCAGCCAGCCGATCGCGCGGCTCGCACGGATTCTCCCGAACATCGAGATGTAGCGCAGCGCTGTCCGCGCATTGAGGCCGCTGAAACCGGCCTCCTTGGTGAGCAGCGGCATGTTGTCGTAATCGACGATGCGGCGAATGGTGACGAAGGCGAAAGTGCGCGCAAAAACGTTCAGGGCATAGAGCCGCTCACGCAAAGTCGGCTTCGGGAACATGCCGCCATAAGCCGGGTGCGCATCATAATCGATCGCAGGAAGCGTGTTGCCGCGATAGGGTGGAATCGGAAGTTCACCAATCTCGACGGCGCGCGTCAGCGGCGTCACGTCGGAAAGTGATTCGATCGTCGTCATGTCGCGTTCTCCCGGAACGAGCGCCAGTCGGCTCAAGCGCGCCCCGATCTATACAGCCTGGGGCGCTGCACAGGCAACAATGGACGGGACTTATACGGCCGTTCCGGGTGGTTCCGGCGTAGTCGCTAAATCATGGAAATGCTTGGGGAAAGCGCGCCGAAGTTCGATCTTTCGAAGGGTTCCAGCAATGGCCTCCGAGGCCCCGCCACGGCCGTAGGGCGGCTCGAGGCCCGGATCGGGCTGGAACCGGCCGTCGAAGACATGCTTGAGGCTTGCGAGAACGGCAGCCGAATCGGCCGGGCAGTCAATGATCGAGGCGGCGCGCAGCCGGCCCTTCTGGCGGTCGCCGATATTGATCGAGGGCACACCGACGGCCGGCGCCTCCAGGATACCGCTGGAGGAATTGCCAACCACGGCATCGGCGAGCCGCAGCGCAGCCCAGTAGCGTTCACTGCCGAGCGAGGCGAAAAGGTGAGCACGCCCGGGTCTCGCCGCGACAAAAGCCGAAATCGCGTCATCGATTGCGCGATAGCCGGGATCGGCGTTGACGCCGGTGAAGATGATGCTGCGGTCCTCGACCTCGGCAAGCGCGCCGAGGGTCGCGGCAAGATTGGCTGCGTCGGCCTCGGGCTGCGCGGTGTTCGGGTGCAGCGTCACCAGCAGGAAGCGCTCAGGTCCGCTGATGCCGAGGCTTGCGAACAAATCGGCACGGCTGAGCCGGGGTGCAACGGCTGCGAGATCGAGTCCGGGCGCGCCGACGTTGAAGACGAGATCGGGCTGCTCACCCATTTGAATCACACGCTGGCGATAGGGTTCGGCAGCGACGAAATGCAGGCAGGCCATCTTCGTGATGGCGTGCCGGATCGCGTCGTCGAATGCACCCGCGGTGATCTCACCGCCATGAATATGGGCGATCGCGATATTGAGCAGAGTTGCCGCAACCGCGGCGGCCAACACCTCGTAACGATCACCCAGTACGACAAGGATGTCGGGGGCGAGCTTCGGCAGCACCTCGGCAAATCCGGTCACGCCGATGCCGGTACCGCGCGCCACGGTCTCGGCGCGGTCGTCGGTGAGCGCGAGATCGACTTTCGCGGCGATCTGAAAACCGTCAGCCTCGATCGCCCGCCAGGTTTCGCCGAAGCGCGGCATCAGATGCATGCCGCAGGCGATGACGCTCAGCGCGACGTCGTCGGCCGCCTTGAGCTGCGTCAGGATGCCCCGCAGCAATCCGTAATCGGCGCGCGAGCCCGTGACGACGGCGATGCGGCGGCGTGCGCTCATGCTCGCTGCCGCCACGGCGAAGCATCGAGCATCCCGTGCTCGATGACGTAGGAAGCATAGGCGAGGTCGGCCGCGCTCTCGATCTCGATGGAATGCATACGATCCATCATGATGCCGTAACTCGCGGACGGATCGGCGTAGATCTTGCGATGCTTGCGCATCGCGTCCCAGCCGACAAGGTAGAGCGCGCCGTTCATGGTGACTTCGACGGCCTGATCCTGCCGCCGCTGCGCCGTCGTGGTCAGCATTTTCTCGACGATGCCGCCGATCGAGCCGTCCTTGCCGAGCGTCCCGACGAAGATCGAGGAGACCTCGGTCTCGCGCATGCCGACGACGAGGCTCGCCTTGCGTGCGGCGAAAAGTTCGACGGCCTCGTCAAAATGCGCTGGCGTGGCGAAGGGCGAAGAGGGTTCCAGCAGCATGATCGCGTCGTAGCACCGCTTCTCGTGCGTCTCGATCCAGTCCATCGCGTGCAGCACCACGTCGTTGGAGGAGGCGGTATCGGTCGCAAGCTCGGCCGGCCGCTCGAACAGCACCTCGGCACCGTGCCGTTCGGCTTCGGTCCGAATCTCGGCGCTGTCGCTGGAGACGATCAGGCGCGAGCAGTAGCGGGACCGCCGTGCGGAGATTGCCTTGTAACTGGTCAGGCTGAGGCCTCCGATCTCACGCAGATTCTTGCCGGGCAGACCCTTCGATCCACCGCGGCCGACCAGCAGGAACAATATCTCAGGCGTTTGCGTCATGGGCTCTCGATGATCCGGCTTCGGGGTCTTCGCGAATCGGCATGATTCGTCGTCCAGCGGGACACCTGCGGGGTCTTGGGGCACGCCGCGAGCCGCCCGCCTGCGTTGCTTTTACCAGCGTGCTCGACTAAGACAACCGCTTGATTGGCGGGCGATTTCGCTGCGCCGAGCGACGAAACCCCATGCACCGCCGAACCCTGATCATTGCTGAAGCTGGCGTCAACCACAACGGCGACCGCGCGCGCGCGATTGCCCTCGTGGAGGCCGCGGCGCGGGCGGGGGCCGACATCGTCAAGTTTCAGTCGTTTCGCGCCGACAAGCTCGCGACCGCCGAGGCCGCGAAGGCGAGCTATCAGCAGGCGACCACCGGCAAGGCGCAGTCGCAGCTCGATATGTTGCGCGCGCTCGAGCTCAGCGCAGACGACGAGGTCCAGATCGCGGCGGCCTGCGCTGCGTCCAACATTACGTATATGTCGACGCCATTCGACGCGGACAGCGCCACGCACCTGGTCCGCCACGTCGGGGTTTCAACGTTGAAGGTCGGCTCGGGCGACCTGACCAATGCGCCGTTGCTGCTGCATCTGGCGCGCTTCGGCTTGCCGATCATTCTGTCCACCGGCATGGGGACACTCGCCGAAGTGGAGCAGGCGCTCGGCGTCGTTGCGTTCGGCTATCTCCGTGATGCATCGGCGCGGCCGACGCCCGCGGATTTCGCAAATCTCCTGCTGGATCGGGCGACCTGGACCGAGTTGCGCGCAAAGGTCACACTGCTGCATTGCACGACGGAATACCCGGCTGATCCGCAATCGATCAATCTGCGCGCGATGGCGACGCTACGCGATGCGTTTGGCCTGCCTGTCGGCTTCTCCGACCACAGCCGTGGCATCCACATCGCGTCGGCTGCCGTGGTGCTCGGTGCAACCGTGATCGAAAAACATCTGACGCTCGATCGCAATTTGCCCGGGCCCGACCACCGCGCCTCGATCGAGCCGAACGAGATGGCGGCGATGATCGCCGCGATCCGCGACGTCGAAGCCGCGCTGGGCGATGGTCGCAAGGTGCCGGCGCCGGAGGAGATTCCAAACCGCGCGGTGGCACGCCGCAGTCTCGTCGTGCTGCAACCGGTGCGCGCAGGAGAACGCTTTACGGAAGGCAATCTCGGCGTCAAGCGCCCGGGCAGCGGCATTCCGCCGATCGAATATTGGAGCTATCTCGGCAAGACGGCGCAGCGCGATTACGCGGCCAATGAGGCGCTGGAGCTATGAGTCTGATCGTGCTTTGCGCCGGCGGTCATGCCCGTGTCGTCATCGAGGCGTTGCTGAGCCGCGGCATACGCCCCATCGCTGTGGCCGACGCCGCGCGCGTCGGCAAAGTTATTGGCGGCGTCCGGATCACGGCTTCGGACGACGACGTCCTGAAAATGTCCGCTGATGAGATCGCGCTTGCCAACGGTCTCGGCAACCGCGCCTCGCGCCGCGATTCCGGATTGTCCGACCGGCGAGCCCTGTTCGAGCGGTTCGCCGCGCGGGGCTACAGATTTCCGGTGATTGCGCATGCTTCCGCCGTAATCGCCTCCGATGCACAACTTGGCGACGGCGCGCAAGTGATGGCCGGTGCCGTGATCCAGCCCGCGGCGCGCATCGGGCAGAACGCCCTGATCAATACGCGCGCAGTGGTCGAGCACGATTGCGTTGTCGGCGATCATGCGCATGTTGCTCCGGGGGCGGTGCTGTGCGGGGGTGTGTCGGTTGGCGAGAGCGTTCATATTGGCGCCGGCGCCGTGGTGTTGGTCGGCGTCAAGGTGGGTGCCGGAGCCGTCGTTGCCGCGGGCGCGGTGGTTACAAGGGATGTCGCGGCCGGCGGATTCGCCGGCAACGAATAGGATGAGTTTGTCATGAAGGGTGCATTCGTCGTCGGTGAAGATACGCCATTGATCGAAACGCTGCGGCGGATCGATCAGGGCAATCTGCAACTCGCCATCGTCGAGCACGACGGCAGGATCGTCGGTACTGTCACGGACGGCGACGTACGGCGTGCGCTGCTTGGTGGGGTCAGCCTGGATGCTTCCGTCAGTCTCGTGATGAACCGGTCGCCGGTCACGGCCCCCGTCGGCATCTCGAATCCCGCTGCGCTCAATGTCATGCGCAAGCATTCCATCCATCAGCTTCCGCTCGTGGATACGGAGGGGCGGGTCGTCGAGGTCAAGCTGATCGACGACCTTGCGCTTGCGCAACAATCCGATCATTGGGTCGTGCTGATGGCCGGCGGCCTCGGTTCGCGGCTGAAGCCGCTCACAGACGACATTCCCAAGCCGCTGATCCGCGTCGGCGACAAGCCGATCCTGGAAACCGTGCTCGGCGGTTTCGTGAAGGCCGGCTTCGGCAAGTTCTTCATCTCGGTCAACTACAAGGCCGATATGATCCGCGACTATTTCGGCGATGGTTCGGCCTGGGGCGTGGAGATCGAATATCTCCAGGAAAGCGAGCGGCTCGGCACTGCCGGCGCCTTGTCGCTGCTGCCGGAGCGGCCGACGCAGCCGTTCTTCGTCATGAACGGCGATCTGCTGACGACGGTGAATTTCGAGCAGATGCTGAAATACCATAGGGAGCACCAGGCTTTCTCCACGGTCTGTGTGCGTGAGCATTCGGTGACCGTGCCGTTCGGCGTGATCGATTTCGACGACCATCGGCTGCTCGGCATCCGCGAAAAGCCGACGCAGAAATTCTTCGTCAATGCCGGCGTCTATCTGCTCGATCCCGGTGTGCTGGATCATCTCGATGCCAACGAGGCCGTCGACATGCCGACGCTGATCGCGCGGACCATCGCGAAAGACAAGCCTTCGGTCGTGTTTCCGCTGCGCGAGTACTGGATCGATGTCGGCCGCCTCGACGATCTGCAGCGCGCGTCCGACGAATTCCAGAGGATATTTGGATGAGCACCGAACGCTCGCTCCGCGAGATGATGTCGCTCGACGGCCGTGTCGCCGTTATCACCGGCGGCGCCGGTCACATCGGCCGCGCGATCGCGGCAGGTCTTGCAGAACTCGGTGCCACCATCGCGCTGGTCGATATCGCGGCGTCCGCGGGCACTGAAGCCGCGGCGAAGCTCGCCGCCGATCACTCCGTCAAGGCTGCGATGTTCGATTGTGATTTCGAGCAGGGAGACGCCGTGAAGGATCTGCCGCGCCGGGTGCGCGAGGCCTTCGGGGGCATCGACATCATCGTCAATTGCGCGGCATTTGTCGGCACCAGCGGGCTCGAGGGCTGGGCGGTCTCGTTCGAACAGCAATCGGATGCGACCTGGCGGCGGGCGATCGAGGTCAACCTCACCGCGCCCTTCGTGCTGATCCAGGCCGCGGCCGCGGACCTCGCGAAGTCGGGCCATGGCAGTGTGATCAATATTTCCTCGATCTACGGCCTCGCCGGGCCCGACTGGCGGCTCTACGAGGGAACGGCGCTCGGGAACCCGGCCGCCTATGCCGCGAGCAAGGGGGGGCTGATCCAGATGACGCGCTGGCTCGCCACCACCATGGCGCCAAAAGTGCGGGTCAATGCGGTCGCGCCCGGCGGGGTCTTCCGAGCCACGCCGGAGCCGTTTTTGAGCCGCTACGTGGCCCGGACGCCGCTTGCACGCATGGCTCGTGAGGACGATATGAAGGGCGCCGTGGCCTACCTTGCGAGCGACCTGGCAGCCTATGTGACGGGGCAGTGCATTGCGGTCGACGGGGGGTGGACGGCGTGGTAAGCCGACAGCAAATCATGCAATTGCGGGAATCTCTGAAATGTTGAGCTGTAGCAAGTGCTTATTGCCGGAAACGGCGGAGGCCACGTCGTTCGACGAAGCCGGTTCGTGCAGCGTCTGCGCCCAGATCGAGGTCCGTGACACCCAGATCAATTGGGACGAGCGCCACGCCCAGATGATGGAACTGGTTGCGCAATACCGCGACAAGGGTCTGTACGACTGCATCGTGCCCTATTCGGGAGGCAAGGACAGCGTTTTCCAGCTCTGGTACGTCGTCAAGAAGCTCGGTCTGAAGCCGTTGGTGGTGCGCTTCGACCACTGGTTCTACCGTCCGCTGATCGAAGAGAACAACACCAGCGTGTTCAAGCAGCTTGGCGTCGACGTTCTGAACTTCACGCCGAACTGGCATGTGGTGCGTGAGCTGATGCTGGAATCGCTGAAGCGCCGCGGCGACTTCTGCTGGCACTGCCACACCGGCATCTACGCCCACACCATGCAGATCGCGATCCGCTATGAGACGCCGTTGCTGTTCTGGGGCGAGAGTCTGGCCGAATACCAGTCGTTCTATTCCTACGACGAAATGGAAGAGGTCGACGAGAAGCGCTTCAACCGCGCAATGAATCTCGGCATCACCGCCGACGACATGTACGAATTCCTCGGCGGTCGCGTCGCCAAGCGCGACCTGTATCCGTTCGTCTATCCGCCGCGCAAGGAATTGATGCGGATCAAGTGCCGCTCGATCTGTCTCGGCAGCTACATCAAGTGGGACACCAAGAAGCACGTCGAGATCATCAAGCGCGAGCTTGGCTGGAAGGGCCAGGAAGTCGAGGGCATTCCCCCGGAGTACGATTACGAGAAGATCGAGTGCTTCTTCCAGGGCGTGCGCGACTATCTGAAGTACATCAAGCGCGGCATGGGCCGGACCAACCATCTTGCCAATATCGATATCCGTAACAAGCGCATGACCCGCGAGCAGGGCGAAGCGCTGGTGCGCGAGTTCGACGGCAAGCGGCCGCCGAGCCTCGATCTGTTCCTCGACTATCTCCAGCTCACCGAGGAGCAGTTC
Organism: Bradyrhizobium sp. CCBAU 11434; assembly: GCF_028128895.1. Classification (NCBI taxonomy): domain Bacteria; kingdom Pseudomonadati; phylum Pseudomonadota; class Alphaproteobacteria; order Hyphomicrobiales; family Nitrobacteraceae; genus Bradyrhizobium; species Bradyrhizobium sp. CCBAU 11434. The sequence continues at coordinate 114,829 of NZ_LBJX01000002.1, forward strand.
CTGGGCATCGCGATCAAGCACGAGGTCAGCCCGTGGCAGTTCTCGCCGAACACGGTCGAGCCGGGCCGCCGCATGCCCGACATGGACAAGTGGAACAACACGCAAGTGCCGTGGCCGAACCATCCTGGCGTTGAAATCGGCGGCGGCAAGGAATAGGCGAGGGTTGACGGGCGGCGCGGAGACCGCGCCCGGGGGAGCAGGCGATGTCAGGCGTAGCGATCGTCGATTACGGCATCAATAACGTGCGCTCGGTGAAGAATGCCGTCGAATATTGCGGCTTCGATCCGGTCGTGACTCATGATGCCGATGCGATCGCGGATGCCTCCCACGTCATCCTCCCCGGCGTCGGTGCGTTCGGCGATGCGATGAGCAACATCCGCGCCCGCGGCATCGATGAGATGCTGGAGCGCCAGGTTCGCGAGAAGGGCAAGCCCTTCCTCGCGGTGTGTCTCGGGATGCAGTTGCTTGCCAACACCTCCGAGGAGCATGCCGACGACTGCGTGGCACATCGCGGGCTCGGCTGGTTCGACGCCGACGTCCTGCGGCTGATGCCGAACGATCCTGCGCTGAAGATCCCACATATGGGCTGGAACATGGTTGCGAAGAAGCGCAACCATCCGATCCTCGCCAATATCCGCGAGAGTAATCTGGCGTTCTATTTCGTGCACTCCTTCGCGATGCGCTGCAGGGATGCGGGCGACGTGGTCGGCTTCGCCCAGTACGGCCAACCGGTGACCGCGATTATCGCGCGCGACAATATCGCTGCAACGCAGTTCCATCCCGAGAAGAGCCAGGACACCGGGATCGAGCTGATGAGCAATTTCCTGCGCTGGAATCCCTGAAGTCCTCGCGATGCTGAAGAAGCGCCTTATCCCAAAGTTCCTGCTGCGCGACGGCAGGCTCGTCAAATATACCCGCTTCTTCGAGAACGAGCGCGCCGCCGGCAACCCGGTGACGACGGCAAAAGTTTACAATGATTACGGCGTCGACGAGCTGATCGTTCTTGACATCGTGCCGAGCGCGGCCTCGCGCGGCCGCGTCGTCGACATCATCGAGCGGATGTCGGAAGAGATTTTCATGCCCTTCACGGTCGGCGGCGGGGTCAAGACACTCGACGACGTCAACATGCTGCTCCGCGCCGGGGCCGACAAGGTGTCGGTGAATTCCGAAGCCGTGCGGCGTCCGGACTTCTTGCGCGAGGCGGCGCGCACCTTCGGCGACCAGTGCATGACGGTGTCGATCGACTACAAGAGAATCAACCCCAACCACGCCAGCGTATTCATCAACGGCGGCCGCGAGCATGTCGCGCTCGATCCGATCGAATGGGCGCGGCGCTGCGAGGACCTGCACTGCGGCGAGGTGTTGCTCGGCTCGATTGATCGCGACGGCACCATGAGCGGCTACGATCTCGAACTGATCCACAAGGCGGCGAACGTCTTGAGCGTGCCGTTGATCGTCTCCGGTGGCTGCGGTTCGCTCCAGCATGCGATCGACGCACTCGAGGCCGGAGCGTCGGCGGTGGCGATCTCCTCGATGTTCCTCTTTACCGACCACAGCCCGATCAAGCTGCGTAGTCATCTGTTCTCGCGCGGTCTCGACGTGCGCGCCAGCTTCTCGAGCAGGAATTAGCGCCATGCAGCTTTCGCTGGCCCGCACGGATCTCGCCCTCTATGTGCGAAAGCAGTTCGAGAATCTGTTTCCTGATGGCGCCGACCTTGGCGACCTCCCGCAATTCGTTGATCTCGCGCTCGGCCGGATCGATCATTGTTTTTCGCGGGTGCGGCTGAAGGGGTTCTTTGCGAACGGCGAGGCGCGATTCTCGCACTGGCACTCCGACCAATATGCGATCTTCCTCTACTACCTTGCCAATTCAGCCTTTCGCAAGCGGCCCGGTCACCCCATCGCGGACAAGGCCTATGCGTTGAACAAGGCGCTGCACGCGCTTGATGCGTTCTACGAGGTCGAACTGCCCGACGTGTTCGCGGTTCAGCATCCGGTGGGCACAGTGCTTGGCCGCGCCAGCTATTCAGACTACTTCATTTGCTACCACAACTGCACCGTGGGCGCGAATCTCGATAACGACTACCCGTCGTTCGGGCGCGGCATCGTGATGTATGGCGGCAGCCGCGTCATCGGCAAGACTGCGGTGGGCGACAATTCCTTCGTCTCGACCGGCGCAATCGTGATCGACGGCGGCACGCTTGCCGCCGACAGCATCTTGCACGGCATCTATCCGAAGGCTGCCCGCTCGCCGACGTCGCGCAACGTGGTGCGCGATATCTTCGGGGTGACGACTTGATCAGGTCAGTCGCTTGAACCCGGAGTGCGCGACGGGGCCGCGCAGCAACTGCTTGACGGCCTTCTGATCGACCGCGGTGCGCAGCTCGCGGAATACCTCGGTGACCGTTTCCAGGTAACGGTCGACATGGGCGTCGCTGTGCGAATACATCGCGTAGAACGAGCCCGTGGCGAGGATGCCGCGGTCCAGCATCATCTGCGTGAACAGCGTGCGCACTTCCTGCGCGTCGGGCAGGGCGAAGGCGAAATGGCCGAGCGGCGAGATGCCGGAGACATGCAGCGGCAGGCCGGTGGCCTGTGAGGCCTCGGTCCAGCCCTTCTGGATCCGCGTGCCGATCCGCATCAGGTGTCGCGCGACGTTCTGCTCGCGATGCTTACGTAAGGTGGCAAGCGCCGCGGCCGGGCCGACGCGCTCGGTCCATGCCGTCGAGCTGACGAAGGTTTCCTGTGCGGCGTCCATCACCGAGGCGTGGCCGACGATCGCGGCCATCGGAAAACCGTTGGCGATGGCCTTAGCGAAAACGGCCATGTCGGGATCGACGCCATAGGCGAGATGCGCGCCGCCGGAATTGATCCGGAAGCCTGACGTCACCTCGTCGAAGATCAGGGCTGCGCCGCAGCGGTCCGCGAGTGCGCGGATGCCCTTGATGAAGGCCGGTTCGGGCTCGCTGGAGCGTACCGGCTCCATCACGATCGCGGCGAGCCGCTCGCCATGGGCGGCGACGATCGCCTCGATCTCGTTGAGCTTGTTGAAATGGAAGGGGTGCATCAAGCCGGCAAGACCACGTGGCACACCCTTGGTATCGAGGCCCGGCAGCAGATGACCATCGAGCGCGGTGGTCTCTCCGAGATTGGCGCTGAGATACCAGTCGTGCCAGCCGTGATAGCCGCAGAACGCTACCATGTCGCGGCCGGTCGCCGCGCGCGCGATGCGGACCGCTATCGCCATGGCCTCGCCGCCCGCGCGTCCGAACCGCACCATGTCGGCCCAGGGATGCAGCTCGACCAGAAGCTCGGCGAGCTCGATATCCTCGGCGCAATTCAAGGTCGACATCGAGCCCATGTCGATCGCGGACTTTACAGCGGCATCGACGTCGGGGTCGGCGAAGCCCAGGATGGTGGCGCCTATGCCGCAATAGCTCATGTCGAGATAGGTCTTGCCGTCGAGGTCGACGACCTCGGCGCCCTTGGCCGACTTGAAATAGGTCGGCCACTGGCCGGGCAGGAACATTTCCGGTCGCTTCGAGAGCAGCTGCGTTCCACCGGGCATGACCTTGCGCGCGCGTCGGTAAAGCGTTTGGCCGGTGCTCGACATGGGATTCTCCTGAGCGTAAAGGCATTTGGTGGATACCGCATGCCTCCCGCTCAAGCAAGGCACCGGGGGGACGATCGGTGAGCTCAGCGCCGCGCGCGAGTTAGTCCCGACCGCCGCTGTTCTGCTTGCCCGGCGCGCGACAGTGGCTCGCAGGCCATGGCATCGTGACCTCGCGTGTGCCCCGCGGCTTATCGCGACAGCAATATTGCGCTGTAGGCGAGCTTCCTTACCCGGCCGAGAGATGGTATCGTTGCGCTTGGATTTGGCCGCTGCGCCTTATCCATCTACACCGTCATCACGATAATCGCAAAAAGGGGTTTGCTCGCATCAAATCAATCCCTTGCGTCCTCGGTCGACGCCAAGGTCGAGGGATGATGAGGGTAAGTCCTGCTGCAAGTGAGTGGCGATATTCGGAAGCGTCGTTGCCCTGTCATGCAATGGAGGACGTAGATCTAGGAGCCGGAGGCGACGGTGGTGCGCCGACGACTGTGAAGCACTTCATACGTAAGCTGACCACCGGGGCTTTAAATTTCGGTCACAGAGATGGGGAGGACTTAATGAAAGTATTTTTGACCATTGTCGCGCTCGTCGTTTCTTGTTTCGTCTCAACAGTATCGTCCCATGCGCAGGCAACGCGAACCTGGGTTTCGGGTGTTGGTGACGACGCAAATCCTTGCAGTCGCACGGCGCCGTGCAAAACCTTCGCGGGGGCGATCTCGAAGACCGCAGCTGGCGGGGAGATCAGCGTTCTCGATCCAGGCGGATTCGGCGCCGTGACCATCACGAAGGCGATCAGCATCACCAATGATGGTGTTGGCGAAGCCGGAGTGCTGGTCTCGGGCACGAACGGCATCGTCGTTGCTGCCGGAGCAACCGATGTTGTGAACATTCGCGGCATCGTTATCGACGGCGTCGGTACCGGATTGTCCGGCGTTCTCGTAAATTCTGCAGCCTCCGTATTGGTCCAGAACTGTGTGATCAAGAATTTCGCCGGGGGTGGGACTGGAACTGGAATTACCTTTGCTCCGAGTGCGACAGCTCAGCTCTACGTCTCTGACACGGTTGTGTCCAATAACAGCGGAGGCATCAGAATCGCGACTGCGTCCGCCGGTGCGCATGGTATCCTGGCCGTGCTCAATCGGGTTCAGGTAGAGAACAGCGCGACCTTCGGCATCAAGGTCGACGGTACCACTGGTACCGGATCGATCAGTGCCACTGTGAGGGATAGCGTATCGGCCGGTAATCTCAGCAACGGCATATGGGCTACCGCTCCATCTGGCGCCTCTCCGATCCGCCTGCTTGTCGATCACAGTGCTGCCGTCAACAACGCGGGTGTTGGCATTCTATCCGACGGTCCGGCTACTCAGGTCATTCTGAACAATTCGGCGGTGACGGGTAACGTCACGGGCCTGAGCTTCACCAATAGCGCTACGATGCCATCACTCAAGAACAATGCCGTTGCAGGCAATCGCGGGACCGATGGAACTTCGTCGGGAGCTGTGACGCCTCAGTAGGAGTTTTTCACACCGGCGCCTCACGTGCGGTGCTGGCGGGATGCAATTGGTGAGGGGAAGTCGGCGCAACGCAACAATGGCTAGCGGCGGCGTTGCGCTTCATAAGGATTACGGGCGCCTGGATCGGTAACCCGATAGACGCGCCCGTTCGTGTTGGGGTCTGAGTTGTCGGAGGTCGAGAAGACAAGCGTCGGCGAATCTTTGCCGGCCTGAACGAAAGCATAGCGGCCGCTGCCCGACACGGAAATTTCGAATCGCGAGACATGCGCGGGCCCGAGCGCCTTGCCGTTCTCGGTCAGCTCTAGCGTCGCGCGTTCCGGGTCGGCCGGGACGTCTCCTTTTGCTCCCGCGATTTTGGGGTAAGTCACATAAGCGTTGCGACCAATTTAAATAAAAGGTCTGCGTAGCACGTCAGAGTCCGACGATGGCTTGTACGTTGCGTCCAGGTAGCATGCAATTGGAAGGTACGCCGCGGTAGCTCCTATCGCCACTAGGATGGGTCTCATACCGGTCGCGACTCTACTAAGGAACGCGTCAAGTTCATGAAGAGCTACATCTTCTGGTCCTTGCTGTCCATTTTCTCGACCAGGCCCGGTGTACTCACCGGCGCGCAGCCTGGCTGACATCGATCACCGCCTGACGGTAGCGAGCAAGGGCGACGTCCTCGCGATATTTCTCGGCGATGCCGGCCGCACGAATACCCTTCTCCATTGTGGCCTGCCGATCGCCGGCGGCCTGGCGAATCGCTCTCACGAGCTCGGCGGGGTTTTCGGGAGAAACGACCCATCCGATTGCCTCGTCGCCAAGCACGAGCGCGCCTTCGGAATTGGCCTCCGAGGCGACCACGATAGGACGCCCGATCGCGAGGATGTTATAGAGGCGGCTGGGGATCGAGACACCGGCGACATGCTGGCGATACGGAATAACCCAGAGATCGGCCGCCGACAGGAATTCCACAAGTTCGCCTTCGGGGACAGGTTTCATGATCGTGACATTCTCGAGAGGGTCCTTGGCATGGAGGTCGTGGAGCGTGGCCCAGCCCACGCCCCATCCCGAGAGCATGAAATGAATGTCCTTCCGGTCTCGCAACAGGCGGGCCGCTTCGAACACCGTGACGGGATCGTGTGTGAAACCGAGATTGCCGGATAGACCAACGATAAACCTGGAAGAGTCCGGTGCGCGGAATCGACTGGCCGGATCAATCTTGCGATAGCCGATCGGAATCATCGCCCAGTTCGGAATGTAGTGAAGCTGCTCCGCGACGACACCGGGGTATTTTTCGATTAAAGGCGGCACGTCGCGCCCGATTACGACGATCGCATCAAGGCGCCGGAACAGAAGCGTGTTGGCAAAGCGAATGAGGCGCACCGCCAGCGAAGTGGGGCGAACCATACCGGCGGCCTCGAGCGCTTCCGGATAGAGATCGTATATCAAGAGCATGGTCTTTGCTCCACGCAATCTGGCGGCGAGAAGCACGGTGTAGGGCAGGGTGAACGGCGTCGTGACGCAGAAGACGATGTCGCCCGACCTTGCCCGCCGCAGGACCGAGAAGAACATTTGGGCAGCAAGCAAGCAGATCGCGAGGGAGCGCTGGATGATCGCGGACTTGCGCGGATTCCAGCTCTTGATTTCGACGACCTCGGGCTTGCCGGCTTTGCCGTCCGCGCGCGAGCCTTGCGTCGCTGAGATCACAACGACCTGCCGATCTCTTGCGAGGCTCTCGGCGATCTTGCCGACATAAACTGCCGTCGTGGTCGTGTCGGGCGGATAGAACTGAGCCGCGATGATCAGCTTTGCGGAAGTGGCCATGTGCAAACGCGGTCCTCGGTCAGGCGTGCGGCTAAGGGCCGTGGGCCTGATCTTCCGCCAAATAGGCTCGGTAAGCACGGGCGATACCGTCCTTCAACGAAGTCGTTGCGCGCCAGCCGAGCTTGTCGAGGCGGCTGATATCGAGCAGCTTGCGGGGCGTGCCGTCGGGACGCGAGGAGTCGAAGGAGATCTCGCCGCGATAGCCGACGATCTCGGCGACCACGCGCGCGAACTCGGCAACGGCGATGTCCTCGCCGGTGCCGATGTTGATCAGGTCGCTGCCCGAGTAAGTCTTCATCAGGTGGACGCAGGCATCGGCCATGTCGTCCACACAGAGGAACTCGCGCCGCGGCGCGCCGGTGCCCCAGACCGCGACGGTCCTGGCGCCGGACAGCTTGGCCTCATGAAAGCGCCGGATCAGCGCCGCGACCACGTGGCTCAATTCAGGGTGATAATTGTCGCCGGGACCGTAGAGATTGGTCGGCATCACGCTGATGAAGTCGCTGCCATATTGACTGCGATAGGCCTCCGCCATCTTGATCCCGGCGATCTTGGCGATGGCATAAGGCTCGTTGGTCGGTTCCAGCGGACCTGACAGCACGACATCCTCGCGCAGCGGCTGCGGCGCCAGTTTCGGATAGATGCAGGACGAACCGAGGAACATCAGCTTCTCGGCCCGGTTCAGATGCGCGGCGTGGATCACGTTGGCGGCGATCGCGATGTTGTCGTAGATGAACTCGGCGCGCAGCGTGTTGTTGGCGACGATGCCGCCGACCTTGGCCGCGGCGAGGAAGATCACCTGCGGCCGCGCCATCGCGAACCAGTCGAACACGGCGGCCTGGTTGCAGAGATCGACCTCGCGCCGCTCAACGGTGACGAGCTTCACGTTCTCCCGCGCCAGCCGGCGCAGAAGCGCGCTGCCGACCATGCCGCGATGGCCGGCGACATAGACGCTTTTGCCCTTCAGCTCAAACGGTACGCGTGCCATTTGCAATGTCCCGTTTGGCCTCGGCAAGGTCGCCCGCCATCATCTCTTCGACGAGCTGCGCAAAGCTCCGCTTCGGTTTCCAGCCGAGCACCCTTTGCGCCTTGCTGGCGTCGCCGACGAGGAGATCGACCTCGGTCGGGCGGAAATAGGTCGGATCGATCCTCACCACCGTCTTGCCAGTCTTGGCATCGACGCCGGTCTCGTCCACACCTTTGCCGCGCCATTCGATGCGGCGGCCGACATAGGCAAAGGACAGCTCGACCATCTCACGGACCGAGCGCGTCTCGCCAGTGGCGAGCACGAAATCGTCGGGCTTGTCGGCCTGCAGGATCATGTGCATGCCCTCGACGTAGTCCTTGGCATGGCCCCAGTCGCGCTTGGCCTCGAGATTGCCGAGATAGAGCGTCTGCTCGAGCTCAAGCTCGATCCGGGCCACGCCGCGGGTGATCTTGCGGGTGACGAAGGTCTCGCCGCGAATCGGGCTCTCATGGTTGAACAGGATGCCGTTCGAGGCAAACATGCCATAGGCTTCTCGGTAGTTCACCGTGATCCAGTAGCCATAGAGCTTGGCGACGCCATAAGGCGAGCGCGGATAGAACGGCGTGGTTTCCTTCTGCGGGATCTCCTGCACGAGGCCATAAAGCTCGGAGGTCGAGGCCTGGTAGAACCGCGTCTCCTTCTCCATGCCGAGGATGCGGATCGCCTCCAACAGGCGCAGCACGCCGATGGCATCCGCGTTGGCGGTGTATTCCGGGCTCTCGAAGCTGACAGCGACGTGGCTCTGCGCCGCGAGATTGTATATCTCGGTCGGGTGGATCTGCTGCACCAGGCGGATCAGGTTGGTCGAGTCCGTCATGTCGCCGTAATGCATCAGGAACGGCACGTTGCAGACATGCGGATCCTGGTAGAGGTGATCGACGCGCGCGGTGTTGAACGAGGACGAGCGCCGCTTGATGCCGTGCACGACATAGCCGAGCGACAGCAAATGCTCGCTGAGATAAGCCCCGTCCTGCCCGGTCACACCGGTGATCAAGGCGACGCGCTGTTTGGAGTCTTGAGCAGTCATAGCTGTTTCCGGACCACGGCTTAGGATTGACGGGGTTGCGTATCCTACTTTTCCGAGCCTGTCTTGTTTTCCAACGCGGTTCGATCTCGACGTAAATGTACCCGTCTATTCAATGGGTTATAGGGTGTTGACTCGGAATTCTGGGGTGCGTGAGCTTGAGCTGGGCAACGAATCTGCCGGTTCCTGCAGGTCTCAGGCGAGCTTGAGAGCCTCGCGCACGAAGGTCGCGAGATTGCCTTCCTGAAATAACAGGCCACGGATGCCTGCAGCTCGCGCCGCTTTCAGGTCGCGCTCCTGATCGCCAATCAGGAAGCTCCTGTCGGTCGCGATGGGAAAGCGCTTCATGAGGTCAGTGATCATGCCAGGTCCCGGCTTTCGCCGGTCGCTGTCGCGTCGATAGCTCTCGACGAGGGCCTCGGGATGATCGGGGCAATATTCGAAGGCGTCGATATGGGCGCCAGCTGCGGCGAGCTCGTCGGCCATCCAGCGATGGAGGGCATGTATGTCGCTCTCCCCGTAGAATCCGCGGGCCACGCCGGACTGGTTGGTGACTACGAACGCGAAATAGCCGGCCTCATTGACGAGCCTGACCGCCTCGCGCGCACCGTCGATCCATTTGAACTTGCTAACCTCGAAGAGGTAGCCGACATCGTGATTTAGAACGCCGTCGCGGTCGAAGAAGACGGCCGGCCGGGTCGATGTCGTCATGGGGTGCCCAACAAATGTTTGCGGCCATTGTTCACCGTCCTGCAGGCGGCTTGTCAAGGATATCGGCGGCGTCGCACTACGTCGGTTCCGTCAGCATCATGGTGACGACCAGCCTGCGGCCGCTCCGTACCATGCCGCCGCGGTGGATTCCGAATGGGTCGAACAGGACCGCGTCGCCCTGGTCGCTGGTCACGCGCCATTCATTATCAAGGATGGCGTCGGCATATTCGCTGCCAGCGGGCAGATCGACTCCGAATGCGGCTTTGCGCTGCAGGAATTTTGGCAGCGCGTTGAAGAGCCGGCGGTTCTGCGGCTTGGTCGACGACAGGCCGGCATAATCGTTGGCGCGGCGGATGAGCCCGTCCCAGAAGTTGCGGCTCGCGCGATGTGTTCCGCGGACATAGGTGAATGGACCGTTGTCGGAGCCGACCTCGCTCACATAGATGATAAACTTGAGGAGGTTGTAGGTCGCATCGACGTGACAATAGTCGCACGGCGAGTCCACGACACCGACGTCGCGAAAATGATTGGCCCAGAAGGCGTCGCTCGGGTCGTTGATCTGGGGCACCACATGGGCGATCGCCACCGGACGGTCGAGATAGGCGCTAGCCGCATCGATGACGCCAAGCTCCGATCCCAGTTGGTTGAAATAGGCGTAGATCTCGGGAAAGACGTCCTTGTCGAGCCACAGCCGCGTCTCGTCGAAATGGCGTTGGTCCGGCGTCTTTTTCGCGAGCCTTGCCTCCAGCGTGCGGTAATGCGGCGCGAGCAGGTCTCGGACCTGGGCGAGCTGTTCCGCTGACAACCGCAAACCGGCGATGCCTTCGCGGTTCAGCGTCTTGAGCACGTTGGCACCGGCCGTCGTCCTCGGCTCCGCAGGCCGGCGCGTCAGCCGCCGCAGCTTCTGTGTCGCCACCAGCCGCAGATAGGTCGGCGAGCGCCGGACCAGCTCGGCGACCTTGTGCGATTTATCCTTGGGGCGCGGCAGATGCTCGTAGTCAGCCATCAGACGGGCCGTGATGATTGCCAAGCCCGATGCAAATTTCGCCAGTGCCGCGGCGCGTTCGCCGAGGCTTGGCTCCGGGAAAGCCGTGCCATACGCGGGGTGATTCGGATAATCGATGACTGGCAAATGATCGTACGAATATGGGTGCGATGTCATGGCGCCGCCTTTCCGATGAACCACTGGCTAGGATGGCAGGCGCCGTTCGTCATTGACGTCGATCAATGGCGACTCTCGTGATCGGCAGGGTAGCCGGAACAATCAAGCGGTCGACCGCTCGTCTGCAATCACTTTGCCGTCGTTCGGCAGCGCGCCGGGACTGACCAATTCGACATTGCCGCCGAGCTTCGTCACCGCGCGCAGAGTGCCGGCGACTTCCTCCTGCATGGCAACACTCGCAGCCGCCGTCTCCGCCTTCAACGTCATCGCGTCGGTCTCGCCCTCGCGGGTGACGACAAGACGCAGTCGTCCGAGCGCGGGATGGCGCTTGCCGATTTCGGCAATCTGCTCGGGGCGGACGAACATGCCCTTGACCTTGGTGGTCTGGTCGGCGCGGCCCATCCAGCCCTTGATACGCATATTGGTGCGCCCGCACGGGCTCGTGCCCGGCAGGGTAGCGGTGAGGTCGCCGAGCGCCAGCCGAATCCAGGGATGATGCGGATCGAGCGAGGTCACCACGATCTCGCCGACATCGCCCGGCGCCACCGGATCACCGGTGCCTGGTTTGACGATCTCCATGATCAGATCCTCGTTAACGACCATGCCGTCGCGCGCCCCGGTCTCAAACGCGATGAGGCCGAGATCGGCCGTGCCGAATGCCTGGTAGGCGTCGATGCCGCGCACCTTGATCTCGGCCTGAAGGGAGGGCGGGAATGCTGCGCCCGAGACCAGCGCGCGCTTGATCGAGGAGACGTCGCGGCCGGCCGTCGCTGCGGCGTCGAGCAGGATCTTCAGGAAATCCGGCGTGCCGCTGTAGCCAATGGGGCGGTAGGCCTCGATCAGCTCGAATTGCTGCTCGGCATTGCCGGGGCCGGCGGGAATCACGGCGCAGCCGAGTGCACGCGCCGAGGCATCGAAGATGAAGCCGCCAGGGGTGAGGTGGTAGCTGAAGGTGTTGAGCACGATGTCCTCGGGGCGGAACCCGGCGGCGAACAGCGCCCGCGCGCCGCGCCAGGGATCGGCCTGCCGCCCCTCCGGCTCGAAGATCGGTCCCGGGGAGGTGAACAGGCGCGCAAACGACCCGGGGGCTGCCGTCACGAAGCCGCCGAAGGGCTGGGACGCCTTGTGCAGGGCCGGCAGTTCCGACTTGCGCAGCACCGGCAGGCGCGCCAGCGCCGCCCTGGAAGTCAAAGAGGCCGGATCGATGCCCTTGAAACGTTCGGCATAGGCCGGTGCGGCCATGGCGCTGCGCAGCACGTCCGGCAGGCGGGCGAACAAATCGGCCTCGCGCGCCGCATGCTCGCGCGTCTCGAGGGCGTCGTAATGGGCGGTCATGGCAGATCTTTCCGGTTTGGCATCCGTTGCACGCCGCCGCTCGCATGGGTATCAGACGGCCATTGGTTGGGCGTGGAGAGAACGCGATGGCGGACGAGAGCATCATTCCGGCGGAGGAGGCGGCTGAGGTCGTCGCGCGACTGAAGCGCCGCATGATCGAGGATGCGATCCCGCTGTGGTCGACCGTCGGCTGGGACCATGCCACCGGCGGTTTCATCGACCGCCTGCACCGCGACGGCACAGCGGATGTGGCCGCGCCGCGGCGCGTGTTCGTGCAGGCGCGGCAGATCTATTGCTATGCCAAGGCGGCGCAGATGGGGTGGTATCCGCAAGGCCGCGCCATCGCGCTGAAGGGGCTCGAGCATATGCTTGCGAAGGCCAAGGCGCCCGACGGCAAGCCTGGCTATGTGCACCGGCTGACGCCAGAAAGCACGGTGCTGGATGCGCGCCGCGATGCCTACGACCACGCCTTCATTCTGTTTGCGCTGGCGACCGTCTATTCGCTCGATAAGGATGCGCAGGTGCGCGCCGAGATCGATGCGCTGCTTGCTTTCCTCGATGGCCATCTGCGCTCGCCGCATGGTGGCGTGCACGAAGGCCTGCCGGTGTCGCTGCCGCGCCGGCAGAATCCGCAGATGCATATGTTCGAGGCGATGATCGCGTGTTTCGACGCGACCCATGATCTGTCGTTCCAGAACCGCGCCGGCGAGTTCTTCGCGCTGTTCCTCGCCAATCTCTACGACAAGCGGACGCGCGCTCTCGGGGAATATTTCGAGGAGGATTGGTCGAAGATCGAGCCTGTCAGCGTCGAGGCGGGCCACCAGGCGGAGTGGGTCTGGCTGCTGAAAGGGTTTGAGCGCATCACGAGCTGTCCGACCGGACAGCGGCGCGCCGAGTTGCTTGCGACCGCGATGCGCTATCGCGATGCGGCCACCGGCTGTCTCGTCGACGAGGGGGACGATGCCGGCAACATCCGCCGCCCGACGCGCCGGCTGTGGCCGCAAACCGAGATTGCGAAAGCGTGGATCGCGCAGGCCGAGTCCGGCGAGGCGGGCGCGGCGGAGGAAGCGCGAGCGGCGCTGGTGCGGCTCGAACGGCATTATCTCAGCCATCCCGTGCGGGGCGGCTGGTATGACCAGTTCGACAGCGACGGCAAATCGCTGATCGACACCATTCCTGCGTCGTCGTTCTATCATGTTCTCTGCGCGGTCACGGAAGCGGAGCAGGTGCTGAGCTGAGTTTCACAGCCACCGTTTGCGCCGCTTGAAGCTCTTGAGGTTCTTGAAGCTCTTGCGCTGGTCGCCGGCGCCGCCGAGATAGAATTCCTTGACGTCCTCGTTGTCGCGCAATTCGTCCGCGGTGCCGTCGAGCACGACCTTGCCCTGCTCCATGATGTAGCCGTGGCTTGCCACCGACAGCGCGGCGCGCGCGTTCTGTTCGACCAGCAGGATGGTGACGCCGAGGTCGCGGTTGATCTTCTGGATAATAGAGAAAACCTCCTTCACCAGCAGCGGCGACAGGCCCATCGACGGCTCGTCCATCAAGATCATCTTCGGGCGCGCCATCAGCGCGCGGCCGATCGCCAACATCTGTTGCTCGCCACCGGAGAGATAGCCGGCAAGGCCCGTGCGCTCCTTCAGGCGCGGGAAATATTTGAAGACCATGTCGAGGTCGGCATCGACCTCGCGATCCCGGCGGGTGAAGGCGCCGAGCCTGAGGTTTTCCAGCGACGTCATGTCGGCAACGATGCGCCGGCCCTCCATCACCTGGAAAATGCCGCGGCGGACGATCTTGTCGGGATCGATGCCGGCGATGGCCTCGCCCTCGAACAGGATCTCGCCGCGCGTGACCTCGCCGTCCTCGGTCTTGAGCAGACCCGAGATCGCCTTCAGCGTCGTCGACTTGCCGGCACCATTGGCCCCGAGCAGCGCGACGATCGCGCCCTTGGGCACGTCAAGGCTGAGGCCGCGCAACACCAGGATGACGTCATCATAGACGACCTCGATGTTGCGCACGGCGAGGAGGGGCGCCGGAGCCACCGCGGTCGGCTTGGCGCGAGATGCTTCGAGGGTGTCGGTCATATTGTCTCCGCTGTCGTCACAGCTTCAATCCAGTCATTCCGGGCCGGTCCGCAGGACCGAACCCAGAATCTCGAGGTTCCGGGTTCGCCTCGTCGAGGCGCCCCGGAACGACGAACGGATCAGGCGCTCACCAGCCGAACCATTCCGGCTTGCGCGGCAGCTCGACCGACTTGACCTTCTCCAGCTTGATCGTGCCCTTGCCCATCAGGTCGTTGATGTCGCCATCGGTCGCGCCCGACACCTTCGTGCGATAGAGATCGACCTTCATGGTCCCGCGATGGTCCTTCTCGGTCCAAGTCGAGGGATTACAGACGCCTTCCATCCCTGATGGCACCCAGTCCTTCTTCTGGTAGAAGCCCTTGGCGACGTTCTCGCCGGTGGCACCGCCGTTCTTGGCCGCCCAGTCGAGCGCCTCCTTCATGTAAAGCGCCGAGCAGACGGCCGCGACGTAGTGCACGGGGCGGTAGATCTTGCCGGTGGGATCCGACATCTTGGAGATTTCCATCACCGTCTTCATGCCGGGCGCATCTCCGCCCCAGCTCACTGCCGTGCGGAGCGGAAACACCACGCCATCGGCAGCATCGCCGGCGGCCTTGGCGCCGCTCTCATCCATGCCCCAGACGTTGCCGAGGAACTGAACGTCCACGTTCGCCGCCTTGCAGGCTTTCAGCACCGACACGTTGGATTGGGGTGTGTTGCCGAGATAGGCATAGTTCGCACCGGAGCTCTTCAGGCTCAGGCACTGGCTGCTGTAGTCGCCGGGGCTGAGCGCGAACACCAGCGGCGGCAGCACCTCGAAGCCGAGTTCGGTGGCCAGCGCTTCGCCGGCGGCCTTCGGCGCGTTGGGGTAGGGATGGTTGGCGCCCATATGCACGTATTTTGGCTTGCCCGGCTTGCCCTTCGCCTTCCAGTCCTCGGCTGCCCACATCAGCATCGCGCGCAGCGCGTCCGAATAGGTCGGGCCATAGAAAAAATTGTAGGGCGCAGGCTTGGCCTTGCCGCTGCTGCCCTCAGGGTCCGTCAGGGCTGCGGCGTAGGAGCCTGACATATCAGGGATCTTGTCCTGGGCGAGGAAGCCGGTGAGCGCTTCGGTGTCCGCCGTGCCCCAGCCCATGATGGCTGCGACCTTGCTGTCCGGTGCCGACCATTTCTTGTAGAGCGCGATCGCGCGAGGCACCTGGTAGCCGTAGTCGTTGGTGTCGACGTTGAGCTGCTTGCCGCCGACGCCGCCATTCTTGTTGACCCAGGCGAAGGTGTCGGCAACGGCCTGACCGAACGGGGTGCCGACGTCGGCGGTGCCGCCCGAGCGGTCCTCGAGATGGCCGATCGCGATCTGCGCCTGCGCGCTTGCCGCAAATGAGGTGATCGCCAGTGCGAGTGCGGCGGTGCTCAAAAAGGCTTTTGTCTTCATTGATCGTTTCCTCCTGTTTTTGGTTGTTGAGATAGCCGCGCTCAATACGAGAACGGGTAGAGTTTCCAGTACGCCTTGATCTGTCGCCAGCGATGCGCGAGTCCGTCAGGCTCGAACATCAGGAATGCGATGATGATCACCCCGATCGCGATTTCGCGCAGGAAGGTGATGTTGTTGTTGAGCGACAGCGCCTGGTCGATCGCGCCGCCTTTCAGGGACAGGCTGATGAATTCCATCGACTCCGGCAGCAGCACCACGAAGGCGGTGCCCATCAGCGTGCCCATGATCGAGCCGGTGCCGCCGATGATGATCATGGCGAGGAACAGGATCGAGCGCTCGATGCCGAAACCTTCCTGTGACACGACGAGCTGGTAATGCGCATAGAGCGCGCCGGCGATTCCGGCGAAGAAGGCGGCGAGGCCAAACGACAGCGTGCGGTATTTGGTGAGGCTGATGCCCATGATCTCTGCCGAGAGATAATGGTCGCGGATCGCCACCAGCGCGCGGCCGTCGCGTGTGCGCATCAGATTGGTGACGAGGATGTAGCTCGCGAGTACATAGGCCAGCACGACGTAGAAATACTGCTTATCGCCGCGCAGCGTGTAGCTGAAGATCGAGAATGGATTTGCGCTCGCCGGCACGGAGCCGCCCGAGAACCATTCGGCGCGGGAGAAGAAGTCGAGCAGGATGTACTGCGCGGCCAGCGTCGCAATGACGAGGTAGAGCCCCTTCAGCCGCGCCGCCGGGATGCCGAAGATCAGCCCGACCAGCGCGGTGACGACACCGGCGAGCGGGATCGCGAAGAACACCGGGATCGGCGTGTTGTTGGAGATGTAGGCCGAAGTGAAGGCTCCGAGCAGGAAGAAGGCGGCGTGGCCGATCGAGATCTGGCCGGTGAAGCCAACGAGGATGTTCAGCCCCAGCGCGGCGATCGAAAAGATGCCGATCTGGATCAGGATGCTCAGCCAATAGCCGCTGAGAAATTGCGGCAAGAGGCAGAGCAACAGCACGCCAACAATCGCGAAGTTGCGGCTGGTCGTGGTCGGGAAGATCGTAGTGTCGGCCGCATAGGAGGTGCGGAAATCACCAGCGGGGATGAGGGCAGGGCCGGCCATGGATCAGATCCGCTCGATGTCGTGGGTGCCGAACAGACCGTAAGGCTTGATCATCAGCACGATGATGAGGACGTAGAACGGTGCGATCTCGTAGAGATTGCCCCAATGCAGGTACTGGCTGTCGACATATTGCGCGATGTTCTCGAGCAGGCCGATGATGATGCCGCCGAGCACCGCGCCGCCGACGGAGTCGAGCCCGCCGAGGATCGCCGCCGGAAACACTTTGATGCCGTAGGCGGCAAGGCCCGACGACACACCGTTCACCACGGCGACCACCACGCCTGCGACCGCCGACACGGTCGCCGAGATCGCCCAGGCCATCGCGAACACGCTCTTGACGGAAATGCCGAGCGACTGCGCCACCTGCTGGTTGAACGCGGTGGCCCGCATCGCAAGACCATATTTCGAGGCACGGAAGAACCAGGCCATGCCGATCATCATCGCGAGCGAGACGACGAGGCTCATGACATAGACGGTCTGGATCTGGAGGCCGAACAGGCCGACGGACTGGCTCTCGAACACGCGCGGGAACGGCTGCGGATTGACGCCGAACATCCATTTCAGCGTCGCCTGGAGCACGGTGGAGAGGCCGATCGTCACCATGATCACCGAGATGATCGGCTCGCCGATCATCGGCCGCAGGATGAGGACCTGGATCGCGATGCCGAAAACGAACATGAACACCAGCGTCATCGGCATGCCGATCCAGAACGGCACCTGATATTTGGCGAGCAGCGCCCAGCACACCCAGGCGCCGACCAGCAGCAGTTCACCTTGCGCAAAGTTGACGACCTGGGTGGCTTTATAAATCAGCACGAACGACATCGCGACCACGCCATAGAGCGTGCCGACCACGAGACCGTTGACCAGGAGCTGAATGAGGAAGGCGGTGTTCATGCTGGGATGCCCGCTGACAAATCCGGCGCACTCTTCCCCTCTCCCCTTGTGGGAGAGGGTGGCTTCGCGAAGCGAAGACGGGTGAGGGGTTGTCTCGGCAGTGACGGTGCGGAGAGAGGACCCCTCACCCCAATGAGGGTGTGGCTGATGGCGGTGATGCCCTCTCCCGCAGGGGGAGAGGGCGCATCGACTGACAGTGCATTCTCCGAGAACGACGTCATTCCGCAGCCTCCGCGATGGGGTCGCGGCCGCCGAGGTCCACCACACGCAACGTCGTGCGCACGCGTTGCGTGGTGCCGTCCTGGAAGCGGATCACGGTGTCGACGGGGATGTTGGCGTCGCCGCGGTAGATGGCGTCGATGATCCCGGCGTATTTCTCGTTGATGACGCCGCGGCGTACCTTTCGGGTGCGGGTGAGCTCGCCGTCGTCGGCGTCGAGCTCCTTGTAGAGCAAGAGGAAGCGCGAGATGCGCTGCGCCGAAGGCAGCGTGGCGTTCACCGTCTCGACTTCCTTCTGCAGCAGGGCATAGACCTCGGGACGCGAGGCGAGGTCGCTGTAGGTCGTGAAGGAGAGCCGGTTCTTCTCCGCCCATTTCGAGATGATGGAGTAGCGGATACAGATCATCGCCGCGAGCGCGTCGCGGCCGGCGCCCAGCACCACGGCTTCGGCGATATAGGGCGAGAATTTCAGCTTGTTCTCGATGAATTGCGGCGAGAAGCGCTCGCCGCGCGAGGTCTCGGCGAGATCCTTGATGCGGTCGATGACGACGAGCTGGCGGTCGGCGTTGAAGTAGCCGGCATCGCCCGAGAGCATCCACCCGTCCCTGATGTCGGCGACGCTCGCTTCCGGGTTCTTGTAATAGCCGAGGAACATGTTGGGGTGCCGCACCACGATCTCGCCGACGCCGTGGACGTCGGCATTGTCGATGCGGATCTCGACATTGTCGGCCATCGGCACGCCCGTCGTGTCGGGGTCGACCTTGCCCTCGGGGTGCAGCGTGTAGGCCCCGAGCAATTCCGTCTGGCCGTAGAGAGTGCGCAGCGGCACGCCCATGGCCTGGAAGAACTTGAAGGTATCAGGCCCGAGCGCCGCGCCGCCCGTCGCCGCCGAGCGTAGGCGCGTGAAGCCGAGCCGATCGCGCAGCGCACGGAACAGGATCGCATCGGCAAAGCCGGAGCGCTTGCCCTGTTCGAGTGCAGCGAGGCCACTGTTCATGCCGATATCGAACAGACGCTGCTTGAACGGCGTCGCATCCATCACCTTGGCGCGGACATCGGCGGCGATCGATTCCCAGACACGGGGCGCGAACAGCACGAACGTCGGCGCGATCTCGCGCAGATCGTTCATCATCGTATCCGGCTCTTCGACGAAGTTGATCTTCATCCGGCAGAGCAGGCCTTTGCCGAGCACATAGACCTGTTCCATGATCCAGGGCAGCGGCAGCACCGAGACATATTCGTCGTCGGGTCCCTTCGGATCGAAGGCGAGATAGGTCGCGCAATGGCCGAGCACGCGGCCGGCGGCGAGCATCGCGAGCTTTGGATGCGACGTGGTGCCCGACGTCGTGCAGAGGATCGCGACGTCTTCGCCCTTGGTGGCATCGACGAGCTTGTCGTAGAGCTCCGGCTCGCGGGTTGCGCGGGCACGGCCGAGTTCGGCGAATTTCTCCGCCGACATCAGGCGCGGGTCGTCATATTTCCGCATGCCGCGCGGGTCGGAATAGATGATGTGCTTGAGATCAGGCACGCGCTCGGCCAGGGCCAGCAGCTTGTCGACCTGCTCCTCGTCCTCGGCGAAGACGAGCTGCGCTTCGCCATAATTGAGGAGATAGGACGCTTCTTCGTCGAGAACGTCGCGATAGAGCCCGAGGCTCAGTCCGCCGATCGCATGGGTGGCCACTTCCGCCGCAACCCAGTCCGGCCGGTTGTCGCCGATGATGCCGATGACGTCGCCGCGGCCCAGGCCGAGCTGGATCAGGCCGAGTGCGAAGTCGCACACGCGGGTCTGGTAGTCGTTCCAGGTGAAGGGGCGCCAGAGGCCGAGATCCTTTTCGCGGAGCGCGATCTCGTTGCCATGCTCTTTGGCATTAAGCCGGAGCATCTTCGGGTAAGTGTCGGCCTGAGCGACGCGGGCTGCGTAATCCATCATGCCGCGCTCTCCTGCGCCGGCGGCGCATCGTCGGGGTCGACCAGCGCCTCGTCCTCTTCGCCGAGATAGGCGCGCTTGACGTGAGGATCGGCGAGCACGGCGGCGGGATCGCCTTCGGCGATCTTGCGGCCGAAATCCAGCACCATGACGCGGTGGGAGATGTCCATCACCACGCCCATGTCGTGCTCGATCATCACCACCGTCATGCCGAACTCCTCGTTGAGGTCGACGATATAGCGGGCCATGTCCTCCTTCTCCTCGAAATTCATGCCGGCCATCGGCTCGTCGAGGAGGATGAGGCGCGGCTCCAGCGCCATGGCGCGGGCGAGCTCGACACGCTTGCGAAGGCCGTAGGAGAGGGTGCCGGCGGTGGCCTTGCGCACCGACTGGAGGTCGAGGAAGTCGATGATCTCCTCGACCTTGCGGCGATGTTCGAGCTCTTCCTTGCGCGCGCCGGTCAGCCAGTACAGTGAACCGGTGAGGAAGTTGTTCTTCAAGAGGTGATGGCGCCCGACCATGATGTTGTCGAGTACGCTCATGTGGTGGAACAGCGCCAGGTTCTGGAAGGTGCGGCCGATGCCGAGCTTGGGGCGCGCATTCGGCGTCAGCCCCGTGATGTCGCGCCCCTGATAGAACAGATGGCCTTCGGTCGGCTTATAGCGGCCGGAAATACAATTCACGATCGAGGTCTTGCCGGCGCCGTTGGGGCCGATGATCGAGAACAGCTCACCCTCGTTAATGGCGAAGCTGACGTCGGTCAGCGCGCGAACGCCGCCGAACCGCAAGGACACGCCGCGCACTTCGAGACTGGTAGCCACCAAACAAATCCCTCCCGGTGATGGCGCATTCAGTGGCGCTCTTCGTCGGCTCATCCCGAGCAATCCTAGTACGGTCGTCCCAGTGAGGCCATGCAGCACATGGTCCCGACCGGACCCGCACCGCTTTCGCCCGTTTGGGATCAAAAGCCGCATCGCCCAAGGTGGTCCTCATTAGGGGAAAGCGCTATTTTGAAATGTCTCCGGCCTGACAATTCTGCGACAAAGTTTTTCGGGCGGCCGCGGTCTCCTTCTTTCGTAGGATGGTGGCCGGCACGATCATGTTGCAATGCAACAGAAGGATGGAGTGACGAAGCGGTGCGACTGGCCTCTCGATCATGATTTCAGAGGATCAACTGCGGCGCGTCGCCGCCTGGTCGCGCGAGCTCACGCCAGAGGAGATCGAAGTCGCCCGCGCAGGGATCAGCGAACGGTCCTACGGCACCGGCGAGACCGTGTTCATGCGCGGCGACAAATTTGACTATTGGGCGGGTATGGTGAGTGGCCTCGCCCGGATGGGCGGGGTGTCGCGCGACGGCAAGGAGACCAGCCTTGCCGGGCTCACGGCAGGCGCCTGGTTCGGCGAAGGCAGCGTGCTCAAGAACGAGCTGCGCCGCTACGACGTGGTGGCGCTACGCGACAGCCGCGTCGCTCTGATGGAGCGCTCCGCCTTCATGTGGCTGTTCGAGAACAGCGTCGGCTTCAACCGCTTCCTGGTGCGCCAGCTCAATGAACGCCTGGGCCAGTTCATCGGCATGCTCGAGGTCAACCGCACGCTGGATGCGACCTCGCGCCTCGCCCGCAGCATTGCCTCGCTGTTCAACCCGATCCTCTATCCGGAATCGACTGCGCATCTGGAGATCACCCAGGAAGAGATCGGGGCGCTCTCCGGCATGTCGCGCCAGAATGCCAACCGAGCGCTGAACCGTCTGGAGAAGGAGGGCCTGCTGCGCCTGGAGTACGGCGGCGTCACCATCCTCAATGTCGAGCGGCTGCGCGGGTATGGGGACTAGCGCGCATTGGCGGGCGCGTGCACCGGCCAGAGGTCGGCGCGCCAGCGGACGGCGATCGCCAGCATCGCGATGAAGCCCGCGGCGGCATAGAGCGACCCCGTCGCAGAATAGCCGATGAGGTCGATCAGGCTGCCGGCGGCGAGCAATCCGATCGGCAGACCGTAGATCACCATCATGCGCACCCCCATCACGCGGCCGCGCAGATGCGCGCTGGCCGTCCGCATCAGGATGACGGCTGCCGAGATCATCGACATGCTCTGGGCGATGCCGGCCAGCACCAGGCAGGCCATCGCCACTTGTATGGTCCTGATTTCGACGAACACAAGCAGCAGCGTGTACCAGGCGAGGGTCGCGCCGATCAGAAGCCGGGCGATGCGCAGGCCGCTGACCAGACTGAGCGTGATGGAGCCGATCAGAGAGCCCAGCGCGAAGCTTGCCGAGAGATAGCCGAGGCCGGTCTGGTCGGTATGAAAGATATCTCGCGCGATGTAGGGCAGCAGCCCGTTCGTCAACGGAAATGCGGTGAGATTGGCCAGAAATGCGACGCAAAGCGCGGCCAGCATGGCAGGCCCGTTCCAGGAATAGACGAGGCCTTCCCTGAGATCGCGCAGCAGCCGCGAGCCGGAATGGCTTTCCACCAGGCGATGCTCGGCGGATTTCGGCGGCCTGGTCAGGCAGAACATCAGACCGGCGGCCACGACATAGAGGCAGGCAATCACCACATAGACCTTGCCGATGCCGAAGGTGGCGAACAGTCCGGCTCCCGTCAGTGCGCCGGCGATGCGCGCGCTGTCCTGGGTCGTGCGTGACAGGCTGATCGCCCCCACCAGCAACTCGGCCGGCATGATGTCGGCGAGCAGCGCGCTGCGAAGGCCGAGATCCGAGGAGCGGATCAGGCCCATGATCGTCACGATGATCATCACCTTGAGCGGCGCGAGATGACCGGTCAGCGCCAGCACCATGATGGTCGAGGCGAGCACCGTATAGGTGAGACGCAGCACGACAAGAAGATCGCGGTGACCCATGCGATCACCGACCATCCCGAGCACCGGAGCGATCAGCGTTCCGACATATTGCAGCGAGGCGAGAACGGTCAGCAACAGCACCGAGCCTGTTTCGACCAGGATGTACCAGCCGAGCACCAGCGTCTCGATCTCGAACGCCCAGGAGGTGAGCAGATCCGACGGCCACTGAAAGCGATAGTTGCGGATGCGGAATGGTGCGAGCGCCGAGCGCCGTGCGGCTGCGCTCACAACGCGATGACGCGTGTCACGGCGATTCCCTGCCTATATTGTTTCTTCTTGCTGCCGGGCAAACTAGCGCTGGCAATGCTCGTGTCAATCGCGGCCACCGCGGGCCGCCCCGCGCTCGGCTTCTACCTCGCTGCGGCCTGCTGCTTCCGCTCGGACAGCGCCACGGCCATCGCCGAGATCAGCGGGCGCATGAAGAAGGCTTCATCGGCAGGCGATACGTCGGTGCGCAAACCATGCGCGGCAAGTTCGCCGGAGACGGCCGGTCCGACGGAGGCGATCAGTGTCCGCTCAAATCCCGTGCGCAGCTTCGCCTCGCTGCCATGCGCCTTGGCGGCCTCGATCAGCCGGCGGACCTGGCCGAGATTGGTCAACGCGATGGAATCGATTCGTCCCTCGGCCATCTCGTCGATGGCGGCAACGATATTGGCGTCCGCAGCCTTGGAGTCATAGGCATAGGGCAGCACCGTATCGACCTCTGCACCTTGCGCTGATAGCGCACCGGCCAGCGCGCTGTGGTCCTTGTCAGGATAAAGCTGGAGGCCGAGGCGATGCCCTTCCAAATCGAGCTTGCCCAGCATCTCGATCACGCCCTCGGTGGTCGGCCTCTCCGTGGTCTGCTGCGCCTCGAGCGAGATTTCGCGCAGCGCCTTGCCGGGCTTCGGCCCGCGGGTGAATTTTTGCGATTTCGCTAGCGCTGCGACAAAAGCCTGGTCGAGCCCGCGCGTGCGCGCGAGCTTCATGATCCGCCGCAGGCCTTCGCCGGTCATCAGCACGAGGTCGTCGAACGGCTTGTCGATGGCGCGGCGGATCCAGGCTTCGACCGGAGCCGGGTCCAGCGCATCCTGGATGGTGAACATCGGACATTGCACGACCTCGGCGCCTTGCTCGGCCAGGAGTTTTGAGAACTGCGCCTCCTCGCGGGTCTCCAGGATCAGGATGCGGGTGCCGTTCAATCGGTCGGCCATGGGCGTGCTCCGGTCAGTCCAAATCGCAATCGTCCGTTCATCCTGACTCCGTCGTCGGGATTGGCGCAAGGGGCGCCTCAGTGCTAGAGCAGGGCGCAAATCGCGGGTCGTTCCGCGCACCGCTGCCCAAACCTTCGTCAAGAGCCATCTCTTCAACAGCCATGCCCGATCATCAATACGTTCTGACCCTGTCCTGTCCGGATCGCCCCGGCATCGTCTCGGCGGTGTCGACCTTTCTGGCGAACTCCGGACAGAATATTCTCGATGCCCAGCAGTTCGACGACGTCGAGACCAAGAAATTCTTCATGCGCGTGGTGTTCACCGCGGCCGATCTCGCCGTGGAACTGGCCGCGCTGCAGACCGGATTTGCCGCGATCGCCGAGCGCTTCGGCATGGAGTGGCAGATGCGCGACCGCGCCGCGCATCGCAAGGTGATGCTGCTGGTGTCGAAGTCCGACCATTGCCTGGTCGATATCCTCTATCGCTGGCGCACCGGCGAATTGCCGATGACCTTGGCCGCGATCGTCTCCAATCATCCGCGCGAGGTCTATGCCGGGCTCGATTTCGGCGAGATCCCGTTCCACTATCTGCCTGTCACCAGGGAGACCAAGCGCGAGCAGGAGGCGCAGATCCTCGATCTCGTCGCCAGGACCGGGACCGATCTCGTGGTGCTCGCCCGCTACATGCAGATCCTGTCGGATGATCTGTCGGCCAAGCTGTCCGGCCGCTGCATCAACATCCACCACTCGTTCCTGCCGGGCTTCAAGGGCGCAAAGCCCTATCACCAGGCCCATGAGCGCGGCGTGAAGCTGATCGGCGCCACGGCCCACTACGTCACGCGCGATCTCGACGAAGGTCCGATCATCGACCAGGACGTCGAGCGCATCAGTCATCGCGACACGCCTGAGGATCTCGTTCGCAAGGGACGCGATATCGAGCGCCGCGTGCTGGCGCGCGCGATCCGCTATCACCTCGACGACCGTGTTATCCTCAACGGCCGCAAGACCGTGGTGTTCGTGGATTGATGGCTCTTCACCTCGCGGGGCGGGGGAGCTGGTTCCTCAGTGCACCGCGTCGCCCGATGTGGACCCGGTCGCGCCCTTCTGCGCCTGCTCTTCCTTATCGCGATCCGCTGCGGGCATCAGACGCTTGCGTTCGCGCTCCTTCATGTAGGCGTCGTATCGCGGTGTGCCCGGCCGGGGCGGGGCATCCGCCGGCAGGCCGCCGGCCCATTGCGGGATGTAATCGCCCATGCCGGCCGAAAGCTTTTCGTTGACCGTGCCGCAGCCGGACAGGCCCGTGGCGAGCGCGAGCAGGGAGACGATGGAACGGAAACGTGTGGGCATAGTCGGGTGCTGCAATCGGGACGAGAGACCGGGCGCCGGACGAGTGGCGCTATCGGAACGGTAGCCTTCAACAAGGTAAAATAGGCTTATTCGAGATAGGTATAAAAATACCTTGATATCGCAGGGCGGCTCTCCCCGATGTCTGGATTCTGCAAATGAAAGGCGAAATCCTCCATCCACGCCAGCGGACGCATTCCTAGACTGCGGCGGTCGGCTCGCGACAATCTGCTTGGCCGGCGCGAGGGCTTTTTCGTTGACAGCTCCATTTCATTTGTACAATCGTACAAATGCAAATGGAGCGAACTCGGGGCTCGGGTTACCCCGACGTTACCGCGACATCGCTTTCCAATGTTGGTTAACCGAACGCGCGGGCATTGCGCGGAATGGTCGCCAAACGTCCGATTGACAATGAGGGCGCGAAAGACGCCATGTGGCGCGCGATATCGCTCGTGCGTGGGTTAAAGTCAGGCAAGGACCGAGGCAATCGGTCCACCGCACAGAAGACCAGGAATGAAGGGGAGGGACATCTGATGTTCGAACGCAAAACGTTTTCTCGGGCGGCAGCCATTGCCGCCGTCGCGGGCCTTGCGGGCCTTGCACCGGCCAAGGCGGAAGACACCGTCAAGGTCGGCCTGATCCTGCCGATGACCGGCGGCCAGGCCTCGACCGGCAAGCAGATCGAGAACGCGATCAAGCTCTACATGCAGCAGAACGGCGACACCGTCGCCGGCAAGAAGGTCGAGATCATCCTCAAGGACGATGCGGCGATCCCGGACAAGACCAAGACCGCCGCGCAGGAACTGATCGTCAACGACAAGGTAAACTTCATCGCCGGCTTCGGCGTCACGCCGGCGGCGCTCGCCGCGGCGCCACTCGCAACGCAAGCGAAGATTCCGGAAATCGTGATGGCGGCCGGCACCTCCATCATCACCGAGCGCTCGCCCTATATCGTGCGCACGAGCTTCACGCTTGCGCAGTCCTCGACCATCATCGGCGACTGGGCGGTGCAGAACGGCATCAAGAAAGTGGCGACGCTGACCTCCGACTACGCGCCCGGCAACGATGCGCTGAACTTCTTCAAGCAGAATTTCACTGCCGGTGGCGGCGAGGTGGTCGAAGAGGTCAAGGTGCCCCTGCAAAATCCTGACTTCGCGCCCTTCCTCCAGCGCATGAAGGATGCCAAACCCGACGCGATCTTCGTGTTCGTGCCGGCGGGCCAGGGCGGCAATTTCATGAAGCAATATGCCGAGCGCGGTCTCGACAAGGCCGGCATCAAGGTGATCGGGCCGGGCGACGTCACCGATGACGATCTCCTCAACAATATGGGCGACGCGGTGATCGGCACCGTGACCGCACATCTCTATTCCGCGGCCCATCCCTCGCAGATGAACAAGGACTTCGTGGCAGCGTACAAGAAGGCCTTCAACAACCGTCCCGGCTTCATGGCGGTGAGCGGCTATGACGGCATCCACCTCATCTACGAAGCGCTGAAGAAGACGGGTGGCGATACCGACGGCACCAAGCTGGTCGAGGCCATGAAGGGGCAGAAGTGGGAAAGCCCGCGCGGCCCGATCTCGATCGATCCGGAGACCCGCGACATCGTCCAGAATATCTATATCCGCAGGGTCGCAAGGTCGAAGTCTGACGGGGAGCTCTATAATGTCGAGTTCCAGGTCTTCGAGGCCGTCAAGGACCTCGGCAAGACCAAGAAGTGATCCGCGAACGCGGGCCATCCCGGGGCGCGCTTAGCGCGAACCCGGGATCTCGAAATTGATGAAACGGATTCCGGGGTCAGCGCTGTGCGCTGCCCCGGAATGACGAGCGCCTATCAGGATCGATCCACATTCGATGACCTCAATCCTCACCAACCTGTTCGATGGCGTGGCCTACGGCATGCTGCTGTTCGTGCTCGCCTGCGGGCTCGCGGTCACGCTCGGCCTGATGAACTTCGTCAATCTCGCCCACGGCGCCTTCGCCATGGCCGGCGGCTATGTCTGCATGCTGCTGGTGAACCAGCACGGCTGGCCGTTCTTCGCGGCATTGCCGCTCGCCTTCGTCTCGTCCGCGGTGATCGGCATCGTGCTCGAGCGCACGCTTTATCGCCACCTCTATGCACGCAGCCATCTCGACCAGGTGCTGTTCACGATCGGCCTGACATTCATGTCGGTCGCGGCCGTGGACTACATCCAGGGCTCCTCCCGTGTCTTCATCAATCTGCCGGCGGCGCTGCAGGGCCAGTTCGATGTGCTCGGGGTCGGCATCGGCCGCTACCGGCTGATGATCATCGTGATCTGCGGCCTGCTCACGATCGGTCTGCAGATGGTGCTGGCCAAGACCCGCTTCGGCAGCCGTCTGCGCGCCGCGGTCGATGATCCCCGCGCCGCCAGCGGTCTCGGCATCAATGTGCCGCAGGTGTTCGCCTTCACGTTTGCGTTCGGATGCGGCCTTGCCGGCCTCGGCGGCGCGCTGAGCGCGGAGATCCTCGGCCTCGATCCGTATTTCCCGCTGAAGTTCATGATCTACTTCCTGATCGTGGTCACCGTCGGCGGCTCGTCCTCGATCACAGGCCCGTTCCTGGCCTCGCTGCTGCTGGGTATCGGTGACGTCGCCGGCAAATATTACGTGCCGAAGATGGGACCCTTCGTGATCTACACCATGATGATCGTGATCCTGATCTGGCGCCCGAACGGCCTGTTCGGCCGCACGGCCGCGCGTTGAGCTTGCCGATGAGTGCTTCTTCCGACGTCGGTTATCACGCCCAGCGGCACGCGCGCTGGCACTATGGCGAAGCAGCCTTCTGGCTCGTCGTGCTCGCCTGCGGCTTCCTGTTCCCCACGCGCTATCTGATCATGACCGACATCCTGCGGTTGGCGCTGTTTGCGATGTCGCTCGATCTGATCCTCGGCTATGCCGGCATCGTCTCGCTCGGCCACGCAGCCTTCTTCGGCGTCGGCGCCTATGCCGCGGGACTTCTTGCGCTTCATGGCGTCATTAACGAGCCTGTGCAGGCGCTGATCGCGGCGGGTCTTGCCGCGATGGTGCTCGGCTTCGCCACCAGCTTCCTGGTGATCCGCGGCGTCGACCTGACGCGCCTGATGGTGACGCTGGGCATCGCGCTGCTGCTGGAGGCGCTCGCCGAACGCTTCTCCAACATCACCGGCGGCACCGACGGCCTGCAGGGTATCGAGATGCAGCCGATCCTCGGCCAGATCCCGTTCGACATGTTCGGCAAGGCCGGTTTCTTCTATTCGCTGGTCGTGCTGTTCGTGCTGTTCCTGCTCGCGCGCCGCATCGTGCATTCCCCGTTCGGCCTGTCGCTGCGCGCGATCAAGAATAACCCGCTGCGCGCCGCCGCCATCGGCATTCCCGTCAACCGCCGCCTGATCGCAATCTATACGCTTGCGGCGTTCTATGCCGGCATCGCAGGGGCGCTGTTCACCCAGACCACCGCGATCGCCTCGCTCGATGTGTTCGCATTCGATCGCTCGGCCGATCTGATGCTGGTGCTCGTCATCGGCGGCACCGGCTATCTCTATGGCGGCCTGATCGGCGCGGTGATCTTCCGCATGCTCCAGGAAGTGTTCTCCACTATCACCCCGCAATATTGGCAGTTCTGGATCGGACTCGTGCTGGTCGTGATCGTGCTGGTTGGTCGCCAGCGGCTGCACTATGGCGTGCTGTTCCTGCCCAATTTGCTGATCAAACAGATTGCGGGACGCAAGGCGGTTGTATCAGTGCCGGAGAGCGACGCATGACCATCGCGCTCGAAACCCAGAACCTCGAAAAGACTTTTGGTGGCCTGCGCGTCACGCGGGATCTTTCGCTCAAGATCGAGCAGGGCGCCCGTCACGCGCTGATCGGTCCGAACGGCGCCGGCAAGACCACTGTGATCAACCAGCTCACCGGCGTGCTCAAGCCGAACTCGGGTCGCATCCTGCTCGTAGGCCAGGACATCACCGATCTGCCCGTGCACAGGCGCGTGTTGCGCGGACTGTCGCGCACATTCCAGATCAACCAGCTCTATCCAGATCTCACGCCGCTCGAGACCATCGGCCTTGCCGTCTCCGAGCGCCTCGGCCATGGCGGCGACTGGTGGCGTCGGATGGGCACGCGCAGCGACGTCAACGGCGAGATCGCCGATCTCCTGACGCGCTTCCATCTGCTCGATGTCATGAACGAGCAGACCGTGACGCTGCCCTACGGCAAGCAGCGCCTTCTCGAGATCGCGGTTGCGATCGCCGCCAGGCCGCGCGTGCTGCTGCTCGACGAGCCCGCCGCCGGCGTGCCGGAGAGCGAGCGCCACGACATTCTCGCGGTCGTCGGCAGCCTGCCGCGCGACGTCACCGTGTTGCTGATCGAGCACGACATGGACCTCGTGTTCTCGTTTGCCGACCGCATCTCGGTGCTGGTCTCCGGCGCGTTGCTGACCGAAGGCCCGCCCGAACAGGTCGCGCGCGATCCACAGGTGAAGGCGGTCTATCTCGGCGAGGAGGCGGTCAATGTCTGACCTGCTCGCAATCGACCAGCTTCGCGCCGGCTATGGCGAGGCGGTGGTGCTGCCGAAGATGACGCTGAACCTTGCCGAAGGGCAGGTGCTGGCGCTGCTGGGACGCAACGGCACCGGCAAGACCACGCTGATCAACTCCATCGTCGGCGTCACCCGCCGTTTCTCGGGCTCGGTCGCGCTCGCCGGCACGGATGTCACGAGCTTGCGGCCCGACCAGCGGGCGCGTGCCGGCATCGGCTGGGTGCCGCAGGAGCGCAACATCTTCCGCTCGCTGACGGTGGAAGAGAACATGACCGCGGTGGCGCAGCCCGGTCCCTGGACCGTCGAGAAGGTCTATGAGATGTTCCCGCGGCTGAAGGAACGGCGCAGCAATTTCGGCAACCAGCTCTCCGGCGGCGAGCAGCAGATGCTGGCGATCGGCCGCGCGCTGACCCTCAACCCGAAGGTCCTGCTGCTGGACGAGCCGACCGAGGGCCTCGCCCCCATCATCGTCGAGGAGCTTCTGAAAGCGATCGGGACCATTACCCGGGCCGGCGGCATCTGCTCGATCATCGTCGAGCAGAACGCGCAAAAGATTCTGGGGCTCGCCGACCGTGTTGTGATATTGGAGCGCGGAACGATCGTCCACGACGCCCCGAGCGCCGCGCTGAAGGCCGACCCGTCGGTCCTGGAGCGCCACCTCGGCGTCGCAGGGGCGGCGGCCCACTAAGAAATATCTTGGGAGTTAAGAAATGCAGCGAACCAAAGCCCCCTTCCGTGCCGACGAGGTCGGCAGCCTTCTGCGCCCTGCCAAGATCAAGGAGGCACGCGCGAAACTCGAGAAGGGCGAGATCTCGGCCGACGATCTGCGCAAGATCGAGGACATGGAGATCGAGAAGGTCGTGCACAAGCAGGCCTCGGTCGGCCTGAAGCTCGCGACCGACGGCGAATTCCGTCGCTCCTGGTGGCATTTCGACTTCCTCGCCAAGCTCACTGGCTGCGAGCTGTTCCACCCCGATACCGGCATCCAGTTCGCGGGCGTGCAGACCCGTCACGACGCGGTGCGGGTGATCGACAAGCTCGATTTCCCCGACCATCATCCGATGCTCGACCACTTCCTTTTCCTGAAGAAGGTCGCCGACCAGGCCCACGTCACCGCCAAGATGACGATCCCCTCGCCAGCCGTGCTGCACTTTCGCGGCGGCCGCAAGGCGATCTCCAAGGACGTCTATCCCGATCTCGACGCCTTCTACGAGGATCTCGGCAAGACCTACCGCAAGGCCGTGAAAGCGTTCTACGACGCGGGCTGCCGCTATCTGC
This sequence comes from Bradyrhizobium sp. CCBAU 11434, assembly GCF_028128895.1. Lineage (NCBI taxonomy): Bacteria > Pseudomonadati > Pseudomonadota > Alphaproteobacteria > Hyphomicrobiales > Nitrobacteraceae > Bradyrhizobium > Bradyrhizobium sp. CCBAU 11434. The sequence goes on from NZ_LBJX01000002.1 coordinate 145,875, forward strand.
AGTTCGACGACACCGTGTGGGCCTATCTCTGCTCGCCCGACGAATTGCAGAAGGCGCGCGAGCGCGGCGACAATCCGGACGGTCTCCAGCAGATCTACGCCCGCATCATCAACTACGCGCTGGCCGAGAAGCCGGCCGACATGGTGGTGACGACGCATGTTTGCCGCGGCAATTTCCGCTCGACCTGGATTTCCTCGGGCGGCTACGAGCCGGTGGCTGAGACCATGCTCACCGGCACCAATTACGACGGCTATTTCCTCGAATACGACAGCGACCGCGCCGGCGGCTTCGAGCCGCTGCGCTTCTTGCCCAAGGGCAACAAGGTCGTCGTGGTCGGCGTCATCACCTCGAAGTTCGGCGAGCTCGAGAAGAAGGACGACATCAAGCGTCGTCTCGAAGAGGCTTCCAAGTTTGCGCCCCTGGAGCAGCTCGCCCTGTCGCCCCAGTGCGGCTTCGCCTCGACGGAAGAGGGCAACATCCTCTCCGAGGAAGAGCAGTGGGCCAAGCTGAGCCTTGCGGTCGAAATCGCGAAGGAAGTGTGGGGCAACTGACGAGTATTGTCATTCCGGAGCGATGCGAAGCATCGAGCCCGGAATCTCGAGATTCCGGGTCTGGTGCTTTCGCACCATCCCGGAATGACGACGCGCTAGCGAGTCCTCACTTCTCCGCCAGATAGACCTCGCCCAGCAGCGAGGAGTTCGACCACGGCACCTGCTTGTTCTTCGTGGTCGAGACCACCTCGGCCCGTACCCGCGTCAGCATCTGCTGCACTTCGAGGCCCGGCGTGCTGAGATGGCGGGACAGCGCAGCGGAGAAGGGGGAGTTGGCGCCTTCGCCATCGAGCGCGACCTGGCCCGGCGCGGTCGCGAATGCGATCAGGGTGCCGGCGCCTAGCGTTGCACCGGACCCGAGGCTCGACGGCGCAGCGAGGCCCGAGGCGCCTTCAATGCCACGACTTCCGCCAGCGTTTGCGACCTGCTGCGCCATCGGGTTGTTGCGGCAGGCATCGAAGATCAGGATGTTGGTGCGAACCTGGTCGTCCAGGCCCGCCATGATCGTGTCCATGTCGATCATGGCCTCGGTGATGCTGCTGCCTGGCTTCAGCGCGACGTCGACGGGAATGAGATAGTTGCGGCTGTCGATCTGCACGCCATGGCCGGCATAGTAGACCAGCGCCACCTGCGCCCGTGCGGCCTCGCGCAGGAAGTCGCGCGTCATCTTCTGCATCGCGGCACGGTCGAGGTCGATGCCCTCCGACACGGTGAAGCCGATGTCGCGCAGGCTCTTTGCGACCGCGCGCGCGTCGTTGGGTGGGTTGGGCAGCGCCTTCACATGCGCATAGGCACCGTTGCCGATGACCAGCGCCATGCGGCTGCCGCGAACGGCCGGTGCAAGCGAGGGCACAGGAGACGGTGCAGGTGCCGCGCCCGTCTGCTGCGGCGTCGGCGCTGCCGCCGGTTGCGTCATCGGGGATGGTGCATCGCGCGGGATCGGCGCGGCTGCGTCCGTTACCAGCGACAGCCGCACCTTTGCGGTGGCCTGATTGGCCTTGCTGACGGCATCGGAAGCCACGATCGCCAGCGTCGCGTTGTAGTCCTCGCGCGCGTGGGCGTAGTCGCCTCTCGCTTCATAGGCCATGGCGCGATGGGTGTAGCCAGAGATCAGCACGCTGTTCGGCGGCGTCATGATGTTGACGGGCGGCTTCTCCTTGGCGAGCCGGATCGCCTCGCTGCCATCGGCAATGGCGCGATCGAGTTCGCCCTTGGCGCGCCAGATCGAGGTGCGGCTGATCAGCGGCTGCGGCAACGTCGGATCGAGCCGGATCGCCTGGTTGATGTCGGCGAGCGCGCCGTCGAGATCGCCGAGCGCCTCTTTCGAAACGCCGCGGTTCAGCAACGAGAACGCCGATTTCGGATCTGCCTTGATTGCGGCATCGTAGTCGGCAATCGCCTTGGCGTAGTCGCGCTTGCCGCGCCAGGCATTGCCGCGATTATGGAAGATGCTGGCGCTCGGCGGGCCGAGCTTCAGCGCATCGTCGAAATCGGCGATGGCAATGTCGTAGTCGCCCTTGTCGTAATAGGCCGAGCCCCGCAAGTTGTAGACCGGCTGGCTCGGCTGCAGCCGGATCGCCTCGGTGGTGTCGGCGATGACCTTGGCGTAGTCGCCCTTCTTGTTCCAGCCGACCGCGCGCCAGAAATAAACCGTCGCGAGCTGCTCGCCCTTGAAAACCTTCAGGGCGATGATCTTGGCGCAGGCGTCGACCATCTGGTCCGCCGGCGTGGTCTCGGTGGTGCAGAGCGGCCCGAGCTGGCTGCGCGACTGGGCGGAGCAGGGTGCCGACCAAAGGGTCGCGGCGAGCAGGGCGAGCGCGACGAGCAGGCGGCTCATGGGTAATTCCTTGAGGAGACGTGCTTGTTTGTTGTCCGGCGGCACGTTGGGGTTCACGGGCGCGTCATCGGGTTTGGGGTAAAGCAGGCGGCGGTATTCCCTCGGTGGGCAGATTTTGCTAGGAGACAGGTCCCAACTTTCCTGCCCACCGCTCTCCCATTCATGAAGAACGACGAAATCCTGAGCCAAATCACCGAGTTCTGCCGTAAGGCGGACATGGCGGAATCAACGTTTGGCCGGCGGGCGGTGAACGATGGGAAGCTCGTGCATCGCCTGCGCGAGGGCAAGCGCATCACCATCGACACGCTGGAGCGGATCCAGGCCTATATCGCGGCATCGACGACCGGTGGCCTGCCGCCGCCGCGGGGGCTTCAGGTCCCCCCGGAAAAGCGCGATCCGCGCGGCAATTTCCGCTTCTTCGAGAACCGGCAGAAATATCTGCTGTTCGTCCACACCTGCAGTGAAAAACGGGTGGTCGCCGACCGGGTGGCGCTGGAGCTTTCCACAATCCATCCGCGGCCCCCGGCGCTGCGCATTTTCGATGCCGGGGTCGGTGACGGCACGGTGCTGGCGCGCGTGCTGCGCGCCACGCACCAGCGCTACCCGCACATGCCGTTCTACGTGGCCGGCAAGGAGCTCAGTCTCGAGGATCTGCGCCTGACGCTCGAGAAGGTGCCGGACCGCATTTTCGAGCACCCGGCATCGGTTTTCGTCTTCACCAACATGTTCTATTCCGAGGCGCCCTGGCTCACGCCGGCATCGCCTGCCGCGGCTGCTGCGACCGTCTGGCACGAGGTGCCGCTGAGGGGCGCCTCATCGGGCGAGTTCGAGCAGCAGATCGCTGAGCTACGGCCGTTCCTGGAGCAGAATTGGCGTGCCGCGATCAGCCCGCGTACGGCGATGCCGCTCTATGAGCGGCCGGTCGTGCTCGTGCTCTACCGCGACGACCACCGATTCCTGCTCGATTCGACCATTCCAAGGCCCGGGCAGACCGAGGCCAATTTTGACCTCGTCATCGCATCCCAGCCATACCGGGCCCTGTCCTCGGTCAATTTTCGGGCCAAGCGGATCATTGCACCGCTGGCGCGGGCGTTGCGGCCGGGCGGCCGCCTGATTGGAATCCACTCTCATGGCCACGATCCCGGCATGGAAATGATCCAGGCCATCTGGCCCGGAGAAAACCCTTTCTCGGTGAGCCGTCATGAGCTATTGCGCGCCGTTAAGTATGAGCTCGGATCGTTGGGCCGAGACCTAAATTTTAATGCTTATGCGGATAACCGTTCGATCTTCAGGTATGATATGGAAGCGCTGCCCAACGAGGTGACGGGTACGATCGGGACCTCGACGGCCTTTGCAGCGTGGAATGCGGCGGTGTATGTCGCTCAGATTGAGGACGACCGGTTGACAGATATGACTCAAAACGGCCGCACTCTGGATGCCGCCAGGGATGTGCTGCGGAAGTACAACGGGCTCTGGTTTCTCGACGAATCCTACGTCATCTCGCGCCGGCGTGATTGACATAATCCAACTGTAAACATCGCAAACGTCCGCCGGTAGCGGTGGAACAAGGGGTTTCTTGATGCGCGCGTCCTATCTCTTCACCAGTGAGTCCGTGTCCGAAGGCCACCCGGACAAGGTCTGTGACCGGATTTCCGATGAAATCGTCGACCTGTTCTACCGCGAAGGGCCGAAAGCCGGCATCGATCCGTGGGCCATCCGTGCCGCCTGCGAGACGCTGGCGACCACCAACAAGGTGGTGATTGCCGGTGAGACCCGCGGCCCGAAGTCGGTCACCAACGAGCACATCGAAAGCGTCGTGCGCGCGGCGATTAAGGACATCGGCTACGAGCAGGAAGGCTTCCACTGGAAGACCTGCGACATCGAGATCCTGCTGCACCCGCAGTCGGCCGATATCGCGCAGGGCGTCGATGCGCTGCAGCCGGGCGAAGTCAAGGAAGAAGGCGCTGGCGACCAGGGCATCATGTTCGGTTACGCCACCAACGAGACCCCGGACCTGATGCCGGCACCGATCTTCTACGCCCACAAGATCCTTCGCCTCATCTCCGAGGCCCGTCATTCCGGCAAGGAGAAGGTGCTCGGCCCCGACTCCAAGAGCCAGGTCACCGTGCAGTACGAGAACGGCAAGCCGGTCGGTGTGCGCGAAATCGTGGTCTCGCACCAGCATCTGGTTCCGGACCTCACCTCGAACCAGGTCCGCGAGATCGTCGAGCCCTATGTGCGCGAGGCGCTGCCGAAGGACTGGATCACGCCGAAGACCATCTGGCACATCAACCCGACCGGCAAGTTCTACATCGGCGGCCCTGACGGCGACTCCGGCCTGACCGGCCGCAAGATCATCGTCGACACCTATGGCGGTGCGGCCCCCCACGGCGGCGGCGCGTTCTCCGGCAAGGATCCGACCAAGGTCGATCGTTCGGCTGCCTATGCGGCGCGCTACGTCGCCAAGAACATCGTTGCCGCCGGTCTTGCCGACCGTTGCACGCTGCAGCTCGCCTACGCCATCGGCGTGGCGCGCCCGCTGTCGATCTACATCGACACCCACGGCACCGGTAAGGTGTCGGAGGACCAGCTCGAGAAGGCCGCCGCCAAGGCGATGGACCTGACCCCGCGCGGCATCCGCAGCCATCTCGACCTCAATCGCCCGATCTACGCGCGTACCTCGGCCTACGGCCATTTCGGCCGCACGCCTGATAACGAGGGCGGCTTCTCCTGGGAGAAGACTGATCTCGTCGAGCAGCTGAAGCGCGCGCTCTGATTCTTGTGCGTCATTCCGGGTTCGTGCGCGAACCCGGATCCTTAAATCCTCACGTCGCTAGCCCGGGGCGCCTCTTCGAGGTGTCCCGGACTGCCCGTTCAACAACAGGACACTCGCAATGAACGCGAAGCCCGGCTTCACCGATTACATCGTCAAGGACATTTCGCTCGCCGATTTCGGCCGCAAGGAACTCTCGCTCGCCGAGACCGAGATGCCCGGCCTGATGGCCACCCGCGAGGAGTTCGGCCCGAAGCAGCCGCTGAAGGGCGCGCGCATCGCCGGCTCCCTGCACATGACAATCCAGACCGGCGTGCTGATCGAGACGCTGGCAGCGCTCGGCGCCGACATCCGCTGGGTCTCCTGCAACATCTATTCGACGCAGGACCACGCCGCCGCGGCGATCGCGGCCGCCGGCATTCCCGTCTTCGCCGTCAAGGGTGAGACGCTCAAGGACTACTGGGATTACACCGCAAAGCTGTTCGACTGGCACGGCGGCGGTCACCCGAACATGATCCTCGATGACGGCGGCGACGCCACCATGTACGTCCATCTCGGCCTGCGCGCCGAGAAAGGCGACACCGCGTTCCTGGACAAGCCAGGCTCGGAAGAAGAGGAAGTCTTCTTCGCGCTTCTGAAGAAGCAGCTCAAGGAGAAGCCGAAGGGCTACTTCGCCGCGATCGCCGAGAGCATCAAGGGCGTTTCCGAAGAGACCACCACGGGCGTGCATCGTCTCTACGACATGCAGAAGGCCGGCACGCTGCTGTGGCCAGCCATCAACGTCAACGATAGCGTCACCAAGTCGAAGTTCGACAACCTCTATGGCTGCCGTGAATCGCTGGTCGACGGCATCCGCCGCGGCACCGACGTGATGATGTCGGGCAAGGTCGCGATGGTCGCGGGCTTCGGCGACGTCGGCAAGGGCTCGGCCGCCTCGCTGCGCCAGGCCGGCTGCCGCGTGATGGTGTCGGAAGTCGATCCGATCTGCGCGCTGCAGGCTGCGATGGAAGGCTACGAGGTCGTGACCATGGAAGACGCCGCGCCCCGCGCCGACATCTTCGTCACCGCCACCGGCAACAAGGACATCATCACCATCGAGCACATGCGCGCGATGAAGGACCGCGCCATCGTCTGCAACATCGGCCACTTCGACAACGAGATCCAGATCGCGGGTTTGCGCAATCTGAAGTGGACCAACATCAAGCCGCAGGTCGACGAGATCGAGTTCCCCGACAAGCATCGCATCATCATGCTGTCGGAAGGCCGGCTCGTGAACCTCGGCAACGCGATGGGCCACCCGTCCTTCGTGATGTCGGCGTCCTTCACCAACCAGACGCTGGCGCAGATCGAGCTGTTCGCCAACAACAAGGACGGCAAGTACAAGAAGGAAGTCTACGTGCTGCCGAAGTCGCTCGACGAGAAGGTCGCGCGCCTCCACCTCGCCAAGATCGGCGTCAAGCTCACCGAGCTCCGCAAGGACCAGGCCGATTATATCGGCGTGAAGCAGGAAGGTCCGTACAAGTCGGACCACTACCGCTACTGATCGGCAAACCTATTGATCAACAACGCGAAGCCCCGGAGCGATCCGGGGCTTTGTTGTTTCGGCGCATGGAATTCAACCCGTTTCGCGGTTTCCGCACGGCTGATTGCCGATTGACGCCCAGCGGCGACGGGCCGACAATCCCCGGTGGTGGAGGAAACCATGCAACAAGAACATTTCGACGTGCTGATCGTGGGTGCGGGGCTATCAGGCGTCGGCGCGGGCTATCATCTCCAGACCAAGTGCCCGGGCAAGAGCTACGTCATTCTGGAGGGGCGCGACTGCATCGGCGGCACCTGGGACCTGTTTCGCTATCCCGGCATCCGCTCGGACAGTGACATGTTCACACTCGGCTATTCCTTCAAGCCGTGGACCGATCCGAAAGCGATCGCCGACGGGCCGCAGATTCTGAACTATGTGCGCGAGACCGCGGCCGAGAACCGCATCGACAAGCACATCCGTTACCGCCACCGTGTCAAGCGCGCGGCGTGGTCGACGAGTGATGCGCGGTGGACCATCGAGGCCGAGCGCATGGCGGGCGAGGACGCCACGGAGCTCGTGCGCTTCACCTGCAATTTCCTGTTCATGTGCGCGGGCTATTACAAATATGAGGCGGGCTACACGCCGGAGTTCGCGGGCGCAGCTGACTTCGCCGGCCGCATCGTGCATCCGCAGAAATGGACCGAGGATATCGACTACGCCGGCAAACGCGTCGTCGTGATCGGCTCGGGCGCGACCGCGGTGACGCTGGTGCCGGAACTCGCGAAGAAGGCTGCGCAGGTCACCATGCTGCAGCGTTCGCCGACCTATGTGGTGTCGCGTCCGGCGCAGGATCCCGTCGCCAACAAGCTGCGACGAAACTTGCCGGCGCGGCTGGCCTATCATTTGATCCGCTGGCGCAACGTGATGTGGGGGATGTTCTTCTTCCAGCTCAGCCGGCGCAAGCCGGCGAAGGTGAAGAACCTGATCCTGACGGGCGTGAGAGCCGCGCTCGGGCCGGATTACGACATCGCAACCCATTTCACGCCGCGCTACAATCCCTGGGACCAGCGGCTTTGCCTCGTGCCGGACGGGGATCTCTTCAAGGCGATCCGCGAAAAGCGCGCCGCCGTGGTCACCAACGAGATCGACACGTTTACGCATGACGGCATCCGCCTCAAGGACGGCAGCGAGCTTGCCGCGGACATCATTGTGACAGCGACGGGCCTGGTGCTCCAGGTCGTCGGCGGCCTCGAGGTCAGCGTCGACGGCCGCGCCGTCGATTTCGCCAAAACGCTCACCTACAAGGGCATGATGTATGCCGACGTGCCGAACATGGCATCGGCCTTCGGCTACACCAATGCGTCCTGGACGCTGAAATGCGACCTCACTTGTGAATATGTCTGCCGGCTCATCAACTACATGGAGCGACACAATTTCCGGCAAGCCGTGCCGCACAATGACGATCCTGATATCACCGCACAGCCGTCGCTGGATTTTACCTCGGGCTATGTGCAGCGCTCCATCGCGAAAATGCCAAAGCAGGGCTCGAAGCGGCCGTGGCGGCTGTACCAGAACTATGCACTCGACATCGTTTCCTTGCGCTTCGGCAAGATCGACGACGGCGTGATGCGGTACTCCTGATCGCCGGCGGGCACTCGCAGCCCCGCCGCAATGGTGCCGGCAATGTTTAGCGATGCCGTCGGAGTGAGTGCGAACATACGCGCCGCATTGAGTGGCGGCTGATATACGCCAAGGGGCGACCCTCTACGTGTCGCGGCCATTGTCGATCCGGAACAGCTCGCCTCTATATGCACGCCGGCTAATGTCAGTGGCGAATGTGGGATCCCGCAATGCATCACTCCGGCCGTCGCGGGCTACGGCTTCTTCGTGGTTTAACCGCGATGTTCATTCGTCGCCTTGTTCTCGTGTTCTTGCTTCCGGCCCGGGATACCCGGTTCTCGCAGCGGCCAAACGAAAGATTTTTCAACACTATCGCGGCGACTCGACCATCTGTTATCGCCGCCGAGTTGAGTTCGAGTGCATGGTGGGATTAGCTTAACTCGTTCTCCATCAAACCGGCAGAAGCTCAAAGTTACTACAGGATCGAGTGAGGACCATCCCATGCATCTCCAGAAACGGATACTTATCACAGGCGGTTCGGGATTCCTCGGCTCCCATCTGTGCGAGAGGCTGCTGGCGACGGGAGCGGAGGTCATCTGCCTTGACAACTTCTTCACCGGAACGCGCCGCAACATCGAGCACCTGATTGGTCAGACCCGCTTTGAGCTCATCCGTCACGATGTGACGTTTCCGATCTATCTTGAAATTGATGAGATTTATAATCTCGCGTGCCCAGCGTCGCCCGTGCACTACCAGCACGATCCGGTACAGACGACGAAAACGAGCGTACATGGGGCGATCAACATGCTTGGCTTGGCCAAGCGTACCAAAGCCAAGATTCTTCAGGCCTCCACTTCTGAAGTTTATGGAGATCCTAGTGTCCATCCGCAAAACGAGGAATATTGGGGCAACGTAAATCCCATCGGGATGCGCTCCTGCTATGATGAAGGCAAGCGCTGCGCCGAAACCCTATTTTTCGACTATCGGCGTCAGCACAAGTTGCGGATCAAAGTTGCGAGAATCTTCAACACTTATGGTCCTCGCATGCATCCCAATGACGGACGCGTCGTATCGAACTTCATTGTTCAGGCGCTGCGAGGTGAAGACATTACCGTCTATGGGGATGGATCTCAGACTCGCGCGTTTTGCTACGTCGATGACTTGATCCATGGGCTCGTCAGTTTGATGAACACCGATGATCGAGTTACTGGACCAATCAATATCGGAAATCCGGCAGACGTTTCGATGCTTGAGCTTGCAAATACCATAATCAATATGACTGGATCATCCTCCAAGATTGTGCACCTTCCTTTACCGGCCGATGATCCGCGTCAACGACGTCCAGACATTACGAAAGCGAAGCTGGAACTGGCCTGGGAGCCGAAGACGCAGCTTCGCGAAGGGATTGCGAGGACGATTGCCTACTTTGAAAAGCTACTCAAAGAACTGCCGTAGTTTGTCCGACCTGTACCAGAACTATGCGCTCGACATCGTTTCCTTGCGCTTCGGCAAGATCGACGACGGCGTGTGCGGTACTCCTGACCGCGCCGCCTGCGGTCACGCCTTGCGCGTCGTGAGCACGAGGCCAAGGTCAATCGCGAGCGCCAAGATCGCGGCGCCGCCGCCGAGAGCGAACAGGACGAGATAGTCGCCGCCGGTCTGCGCATAGATCCAGGAGAAGCCGTAAGCCGCAGCCGCCTGGAACAGCGCAAAGCTGGTGGTGGCGTGGCTCCATGTCGCACGCTGCTGCTCGCTGGAGTGCGGAACAAGCTCATGGATGCGGCCGAGCACCAAGGGCACGATGCCCGGCGTGAAGCCGCCGACCACCACGCTCGATACGATCAACGACACCGGTGCTGTGCTGACGGTGGGCAGCAGCACGGCGGCTGCCTCGATCAGAAAGGCTGCGCGCAAGGCCGGGCCGAATCCGGAGCGGTCGCCGAGATGGCCGGTGACGAGCGGGCCTGCGATCGCGCCGAGGCCGTACAGTACCCAATAGCGTGATCCCGCCGCAATGCCCTGGCCAAGGCCACGCGCCACGAAATCGACGATGAAGACCATGTGCGGCACCAGCGCGACCGCGTTGAGCCCGTACTGGATCAGGAGCGCCCGGGCGGCCGGCGAGGTGTGACGCCGTTTTGTGTGGTGCGAGGACGCAGTATCGCCCCTGGCTTCCGCGGGCCAGTTCGACCAACTCAGGAGTGTGAGGACGGCAGCGAGGACGCCAAGGCTATACCAGCTCTGCGGCAAACCCTGTTGCAGCAACAGCGGCACCAATGTGCCCGATGCAGCCACGCCGAGCCCAACGCCCGCAAAGATCACGCCACCGATGATGCCGCGCCGGCTGGTCGGGGTGTGTGGGAGGATTACAGAAGCAGCCAGCACCATGATGATGCCGCCGGTGAGACCCGAGAGGAAGCGCCAGGCGAAGAACCAGATGAAAGACACCGGAGCAGAGCTGGCAAAGAAGGAGAGGGTGGCGAGCACCATCATTGTCCGTAACGCTCGGATCGCCCCGATGCGGGCGGCGACAGCTCGCGCCGCGAGTGTGCCGGCGAGATAACCGGCAAGGTTCGCGGCACCGAAATAGACGACGTCGGAGGCACTGAACCACTTCGTTGCAATCAGCGCCGGGATCAACGGCGTGTAGGAAAAGCGGGCGAAGCCAAGCCCGACCAGCGATGCGGCGAGGCCGGCGACGGCATATCGCCAAGTTGACTGTGACGCCGTGCCCGGCCGCTGCTCCGGCCGGACGTGGTGATTGGTATCTGCATTGAGTTCGGTCATGTCATCCTCATGCGCGGCTCAGTGGCCGGCGCTCTGGCCGCCGTCGACATGCAGGATCTCGCCGGTAACGAAGGACGCACCCTCCAGATAGAGCACGGCATCGACGATGTCGGACATCTCGCCCATGTGGCCGACCGGGTGCATCGCGCCGTACTGCGCGTGCGTCGACACCGGGTGCATCGGCGACTTGATGATCCCTGGCGCCACCGCGTTCACGCGGATGCCGCGCCTGGCGTATTCGATCGCGAGCGACCTGGTCGCGGCGTTGAGGCCGCCCTTGCTCAGCGAGGCTAGCACTGAGGGCACGTTCGAATTGGCATGGTCGACCAGCGTGGTGGTGATCTGGACGACGTGGCCAGACCCCTGCTTCTCCATCTCGGCGATCGCGAGCTGGGTGATATTGAAGAAGCCCGCGACGTTGGTGCCCATCACAGACGCGTAATCCTCGGCGGTATACTGCGTGAACGGCTTTGCGACAAAGATGCCGGCATTGTTGACCAGCGTATCGACGCGGCCGAAGCGGGCGACGGCCTGCGCAACCACGCGCTCGGCGGTTGTCCGGTCGGCGATGTCGCCGGGAACGGCCAGAACTTCGTCGTCGCCCGACGGCTTGATCGACCTTGCTGTGGCGACCACACGATAATTGCGATCGCGAAAGCCCTGGACGAGGGCGGCGCCGATGCCCTGCGACGCACCGGTGATGATGGCAACCTTCTGCTCGATACCCATGACGGGCTCCTCTTGTTGATCCGTGCCAGCGCTCGCCGGCTTGGGCTCAGAAATAGGCCACGGCGGCCCGGCTGCGAATGCGCACTGTCCGGCAGACACTCTTTCGCGTCGCGTACGAATGCCCGGCCGGCAGCTGGCGGGAGTTGTCGCGGTTGGGGCAAACGCCTAGCTTGCCGGTGGAATTCAGAAGGGCCGCGGGAAAGCATGGATCGTCTGGATGCGATGAAGGTATTTGTCCTCGCGGTGGACGAGGGGAGCCTTGCCGCCGCCGGCCGCAAGCTTGGCCGTTCGCCTGCGGCGGTCAGCCGAGCCATCGCCTTTCTCGAAGAGCGGGCGGGCGCCGAGCTGCTGCATCGGACCACGCGATCCATCAAGCTGAGCGAGGAGGGCGAGCGCTACGTCGCGGTCTGCCGCCGCGTGCTGATCGAGCTGGAAGAAGCCGACGACATTGCAGCCGGTCCGCGCACCGCGCCGCGCGGCCTGCTCACGATCACCGCGCCGGTGGTGTCAGGCGAGATGGTGTTGCGGCCGATCCTCGATGCGTTTCTGGACGCCTATCCGACGGTGTCGGCAAAGCTCCTGCTGTTCGATCGCGCGGTCAGTCTGATCGATGAAGGCGTGGATGTCGCGCTTCGCATCGGTCCGCTCGCGGACTCGGCGATGGTCGCGACGCGGATCGGCAAGGTCCGCCGTGTCGTCGTGGCAGCTCCCCGCTATCTCAATCAACACCCCCGGATCGAAGAGCCCGGCGATCTCGCCAAGCATCAGGTCGTGGCGATGGCCCATCTTCCCAATTCGTGGACGTTCAAGCCGCCGAAAAATTCGTCGGCGCCTCGCACGGTTCAGTTCACACCGCGTCTCACCGTCAGCAGCACCTACGCGGCCGTGGCTTCCGCCGTCGCCGGGCGCGGCGTGGCGCGGATGTATTCGTATCAGGTTGCCGAGCAGGTGGCGCGCGGCGAGCTCGAGATCGTGCTTGCCGGTGACGAGGATCCCGAGATGCCGGTTCACCTGATCTGTCCGCAGGGACGGCTCACAGTGTCGAAGGTGCGGGCTTTCACCGACTTCGCAGTCCCGCGGCTCAGGAAGCAGTTCGCGCTGCTCAAGAAGAGTCTCGGTGCGCGCTAGACCTCGCGGACACGGCGCGGCAGCCAATGCGTTGTTTCACGTATACGGCCGCCCGGCTGAATCGGCGATGGTTCCCAAACGGTTAACGCCGATTTAACGGATGAGTCCTAGCCTGTCTCGGCCGGGGTTACTCGCAAGGCCGAGGTGAGCCCAATGGAAGCCCAGAAGATCGCGGTCGACGCTGTCGTCGCGCTGACCGATTGCGACCGCGACGCCGTAATTGCATTCATCCGCCGGCTCTATCTCGCCGGCGTCACGGATCCCAAACGCCTGACTTTCAAAGGTCTCCAGGCGCTGTCCCGGGCGTGATTCGGCTCGTTTTGGTCCGTTTTTGCCCCGGTTCCATCCCCAACCTCTCCCGAGCGTGACCGCAACTCCCCGGTGAATATCTTGCTGGTGAAGGCGCCGCGGGTTACACGACACCTAGCTGGATCGCTCGGGATTGGGGAAATGTTGAAACAGCTTTTTGCGCCGCAACTCGTCATTCTGTATATGCTTGTGGCATCTACGATTTACGTTCACTTCCGCGGCAAGCAGCGGCTGCGCTTTGCGCGCCAGCTCGGCGATCACTCGACCTATCTCGCGCCCTACAATGTGCTGATGTATGCGGGCTCGGCAGTGCCGAACAAGCCGGTGATCTCGGTTGAGCAGTTTCCGGAGCTGAAGCCGCTCAGCGAGAACTGGGAGACCATCCGCGACGAGGCCGTGCGCCTGTTCGACGAGGGCTTCATCCGCGCCGCTGCCAAGAACAATGACTGGGGCTTCTACTCATTCTTCAAGAGTGGCTGGAAGCGATTTTACCTGAAGTGGTACGACGACTTCCTGCCTTCGGCGAACGCGCTGTGCCCGAAGACGGTGGAGCTGCTCAAGTCGATCCCGAGTGTGCACGGTGCGATGTTCGCGATGCTGCCGCCGGGCGGCAAGCTCGGCGCTCATCGCGATCCCTTCGCCGGCTCGCTCCGCTATCACCTCGGTCTCGTCACGCCGAACTCGAACAAGTGCCGCATCCTCGTCGACGGCGTCGAATGCGTCTGGCGCGACGGTGAAGCCTTCATGTTCGACGAGACCTTCATCCACAGCGCCGAGAACCAGACTGATGTCAACCGCATCATCCTGTTCTGCGACGTCGAGCGCCCGATGAAGTACGGCTTCATGACCGCGATCAACCGCTGGGTCAGTCATCACATCGTCAAGGCGTCGGCGACCCAGAACGTCGATGGCGAGCATGTCGGCGCGCTCAACAAGGTGTTCGGCAAGCTCTACGAGATCCATCTCGGCAGCCGCAAGGTCAAGGAATGGAACCGCAACGTCTACTACACGCTGAAATATTCGCTGACGGCGCTGGTTCTCGGCCTCATCGTGTTTTCGGCGCTGAAGTGATGTAGGTGGGGCGGATTAGCGACTTGTGCGCCGTAGCTCGAAGAGCGAAGGCGAAAGCGCAATCTGCCCACCATTCTCCGCACTCATCTGGCAGCGAACGCTACGAGCTGAACGCCAGCGGAGCCAAGGACAGTGGCAAGAACGTAGCGTGTTGCCGTTTGCGAGAGCCATCGCAACCCTATCGTGGTTCCAGCTATCGCGCCGGCGAGCGCGCCCAGTGCATACAGCCAAGTTTGGGATGACGGTACCTGTCCAACGTGGATCGCCCCGACCAATCCGATGGCGGAGTTTCCGAGGATGAAAGGCGCGGAGAGCGCCGCGGTCTGTTTGGGTGATGCCCAGCGCATTCCAACCAAAATGGGAGCTAGGAACACGCCACCGCCAACGCCGGTTAGCCCCGAGATGAAGCCGACGCCGGCGCCCGTCAATATTGCGGCCCCGAGTGGCGTGGCTCGATCCGGCAAATCTTCGTTTCTCCGTCCGATCACCAGGACGATAGCGGCGAGCAGGAGCACGATTCCCGTGATGGTGTGGTAGATATCATCGGCCAGAACGATGGATGCGCCCGCCAGAGTGGTTGGCAGTGAGGCGATCAGAAGTGGCTTCAGCTTGGCCCAGTCGATATGGCTGCCGCGATTGAATAGCCACGTGGAATAGGTAGCCGCAACGATATTGAGCAACAGGGCAGTTGGCCTCATCTCGTTTGGGGGAAACGAGGCAAAGGCCATGAGCGCAAGAAATGCTGTTCCGCCCGCTTGACCTACTGTCGCATAGAGAAGCGAAATTGCAGCGAAGAATGCCGTCAGCATTTTCTAGTGATGATGCCTGTGTCCTTCGGAACCGATGGGGTGCTGATAACCTCGCAGTTCGGCATATCGCTGCATTTGACTCTGATTGAGCAAAGCTGCGGTCGTCAGGTGATATTTGAGGTGGCTTTCACGCAGCTGCGCCTGGGTTTCGGAAATGGCAGCGATGGTGGCTTTGAGCGATTCCGGTGTCACCGCACGAGCCGAGAAAAGCTGATCCAGTTCCCTCTCTTGCTCGACGAGCTTGTTGCCTAGCGGGACCGTCTCTTGCTTCATGGCGTCGTAGAGTTTCTGAACTCGAAGACGTTGATCCGAAGTCAACTCAAGGCGATCACCGAGTTCGAGAACATGGCTCGGGCCGGGGTATCCATTTAGTTCAGCGGCCAGCGCCAAGCCCATTCCGCGTCCGCTCAGCAGATCGTCGATCTGCTGTCGCGACAGCGCCTTGACGGGACGTTGCTCAAGACCGGCATAAGGCTGGTCCGACTGCGCGTCGGCAGCATTGCACATGATGACAAGCGTGGCCGCAAGCAGAAGGCGTCTCATGAGTCTCACTCCGTAAGGTCGGCCGGTTTGCTGATCGATTTCCGCCGGTGCTATCGATGCAGCATATCTTGCTGGACGGTTCGTCCCGTGGCAACAAGATTGCCTGAGCGAGTTGCCAAATATGGAGCAGGCAATGGCCCCGCTGCCACTTGCGAACACCGAGATCGTTCAATTCTTTCGGCAGTGGCTGGAGACCTTTGCGGGCTATGTCCGCGAGGTCGACTACGCCTCGGCTCGGCCGCTCTTTCACCCAGACGTACTCGCCTTCGGCACGCACAATGACGTCATCCCGGGGCTTGATCAGTGGGTCACTACGCAATGGAATAGCGTCTGGCCGAAGACCACGGACTTCCGCTTCGTGCTCGACCAGACCTCGATCCTCGCGTCGGCCGACGGCACGATGGCGACCGTGATCGCACCATGGACGAGCTCAGGCTATCATCCCGATGGCAGCGCGTTTCCGCGCCCTGGCCGCGCGACCATGATCTTTTCGCGGAATGGCGATGGCTGGCTGTGTTCACTCTCACATGTCGCTCAATCGCGGTGTGCCGCAGGCGAGCCACGCGAATCGGCCGGTGAAAGCCTGGTAGAAAGATCGAACTAAAAAGGGCCCCGGACAATGTCCGGGGCCCTTTTGATTTCGGGATGTTGGAGGCCTATTCCGGCTGGCCGATCGAGACCTTCAGCGTGCCGACGCCGTCGACGCCGCATTCGAGCTTGTCGCCAGGCTGAAGCTGCGACACGCCGGCCGGCGTGCCCGTCATGATGATGTCGCCGGCGGCGAGCTTCACCTGCTGCGAGAGCTGCCAGATGATTTCAGGCACGTTCCAGATCAGCTCGGTAAGGTCGCCCTTCTGCGCTTCCTTGCCGTTGACAGTGAGCCAGATCTTGTCTTTCGAGGGATGGCCGATCCTCGAGGCCGGCTGCACCGCGGAGCAGGGCGCCGAACCATCGAACGACTTGCCGATCTCCCATGGACGCTCCTTCTTGCGCGAGGCGATCTGGAGGTCGCGGCGGGTCAGGTCGATGCCGACGGCATAGCCGTAGACGTGATCGAGCGCCTTGTCGGCAGGGATGTTCAGCCCGCCGCTCTTCATCGCGACGACGAGCTCGACCTCGTGATGCAGATCCTTGGTCAGCGGCGGGTAGGGAATGGTGGCGCCATCGGGCACCAGCATGTCGGCGTGCTTGGCGAAGAAGAACGGCGGCGCGCGTTCGTCATTGCCCATCTCGCGGATGTGCTCGAGATAGTTGCGACCGACGCACCAGATGCGGCGCACGGGATAGCGGCCGCTCTCGCCGACGACAGGGAGCGAAGCCTGGGGCGGAAGCGGGATCACGTAGGAGGCGGCGTTCATGAGGCGGTCTCGCTGCTCTTGAGGTGGAAGGAACTCTATGCGGTTGCGCTGATCGGCGCCAGCGCCAAGCCTGTGTCGTGGTTTTGAAGGCGGAAGAACGAAGCATAGCGGCCCGAGCGGCGCAGCAAATCGTCATGCCGGCCCTGCTCGACAATCTCGCCGCCCTCGACAACCAGGATCGCATCGGCGCGCATGATGGTGTGCAGGCGGTGCGCGATCACGATGGTGGTGCGGTTCTGGCAGAGATGCTCGATCGCCTCCTGCACCTGCCGTTCGGATTCGGAATCGAGCGCGGCGGTTGCTTCGTCGAGCAGGATGATCGACGCGTTCTTGATCAGCGCACGCGCCACCGCAACGCGCTGGCGCTGGCCGCCGGAGAGCTGCGTGCCGTGCTCGCCGACCGGCGTGTCATAGCCGAGCGGGAAGCTCATGATGAATTCATGCGCGCAGGCGGCCTTTGCGGCGTCGATGATCTCGTCCTCGCTTGCGCCCGGCTTGCCGAAGGCGATGTTGTTGCGGATGGTGTCGCGGAACAGATAGACGTCCTGGCCGACATAGGCGGTCTGGGCCCGCAGCGATTTACGCGAGATCGCGCCGATCGACTGGCCGTCGATCATGATGTCACCTTGCGTAACCTCGTAGAAGCGCAAGAGCAGCGCCAGCACGGTCGACTTGCCGCCGCCGGAGGGGCCGACCAAAGCGGTGACCTTGCCGGGCTCGGCAACGAAGCTCATGCGGTTGAGCACCGTCTCGCCATTGCGATAAGAGAAGCTGACGTCACGCAGCTCGATGCGGGCGTCGGAGAGCTTCAGCGCCGGCTTGTCGTCGTCGGAGTGCTCGCTGGCGGGGCTGTCGACGACTTCGAGCAGCATGCGCGCGCCGACGAGCTGGCTGTTCAAATCGATGTTGAGCCGCGCCAGCCGCTTGGCCGGCTCGGTCGCCATCAGGAACGCCGTCATGAACGAGAAGAAGGCGCCCGGCGTGGCGTTGAGCGCGACCACGCTGTAGCCGCCGTAAAGCAGGCAGCCGGCGACCGCGAAGCCGCCGAGCATCTCCATCAGCGGATTGGAGCGGTTGGCGACGCGGGCCATCTTGTTGGCGTTGCGCTCGACGATCGCGATGTTCTCGTCGATACGCTCCTGCATCGTCGCTTCGAGCGTGAAGGCCTTCACGGTGCGGATGCCCTGCAGCGATTCCTGCATCGTCTCCATGATGTCGGCGGTGCCGGTGAACTGGTTGTAGGCAAGGCCCTTGATGCGCTTGACCAGCTTGCGCAGCACCAGCATCGCCGGCGGCACTGCGACGAGGCCGATGAACGACATCAGCGGGTCCTGCCACACCATCACGCCGATCATGGCTACCAGCATCAGGAGGTCGCGGCCGATGGCGTTGACCAGCATGTTGAGCACGTCGGTGATCGACTTGGCGCCGGCTGTGAGCCGCGCCAGGAATTCGGACGAATGCCGCTCGGAGAAGAAGCCGATGCTCTCGCGCATCAGTTTTGCGAACAGCTGGCGCTGGTTGTTGGCGAGGATGGCGTTGCTGATCTTGGTCAGGATCACCATGTGGCCGTAAGTCGCCACGCCTTTGATGAACAGCAGAATCACCGTGATGCCCGAGAACATCGCGATGCCCGGGATGTTCTTGTCGACATAGGCCTGGTTGATGACCTGGCCAAGCACGTAGGTCGCGCCCGCGGTCGCGCCCGCGGCAGCCGCCATGAACGTGAAGGCAATGAGGTAGCGCCGCCAGTAGACGACCCCCTGTTCCATGACCAGGCGGCGAATGAGGACCATCGCCGCATAGGGATCGTCGGTGATTTTCTTTGGAAACTGGGCCATCCGTAGTCCATTGACGGCGCAGGGAAAAGCCTGCCCGCGCGTCAGGGATCGAATGGCCTCTGTGCCCGCTAAAGCTCCGCTTTTCAAGCCCAATTAAGGGCTTGCACAGGATGCGATTTTAGGCCGAGACGGCGTGGCGGAGCTCGCCGTGGCGCTCCCGGAACAGCTTGTCCTCCCAGGCCAGCGCGTGGGCCGCGATGGTCTCGAGGTCCTCGTATTGCGGCTTCCAGTCGAGCAGGCCGCGGATGCGGCTGGTGTCGGCGACCATGGTCATGATGTCGCCGGGCCGGCGCGGGGCGTATTGCACGGCGAAGCTGCGGCCGGACACCCGGCGCACGGCGTCGATGGTCTCCAGCACCGAATAGCCGCGGCCATAGCCGCAATTCAGCGTCGTCGAGGCGCCGCCGTTGCGCAAATAGGCCAGCGCCGAGCGGTGCGCCTGCGACAGGTCGGTGACGTGGATGAAGTCGCGAATGCAGCTGCCGTCGGGGGTTGGATAGTCGGTGCCGAACACGTCGATCTTGGCGCGCTGACCGGTCGCGGCCTCGACCGCGATCTTGAGCAGATGCGTGGCGCCGACGGTGGCAAGGCCGATGCGCGCCTGCGGATCGGCGCCGGCGACGTTGAAGTAGCGCAGGGTCGCGTACTGCATGCCGTAGGCGGCGGCGACGTCGTGCAGCATGATCTCTGTCATCAGCTTCGACGAGCCGTAAGGCGACAGCGGCCGGGTCGGCGCATGCTCGGGCACGGGCACCTGGTCCGGGTTGCCGTAGACGGCGGCGGTCGAGGAGAAGATGAAACGGCTGATGCCGCGCTTGACTGCGACATTGAGCAAATTGCGCGCGGTGGTGAAGTTGTTGCGGTAATAGCCGAGCGGATCGCGCATCGAATCCGGCACGACCACGGAGCCCGCGAAATGGATGATGCTCTCGATGTCGTGCTGGGCGATCACGCCCTCGAGCAGATTCTCGTCGCCGGCATCGCCGATGAACAGCGGCACGCCCTCGGGCAGATAGGCGGAGAACCCGGTGGAGAGATCGTCAATCACGACGACGTCCTCGCCGGCTTCCGCCAGCGCCAGGACCGTGTGACTTCCGATATAGCCGGCGCCGCCGGTGACTAGCACAGTCATGGTCTCACCCGTCATCGATCAACGCGCCAAGTTAACGTTTGCGCGGTGAAGAGGGGGTTTCGGCCCGGCTGAACTGGTCACTATGCTTAATGTTGCGTATAGGGGACGCACCAAACGGAGCATGACGTGGCGAATTCCCCGGACGATCTGCAAGTGATCGTGCCAAATCTGCACAGGCGCTATTCCGGGGTCACCGCGACCAACCGGATGGTGGCGCCGCGGCTGGCAAAGCTCTTTCGTGCCGGCTGGTTCGGCTCCGATGCGCCAGAGGGGATTGCGCGGCTCGGCAGCGGCGATGTCCTTAAGCTGTGGCGCCGCAAGCGGCCCTTGATCTGGCACGCGCGGCGCAACAACGAGATGATCGCGGGCGTCTTGCTGCGCGCGCTGGGCTGGCCGCTCAAGCTGGTCTTCACCTCGGCGGGGCAGCGTCATCACACCTGGATCACGCGCTGGCTGCTCCGCCAGATGGACGCGATCATCGCAACCTCTGACATCTCCGCCTCGTTCCTGAAAGTGCCATCGACGGTGATCCCGCACGGCGTCGACACCGACGTCTACACGCCGCCGGCCGATCGCGCTGCGGCGTTCGCGGAAAGCGGTTTGCCCGGTCGATACGCCGTCGGCTGCTTCGGTCGCGTCCGGGCGCAGAAGGGCACTGATGTGTTCGTCGATGCGATGTGCCTGACGCTGCCGCGCTATCCTGACTTCACCGCTGTGATCGTCGGCCAGGTCACGGCCGAACAGACGCCGTTTGCGAACGACCTGAAGAAGCGCATCGAGGCAGCTGGCCTGCAATCGCGAATCGTCATCACCGGCGAGCTTCCCATCGAAGAGGTGCAGCGCTGGTATCAGCGGCTGACGATCTACGCCTTCACCTCGCGCAACGAAGGTTTTGGCCTGACGCTGATCGAAGCGATGGCGACCGGTAGTGCGCTTGTTGCCGCGCGTGCAGGCGCCGCGACGCTGGTGGTCGAGGATGGTGTAAGCGGCGTGCTGATCCCGACCGGCGATGCGGAGGCGCTGGCGGCGGCGCTGGAACCGCTGATGCGCGACGTCGCTGCAGCGACGGCGATGGGCGAGCGGGGGCGGGCTCGGGTGCTCGAGAAGTTCAGCCTCGATGCCGAGGCGGCCCGGATCGGCGAGATCTATCGTCCGCTGCTCTGAGCCGCTTTTCCAAAAAGCGAAAACAACCCATGCACAGTAGCCGGCGCAGATGGCTTGTCGGACGCGCACGGCCGAAATGCTGATTTTACGAAATTTGTTTGACCTGTCGGGCAAAACAGGTGTAGATTGGCATCATCCCAAAATCACCGCCGACATTTCGCCGGCGTGCCGGGCGCGCGAATTTCGGCGAACCCAATCGTCACGCTTTGATCAAGCCGGCATCTCGCGGCTAGACCTCTTCCGGGCCTTCTGCCGCAGGAAGCTGACCTCGAGCTCGTCGCCGTTGACGCGGTCGAGCTGGCATCGCCGGTAGGCAAGTCCGGTCGAGGAAAGGAGAAGGAAGAACTCGGTCAGCGCCAGGCCCTCAATCGACGTCTCGACGCGAAGGGTGGCGTCGCTTTCCGATACGTCCTTGACCAGGCAGGGGCGGCGCCAGGTGCCGTCGATCGCCATCATCTGCGCCGACAGCGGCCGCTCGAACGAAACGCGCTGGCTCTCGCGCTCTTTCTCCTTGGGCATGCTTACTGCTTCATCTGCGGCTGCGAATGCCGGCCTGCGAGTCCTGGCGCGGCATGCGGCACCGGATGAAGCCTGCGCTCGTAGGTGTCGGCAAGATTGAGCAGACGCTTCCTGGTGAACGGGTCCGCTTTCGCCGCGAGCTCGCGGATGTCTTGAGCGCGCCCTTTGATGAAGTCTTCGTCCATTGGCTTTTTCCCCTGAAGCGAGAGGATGCCAATTCTTCCCGAGGGTGTATTCAACATAAGTTAGGTTCGGCGCGACGTCCGGCAAAAGCCGTCGATCGCTCAACTCTCAGCCTGCTTGCCAGCATCGCTCAGCACTTGCTGCGCAATCCCCACCACCTCGCTCGCTGCGATGTCCCGCATGCAGCGATGATCGTTCATCTTGCAGACCGTGCTCTGGCAGGGTTGGCACGACAGCACGCTTTTGGTCTGCACGACCGTTGCGGCAAGGCCGTTCAGTGGCGCCCAGAGATAGGGGCTGGTCGGGCCGAAAATGCCCATGGTGGGCGTGCCCAGCGCGGCCGCGATATGCATCAGACCGGAATCGTTCGAGATGGCGACGCCGGCCGCCGCCATGGCGAGGACGCCGTTGCGCAAATCGTTGCCGGTGAGGTCGCGCACGCCGGGGCCGCCTGCGGTCCCCGGGCCGCCGGCTGCGACGATCTCCTGGGCGAGGCCCTTTTCGGCGGGGCCGCCGACCACCCAGACTTCGAGGCCACGCTCGACCAGCAGCCGGGCGGCCTCGGGATAGGAGGTCCATCGCTTGGAGACGCCGACCGAGCCGGGGGCCAAGGCTACGGCGGCGCCGCTACTCAGGCCGTTGGCCTGGCGCCAGCGGGCGATCTCCTCAGGCGGAACCCGCAATTGCGGCACCGGCCATTCCGGAGGCAGCGGCGCGCCGTCCGGCTGCGCCAAAGCGGCATTCTCGTCGATGAAGCGAGGAAGCTTCCGCTCGCCCCAGCGCCATCGATTGATCAGTCCGAACCTGAATTCGCCGACCCAGCCGACCCGTTCGGGGATGCCGGCCAGCGTCGGCGCAATGGCGGCCTTCCAGGTGCGGGGCAGCACCAGGGCCGTGCCGTAGTTCCGCTCGCGCAGGAGCTTGGCGAGGCCGAACTGGCGGCGCAGCGCCAGGCGGCTGCGGGGCAGGTCCCAGACGATGCCGGCGCGCACGCCGGGCATGTAATCGACCAGGGGGGCGCAAAGGGGCGTGGTGAGGAGATCCACCGGCCGGTTCGGCCATCGCTCCTTCAGGACCCGGACCACGGTGTGATTCCGGACGAAATCGCCGATCCACATATAGGGGACGATCAGAATCGGGCGCGTGTCGTCCCGTTCCTCATTACCGCCAAACTGCGAATCTATATTCATTCGTTAATCGGACCGCGATGCTCTCGATGCGGCGGTTCGGTAGCCGCTCCGGGCCGGCAGGTAAAGTCGGGAGAGGGCGAGTCCAAATGCGTTCGCCCAAAATGCTTACACTTTGGCAGATGATGCGCTACGGCAGGTATCGGGCCGCACAAGATCGGGCAGGGTGGTTGGAATGTTGCTGGTGACCGGCGGGGCCGGTTTTATCGGATCGAATGTCGTCGCCGCGCTCAACGATTCAGGCCGCAGCGACGTCGTGGTCTGCGATCTCCTCGGCAGCGACGGCAAGTGGCGCAATCTCGCCAAACGGCAGCTTGTGGATATCGTGCCTCCGGCCGAGCTCCCCGACTGGCTGAAGGGCCGCAAGCTGGATGCCGTGATCCATCTGGGGGCGATTTCCGAGACCACCGCGACCGACGGCGATCTCGTGATCGAGACCAATTTCCGCTTCTCGATGCGCCTCTTGGACTGGTGCACGGCGGGTGCGGTGCCGCTGATCTACGCGTCGTCGGCCGCGACCTATGGCGATGGTGCGGAAGGTTTTGACGACGATGCCTCGGTGGCGGCGTTGAAGAAGCTGCGGCCGATGAATCTCTATGGCTGGAGCAAGCAGCTGTTCGATCTCGCGGTCGCCGAGCGCATCGCGCGGGCTGAGAAACTGCCGCCGCAATGGGCCGGTCTGAAATTCTTCAACGTGTTCGGCCCCAACGAATACCACAAGGGCTCGATGATGAGCGTGCTGGCGCGCCGCTTCGACGACGTCAAGGCGGGCCGCGTGGTGCAGCTGTTCAAGTCGCATCGCGACGGCATCGCCGACGGTGACCAGCGCCGCGATTTCATCTATGTCGACGACGTCGTGCGCGTCATCCTGTGGCTGCTGGCGACGCCTGCTGTCTCCGGCCTCTTCAATGTCGGCACCGGCAAGGCGCGCAGCTTCAAGGACCTGATGCTGGCTGCCTATGCCGCGCTCGGCACAAGGCCCAACATCGACTATGTCGACATGCCCGAGCAGATCCGCGGTGCTTACCAGTATTTCACCGAGAGCAAGGTCGATCGTCTCCACCGCGCCGGCTATAACGGCGGCTTCACGACGCTCGAGGACGCGGTGAAGGCCTATGTCGGGGACTATCTCGACCGGCCCGACCGCTTCCGTTAAGGCCATTTGACCATGCCGACGCCGATTCTCGATTTCGATGCCCTCACGCAAGCCATCTCCGGCCGCACGGTGCTCTGCATCGGCGACATCATGCTGGACGAGTTCGTCTATGGCGAGGTGTCGCGGATCTCGCCCGAGGCGCCGACACCCGTCATCGCGGCCCAGCGCAGCGAGATCCATATCGGCGGCGCCGGCAACGTCGCGCGCAACATCGCTTCGCTCGGCGCGCGCTGTGTCTTCGTCGGCCTCGTCGGCGAGGATGATGCCGGCAGGCAGCTCGCCTCCGCAATGGCAGGCTATGCCGGGATCGAGAGTGCGCTGGTGTGCGACCCGTCACGGCCGACCACGCGCAAAGTCCGCTTCGTCTCTGAGCATTTTTCCACGCATATGCTGCGCGCGGATTGGGAGCAGGCGTCAGCTGCCTCCGATGAGGTCGAGACCTGGCTGATCGAGGCGATCCTGCCGCAGATCGCGCGCGCCGATATCGTGCTGCTGTCCGACTACGCCAAGGGCGTGCTGACCGCCCGCGTGATCCGCCACACCATCGATGCGGCGCGGGCTGCCGGCAAACCGGTGATCGTCGATCCCAAGAGCCTGAACTGGGCGATCTATCGCGGCGCGACGCTACTCACGCCCAACCGCAAGGAATTTGCGGAAGCGACCCGCAGCCGCGCCGACACGCCGCAGAGCATCGTCGATGCCAGCGAGGACGTGATACGGCTCGCCGATTGCGAGGCGATCCTGGTCACGCAAGGCGAGCACGGCATGACGCTGGTGCCGCGCCATGGCGAGGCCGTCCACGTTCCAGCCTTCCCGGTGAAGGTGCGCGACGTCTCCGGGGCCGGCGACACCGTCGCCGCCGCGCTCGCGGTGTCGATCGCGGCCGGCGCGGATTGGGATACGGCGCTGCGCATCGCCAGTGCCGCGGCCGCGGTGGCGGTCGGCAAGCAGGGCACCGCCAGCGTCAGCGTCGATGAGCTGCGCCGAAAGATCCTGCCACATGCCACACTCGCGGCCGAGGAGAAGGTCATCAGCGCGCCCGGTCAGCTCGAGGCCCAGCTTGCCGAATGGAAGCGGGAGGGTCTGCGCGTCGGCTTCACCAATGGCTGCTTCGACATCCTGCATCCCGGCCACGTCAAGGTGCTGACCGCGGCGCGCGCCGCCTGCGACCGCCTCATCGTCGGGCTGAACAGCGACGCCTCGGTACGGCGGCTCAAGGGCGCCGATCGCCCGGTCCAGGACGAGCGGGCGCGGGCGGAGGTGCTGGCCGCGCTCGAAGCGGTCGATCTCGTCGTCATCTTCGAGGACGACACGCCGATCGACCTGATCGGGCGGATTACGCCGAGCGTGCTGGTCAAGGGCGGTGATTACACCCGCGAGCAGGTGGTCGGTCACGAGGTCGTCGAGGCCGCCGGGGGAACGGTCGTGCTGGTCGACATCCTCAAGGGATTCAGCACGACCGCGCTGGTCCATCGTGCGCGCGGAGGCACCGAGTGACGGCACTTGCAGGGGAGACGACCGCCCAGATGCTGTGGCGGCGCTTCAGTAGTCCGGTCGCCTGGAGCGAGACCGTCGACCTGTTCGCGATCCTCACGGTTGCCTCGCTGCCGTGGTCGACCTCGCTTGCGGCAATCTTCAACGCCGCGTTCCTGGTCTGCATGGTGCCGTTCCTCGACATCAAGGCATTCCTGCAATCGCTGACGCGTCCGATCTGCGCGGCGCCGATCGCGCTGTTCGTGCTCGCGCTGGTAGGAACGTTGTGGTCGGACGCGACCTGGGGCGCGCGCCTCTATGCGCTCAGTCCCACCGTCAAGCTGCTGGTGCTGCCCGTTCTGCTCTACCATTTCGAGCGCTCGCCGCGTGGAAGCTGGATCTTCATCGCATTCCTGGTGTCCTGCGCACTGCTCTCGATGATGTCCTGGCTGGTCGCCTTCTATCCCAATCTGACGCTCAAGCCGGACCATCTCGAGCGCGGCATCTTCGTCAAGAACTACATCGACCAGAGCCAGGAGTTCACGCTTTGCGCGGTTGCGCTGGCTTATCCGGTCGGGCTGCTGCTGCGCGAGAAGCGCTACTGGCTTGCCGGATTGCTGACGGCGCTGGCGCTGAGCTTCTTCGTCAACATGGTCTTCGTGGTGGTGTCGCGCACCGCGCTCGTCACCGTTCCGATCATGTTCGGCGTGTTCGCGCTGCTTCATTTGAGATGGCGCAGCATCGCGGTTGTCTCCGTCGCCCTGATCGCCGGCGCTGCGATCGCCTGGCAAGCCTCGCCGCAATTGCGCAAGACCGCGGACACGTTTTCGCGGGACTACCGCCTTTACACCCAAGAGAGCGTGCCGACGTCCATCGGCGAGCGCCTCGAATATTGGCGGCATGCCGTTCAGTTTTTTGCGGAAGCCCCGCTTGTGGGACACGGTACCGGTTCCTCGCAGGGGCTGTTCGAGAGAGCCGCGAAAGAGCCCTCATGGGTTCTGGGCGTCCGGGTCTTTCCGAATCCGCATAACCAGATGCTGCACGTCGCCATCCAGTGGGGGATCATCGGCGTCGTCGTTCTCTACGCGATTTGGATCCTGCATCTGCTGCTGTTTCGCGGCGACGGGCCGGCCCATTGGATCGGCCTTCTGATTGTGGTGCAGAACGTCTTCACCTCGCTGTTCAACTCCCATCTGTTCGACTTTCACGAGGGCTGGATCTACGTCATCGGCGTCGGCGTTGCCGGCGGCATGGTGATCCGGGCACAACGGGAGGGCGCGAAGGTGGGGAAAGCGAGTTCCTGAGCCGTGGGGGCTGGCACCCTCTAGGTCGCAAGGCTTCTGCCGGCGAGTCTTGTGCTGGCAAGTCTTCTGCTAGCAAGTCTCGCCGAGATGGGCTATCAGCGCGGCAGGTTACACTAATGGGATAATCATCGGTCGGCGGATGACGCGGCTTTCGCATCTTTCTTTGCGCAATTTCATGATTGCGCTCCACGACCTGCTCGCAACGACAGCGGCGTTGTTCGCGGCGTTCTATCTGCGTTTTGAGGGGGCGGACGGCTTCTATGACCGTTTGCCGCTGCTATTCCAAATCCTACCGTACTTTCTCGCCTTCAGCGTGGTCGTGTTCTTCATTTTCAACCTGACCACCACCAAATGGCGCTTTATATCGCTGCCGGATGCGATGAACATCGTCCGCGTCGCTAGCGTGCTGACAGTTGCCTTGCTGGCGCTGGACTACATCATTGTTGCTCCCAATGTCCGCGGGGCCTTCTTCTTCGGCAAGGTGACGATCGTTCTCTACTGGTTCCTGGAGATCTTCTTTCTCAGCGCCTTGCGCATGGCCTATCGTTACTTCCGCTACACGCGGGTGCGGCGTCATGCTCGCGCGGAGGATGCCGCGCCGACGTTACTGATCGGCCGCGCTGCAGACGCCGAGGTGCTTCTGCGCGGTATCGAGAGTGGGGCGATCAAGCGGATCTGGCCGGTCGGCGTGCTGTCACCGTCGGGCTCGGATCGCGGCCAGTTCATCCGCAACGTTCCGGTGCTGGGCGGCGTCGATGACATCGAGGACGTAGTTTCCGATTTCGCCAAGCGCGGCAAGCCGATTGCACGCGTGGTGATGACGCCGTCGGCGTTCGAGCCGGAAGCGCATCCGGAATCGATCCTGATGCGGGCGCGCAAACTGGGCGTGATCGTCAACCGCATGCCCTCGCTCGAGAGCGGCGACACGCCGCGCCTGACCGCTGTCGCGGTCGAGGACCTGCTGCTGCGGCCGAGCGAAAAGATCGACTATGCGCGCCTCGAAGCCCTGATCAGGGGCAAGGCGGTGATCGTCACCGGCGGCGGTGGTTCGATCGGCTCGGAGATCTGCGAGCGTGTCGTCGCCTTCGGCGCCGCGCGCCTGTTGATCCTGGAGAATTCCGAGCCGGCGCTCTATGCGGTCACCGAGGCGCTCGCCGCGCACGACGCGGGTGCTGCGATCGAGGGGCGGATCGCCGACATCCGCGACCGCGAGCGCGTGATGCGCCTGATGGCCGAGTTTAAGCCCAACATCGTGTTCCACGCCGCGGCCCTCAAGCATGTGCCGATCCTCGAGCGCGACTGGAGCGAGGGCGTCAAGACCAACATCTTCGGCTCGATCAACGTCGCCGACGCGGCGCTCGCCGCCGGCGCCGAAGCCATGGTGATGATCTCGACCGACAAGGCGATCGAGCCGGTGTCGATGCTGGGCCTCACCAAGCGTTTCGCCGAGATGTACTGCCAGGCTCTCGACCATGATCTTGCGGCGGGGGCTGCCGGTGCCAAGCCGCCGATGCGGCTGATCTCCGTCCGCTTCGGCAATGTGCTGGCCTCGAACGGCTCGGTGGTGCCGAAGTTCAAGGCCCAGATCGAGGCCGGCGGCCCTGTCACGGTGACGCATCCCGACATGGTCCGCTATTTCATGACCATCCGCGAGGCCTGCGACCTCGTCATCACCGCAGCGACGCACGCGCTCGGGACGCATAGTCACGACGTCTCGGTCTACGTTCTCAACATGGGCCAGCCGGTGAAGATCGTCGATCTCGCCGAACGCATGATCCGACTCTCCGGCCTGCAGCCTGGTTACGACATCGAGATCGTGTTCACGGGGATGCGGCCGGGCGAACGCCTGCACGAAATCCTCTTTGCGTCGGAAGAGCCGACCCGCGAGATCGGCGTCGCCGGCATCATGGCGGCGCAGCCGAACGAGCCGCCGATGCAGACCCTGCGCAAATGGATCGCAGCGCTCGATCAGGCCATCGCGCGCGACGACCGGGCGACCATCAGGACCATCCTCAAGGACGCGGTCCCTGAGTTTGGGTCAACCGCGGCCTGAGCATGCAGTCGCAAGGCCAGATCGTCGTCGCGAGCCAGCATTATCCGCCGGATCAGAGCACGACCGCGGCGATTATGGCGGAGATCGCCTGCCGCCTCGCATCCGACCATGAGGTCGTGGTGCTGTCGGGCTCATCAGGCGCGCTGCCGGCCTCGCAGATCGGCCCGGGCAAGCCGCGCGTCGTCGCTATCAAGAACCGCATGGCGGGAAAGGCGGCGCTGGTCCGGCGCGGCATCTCAGAGCTGCTGTTCGTGCTGCGCATCTTCGTCGCTCTGCTGCGGCGCTTGCAGCGCGGCGACGTCGTGCTCACGGTCACCGCGCCGTTCATGCTGCCCTACGCGGTTGTGGCCGCGGCGTGGCTGAAGGGCGCGCGCTCGGCGCTGATCATGCACGATCTCTTTCCCGATGTGCTTGTGATGGCCGGTCTCTTGAAGCCGCGCTCGATCATGGCGGGTGTGATGCGCGCCGCCAACAGCCTGATGTTTCGCGCCCTCAATGCGGTGGTGACCATCGGTCGCGATGCCGAAGCGCCGCTGCTCAGCTATGCCGGCATGACGCGCAACAAGATCCGCTTCATCCCGAACTGGGCGACGCTGGTGCCGGCGGTGCGGCCGGTGACATCAGACAATCCATTCCGCAAGCCTCTTGCGGCCCGTTTCGTCGTCGGGCTCTCTGGCAATCTCGGCTTCACCCACGATCCGGAGATCGTGTTCGAGGCGGCGCGCCTATTGAAAGACGAGCCGGATATTGGCTTCCTGCTCTCCGGCTGGGGCATTGGCTTCGAGCGGCTGAAGCAGTTGCAGGCCGAAGCGAACCTGCCCAATGTCGGCTTCGTGGCACGGGTGGAGGATTCCGAGCTCGAGGCCTTCCTGGCTGCGGCCGACCTCTGGATCATCCCCTACCGGAAGGACGTAGCCGGGGTGTCGGTACCGAGCCGTTTCTATAATCTGCTGGCGGTCGGCCGTCCGGTCGTGCTGGTCTCGGAGCCCGAGGCCGAGGCCGCCCTGACGGTCGTGGAGAGCGGCCTCGGCTGGGTCGTGACGCCGGGCCACGCCGATCAGCTCGCCGCCGCGATCCGCACGGCGTCCGCTTCCGGCGACGGCGCCATGGCTGCGCGCGCGGTGAAAGCGGCATCGGGGTTCGATCGCGGCGTCGCGATGAACGCCTATGCCGCCATGATCGACGACTTGTTGCGCAACCCGAACCTTTCGGAGCAACGATGAGCAAGAGCAGGCCGCTTGTGTTGGTGACGGGAGCGAGTGGCTTCGTCGGTCGTCACGTCGTGCCCGACCTGGAGCGCGAGGGATGGGCGGTCCGCCGCGCGGTCCGCAGCCCGCAAGGGCAAGGCGACGAGGTCGTCATCGAGAGCATCGGCCCCGATACCGACTGGACCGCCGCGCTCGACGGCGTCGATGCCGTCGTTCATCTCGCCGCCCGCGTGCATCACAAGCACGAGAAGCACGCGGTCCAGCTCTACCGCAACGTCAACATCGCCGGTACGCTGCACCTGGCGCGCTCTGCGGCAATGGCGGGTGTGCGCCACTTTATCTTTGTTAGCACGGTTCTGGTGCATGGCCGCACCAACGAGGGCCGTGCCCCGTTCAGCGAAGACGACATCCTGACGCCGCGCGGCCTCTACGGCATGTCCAAGGCGGCGGCCGAGGCGGGCTTGAGGACGCTCGCACGCGACAGCCAGCTGAATATTTCGGTGATAAGGCCGCCGCTGGTCTATGGCGCGGGTGCCAAGGGCAATTTCGCGCTGCTGACGCACGCGGTGAACCTGGGATTGCCGCTGCCCTTTGGCTCGATCCGCAACCACCGCGCCTTCCTGGCGGTGCAGAACCTCTCATCCTTCATCCTGCGCCGGCTTGGCAATACCGATCCCGCGAGCAATTTCGAGGTCTTCCTGGTGGCCGACAAGGAGCAGGTCTCGACGCCCGAATTCATCGAGCGCCTGGCCATGGCGTCGGGCAAGAATCCGAGGCTGTTCGGCATGTCGCCGGAGCTGCTGAGCTCGCTGCTCGGCCTGCTCGGCCGGCAGGACACTCATGACAGCCTGATCGGCTCGCTCGAGCTCAACGTGTCCAAGGCGATCGCAACGGGATGGCAGCCTTCGGTGACGCTCGACGAGGGCCTGCGGCTGGCGCTGGCAGCTCAGGACGCCTGAGGGCGGGAGAACCGCAGCAGTACGAAGGCGATCGCGATCGCGGCCGCTAGCAGCGCGATCAGCGTGACCGTCACCGAGCCTGATCGGACCGTGAGAAGCGCAAGGGCCGCCAGCACGAGGTTGAGGACAAAGACTTCGCCGACGACACGAGGAACCGAAAAACCGTTGTCGGTGGCGCGCTGGTAGAAATGCGAGCGATGCGCCGACCAGAACTGCTCGCGTCTTGCGATCCGCCGGAACAGCGTGATGGTGGAATCCGCGAGATAATAGGCCGGCAGTAGCAGCGCCGCGGCGGCCTCTCCGTGCCAGGCGAGCTCCAGCAGGCACCATCCGAGTAGCAGGCCGATCGGCAGGCTGCCGACATCGCCCAGGAACACCTTTGCGACCGGCTTGTTGAACGGTGCAAAGCCGAGCACGGCACCGCAGAGTGCCGTTGCGATAAGCGCGGCCGGCCAGGAGAGATCGCCGAGCCATCCGAGCAGCGCCAGCGACGCAGTGACCGGCACCACTTCGGCAACCGTCATCAGGTCCAGCCCGTCCATGAAGTTGACAAGGTTTACAAACCAGACGCCCGCGAGCAGGATGAGCCCGCGCTCCAAGGCGAGCGGCAGCGTCGGCACGATGCGCGCGGTCTCGGGCGCGGTGAACACCACGGCGCCGACGCAGGCGGCCTGCAGCACGAGCCGCACCAGCACCGGCAGGGATACGATGTCGTCCGCGAAGCCGACCAGCGCGATCACGATGGTCGCAATCACCAGCGCTGGCGAGATCGCAACGCCCACCCACGCCGCCAAGGCGGAAGCGACGAGCAGCGTTGCTGCTATCACCGCGATGCCTGCACCCTGCGGCGTCGGGATGCGGTGCGAGGAGCGCGCGTTCGGTCGCGCGAGAGCGTAGCGCTGGAGCAAGGGGCGGCTGGTCCAGGTGATCAGCGCCGAGATCAGCGCGGCGATCGCAATGGCGAGCACCGACGGCATGATGGTGAGCGCGCTCACTCCGGAACCCCGAGCTGCGCCGAGCCCTGCGCGGCTTTTTCCGCGCTGAGGATCCAGACCAGGCCGCCGACGGCGCCGACGATGAAGAAGACCGCGCCGAACAGCAGCGAGACATTGACGCCTTCATTCGCGGCAAGTCCGGCGAAGCCGAAGGCCAGCCCCATGGTGGCCTCGCGCACGCCCCAGCCGGCGATCGAGATCGGCATCAGGGTGATCAGCATCACCGGCGGCACCAGCAGGAAGACCTGGGCGAAGCTGACGGGTGCTGCGATCGACTGCACCACGCACCAAGCAATGACGGCAGTGAGTACGTGAACGAGCAGCGACAGGATCGCCACCCTCGGACCGCGCGTCGGGTTGAAGATGACGCGATTGGCGATCACGGCGCAGGCGTGGAGGTGATGGGTCGCCCACCAGGTTTTCAGCCACGACCATCTCAGCGCGCCAAAGATCAGGAAGCCGATGCCGCCGGCGAGCGCGGCGAGGTCGACCAGCAACAGCGCCGAGCGGCCGTGCGGGTCGGTGATCAGCTGATAGCTCCAGGGCAGGCTCGCGACGATGAGGATCGCCAGCGCGATCAGGCCGATCGCACGATCGACGAAGATCGAATAGGTCGCCGCGCGCCATCCGGCGCCGGCGCGCGCGACCAGCCACAGCCGCACCGCGTCGCCGCCGATCGCGGACGGCAGGGTTTGGTTGAAGAACGAGCCGATCACGTTGTAGCGCATGGCGCGGCCGAGCTCGATCGGCGCGCCGCATGCAGCGCTGACGTCACGCCAGCGCAGCACGCCGACGAAGATCTGCAGGAATGTCACCGCGATCGCCATGTCGATCCAGAGCAGGCTGGACACGGTGAAGCGCGAGACCAGCTCGGTCAGGTCGACCTTGCGCAATGCCAGGTAGAGCAGCGCCGCGGAGATCAGGATTTTGGCCGTCGACAGCAGGATTCGGCGCATCTCGCCCGCATGAACAGGGGTTGGCGAAGGTTGAGGTCACCCGACGCCAGGCGCCGAATTCGGCCGCTTTGGTATGGTTTTGGCGCCAATCTTGCAATAGCTCTGTTGAGTTCTCTTGCAATCGCCCTTGAGCTCCTGCGGCGGCTCTTTACCGTTAAAGTTGCTGGCTATTGCGGCCCCCTCGGGGCGACGTCTAAAGAGACTGATATTGCCAGTGTGGCGAAGCATGTCCTCGGTTTTGCTTTGGGAAAAGGATGACGGATCAGGCGATTTTGGTCACGGGAGCCGCCGGCTTCATCGGCTTTCACGTCGCCCGGCAGCTCCTGGCCGAGGGCAGGCCTGTCGTCGGATTGGATAATCTCAACACCTATTATGATCCGGCGCTGAAGCAGGCGCGGCTGGCGCTGTTGCGGAGCGAACCCGGTTTCTCCTTCGTGCAGGCCGATCTTGCCGATCGCGAGGCGATGGCGGCGCTGTTTGCGCGACATCGATTTGCCAAAGTCGTGCATCTGGCGGCCCAGGCCGGCGTCCGCTACTCGATCGACCAGCCCCACAGTTACGTCGATTCCAATCTCCAGGGCTTTCTCAACGTGCTGGAGGGCTGTCGGATCAACGGGTGTCGTCATCTTGTCTACGCTTCGTCATCCTCCGTTTACGGCGCGAACACGAAACTGCCGTTTTCCGCGCAGGACCGGACCGATCATCCCGTGAGCTTCTACGCTGCGACCAAGAAGGCGAACGAGGTGATGGCGCAGTCCTACAGCCATCTGTACCGGCTGCCGGTCACCGCCTTGCGCTTTTTCACCATCTACGGCCCATGGGGACGGCCTGATATGGCCATGTTTCTGTTCGTAAACGCCATCATGGCCGGCAAGCCGATCCGGCTCTTCAACCATGGCAGGATGCGCCGCGACTTCACCTATATCGACGACGTGACCCGTGTCGTGTCCAAACTGATCGATCTTGTGCCTGTAGACAATCCGGCTGCCGCAAATGCGCCGTCTCGAGTCTACAATGTCGGAAATCACCACCCCGAAGAGCTGATGCATGTCGTCGGACTTCTGGAGCGGGAGCTGGGTCGGACGGCGATCAAAGAATTGCTGCCGATGCAGCCGGGAGATGTGGTGGAAACGTTCGCGGATGTCGAGGATTTGATGCGCGACACCGGCTTTGCACCGTCAACGCCGATCGAGCGCGGGGTCCACAATTTTGTCACCTGGTATCGCGACCACTACAAGGTTTGAAACGACGATGGACAAACGCATTATCCCCCTGATCATGTGCGGTGGTGCCGGCACGCGGCTGTGGCCGGCTTCGCGCGAGGTGCGCCCGAAGCAGTTCCTGCCGCTGTTCGGCCCGCGCTCGACCTTCCAGGACACGCTGCTGCGTGTTTCGGACGCGTCGCTGTTCGACCGCCCTGTGGTCATCACCAATGCGGCCTACCGCTTCATGGTGCTGGAGCAGCTCGCCGAGATCGGCATCGAGGCCGACGTAATCCTCGAGCCGATGCGCCGCGACTCCGGTCCGGCGATTGCCGCCGGCGCTGCATTCGCGCAAAACCGCACCAGTGAAGCGATCGTGCTGGCGCTCGCCGCCGATCACGTGGTGCAGGACAATGCCGCCTTCGTCGCGGCCTGCCGCGAGGGCCTCGTGGCTGCGAGCACGGGACGCATCGTCACCTTCGGCGTCAAGCCGGAGCGACCGGCGACCGAATACGGCTATATCAGCCCGGGCGAGGTGATCTCTGGCGAGGTGCACGCGGTCGCGCGCTTTGTCGAGAAGCCGGATGCGGTGAAGGCCGCGGATTACGTCAGTTCGGGCTATCTCTGGAACAGCGGCAACTTCATGTTCCCGGCGGCGCTGTTGCTCGACGAATATCGCAAGGTCGACGCGGCGAGCGTGGAGGCGGTCTCCAACGCGGTCACTAACGCCGGCCGCGATCTCGGCTTCGTGACGCTGGAGCCGCAGGCTTTTGGCGCGGCGAAGGCGATCTCGATCGACTACGCCGTGATGGAAAAGACCTCGCGCGCGGCGGTCGTGCCGGTGTCGTGCGGCTGGTCCGACGTCGGCTCCTGGCGCGCGGTGTGGGAATTGTCCGACAAGGACGCGCAAGGCAATGCGGCCCACGGCACTGCCGTGTTCGAGGATTCACACAACTGCAACGTCACGACCGACCATGCACTGGTGGCGCTCGAAGGCGTCGACGATCTCGTCGTCGTCGCGACCGCGGACGCGGTGCTGGTCTCGCGGCAGAAGGATGCCAACGGGCTGAAGCGTCTCGTCACCAAGCTGAAAGCAGTCGCGCCGAAGGTCACCGAGGAGCATCTCAAGGTGCATCGTCCCTGGGGCAGCTATCAGTCGGTCGACAATGGCGAGCGTCATCAGGTCAAGCGCATCGTTGTGAAGCCGGGCGGGCGTCTGTCGCTGCAGAAGCATCACCATCGCGCCGAGCACTGGATCGTGGTCCGTGGCGCCGCCCGCGTCACCGTGAACGAGACCGTGAAGACGGTGCACGAGAACGAGTCCATCTACATCCCGATGGGCGCCGTGCACCGGATGGAGAACCCCGGTAAAATCATGCTGGAACTGATCGAGGTCCAGACCGGGTCCTATCTCGGGGAAGACGACATCATCCGGATTGAAGACGACTATCAAAGGTCGTAACCAGCGAATTCCGAATCACGTGATCCGGGCCTGAAAAGCCTGCTTTCTGCGGCCTAAGGCCCGGAGAACGTGTAACTTTTTGAATCAAATCGTGTCCGGGCAGTTTGGCCGGCATTCGCCACAACTGTGGCACCCGTGCTAGAAGCGGCCCGGGGATTTGCGTTGAATCGGGGTTTGCTCAGATGAGTTCCATGGGATCACAGCCGGCAAAGGCCGGCCTGCGCGTTGGTGTCATCGGCGCCGGCGTGATGGGCAGCAACCATGCGCGGGTGCTCGCCGGTCTGCCCGGCGTCAGCCTGGTCGGCGTGGTCGATCCTTCGCCGGCGCATCGCGCGCGGGCGACCGAGCTTGCCGATTGCAACAGCTTCGAGACGCTCGACCAACTCCTCGCCGAGGGCGTCGATGCCGTCACCATCGCGGCGCCGACCCATCTGCATCACGAGGTCGCGCTCGCTTGCATCGCCAAGAACATCCACGTGCTGGTCGAGAAGCCGATCGCCTCCACGGTGAAAGAGGGCCGCGACATCGTCGCCGCCGCGCAAAAGGCCGGCGTCACGCTGATGGTCGGTCATGTCGAGCGCTTCAATCCAGCCGTTGCCGCAGTCAAGCAGGCGATCGCGGGCGAGGACATTCTCTCCATCGCGATCACGCGCGTCGGCCCGTTCCCGCCGCGCATGTCCAATGTCGGCGTCGTCATCGACCTCGCCGTGCACGACATCGATCTGATCCGCTGGTTCACCGAATCCGACATCGTCGAGGTGCAGCCGCAGCTGTCGAGCGCAGTCGCCGAACGCGAGGACATCGCGCTCTTGCAGTTCCGCACCGCCAATGGCGTGCTTGCCCACATCAACACCAACTGGCTGACGCCGTTCAAGGCGCGCAGCGTCACGGTCGCGACCCGCGGCAAATACGTGATGGGCGATCTGTTGACGCGCCAGGTCACCGAGTGCTTCGGCTTCAAGCCTGACGGCAGCTACTCGATGCGGCATCTGCCCGTCGGCCATGACGAGCCGCTGCGGGCAGAGCTGATCGCCTTCCTCAAGGCGGTGCGCAATGGCGAGACCCCAGCAGTCACCGGTGATGAAGGCGTCGCCAGCCTCGAGATCGCGACGCAGTGCCTTGAGACGCCGTCACGGCCCGCAGCAACATCGCCCGCCCGCAAGGGCCCGCGCCGCGTCGCCGGCTAACACCCATTCCATGTCGACCAGGCAAGAAGGCGCCAAGAACCAGGCGAAGAACCAGACCATGAACCAGCATCTGCGTTCCGAACCCATTCCCTTCATCGACGTCGCCTCGCAGCGCGTCCGGCTTGGCGCCTCGCTCGATGCGGCCGTCAAGCGCGTGATGGATCATTGCCAGTTCGTCAATGGCCCTGAAGTTTTCGAGCTCGAGAAGCAGCTTGCGGCCTATTGCGGCGCCAAGCACGTGGTGACCTGCTCCAACGGCACCGATGCGCTTCTGATGGTGCTGATGGCGAGGAACGTCGGGCCCGGCGATGCCGTGCTGTGTCCCTCCTTCACCTTCATTGCGACCGCCTCGCCCGCGGCAAGGACCGGCGCGACGCCTGTCTATGTCGACGTCGATGAGACGACTTTCAACATGGACCCGGAGTCGCTCAAGCGCGGCATTGCGGCCGCGCGCAAGGCCGGCTTGAAGCCTGTCGCGGTCATTCCGGTCGATCTGTTCGGACAGCCTGCCGACCACGATGCCATCGCCGATATCGCCGCGGCCGAAGGCCTCTTCATCATCGATGACGCCGCGCAAGGTTTTGGCGCAAGCTACAAGGGACGCAAGCTCGGCACCTTCGGGCTCGCCACCACGACCAGCTTCTTCCCGGCAAAGCCGCTCGGCTGCTTCGGCGACGGCGGCGCGATTCTGACCGATGACGACGAGCTGGCGGCGACGCTGCGCAGCATCCGCGTGCACGGGCAGGGCGTCGACAAATACGACAATATCCGCCTCGGCCTCACTGGCCGGCTCGACACCATGCAGGCTGCGATCCTGATCGAGAAGCTGAAGATTTTTGACGACGAGATCGCCGCCCGCAACAAGGTCGCCGAGCGCTATGCGCGCGGCGTCTCCAACGTGGTCACCGTGCCGCGTCTGGCGCCCGGCAATACCTCGGTCTGGGCGCAGTACACGATCCGGCTGCCTGAAGGTACCGACCGCGACGGCTTCGCCGCCGCGCTGAAAGCCCAGGGCGTGCCGACCGCGGTCTATTACGGCAAGTCGATGCATCAGCAGTCCGCCTATAAGCAGTATCCGGTCGCCGAGGGCGGCCTGCCTGCCTGCGAAAGCCTGTCGCAGGACGTCATCAGCCTGCCGATGCACGCCTATCTGACCGAAGCCGATCAGGAACGAATCATCGCCGCCGTGCACGGCGCGCTCGCGGGGTGATTTCTTCCCCTCTGCCGCACTGTCGCTTCACCTCTCCCGTCGGGGAGAGGTGGACACCGAGCAAGCCTCTTTTTTGATTCCATTGCAGTTCAGAGGCTTATCGGTGGGCCGATAACACTCTAGAACAGACGCATGCTCGGACGCATCTTCACGGTCGGTGGTTACACGCTGCTCTCGCGGCTGACGGGGTTTGCCCGCGACATCATGCTCGCGGCGATCCTCGGCGCCGGCCCCGTGGCCGACGCCTTTTTCGTGGCGCTGCGGCTGCCCAATCATTTTCGCGCAATCTTCGCCGAGGGCGCCTTCAACGCCGCCTGGGTGCCGGCCTATGCGCATGTCCACGGCGAAAAGGGGGAGGGGGCGGCACACCTGTTCGCCGACCGCATCTTCACGCTGCTGTTGGCCTCGCAGGTGGTGCTGCTGATCGTCGCCTGGCTGTTCATGCCTCAGGCCATGAGCCTACTTGCGCCCGGCTTTTCGGACGACGCCGAGCAGCGCAAGCTCGCGATCGAGCTGACCCGGATCACCTTTCCCTATCTGCTGCTGATCACGCTGGTGACGCTCTATGGCGGCATGCTCAACGTGATGCAGCGCTTTGCCAGCGCGGCGGCCGCGTCGATCTTCCTCAATGTCGCGATGATGATGACGCTGGCGGTTGCCGTCTGGTTTCCGACCGCTGGCCACGCCGCGGCCTGGGGCGTCCTGATCTCGGGCTTCCTGCAATATTTCCTGCTCGCCGGCGATCTCGCGCTTCATGGCGGCCTGCCGCGCTTTGCGCCGCTCAAGCTCGATGAAGACGTCCGCAGCTTCTTCAAGGCGCTGGGTCCCGCGACACTGGGTTCGATGGGCACGCAGGTCGCGTTGTTCGCCGACACCATCATCGCGACCTTCCTGCCGGCAGGCGCACTCTCGGCGCTGTATTATGCCGACCGTCTCAATCAATTGCCGATCGGCGTCATCGGCATTGCCATCGGCACGGTGCTGCTGCCGGAGATGTCGAAACGGATCACGGCCGACGACCATGACGGCGCGATGAAGGTGCAGCGCCGCGCTTTCGATTTCACGCTGTTGTTCTCGATCCCGTTCGTCGCGGCTTTTCTCACCGTGCCCGACGAGATCATGCGCGCGCTGTTCGCCCGTGGTGCGTTCTCCAAGGCCGATGCGGTTGCCGCCGGCGGCACGCTTGCGGCCTATGCCATCGGCCTCATTCCGTTCGTGCTGATCCGCAGCGCGGTCGCGACCTTCTACGCGCGCAAGGATACCGCAACGCCAGTCCGCGCCTCGCTGACCGGCATTGCGGTCAACGTCGCCCTGAAGGTGGCCTTGATGGGATCGCTGGCCCAGATCGGCCTTGCGCTCGCGACGGCCGTCGGCGTCTGGACCAATCTCATGTTGGTGCTGTTCTTCGCCGTGCGGCGCGGCTTTCTCGTGCTCGACCGGGCGTGGCTGATGTCACTCGGCAAATTCCTGCTGACCGGGATTATCCTCGCGGCTGCGTTATGGCTGATCGCACGTGTCAGCGGACCTTCGCAAGGTGCGATGCGCTTCCACGATGAAGTGACTCTGGTGCTGTTGGCCGTCGGGGGCACCATCGTTTACGCGCTCGCGGTCCTCGTGCTGTTCGGCCGCAGATGGCTGGTCTCGCTGGTGCGCGGCTAGGCGCGAGCGAGCGAATGGCCGGCCTTCAACTCGCCAGTTTTCTTTCCTTGGCGAACGGGCTGAGACCGAGCCAGGTTTGCATCGAGGATGCGATTTGCCGGTCGCCGGTCAGAATCATCCGACGATTGCCCACGGCCGCCCGGACCGTGTCGAGCCCCATCCAGATTGCGGTCATGCTGCGCAGATCGACGGAAATATAGAGGTCGACGTCAAATCCGGGATCGATCGAGCACAGGTCGACGCCTTCCTCGGGATCGACGATCAGCCACCAATGTCGTTGCGTCGCTGAAAGCTCGGGATAGACAAACTGAATGATGTTTCGCCGCCTGGGCATCGGCGTTGGATTCAGATTTCGCCGCATATCCCACATCAGCAGTTGAACGTCGAGGTGCTGGAGCGACAGGTCGGCCTTGATCCGGCGTTGGCCCCAGATTCCAAATCCTTCGACGATGGGAGTGAGTTCACGTCCCGCCGGCGTCAGCCGATATTCATGGACGCCAGGCTCCGAAACCAACGCTTCCCGCGCGACAATCCCCGCAGACTCGAGATCCTTGAGCCGTTGGGATAGCAGTGCGGGCGACATTCGGGGGACACCACGGCGCAGATCGTTGAACCGCGTCGAGCCGGCGATCAGCTCTCGCAGTAGCACCACAGTCCAGCGTGTACACAAAACCTCGGCGGCCATTGCGACGGGACAGAACTGCTTGTAGCTGCCAGCAGCCATGTTCTCTCTCCTTGTGGACCATTTGCGAACGTACTGCGGAATTCGCTCGGGCTTCCAGTTCAAAATCTGTACCGGCATCGATTCAGTTCGTGAACTAGTGGCGCGCAGAAGGCCCTTGCTAACCCTCAGCAATGCGGACTTGGACCGCTCCACCGGGCTCAAAGGGCCGTCGCGATGCGTCGGCCAGGAGCCTTATGGCATCAACTCACAATGACAAGGTAATTGCGATGATAAAGATTTTCGGCAGGCCCAGGCTCTCCCTGGCGAGCGCTGCGATGTTCGGCACGGTGTTGCTCCACTCGGGCACGGCATCCGCCGTTACAGCCACGATCACCCGTAGCGTTGACGTGCGGGCAACTGCCCAGGACGTTTGGTCGCTGATCGGGCCGTTCTGCGCGATCAGGGATTGGCTGCCTCCGGTGGGGCAGTGCATCGAGGATGGCAAGGCGCCATCGACGCGCATTCTCGTCACGAAGGACGGAAAGGCGGCTTTCGTCGAGACGCAAGTCGCTCGGAATGAAGCCGAGCGCAGCTACTCCTACAAGTTTCTGACGAGCCCTCTTCCCGTCTCGAACTACACCGCAACGATCAAGGTGACTGCGAAAGCCAATGGATCATCCACCGTCACCTGGAACGGCTCCTATACTCCCGAGCGAGGGCAAGAGAAGGCCGCGAGCGAAGCATTGCTCGGGGTCTATGACGCGGGGCTTGCCGAAATCCAGGCAAGGTTCGCGAAATAAGGCCGAAGCTTCAGACGTTCAGCAGACCAGATCAAGGAGATCAACATCATGACAAGTTACAACGGCAAGTGCTTTTGCGGCGAGGTTGAAATCGAAGCGGAGGGAGCACCGGAGGCAATGGGATATTGCCATTGCTCGTCGTGCCGCTCCTGGTCGGCCGCCCCGGTGAACGCATTCACATTGTGGAAGCCGCAGAACGTGCGGGTGACCAAGGGCGCCGAATTCGTCGCCACCTACGCACAATCGGAGCTAAGCCATCGGCAATACTGCAAGCGCTGCGGGGGGCATCTGATGTGCGACCATCCGCCGCTTGGGCTGGTCGACGTGTATGCAGCCACATTACCAACGCTGAAGTTCGCGCCGGGCGTGCACGTGAATTATTCCGAGACGGTGTTGCCGATCAGGGATGGCCTACCGAAACTGAAGGATTTTCCGGCCGAGTTCGGAGGCTCAGGTGTCGCCGTTTCTGAATAGCCCTCTGGTCTGGACGTTGATCGCGCTGATCTTGTCCATGGCCGGAATCCTTCATGACCTCTGCTGAGCTCCTTTCGCAGGAGAGCGGCTGTCTTGTCGGTCGGCGATCTCCTTTCCGCGGCATGCGGCCGCGGAAAGAAGGCTTGCCTTGATCTGTCCCTGCAACGCCATTTTGGATGTTCGCGAACACCTGTCGCCACTCGCCTGAAAGGAGTGCTTGGCTCCCATGCATCTCTTGATTTCGCGCGATTGTCGTGCTATTGGCCGCGCATGATTAAATGCTCGCGCAAAGTCAACTTCAACCACATGACCCGCTTCGGCTGGGCCGTGGAAGGAGTCGTGCGCTAGCAATTCGACGACGACATCTTTTCCACCAGGCCCCGCCGGCATCGGACGGGGCCTTTTGTTTGGTCACGCTCCCTGCCGGCACAACAGCAGGAGCGTACGATGCCACCACAACTAACGGATATCTCACCCGGAATTGGGGGCGAGGCCGCAAGGCGCGGCCTTAGTCTCTCGATCGTGCAGGCGAAGGGCGCGATCGACCATGCGTTGGCGGAGCGCCTCAAGGCGTCCGCCAAGGCGCTGGACGAGGAAGCTGCCGGACCAACGGCAGCATCGACGCCAAGCCTCCTCGGACTGCTCAAGCGAGCCTGGCTTGCGTCTCTGGCACGGCGCCAGAACCCGCAGCTCACCTTGCAGGACCTGAGCGACAGGGAGCTCATGGATATCGGCCTGACGCGCGGGGAGGTCGACTACCTCTCGCCCCAGCGAGCGATCGATACGCTCAGGGATAGCACGATGTATCTATGGAGCCGCCGTGGGATGTAATCGATCACGCGTCAGAAGCGGACGTGCGCTTGACCAACGCGCATGGCCGCTTCTGATGAGCGAAGAGGCCTGATGCGTCAGGCTCCGTGAATAAGACGTTGATATTGCTTTTGACGGGGCGCCTGAAAATGCAGGTTAGGCTGGCTCAAATCGCGGATGCAGATCGGGCAGTCGACGTCGTGCGGCGGTCAATCCAGGAGTTGTGCGTGTCCGATCACAGGGGTGACGCGGCTACTCTTTCGATGTGGCTCAGCAACAAGACGGTGGACAACATGCGGCGATGGATCGCCACTCACGCTGTTCATGTGGCCGTCGACGATGAGCAGATAGCCGGGGTTGCGTCCGTTCGGTCAGATGGATTTATATTGTTGAACTATGTGGCGCCCGAGGCAAGATTCAAGGGAGCGAGCAAGTCGCTGCTGAGCGATATCGAACTCTGGGCATCACGTCGTGGCCTCGAATGGCTCGGACTCGACACCACGGCCGCCGCGCTCCGCTTCTACCTGTCGAGTGGCTGGACCATGATCGGGCCGCCGCAGCCTGGGTTCGGGGTGACGATGAGGCATCCGATGCGCAAAGAGGTGAGGGGCGCGCAGAGGGCGTGACGTCTTGGTTTGTGTCATTCGAGCGGCGGCAAACGCTATGTCAGGCTCCGGATCATCGATCTTCACATGGAAATGACCGCGCTGCGGCCGTTCCGTCCGATCCCGCTCTGAGGAGCGGGCCACGGGACGATTTTTCGCGGGTCTCACCGGCCTAAAGCCGTTTGCACTGCCTCTTTTTCCACGGCAATATGCCGGCAAAACAACCATAGGACGGGACAAGACAATGGCAGCCCCCATCAAGTTCGGCGTCGGCCAAAGCGTGCTTCGCAAGGAGGACGACGCGCTGATCCGCGGCAAGGGCCGCTATACCGACGATTACGCGCCGCAGGCCGTGCTGCGCTGTCTGGTGCTGCGCTCGCCGCATGCGCATGCAAAGTTCACCATCGATGCCGGCCGCGCCCGCACCCTCCCGGGCGTTGCACTGATTCTGACCGCTGCCGAGGTTGGCGATCTCGGCAATCTGCCCTGCCTGTTCAATTTGGAGACCGATCCGTTCACCGGCCCGCCTTACCCAATCCTGGCCAAGGACCAGGTGCGGCATGTCGGCGATGCGGTCGCCTTCGTGGTTGCCGAGACCATCGACCAGGCGCGCGACGCGATCGAGGCGATCGAGGTCAAATGGAGCCCGCTGCCGGCGGTGACCGGCGTCGTCAACGCCATCAAGAAAGGCGCACCGCAGGTCTGGCCGGACAAGCCGGGCAATGTGCTGTTCGACGTCTCGATCGGCGACAAGGCGGCGACTGAAGCCGCATTCGCCAAGGCGCACGCGGTCGCCGAAATCTCGATCGTCAATCCGCGCGTGGTCGCGAGCTTCATGGAGACGCGCGCGGCGGTCTGCGAATACGACGCCAAGAACGATCATCTGACGCTGACCGTCGGCAGCCAGGGCAGCCACCGCCTGCGAGACATCCTCTGCCAGAACGTGCTCAACATCCCCACCGACAAGATGCGGGTGATCTGCCCCGACGTCGGCGGCGGCTTTGGGACCAAGCTCTTCCCGTATCGCGAATACGCCTTGATGGCCGTCGCAGCGCGCAAGCTGAAGAAGGCCGTCAAATGGTCGGCCGATCGCTCCGAGCATTTCATGGGCGACGCGCAGGGCCGCGACAACGTCACCACGGCCAAGATGGCGCTGGCCGAGGACGGCAAGTTCCTGGCGATGGACTGCGACCTGATCGGCGACATGGGCGCGTACCTC
Organism: Bradyrhizobium sp. CCBAU 11434; assembly: GCF_028128895.1. Classification (NCBI taxonomy): domain Bacteria; kingdom Pseudomonadati; phylum Pseudomonadota; class Alphaproteobacteria; order Hyphomicrobiales; family Nitrobacteraceae; genus Bradyrhizobium; species Bradyrhizobium sp. CCBAU 11434. Next base: position 190,334 of record NZ_LBJX01000002.1, read on the forward strand.
TCGACCTTCGGGCCCTACATCCCGCATGGCGGCGCCGGCATGCTGCCGGGCCTCTATGACATCCAGGCCTTCCATTGCCGGGTGCGCACCATCTTCACCCACAGCGTGCCTGTCGATGCCTATCGTGGCGCGGGCCGACCCGAGGCCGCCTATGTCATCGAGCGCCTTGTCGATGCCTGCGCGCGCAAGCTCGAGATGACGCCGGACGCAATCCGCCGCAAGAATTTCATCCCGCCGAAGGCGCTGCCCTACAAGACCGCGACCGGCAAGGTCTACGATTCCGGCGACTTCGCCGCGCATCTGAAGCGCGCGATGGAGATCGGCGAGTGGAAGGAGTTTTCGAAGCGCGCCAAGGCGGCCAAGAAGCATGGCCTGATCCGCGGTATTGGCCTTGCAAGCTATGTCGAGGTCTGCGGTGTGATGGGTGAAGAGACGGCCAATGTCCGCCTCGACCCCAACGGCGACGTCACCGTCCTCATCGGAACGCAGTCGAGCGGGCAGGGCCACCAGACCGCCTACGCGCAGATCGTCGCCGAGCAGTTCGGCGTTGCGCCGGAGCGCGTGCACGTCCGCCAGGGCGACACCGCGGAGATTGCGACGGGCCTCGGCACCGGCGGCTCGGCCTCGATCCCGTCAGGCGGCGTCAGCGTCGAGCGCGCCACACGCGATCTCGGCCAGAAGCTCAAGGAGATCGCGGCGCAGGCGCTGGAAGCGAGCGCCGGTGACCTCGAGATCACCGACGGCATCATCAGGATCGCCGGCACCGACCGCTCGATCTCGTTCGCCGACGTCGCGAAGCGCGCGGGCGCCGATCCGTCGAAGCTCAATGGCAGCGCGACCTTCGCCAGCGCCGACGGCACCTATCCCAACGGCACGCATCTGGCGGAGGTCGAGATCGATCCGGCCACCGGCATCATCAGAATCGTCAACTACGTCATCGTCGACGATTTCGGCAAGACGCTCAATCCGCTGCTCCTGGCGGGCCAGGTCCATGGCGGCGCCATGCAGGGCATCGGCCAGGCGCTGATGGAACAGGTGGTCTATGGTGCGACCGACGGCCAGCTGATCACCGCCACCTACATGGACTATGCGCTGCCGCGTGCGGCCGATGGTCCCGCCTTCGTGTTCGAGACCAACAACATTCCCTGCACGACCAATCCAATGGGCGTGAAGGGCGCGGGCGAGGCCGGCGCGATCGGCTCCTGCCCGGCCGTCGTCAACGCCATCGTCGACGGGCTCTGGCGCGAGTACAAGATCGACCACATCGACATGCCGGCAACGCCGGAGCGGGTGTGGATCGCGATCAACGAGCACCACCGCCGCCACAGCCTGTAAGGCTGCCGCCCGGCTCCGCGGGAATGAACGGCCCGCGGCCGGGTTCTAACCCCTATGGTTTCCCCCAAACCGACTTGCGAGCCGGAGTAATAAGCCTATGAAACGAATCCTTGTTGTCGCGGGCACCCTGCTTCTGGGTGCAGGCGCCGTGATGGCGCAGCAGGAGGTCGCCGTCCAGCAGGACAATCTGATGCGCTCGCAGGCGAAGAGCATGTACGGCGTGATCCTCAAGATGACGAAAGGCGAAATCCCCTACGATCAGAAAGCCGCCGACGCGGCGATCGCCAGCCTCGAGGCCGACGTCGCCAAAATCGCAAAGACCTTCGAGGTCAATCCCAAGCAGGACGTGGTCAACGCCAACTATGGTTCCTCGCCGAAGGTCTGGCAGAACAAGGCCGATTTCGACTCCAAGATCCCGCCGGTGCAAAAGGCGATCGCCGACGTCAAGGGCAAGATCAAGGACGTGGCAAGCCTGAAGGCGGCCTACGCCGCGATGAACGATCGCTGCAACGACTGCCACGAGACCTATCGGCTGAAGCTGAAGTAGCTGCTGCGAGCGCGTCACTACAAATTCGGTGTCATCGCCCGCGAAGAAGGCGGGCGATCCAGTATGCCGTGCTAGCGCAGGGGACGTTTGACGTCTCTGGAATACTGGATTCCCCGCTTTTGCGGGGAATGACAGCGGTGGGTGCCGTAAATTCCGTTCGCGCGCCCTGACGGATCGCCGTCAGATGGACTATGTTTGCTCGCGCCGTCGGCGTTGATGTCTCACGCTGTTCAGAGTTCCGACCCGCGGCGAGGAACTGCATTAAAAGCGAGACAGGCCATGGCAAAACCGTTCCCGTCGAAAACCCATATCGGCAACCATATGCTGCATCCGGAAACGCTGATGCTGACCTATGGCTATGATCCGCAGCTGTCGGAAGGCGCCATCAAGCCGCCGGTGTTCCTGACCTCGACCTTCGTTTTCAAAACGGCAGAAGACGGGCAGGACTTCTTCGATTACGTTGCGGGCCGCCGCGAGCCGCCAGAGGGCATGGGGGCGGGCCTGGTCTATTCGCGCTTCAACCATCCCAACAGCGAGATCGTCGAGGATAGGCTCGCGGTCTATGAGCGCACCGAGAGCTGCGCGCTGTTCTCGTCAGGCATGGCGGCGATCTCGACGACGATTTTGGCGTTCGTTCGCCCTGGCGACGTCATTCTGCACTCGCAGCCGCTTTATGGCGGCACTGAAACCCTGCTGACGAACACACTGTCGCGCTTCTCGATCGGCGCGGTCGGCTTTGCCGACGGCATCGATGAGGCGGTGGTCAACCAGGCCGCGGAAGAGGCGATGCGTCGGGGGCGGGTTTCGATGATCCTGGTCGAGACGCCGGCCAACCCGACCAATGGGCTGGTCGACATCGCACTGATGCGCCGCGTCGCCGACAGCATCGGCAAGGCCCAAGGCCACACGCCGATCATCGCCTGCGACAACACGCTGCTCGGCCCGGTATTTCAGCGGCCGATCGAGCATGGCGCTGACATCTCGCTGTATTCGCTGACCAAATATGTCGGCGGCCATTCCGATTTGATCGCGGGGGCGGCACTCGGCACAAAGGCGGTGATGAAGGGCATCAAGGCGCTGCGCGGCGCCATCGGCACCCAGCTCGATCCGCATTCCTGCTGGATGATCAACCGTTCCCTGGAAACCTTGAGCCTGCGCATGGAGAAGGCCAACAGCAATGCGCGCCTCGTTGCGGATTTCCTGCGCGACCATGCCAAGGTGGCGAAGGTCCACTATCTCGGCCATCATGCGGAGACCTCGCCGGCAGGGCGCGTGTTCGCGCGGCAATGCCTGGGCGCGGGATCGACGTTCTCGTTCGACATCGTCGGCGGCCAGGCGGCGGCAGAGAAGTTTCTCAACGGCCTGCAGATCTTCAAGCTCGCGGTTAGCCTTGGCGGCACGGAATCATTGGCGAGCCTGCCGGCGACGATGACCCATTCCGGCGTGCCCGCCGATATTCGCCGCAAGATCGGCGTGCTCGATTGCACCATTCGCCTGTCGATCGGCATCGAAAATCCGTCCGATTTGATCGCCGATCTCGAGCACGCGCTCAGCGGGGCTTAGGCGGCGGCTTCAAAGCGGATTGGACGCGCGACATGCCGACATGATCGCCGCAGCCGCCTCGTTGGACTGGGCACCCGAGAGCTGGCGCACGAGGCAGACATAGTAGCCCTTGCTGGATGCGTTCAGCAGGGACTCGCCGTTGACCACGAGCCAGTTGCAGGCCGAACGAATGTGTTGGACCGCAAGCGGCGATCGCGTATCGCGGATGGCCGTCAGCTCGCATTGCGCCTGCCGTTCCATGTCGGTTTGCGCGGCGGCGATCTCGGCCGATGACAGCAGCATTGCTGCGGCAATCACAAAGGCTGCCAACGGGCGAGCTGCGTTGACGGACGCGACGTGTGTCGGCATATTCCGTTGCATCGATGCGTTCGTCATGAACCGCTCCCGGCGCCGCGACGGGTGGCGCGCTCGGGTATTCTAGCTTGGCAGCCTGATTGGTTCTATCCGGGCCGTGCGATGCCATGTGGGCCGTCCGGAATCGAAAAGGCCGGACGCTTCCCGCGCCCGGCCTTCGCGAAAAGTTACGCTAAAACTTACTTGGTCACCTGGCCGCGGATTTCGCCGCCCGGGTTCGCCGCGGTGTGAATGTTGACGTAGAGCTTGCCGGCGAGGAGATCGGAGGCCTGCGCGTCCGTCAGCGTCGCCGAGCCCTCGGCCGGGCTTTTGGCGATGCCAGGGATCGGCACCGCGACGCCGGCGTTCTTGCCGACCTCGGCGGGGCCGTGGAAGTGGGCGGCGGTGGCCGGGCCGGAGAGGCCGGAATAGCTCACCTTCCAGGACAGCTTCTTGGTGGCGGCATCATAGTCGAGATCGGCGGTCCCGGTGGCGCTGCTGGTGGTGGCGGGGACTTCGGATTTGCCGTCCAGTGTCGCCTTCAGCTTCTCCGCGCTGGCCGGGCCTGCGAATGCGACGGCGGCTCCGAGTGCCAGCGTGGCAAAAAGCGCTTTGTTCATGGGTCTCTCCCTGTTGACGCCTGATTGCTGTCAACTTGCAAACAGTGCGGTTCCGACTTTATTCCCGGATTCCGATCAAACCACCTAAATTATTCGTGGCTGGAGCGGCTACGGGATGATCCGTAAATACGCTCGAGCTCAAAGGGATCCTGAATGCTGCGACGAACAATTTCCGTCTTCCTGGTTGCCGTTGTCGCAGCCTTTGCCGTCTATTGGTGGCTGACCGCGCCGACCGCCTTGGCCTTGCCGGCGCCGACGCGCGCGCCCGATCTTGCCAATGGGCAGGAGCTGTTCAATGCCGGCGGCTGCTCGTCCTGCCACGCCGTGCCCAATCAACCGGATCGTTTGAAGCTCGGCGGCGGCCTCGCGCTCGGCTCGCCGTTCGGGACGTTCTATGCGCCGAACATTTCCCCTGATCCTACCGACGGCATCGGCCGCTGGAGCGAGGCCGATTTCGTCAATGCGGTGATGCGCGGCATTTCGCCTGAGGGCACGCACTACTTCCCGGCGTTTCCCTACACGTCCTACCACATCGCCAAGGTCGACGACGTCCGCGATCTCTTTGCCTATCTGAAGACATTGCCGCTGGTCGCGGGTCGCGTGCGCGACCACGATCTGCCGTTTCCCTTCAACATCCGCCGCAATGTCGGCATCTGGAAATTGCTGTTCATGGATGTCAGGCCGTTCGTGCCGGCGGCGATGCATCCGGCAGAGTGGAATCGCGGCGCCTATCTCGTGAACGGTTTTGGCCATTGCGCCGAATGCCACAGCCCGCGCAATGTTCTGGGCGGCGTCATCAGCTCGCAGCGCTTTGCCGGCGGCCCCAATCCCGAAGGCGAGGGCTGGGTGCCGAACATCACCCAGAAGGGCATCGGTGACTGGAGCGAGAAGGATATTGCCGACTTCCTCGAAACCGGCGACATGCCCGAGGGCGACAGCGCATCGGGCGCGATGCGGCCGGTAATCAAGAACCTCGCGCAACTGAAGCCGGAGGATCGCGCCGCGATGGCCGCCTATCTGAAGTCGTTGCCGCCGGTCGACGGCCCGACGCCGCCCAAGCGCAAGGAAGGCGGCGGCTGAGCGCGCCCGGCTAGCCGGTGCCGAACGCCTTGAAGGTGATGATGGTGAGCGTGTCCTGGATGCCGGGCAGCACCTGCACCTTCTCGTTGACGAAGTGGCCGATGTCGGTGTCCTTGTCGACATAGAACTTCACCAGCAAATCGTATTGGCCGGCGGTGGAGTAGATCTCGGAGGCGATCTCGGCTTCGGCAAGCGCATTGGCCACCGTGTAGGACTGGCCAAGCTTGCATTTAATCTGGACGAAGAAAGGAACCATTGCAGTCAACTCCGAAGACATATCTTGTCGCTAATAGGCCAAAACCGGCCCCATTTAGCAAGCGGGCTGGCCGACCGCCAGACACCGGTCCGCGGCTTTACGACGTCACCGCCGCTGCCGCAAATGCATCCCTGAGCCGCTGGGCGAGCTCGGTCTTGCGATAGGGCTTGGTCAGGACGACGGCCTCAGCTTGCGCGCGGCCCTGCTCGACCAGGGTTTCCAGCGCATAGCCCGAGGTAAACAGCACCGGCAGGCCGGGACGAATACGACGGGCCTGATCGGCGAGCTCCCATCCACTCATTCCGCCGGGCATGACGATATCGGTGAACAGCATATCGATGCCGGGGTCGGCGCGCAGCCGCTGCAGGGCCTCCTTGCCGTTGACGGCGGCGACGACGCGATAGCCGAGGGCCTCCACGCGGAGGATCACCGAGAAACGCACGAACGGATCGTCCTCTGCGATCAGGATGGTCTCATGGCCGCGCGGCGCGGCTTCGTCGTTCTCGGGCATTTCGGCCACGGTTTGTCCGGCGCCGACGCGCGGCAGGTAGATCCGGACCGTCGTCCCAAGACCCTGCTCGCTATAGATCGAGACATGGCCGTCGGATTGCTTGGCGAAGCCATAGATCATGCTCAGCCCGAGGCCGGACCCCTTGCCGACTTCCTTGGTGGTAAAGAACGGCTCGAAGGCGCGCTCGATGACCTCAGGCGTCATGCCTTCGCCGTCATCAGTCACCGAGATCAGGGCATAGCTGCCGGATGCGACCTCCGGGTGAAGCGCGCGATAGTCCTCGTCGATTGCGGCGATCTCCGTGCTCAGCGTCAAATGCCCGCCTGATGGCATCGCGTCCTGCGCGTTGAGCGCCAGGTTCAGCACGGCGGATTCGAGCTGGGCGCGGTCCGCAAAGGCCTGGATGGTGCCGGAACCGAACGTCGTCCTGATCTCGATGTTCTCGCGCAAGGTGCGCTTGAACAGCTTGAGCATGGACAAGATCAGCTCGCGGCAATCGATCGTGCGCGGCTGGAGCAATTGACGACGGCTGAACGCCAGCAGCCGCTGCGTCAGTTCCGCGCCGCGTTCGCCGGACTCGCAGATGTCGTCGGCAAATTGCCGCAGATCGGGCCGCGCCTTGAGCTGCTCGCTGAGGTGCTCGGCGTTGCCGATGATCACGGTGAGGAGATTGTTGAAGTCGTGGGCGATGCCGCCGGAGAGCTGGCCGACCGTCTCCATCTTCTGCGCCTGCTGGAGCTGCTGCTCGGTCAGCTTGCGCGCGGTCAGGTCGTGAACGATGCCGACGTAGATCAGCTCGCCATCCTGCCAGGCCTGGCCGACCGACAGGTCCATCGGGAAGGTCGATCCGTCCTTGCGCAGGCCGGCGGTCTCCCCGGTTGCGAAACCCGGCGCACGACCGGTCGATGAGGGCCTCTTCTCGTCAGCCATCAGCATACCGATGTCGAGATTCATGACCTCGTCGGCGCGATAGCCGAACAGCCGTTCGCAGGCGGGGTTGAACAGCAGAATGCGGGCTTGTGCGTCGAACAGGATGACGCCGTCGACCGCGGTCTCGACGATGGCGGTGAGACGCGTCATGCTCTCGCGCATCGCGCGCTGGGCCTCGCCCACCTGTTTCAACAGCTGGGTCGCATCGCGGCTCTTGATCTCCTCCACCTCGAGCGCGGCCTGGACTTTTTGCAGCTCGAACGGGGAAGGGATCGTCAGGATTTTCGGCAGCAGGGGCCAGAGCGCGGCCGCGGTGAAGATCGACGCGACGGCGGTTGCCGCCTTGACCAGGCCCTCGATGCCATAGATCGGCACCCAGAGCGTGTAGATCGAGAGCATATGCGTCAGGCCGCAGGCCAAGATGAAGATCGCGAACGCCCAGAACACCCAGCCGAACTGGAGGTCACGCCGCTTGGTGACAAGGATCGCGAGTGCGAACGGAATCGAGAAATACGCCGCCGCGATGGCGGCGTCCGAGACGGCGTGGAGCCAGATCAGCTCGGGCTCCCACAGCAGGCAGATGCCGTGCGGTGAGAACATCGAGGAGTCGAGGATGCGTTCGAAATAGGCCCACATGATTTATTCCCAAGAGGATTGCGGGCCGAGGCCGGCCCGCAATTTGGCTGGACGAATCCATCTCCTAACGTGTCATTCGCACAGTTGGCCGCCAAGGCCGGGCGATGCCGAGGTCATATTTTCGCAGGGTATGCCCGCTTCCGGGACGACAGGGCTGCGCGGCTTTGTTCTGCCTGATTCGCCGGCTTGCTGGGGCTGCGGGGGCGCGCTAGGACAGGGCATGTGAGGACGGATCATGGCCGTGGTTTCTTCAAACAAGCGTATCCTGCGATGACCACGCCCGTGGCGCTCACCATCGCCGGCTCGGATTCGAGCGGCGGCGCCGGCATTCAGGCCGACCTGAAGACGTTTGCCGCGCTTGGCGTCTATGGCGCGTCCGCGATCACGGCGCTGACGGCGCAGAACACCAAGGGCGTCACCGGCATTCATGCGGTGCCCGCAGCGTTCGTCACCGCGCAGATCGATGCCGTGTTTTCCGATCTCGATGTTGGCGCGGTGAAGATCGGCATGGTGGCGCAGGCCGCGAGCATCGATGCGATCGCTTCTGCGCTGGCGCGCTGGAAGCCTCGTCATGTCGTCCTCGATCCCGTGATGGTCGCAACATCAGGCGATCGCCTGCTCGCCGCAGAGGCCGTCGCGGCGTTGCGCACCAAACTGATGCCGCTCGCCTCAGTGATCACGCCAAATTTGCCGGAGGCAGCCGCGCTGCTCGACGAGCCGATCGCGCGAAGCGAGGCCGAGATCGAAAGCCAGGGCCGCCGCCTGCTGTCTCTCGGCTGCCGCGCGGTCCTGATCAAGGGCGGGCACGGCGAGGGGGCGGAGAGCACCGACTATCTCGTGGGTGCGGACACCACGATCGCGCTTGCCGCGCCGCGCGTCGCCACCCGCAATACCCACGGCACCGGCTGCTCGCTGTCGTCAGCGGTGGCGGCGGGCCTCGCCAAGGGCGAGGATCTCGAGACGGCCGTACGCAATGCCAAGAGCTGGATCAGCGCGGCGATCGCTTCTGCCGACCGTTTCAGCGTCGGTCACGGCCACGGGCCGATCCATCATTTCCACAAGTTTTACTGACGCCGGCGTCTTTGCTGGCGCCGCCAGTCCGGCCATTAACCAATTTGGCCGTGGTTCCCGGCTCTTGCGAGCCGTCATTGCCTGACCATGTCGCCTGATTGTCGCATGTGACTGATATTCGCGGGGAGGGCGAGGCAAGGTTCGATTCGTATCTGAGGGTGCCTCAAGGGTTCAATCGGTCATCCCCCTGTCACGGGACACAGTTACAGGCTGGCGCATGGGAAGTTACGATGTGAGTGACGAGAGCCCGGAGCGGCGCTTTCGCACGTTGTTCATCTCCGACGTTCATCTCGGAGCCCGCGGCTCTCAAGCCGACCTCTTGCTGGACTTCCTGCGCTACCACGATGCCGACACGATCTATCTTGTCGGCGACATCGTCGACGGCTGGGCGTTGAAATCGAGCTGGCACTGGCCGCAATCGCACAACGATCTGGTCCAGAAGTTGCTGCGCAAGGCGCGCAAGGGCGCCAAGATCATTTACGTGCCCGGCAATCACGACGAGTTCCTTCGCAACTATTACGGCACCCATTTCGGCGGCATCGACGTCGTCGAGAACACGGTACACACCGGCGCGGACGGCAAGCGCTATCTCGTCATCCACGGTGACATCTTCGACCTCGTGGTGCAGAACGCGCGCTGGCTCGCCCATCTCGGCGACAAGGCCTACGATTTCGCGATCCAGATGAATCGCTTCGTCAACTTCTTCCGCCGCCTGTTCGGCGTTCCCTATTGGTCGCTGTCGCAATGGGCCAAGCAGAAGGTGAAGAACGCCGTCAACTATATCGGCGCGTTTGAGCAGGCACTGTCCGCCGAAGCGCGGCGCCACGACGCCGACGGCGTGATCTGCGGCCACATCCACTATGCCGTGATCCGCGACGAGAACGGCATCCGCTACATGAACTGCGGCGACTGGGTCGAAAGCTGCACTGCGCTGGTTGAGCACGACGACGGCCGTTTCGAGATCATCACCTGGGCGGATCATCTGCAGAAGCCGGTACAAGTGCCGCAGGTGGCAGCAAGGGCGGCCTGATGCGCATCCTGGTTGCGACCGACGCCTGGCACCCGCAAGTCAACGGTGTGGTTCGGACGCTGACCAAGCTCGCTGACGCCGCCAAAGGGCTTCAAATCGAAGGTCGCGGTGTCGAGTTCACGTTCCTGACGCCGCAATCGTTCCGCACCTTCGCGATGCCGAGCTATCGCGACGTGCGGCTGGCGATGCCGCGCCCGGCGCGCATTGTAGAGCTGATCGAGGAAGCGCGGCCCGACAGCATCCATATCGCGACCGAAGGGCCGATCGGCCTGATGGTCCGCCGCTATTGCCGCCAGCGCAAGCTGCCGTTCACGACCAGCTTCCACACGCGATTTCCCGAATATGTCCGCGCCCGCGTGCCGGTGCCGGGGTCGCTGATCTGGCGGGCGCTACGCCGTTTCCACAGCCCGAGCCGGGCCGTGATGGCGGCGACGCCCGCTTTGGCCCGGGAGCTCAGTGAGCGCGGCTTCGACAATGTCGTGCTGTGGCCGCGCGGCGTCGACACCCATCTGTTCCATCCCCGTGCCGTCGATCTTTGCCTGCCGGCGCCGATATTCCTCTCGGTCGGCCGCGTCGCGGTGGAGAAGAATCTGGAGGCGTTTCTCGACCTCGATCTGCCCGGCACCAAGGTGATTGTCGGTGACGGCCCGGCGCGCAACGTGCTGGAAGAGGCCTATCCCGACGCGATTTTCCTCGGCGAAAAGCACGGCGAGGAACTGGCGGACATCTATGCGGCGGCCGACGTCTTCGTGTTTCCGAGCAAGACCGATACGTTCGGCCTGGTCCTGCTCGAGGCGCTCGCGAGCGGCCTGCCGGTCGCGGCCTTCCCGGTGAAGGGCCCCCGCGATGTCATCGGCGATGCGCCGGTCGGCGCGTTGGACCATGACCTGGGTAACGCCTGTTTCGCCGCGCTCGACATTTCCAGGCAGGCCTGCGTCGAATTTGCCGCCGCCTACACATGGGAGGCCTCGGCGAGGGCCTTTGTCGACAGTATCCGCGCAGTCGGCGCGGTGCTGCCCGGCCTGGACGGGGTGGAACAGGCGCGCTTCGTGGCCTGACCCAGCGGGAAAAATCCTCGCGCGGAGGTGTCTTGCCCGCGCCACATCCCGCGCGATAACATCCCGCCATGTCCGAACAGCCCCTTCCGATCGGCCCCGCCGATATCGACGCCGCAGCGCGCGTGCTCGCGCCCTTCGCCGTCCGCACCCCGCTGTTGTCCTTTCCCGTGCTCAACGAGCGCGTGGGCGCAAAAGTGTTCCTGAAGCCGGAGATGCTCCAGCGCACCGGCTCCTTCAAGTTCCGTGGCGCCTTCAACAAGGTGTTCTCGATCCCGCAGAACAAGCGCGCCGGCGGCGTCGTCGCGTTCTCCTCGGGCAACCACGCCCAGGGCGTGGCGGCGGCTGCAAAAATCCTCGACATGCACGCGACCATCGTGATGCCGGGGGACGCGCCGCTGTCGAAGCGCGAGCGCACCAAATCATACGGCGCGGAGGTCGTGCTCTACGACCGCTACAACGACGACCGCGAGGCGATCTCGCGCGGCATCGCCGAGAAGCGCGGCGCGACATTGGTGCGGCCCTATGACGATCCCTTCGTGATCGCAGGCCAGGGTACCGCCGGCCGCGAGATCGCGGAGGACATGGCAGCGCTCGGCCTCTCACCTGACATCGTGGTGGCGCCGGCCTCCGGCGGCGGCCTGATCGCGGGCGTCGCTACCGCCGTGAAGGCGCGTTATCCGCAAGCCCAGATCGTCGTAGCTGAGCCGGAAGCGTTCGACGATCACGGCATCTCGCTGACTGCAGGCCATCGCGAGCCGCATCCGCCGGCGGGCCGCACCATCTGCGATGCACTGATGGCGTTGATCCCGGGCGAGATGACCTTTGCGATCAACAGCAAGCTGCTGGCGCGCGGCGTGACGGCGTCGGACAAGGAAGTCGGCGCGGCGGTTGCCTTTGCCTATCACGAGCTGAAGCTTGTGGTCGAGCCAGGCGGCGCAGTTGGCCTTGCTGCGCTGCTTGCGGGACGTCTGGATGTTGCCGGCAGGAACGTCGTCATCGTCCTCTCCGGCGGCAATGTCGATGCGGATTTGTTCGCCGAGCTGGTGGCCTGATTTTCCGGGAGATTGTGACCGCTGAACAGCCTCGTTCTGGAGACCCGCGAGGGCCAAGTAGAGATTTTCGATGAGCCGACATATTCGTTCGGTTCAGCCGATAATCTGCGAAAGTACGATGCGGAGATCAGCCTTGACGACGCTCATCTCAATTCCGTTCACGGAGCAAGAGTCGACGGGAAGTGGTCCGTGATCGTTGGCGCCAGCGGTGGATTTTCCGGTGTCCATCAGCACTCCGCTGTCGAAGTCGACGGTCGTCTATATCTCGCGGTCGGTGACCGAGTGGTCTGCCTAAACCTTGGAACAGGTCTGATGGAGTGGTCGCGGCGCGTTGATCCGGCAACTTGCTTCGGGGTCTATTGGGATCGCCCTCACGAAGCGCTCATATCTCACGGTGAGGTACAGATTTCTCGTTTGTCTCTGGTGGGCGACGAACTCTGGAGCGCGATAGGCGCCGACATTTTCTCGGAAGGGTTCAGATGTTTGGCTGAAGGCATCGAAGTCGTAGATTTCAATCGCTCAGTGTACCTTTTTGACTATCGCAGCGGTGCGGTTCTGGCCGGCCCGTAAAGTACGTGCCGCGAACATGCAGAAGGGGCAGAGCGTTCCGCTCTGCCCCTTTGTCGTTCGTTGCCTGCCGCGATCAATGCATGAAGCTGCGGTGGTTGTTGCCGCCGTTCATCGCGGGCGACTGGTTCATCGACTGGCGGAAGTTGTTGTTGCCGCCACCGTTCCCCATCGCATTGAACTGCGGCCGATTGTTCTGGACTTGCGCCTTGTTCACCGGGTTGTTGTTGAGCTTCACGACGCCGCTGTTGACGCGGATCGGCTGGTTCTGGGGCTGAACATTCGTGGTCTTCACGTCGGTGGTCTTGACGTCGACGGTCGAACCGGTCTTGCCTGTAGTCACCGGCATGCTCACGATCTTGCCCGCCGGGCCAGCATTGTTGTTGCCCGTGTTCGGCGTGGTGTTGGTCACCGGCAGCGTCACGATCTTGCCGATGCCGTTATTGTTCGTGGTGGTGTTGGTCGGCGCGGGCAGGGTGATGATCTTGTTGACGGTGCCATCGACGGGCTTCTGCACGACCGGCAGGTTGGCGTTCATCGGCAAACCATTGCCCTGCTGCATCAGCGGCATGTATTTGGGCTGGCCGAGATTGCCCATCTTCAAGGTCGGGGCGACGTTCTGCGGCGCCAGGAACTTGGTTGCCTGCATCAGCGGGATGATCTTCGGCTGCGTCTCGAGCTTCAGCGCGGCTTGCGCATAGGGGCTGTTGCCGTATTTGCTATAGAAGGCCTGGTAGCCGATCGGCGAGTTCAAGAGCACCGCTTCGTGCCAGGCCTGCGAGATCAGCAGGTTCGCCAGCAGCCAGCGGATGTGATCGCACAGCGGGTCGTGCGGATACATCGCGACGAACTCCTGATAGTACTCCGGCCTGCCCTCCGACAGCACGTAATCATAGGCCTGGCGCGCCGAGCGGCTCGGCAGGTTGGAGGCCATCTGCACCACCGGCGCATGCACCGGCGCGCGGTTGGCGGCCACGGCGGTGTCGCCGAAGAAGGTGAAGTCGGAGGTGAGCGAGGAGCTCTCCCAGGGGACTTGCGCGCCGCTGGTGGTCTGGTTCACCGCGAGCCGCACGCGCTTGAACAGCTGCTCGATCGGCACGTTGGGCTCGCGCGCTACGTTCAGGAAGGCCTGCGTATAGGGGCTGTGGCCGTTGTTGCCGTCGAGCGCTTCGGCGCCCGGCGCGGTCGAATAGCCGACGATCGAGCCGTTCGGCGCATCGACGATGGCCAGGCCGCGGCCGGCGTCGTTCACGTTGGGGAACGGATTGTTGCGGCAGGCGTCGAGGACGACGATGCGCATCCGGCTCGGGATCGTCTCGAGCGTCGACATCACGTCGACTAGACGGACGGAGTCGTTGACGAGCTCGGTCTGGTTCGAGACTTTCGCGTCGACGGGAACGAGATAGTTCTCACCGGCAAGCTGCACGCCGTGACCGGCGTAATAGACCATCGCCACGGTGTTCGGACCGCGCGCGGACACTTTTGCTGAGAAATCCTGCACCACGCGCAGCATGTCGTTCTGGCCGAGGTCGGTGGCCGAGATCACCTCGAAGCCGGCCGAGTTGAGGAACTGCGCCATCGACTGGGCGTCATTGTCGGGATTGGCGAGCTGCGGCGCGTTCCGGTAGTTCGAATTGCCGATCACCAGCGCCACCCGCTGCTCCGGGCCTTGCAGCGCAGTCGGGGCAGGCACGACGGGGGCAACTTGCGCGGAAACAGGGCCGCAGGCGAAGCCGAACAGGCTTCCCAGCAGGCCGGCAGTCATCAAGGCGGATTTCAGGCGGAACATGGCGTGCTCCTTTGGCACTCATCTCGATGCGAGATTGGTTGCGAGGAAGCTAGGTCGCGTTCGAAGCCGCGGTCCGTGATCGCGATCACCCTGGACGGGGCGTGATCTAGGTCACGCAAGGCGTCGGTGCACTAGGGGAAGCTGCGGACGACCTCAATTTGCCCGACGATCGCGGCATTGAAGGCATCGAGGTCCTCGGCCGGAATCCAATACTCCAGGTGCGAGCGGCCGCCAGCCTCCTGCACGTTGTACTTCGCAATGAAACTGCGCTTGACCGCGAAGCGCGTCACGTAGCCCACGCCGCTCGCCGGAACGTTCCAGTCGCGCGCGATCTTGATCGCATAGTCCTCAGTCAGCACCGGATAGAAGATCGGCTGGTCCCGCAGGCGTGGCGGAAACGCGCGCATGCCGGATTGCTGGATCAGCTCGAGCTCTTTCGGGCCGACAGGGCGCCAGAGGGTGAGCGTGTGTTCCCTAGGGGACACGAGCGCGCTCTTACGAGAAGAACGCGATCTTCTCGGCCTGGCTCATGCGGCGGATTGGCGCGAGTGCGTCGTTGGCGGCGGGGCGGGGCTTTTGCACGATGCCGCTGGCGAGGATGGTGGCGCCGAGCGAGGGCTCGGGCAGGGGGGAGGGCATCGGCAGCCCCGCGCTGGGGGCTGCGTCGAATGACATCGCGGCGGCCATGGCGGGGGCCGGCTGCTCCATCACTTCGGCTGCGGCTTCCGCAATGGCATCGGTGAGGCGCGCCAGCGATTCCATCGCGATCGGGGCTTCGACGATAGACTCCTCGACGACGGGCTCCTCGACCTCAGGCTCCTCGACCTCAGGCTCCTCGACATGGGGCGCGATCCATGCCTGCTCGGCGACCGGTTCCGCGATCTCTGCGACCATCGGTTCCGGCAGCGACTCCGTCACGGCTGCTGCCATCTCGGCGGGCTCGACGATCGCGTCGAACTCCGGATCGGGCGCGGCCATCGCCAGCGCGATGGCGTCGAGGATGGCGTCGTCCTCGGCTTCCGCGGCGGCATCGAGCGAGAATTCGTCGGTGATCTCGGCGACGTCTGTGGGATCGGCGAGGCTGTCCTCGACGGCCGTAAAAGTCTCTTCGACGGCGGTGTGGCTCTCGACGATCTCGAGCGCGATCGCGACGTCCATCGTCGCGTCCTCGGTGATGCCGCTGATGTCGGCGGATGCCTCGGGCTCGGGAGCGATCTGCTGCGTCTCCGCAAAAGCCACGGGTGCTTCGCTCGCCATCGCGGTGGGCGCTTCGGCCATTGGCGCTTCCGCCACTGGCGGCGCTTGCGGTGCGGGCGCCGGAGCCCGCTGTACCGAGCCTTGCCGCGCCGCGATGCCGTCCATGTCGGTCTGCTCGACCCGGTCCTTGAGCAGATCGAACGCGGCCTTGAGGTCGCCGCGCGGATCGATGGCCGACACCTGGGCGCAGGCCGCTTCGATCGAGGCGAGCTGCGAATCAATCAGGTCGCAGATTCGCCCGTCGGCGCCGATCTCGCGCCAGCGCCACGAGATCTCCTTGATGATGCGCACGCCGCGCGGGATCGGCGCGAGGCTGTTCTCGATCGCGGCGGGATCGAACGCCTTCCCGGCTGCGCTTTCTGCGTCCTCGACCGCGCGGCGGATCGCGACCAGCGCTTCGGGCAGGCGATCCTCGACGACGGGTTGTCGCTGTGCTGCAAGGGTTTCTTCGATTTTTGCGACCGCGTCGAGCACCATGCGCGTGTCGGCATTGCGGTTGCGCTTGGCGTATTCGCCGAGGAACCAGCGGCCGCGCGCGGTCTCCATGAAGGCTTCGCGGATCGCGTCGTAATCCTGCTCGTTCGGCTCGGCCGCGCGGGCAGACATGGGCGAGAGGGCGAATGCTTCGTTGGCCATGACAATCTCGTCGCGCAAATCACCGCGCGTTACTGTAACGATCACCACGATATCGACCGAATCGCAATTGGTTTGATGCCTCCCGAATCACAAATCCCCACGCCAGCAGCGATCAAGCGGCGATTCGCCGTCAGTCTCGCGCTGTTCTACGGCACGTCGTACGGTGTCCTGGGCACCCATCTGCCGTTCTTCACGGTGTGGCTGAAAGCCATCGGCATCGAGCCGGGCTGGATCGGAATCATCAGCGCCGTGCCCGCCGTCACGCGCTTCACGACGCTGCCTTTCGTGACCAGCCTCGCCGAACGGCGCCGCGCATTGCGCGGCGCGATGCTCCTGACGGCGTCGGCCACCGCGCTCTGCTTTGTGCTGGTCGGCACCCAGCGGCAGCCTTCGCCGCTGCTCGTGCTCTACATCGTGACCTGTTGCTGCTGGACTCCGCTGACGCCGCTCACCGATGCCTATGCGTTGCGCGGCGTCGCCCGCTACAAATTCGATTACGGGCCGGTGCGGCTCTGGGGATCGGTCGCGTTCATCCTCGGTGCGCTCGCTTGCGGGCTGTTGATCGACGTGATCGCAGCGCGCCAGCTCATCTGGATCATCGTCGCGATGGCGACGATCTCGGCCCTGACAGGGCTTTCGCTGCGGCCGCTGGCGGATGTGCCGCGAACGTCTGGGGTGGCGGAGGCCGGCAAGCCTCTGCTGCGCGATGTTGGCTTCCTCGCCATCATTGTCTCGTCCGCGTTCATCCAGTCCAGCCACGTCGCCTATTACACCTTCGCCTCGATCAACTGGCAGAGCCACGGTCTTGGCGGATTGACCATCGCGGGGCTGTGGACGCTTGGCGTCTGTGCCGAGATCGTCGTCTTCGCGGTGTCGCCGCGCTTTTCGCTGCATCCCTCGCTGCTGGTGGTGATCGGGGGCTTGAGTGCCGTATTGCGCTGGTCGATCACCGCGCATGAGCCGCCGATCGGCCTGCTCGCGATCGCGCAGCTCGGACATGGCCTGAGCTTCGGCCTGACCCAGGTCGGCGTGATGACTCTCCTGGTGCATCACGTGCCTCCCCGTCAAATGGCGCGGGGACAGGGATATTATGCGGCGATCGGCGGGCTGTTGAGCTCGGCGACGTCGATCATCTCGGGCGCGATCTACGCACGTTACGGCGAGGGGCTGTACTACGTCATGGCCGCGATGGCCGCGGCCGGTGCCGTTCTGATCTGGTCGGCGCGCCATCGGCTCAAGGATCAGCCCCACAGCGCGACGTCGGGCGGATAGACCAGGCTGCCGTCGTAACGAAGCCCATGATCGCGGTCGCGCGCCAGCAGCAAGGGACCGTCGAGATCGACGAAGCGCGCCTGCGGCGTCACCAGCATGGCAGGCGCCATCGACAGCGATGTCGCGACCATGCAGCCGATCATGATCTCGAAGCCGAGCGCCTGCGCCGCATCGGCCATGGCGAGCGCTTCGGTGAGGCCGCCGGTCTTGTCGAGCTTGATGTTGACGGCGTCGTAGCGCGCGCGGAGTGGCGCCAGCGAGTGGCGGTCATGCACGCTCTCGTCGGCGCAGACCATCAGCGGCCGCTTGACCCGCGCCAGCGCCTCGTCCTTGCCCGCCGGCAGCGGCTGCTCCACCAGGGTGACGCCGACGGCGGCGCAGGCGGCGAGGTTGGCTTCCAGATTGGCCTCGCTCCAGGATTCATTGGCATCGACGATCAGCTCGGATTCGGGGGCGGCCTTGCGCACCGCCGCGATCCGCATCGCGTCGCCATCGCCGCCGAGCTTGATCTTCAGCAGCGGCCGGTGCGCCGCCTTGGCGGTCGCCGCCGCCATGGCCTCCGGCGTGCCGAGCGAGATCGTGTAGGCGGTGGTGCGCATCCCCGGCTCCGGGCGGCCCAGCAGGTTCCAGGCCCGCTGGCCGGCCGCCTTAGCCTCTAAGTCGATCAGGGCGCAATCCAGCGCATTGCGGGCAGCGCCCGGCGGCATGGCGGCCTGGAGGGCCTGCCGCGTCAGCCCGCCCGCCACGGCGGCCTGCATGGCCTCGATGGCTACAACGGCCGCCTCGGGGGTCTCGCCATAGCGGGGATAGGGGACGCATTCGCCGCGGCCGGTCAGGCCGTTCTGGCTCAGTTCGGCCACAACGGTCGCCGCTTCCTTCTTGGCGCCCCGGCTGATGGTGAAACTGCCGGCGATCGGAAACCGCTCGATTCGCCCGGCAAGGGCAGGAACTTTGCTGGAAGTCATTTTGAACTCTGGCGAAATCTGAACCTGCTGGTTACCTCTAGCAACTAATATTAACCAGTTGGGGATACCTTTTCTGGGTAAGGGCGCGTGCGCAACGATCTGATTTCCCCCGCCCTGGCATGGGAGCGGGCACCTTGAGCGGCGATCCGAAACTGGAACGGATTGCCAAAGGCAATGCGCTGGCCCTCTGCGCCACCGGAACCTGGACCGCGAGCTTCGCGCCGGCCCTGGAGCGGATGGTGGCCGACGCCGAGAAGCTCGCCGGCAGCCCCCAAAACATCTTCATCGACGTCTCCGAGGTCGCCAAGCTCGACACCTTTGGGGCCTGGCTGATCGAGCGGCTGCGCCGCAGCCTGACGAAAGGTGAGGTCGAAGCGCAGATCGCCGGGCTGTCCGCAAACTATTCGAGCCTCGTCGATGAGGTGCGCCGCGTCAGGGCGACCCCCGTGGTCGAGACCTCAGCGATCACCATCACCGGCATGCTGGAGCAGATCGGTCGCGCCGTGGCCGGCGTCGGCGGCACCTTTGCCGGCCTGATCGACATGTTAGGCGCGGTGCTCGCGGCGGGCGCGCATGTGCTGATCCATCCGCGCTCGTTCCGCCTGACCTCGACCGTGCATCACATGGAGCAGGTCTGCTGGCGCGCGGTGCCGATCATCGTGCTGATCACCTTTCTGATCGGCTGCATCATCGCCCAGCAGGGCATCTTCCATTTCCGCCGCTTCGGCGCCGATATCTTCGTCGTCGACATGCTCGGCGTCCTGGTGCTCCGCGAGATCGGCGTGCTGCTGGTCGCGATCATGGTCGCCGGCCGCTCGGGCAGCGCCTACACCGCCGAGCTCGGCTCGATGAAGATGCGCGAAGAGATCGACGCGCTGCGCACCATGGGCTTCGACCCGATCGAGGTGCTGATATTGCCGCGCATGCTGGCCTTGGTGCTGGCGCTGCCGATCCTGGCGTTTCTTGGGGCCATGGCCGCGCTCTATGGCGGCGGCCTCGTCGCCTGGCTCTATGGCGGCGTCGATCCCGAAGCGTTTCTGCTGCGTCTGCGCGATGCCATCTCGATCGACCATTTCATCGTCGGCATCGTCAAGGCGCCCGTGATGGCGGCGGTGATCGGCATCGTCGCCTGCGTCGAGGGACTTGCCGTGCAGGGCAGCGCGGAATCGCTCGGACAGCACACCACCGCTTCGGTGGTGAAGGGCATCTTCTTCGTCATCGTGATGGACGGCGTGTTCGCCATCTTCTTCGCCTCGATCGGGATGTGACGATGGCGCAAGACACTCAAAACGCGATCCAAAGCCCCATCATCCGCGTCCGCGACATCACCGTGCAGTTCGGCAGCACGCGCGTGCTCGATGGCCTCAACCTCGACGTCAAGCGCGGCGAGATTCTTGGATTTGTCGGTCCCTCAGGCGCGGGCAAGTCAGTGCTGACGCGCACGATCATCGGTCTCGTGCCGAAGGTCGCGGGCAGCATTGAGGTCTTCGGCGTCGACCTGGATTCCTCCAACACGTCGCAGCGCCGCAATGTCGAACGGCGCTGGGGCGTGCTGTTCCAGCAGGGTGCGCTGTTCTCATCGCTTACCGTGCGGCAGAACATCCAGTTTCCGATGCGCGAGTACTTGCGCGTCTCGCAGCGGCTGATGGACGAGATCACCATGGCCAAGCTCGCCATGGTCGGCCTCAAGCCTGAAGTGGCCGAGCGTTTCCCCTCGGAACTCTCCGGCGGCATGATCAAGCGTGTCGCGCTTGCCCGCGCACTGTCGCTCGATCCCGATCTCGTGTTTCTCGACGAGCCGACCTCCGGGCTCGATCCGATCGGCGCCGGCGACTTCGACGAGCTGGTCAGGACGCTGCAGCGGACTTTGGGGCTGACCGTTTTCATGGTAACCCACGACCTCGACAGCCTTTACACAGCTTGCGACCGCATCGCCGTTTTAGGGAACGGTAAGATCATTGCGGCAGGGTCGATTGCCGACATGCAGGCCTCGCAGCATCCCTGGCTGAGGCAGTATTTCCATGGCAAGCGCGCCCGCGCAGTGATGAGTTGAGTAGCCGGAGCACCTGATGGAAACGCGGGCAAATTACGTATTGATCGGATCCTTCACGCTGGCGGTGATCGCAGCTGCGATCGGCTTCGTGCTCTGGTTCCAGTCGCTGCACACCACCAAGCAGCGCAGCCCCTTCCGCGTCGTGTTCGAGGGCCCTGCGGCGGGCCTGCGCAACGGCGGCAGCGTCAATTTCAACGGTATCCGGGTCGGCGAGGTGGTCTCGGTGAAGCTCGACAATCCGCGGCGGGTTGTCGCACTCGCCATGATCGAGAACAACACGCCGCTGCGCAAGGACACCCTGGTAGGCCTCGAATTCCAGGGCCTGACCGGTGTCGCCGCAATCTCGCTCAAGGGCGGTGAGGAGGCCGCGCCTCCGCCGCCGCTCGACGAGGACGGCATCCCGACGCTGACGGCGGATCCGAACAAGCTCCAGGACGTCACCGAGGCGATCCGCGGCACGCTGCAGAACATCAACAAGATCGTCGCCGACAATCAGGAGTCGGTGAAGAACTCGCTGAAGAATCTCGAGACGTTCACCAATTCGCTCGCGCGCAATTCCGAGAAGATCGATGGCGTGATGGCCAAGGTCGACGGCGTGATCGTCAAGGCCGACAACCTCATGCTCGGCCTCAACACGCTCGCCGGCGGCAAGGACGGCGGCGAGCTGTTCCTGACGGTGAAATCGATCCGCGAGCTCGCCGAGGATTTCGACAAGCGCTCCGGCGCGCTGATGACCGATGGCCGCCGCACCCTCGGCGACATCAGCCGCGCCGTGAACAATTTCGACCGCAACCCGACCCGCGTGCTGTTCGGCGCCAGCAACAGCAGTGCGCCGGCAGCCGCACCGCCTCCGGCCGAGGCTCCGAAGCCGGCACCGGCGAACGAGCGCAAGCGGCAGTAGGCGTCGAGCGTTCTAGCTTCCGTCAGTTCCCTGCATCGGTATCCATCGGAAGTCGATATCATCGGCTTCGATCACCCATACGAATGCTTTGCATTGGGCGCGATAGGCCCACTCAATCTCGTGGATCAAGTGACCGCGATCGGAGATGCGAAATTCGTCGTAGCGCCAATCACCGTGCGACGGCGCATCGGGCGAAGCTCACGGAGTGAGTAAGCATACACGGTCGGATACCTAATCTCGATGTGTCCATCCTTGTAGGCGCCGAGCAAGCGAAGCGCGATCGAACAGGATCGTTGACGAGGCTGGGAGCCCGGCCTCTCCAATACTTGCAGCGACTCCAGCCAGGCATCATGCGGACAGCGGTGATCCCTCGTATGGTAGAACCAGTCCGAAGTTGCGAGCTCATAGGCGCGAGGCGGGAACGCCGCTTGGTTTTCGGCGAGATAGGTCTGGTACCGCTCGAACGCACGTTCTGCTTCAGGATATTCATCGTCGCGCCCGTCGTCCGAGAGAATGAACACCATTAGCCGGTTCCTATCAGATCCCTTTCGTTCAAGATAAATCAGACACCGTAGGTCAAATGCCCGACTAGTCGGCCTTGCGCTCTCGCAGCGGGTTCACGAATTTCAGTCCCGCGAAATCTTTCTCGTTGTCGGTCGCAACAATGCAGTCATTGGCCTCGGCCACGGCGGCGATGATCATATCGAGAGCGCTGCGGGGCCTGCCGGTGGTGGTGCCACGCGCCATGAGGCGCGCCCAGACTAGGCTTGCTTGCTCGTCGAAAGCCAGCACGCGCCCCGCGAAAAGCGATGGCGGCCCTTCAGGACCTGCAAACCAGGCCTCTAATGCGCTCCGTTTTTTCCCCGCTGGTTTTTCCAGGATACCTTGCCGGATTTCTCCGATCGTTAAAGCGGAGACGAACAGATCATCATCGTTCTGTGCGGCCAGCCACGCCAGCAGCGTTGGCGACGGGCGCGGTGTCGTGACGTTGCTGATGATGTTGGTGTCGAGGACGTAGCGTGTCACAGGTCGACCTTGCGACCCGTTACGCGCGTGCGCTTGACCTCGAGATCGGTCCCGACAAGCGGCGAGCGTCGCAGCGCGGCAAGGATGCCGCCCTTCCTGGGAAGTTCCGTTGCCATCGTTTGATGCAGTGTGGCGCGTAGTCGTTCGGCGTCGGCGCCATCTTCGGCGAGTTGCTTGGCAAGGGACCGGATCAATTCGCGATCGGTATCGAGCCCGAGCACCTCGAATCGTCCCATGCCACGCTTGGTCAGGCGGGCTCGGTAGTTTTGAAGTGCTCTTTTTTGGGCTGTGTCGGCCAAGGGCCGTCCTCCAAGTTCTATTTCTGGATATATATCCTGAAATAGGTCGGAATGCAAACTGATCCAGCGTTGGCGCCCATACGAAAGTATGGGGGGCTGGCCGCGCCAAGGTAGGGGGAGGGGCTGGCGGGTGATCTCAGCTATATCGCGCTTAAGGCGCGCTTCACGAAAAGCGCGTCGACTTCACTCACAGGGGAGGACAGAGCGTGATACGTCTGCTGCTATTGTTGCCGTTCATCGGCCTGATGATCGTGCCGTTCTACAATATCCGGGAGCCCCTTCTGTTCGGCTTCCCGTTTTTCTATTGGTATCAGCTCGCCTGGGTGCCGCTGACCTCGCTGCTCACCTACATCGTCTACAGGAGCGTGCGTCGTGCTGGCTAATGTCGATAGCGCGGCCTTCGCCGTATTCCTCGCTTTGTTCATCCTCGTCACCGGCATGGGCTTCGTCGCCGCGCGCTGGCGCAAGCCGGAGACGCTCGCCCATCTCGACGAGTGGGGCCTCGGTGGCCGCAAGTTCGGGACCTGGATCACCTGGTTCCTGGTCGGCGGCGATTTCTACACCGCCTATACCGTGATCGCGGTGCCTGCCCTGGTTTACGCGGTCGGCGCCTACGGATTCTTCGCGCTGCCCTACACCATCATCGTCTATCCCTTCGTGTTCGCGGTGATGCCGGTGTTGTGGAAGGTCGCCAAGGAGCGCGGCTATGTCACCGCCGGCGACGTTGTGCGCGGTGCCTACGGCTCGCGCGGGCTCGAACTTGCGGTCGCCGCAACCGGCGTGCTGGCGACGATGCCCTACATCGCGCTCCAGCTGATCGGCATGGAAGTTGCGATCAAGGCGCTCGGGCTGAGCGGCGAGGTGCCGCTCGTTCTGGCCTTCCTGGTGCTGGCGCTCTACACCTATTCGTCGGGCCTGCGCGCGCCTGCGCTGATCGCCTTCGTCAAGGACATCATGATCTACATCGTGGTGATCGCCGCGATCGCGATCGTGCCGTCCAAGCTCGGCGGTTATGGCGCGATCTTCAACGGGGCGGATGCAGCGTTTGCGGCGAAGGGCTCGGGCGGTATCCTGCTGTCGCCGGCGCAGATCGTGCCTTACGCCTCGCTGGCACTGGGCTCGGCGCTCGCCGCCTTCATGTATCCGCACACGCTGACCGGCATCTTCGCGTCGTCAGGCGGCAACACCATTCGCAAGAATGCGATGCTGCTGCCGGCCTACACGCTGCTGCTTGGCCTGCTGGCGCTGCTCGGCTACATGGGCCACGCGGCGGGGCTGAAGCTCGCGAGCAACAATGACGTCGTGCCGGAGCTGTTCAAGACGCTCTTCCCGAGCTGGTTCGCGGGTTTTGCCTTCGCCGCGATCGCGATCGGTGCCTTGGTGCCGGCAGCCGTCATGAGCATCGGCGCTGCCAACCTGTTCACCCGCAACTTCTGGAAGGTGTGGGTCGATCCGAAGGTGACGCCGGCCGGTGAGGCCAAGGTTGCCAAGATCACCTCCATGCTGGTGAAGGTCGGCGCACTGCTCGCCATCCTCCTGATGCCGACGCAGTTTGCGCTCGACCTGCAACTGCTTGGCGGCCTCTGGATCCTGCAAACGCTGCCGGCGCTGGTGTTCGGTCTGTATCTGAACCGGTTCTCGAGCACGGCGTTGCTGGCCGGCTGGGCCGTTGGCCTTGCGGGCGGATCGTGGCTGGCCTGGTCGGACGGCTTGAAGCCGCTGCACGGCATCGACTTCGGCGCCGGCAAGGTCGCGATCTACACCGGCGTGCTGGCGCTTGCGCTCAACATCGCCGTCGCGGTCGTGGTAAACGTCGTGCTCAAGGGCCTGCCGCAGGCCCGCCTGTCGCGCGAGGCGGCCTGACGTCAACCCTGGATCGGCGGCCGGACACCCGGCCGCCGATCCAAAAGTGCCTTCCACGCGATTGAAAACGCTTTAGAGCTCTCCGTTCCGATCGTATCGGAACGGAGAGCTCTGGATTCTTGTTTTTGACGCGTTTTCTTGCCGCGAACCGGTGTCCACTTCGCTGGAAAACGCTCTAATATCCGCCCGCGTTCCGCCCCCTCGATAAGCGGGCGGATCGGTCTTGAGTGAGGATATCTTGCAGGCGTGGTTCGTTCTCGCGGTCGCAGCCGGTTATGTGACCACGCTGTTCCTGATTGCCTGGTGGGGCGATCGGCGGAGCGTGGACGGACCGCTGGTCTCGCCAAAATCCTGGGCGGCCGCGGTCAGCTATTGCCTGACACTTGCGGTCTACAACACCTCCTGGAGCTTCTACGGATCGGTCGGCCGCGCCGCCATCAGCGGACTGGACTTTGCCACGATCTATATCGGTCCGACGCTGGTGCTGCTGTTCGGCCGGAAGCTGCTCGCCAAGGTGATCGCGATTGCGAAAGCGCAGAATGTCACCTCGATCGCCGACTTCATCGCCGCGCGCTACGGCAAGAGCCAGGCGCTTGCCGCCTTCGTGACCCTCGCTTCGCTGCTCGGCGTGCTTCCCTATATCGCGCTTCAGCTCAAAGCCGTTGGCAAAAGCTTTGACTATCTGATCCTGCAGCCTGAGCGCGCCGGCGGCGAGGCGCTGCGGTTCTGGCAGGACTCGGCCTTTGGCGTCGCCGCGTCGATGGCGCTGTTTGCGATCGTGTTCGGCGTTCGCCACGTCCATGCCAGCGAGCATCATCGTGGCTTGATGCTGGCGATTGCGTTCGAGAGCGTGGTCAAGCTGGTCGCATTCCTTGTGGTCGCGCTGTTCGTGCTGTTTGGGCTCTCGGGCGGACCGGCCGCGCTGCTGTCGCAGTTCACTTCGGATCCGCAACTGGCTGGAATCCTCGCCTTCGATCCCGCCCAGCCGGTCTGGCCCTCGACGATCGTCATCTCGGCGATTGCCTTCCTGTGCCTGCCGCAGGCGTTCCACGTCGCCGTCGTCGAGAACGAGAGTCCTGGTCATACGCGCACCGCAGCGTGGCTTTATCCAGCCTATCTTGTGCTGTTCAGCCTGCTGATCCTGCCGATCGCCGCCGCCGGCCTTGCGAGGTTCGGTGCGATGATGGACCCCGACACCTACGTCATCTCGCTGCCGATCGCGGCGGATGCGGGCACCATCAGCCTGATCGCCTTCCTGGGTGGGCTATCGGCCGCCACCGGCATGGTGATCATGACCTCCGTCGCGCTGAGCACCATGCTCTGCAACGACGTCATCATGCCGCTGTTGCTGCGCTCGCGCTTCTTTGGCCTGCGCGCGCAAAGCCGGCAGGTCGCCTCGGTGCTGATGACAGTGCGCAGGCTCTCGATCCTCGGCATCCTGCTGCTGGCCTATCTCATGCACCGCCTGGTCAACCAGGCCTATCCGCTCACCGTGATCGGTCTGTTGTCGTTCGTCGCGGTCGCGCAATTCGGTCCGGCGTTCGTCGGTGGCCTGTTCTGGCAGCGCGCCAACAAGATCGGTGCCTCGATCGGAATCGCCGTCGGATTCCTGATCTGGGCTTATACGCTGCTGCTTCCCTCGGCCGCGCCGCTGTGGCCCGCCTTCGCGGAGATCGTTCGCCACGGCCCGTGGCAGCTCGGCTTCCTCAAGCCGAACGCGCTGTTCGGCCTCGAGGGGCTCGATCCGATCTCGCATGCGACGCTGTGGAGCCTTGCCGCCAACCTCATCGGTTTCGTCGCGTTTTCGCTGCTGGGGCGGCAAACCACCGTCGAGCGCAACCAGGCCGCGGCATTTGCCGACGGTGTCGTCCGCGACACCGTGCCAAAACTGTCCTCGCGCGTGGTGGTCCGACTTGACGATCTTCGTGCGCTCGCCCGGCGCTTTGTCGGTGCGGAGCGCGGCGAGGCGGCTTTTGACGGCTATCTCGCCGCGCGCATGTCGGGCACTGGGCCGCGCCTCGATCCGTCCGGCCTCGTCGATCTCGAATCGATCCGCTTCACCGAAAACCTGCTCGCCGGCGCGATCGGTGCTGCGTCGGCACGCGTGGTGATTGCGGCCTCGCTGGAAGGGCATTCGCTGTCGCGGCGGGCGGCGATGGCGATGCTGGATGAGGCTTCGGAAGCCCTGCGCTTCAATCGCACTCTGCTGCAAAGCACGCTGGAGAGCGTGCCGCAGGGCATCTGCGCGTTCGATGCCGATTTCAACATCACGGCCTGGAACGGGCGGTTCATCGCGCTGCTCGACCTGCCGTCGGATTTCGTGCGCGTCGGCCTTCCGCTCTCCGAGCTCATTGCCTTCAATGTCGAGCGCGGCGAATACGCCGCGTCCGAATTCGCGGCGCTCCTGGTCAATCGCGACGTCGCGAGCCAAAGCTGGCCCTATCTCTACGAGCGCAAGCGGCCGGACGGCACGGTGCTTGAGATCGTCTACGATCGCGCCGCCGAGGGCGGTTATGTCTCGACCTACACCGACGTGACCGAGCGCCACCGCGCTGCGGAGGCGTTGCGGCACGCCAACGAGGATCTCGAGCTGCGTGTCCGTGAGCGGACCGAGGCGCTCGAGCAGGCCAAGGCGGAGGCCGAGCAGGCCAATCTCGGCAAGACCCGCTTCCTGGCGGCGGCGAGCCATGATCTGCTGCAACCGCTGAACGCGGCACGTCTGTTCCTGTCGGCGCTCGACGAAAGCCTGCACGCTTCTTCGCACGCTGGTGTCACTGAGAAGGAACGAACTCTCGCCGGTAGTGCCATCACGGCGCTGCGCTCGACCGAGCATGTCCTCGACAGGTTGCTCGACATCTCCTCCTATGATGCCGGCGCTGTCAGTGCCGAGCCATCAGACTTTCCGATCGCCGATCTGCTCGTGCAACTGAACGTGGAATTCTCCGCGATGGCGCGCGAGCGAGGGCTCGTCCTCCGCGTCGTCGATTGCCAGCTCGCTGTGCGCAGCGATCCGCACTTGCTGCGGCGGATCCTGCAGAACCTGCTGTCGAATGCGCTGCGCTACACGCCCAGAGGACGCATCCTGCTCGGCTGCCGGCGACGCGGCGGCGATCTGCGCATCGAGGTCTGGGACACCGGTGTCGGCATCGCTGCCGCAGACCAGAAACGGATCTTCGAAGAGTTCCAGCGCCTGGCACCCGGATCGGAGAAGGGGCTGGGCCTGGGGCTTGCGATCGTCGATCGTGTCTCCCGGCTGCTAAGTCATCCCGTCGACCTCCGTTCGCGTCTCGGTCACGGTTCATGTTTTGCCGTCACGGTGCCGCTTGCGCGCGGCCCGGGAACGTCGCTCCAGCGCAAATCGGCGGACGCTGCGCCGGATGTGACAGAGCGGCCGCTGACGATCCTGTGCCTGGACAATGATGCGACTATCCTCGATGGGCTGACGGCGGTGCTCGGCGGCTGGGGTCATCGCGTCATGGTCGCGACCGATGCCGCCGGCGCAATGGCGGCGGCCGCAGCGAGCCCGCCCGACGTCGTGCTGGTCGATTATCATCTCGATGGGGAACGCACCGGCTTGGACTTTCTCGACGATCTCAGGCAGACATCGGGCCGCGGCACCTGCGCGCTGGTCGTCACAGCAGATCGCAGCGAGGCTGTCCGCACGGCGGCGAAGGCACGTGGCTGCGAGGTGCTTTCCAAGCCGGTCAAGCCGGCGGCGCTGCGTCGCTTCCTTGGCGGCGAAGCCTTGAGCCGGCAGTTCGGGACCAAACAGGGAGCCTCATCAGCGTGACCATGCGCATCCTTATCGGCGATGATCATCCGCTGGTGCAGGCTGCGCTCCGCAGCGCGCTGTCGACCGTGCTGCCCGACCTCGACATCATCGCCTGCCAGTCCCTCGACGAGGCGATCAGCGTGCTCTCGGCGCAGTCGGACGAGATCGACCTCATCCTATGGGACCTGACGATGCCGGGGATCCAGGGATTTGCCGCGCTGTTCATCCTGTCGGCGCAATTCCCGACGGTGCCGGTTGCGATCATCTCGGCGCGGCAGGACGCGGCCACGATCCGGCGCGCCATCGCCTATGGCGCGTCCGGCTACATCCCGAAATCGCTTGGTCTGCCCGAGATGGCGGACGCGATCACGAAGATACTGGCCGGTGAAATCTGGATGCCGCCCAATGTCGGCGGCCGCGGTTCGATCCAGAGCGCCGATGTCGAGCTTGCCGCGCGCATGGCCTCGCTGTCGGCGCAGCAGCTGCGCATTCTGGCGATGATCGTCGAGGGCAAGCTCAACAAGCAGATCGCGGGCGAGCTCGACATCGCCGAGCAGACCGTGAAGGGACACGTCTCCACGATCCTGCGCAAGCTCGGTGTCGGCTCGCGGACCCAGGCCGCGGTCCTCGCCGAGCGGCTGTCGTTCGGGCAGCCCGGCGGGAGCTGATCTCGCAAGGTCAAAAGCAAAACGGAGGCCGAGAGGCCTCCGTTCTTATTCGTCATCGCTGGCCTTGCCGCTTATCCCAGCCGGCCCGCCGCATGTGCCAGCAGCGTGTAGACCAGACCCGTCTCCGAGGTCAGGTGGCTGCGCAGCTCCTGCGGGCCGCGGCCCTCGCGGGCGACTTCGTCGAGCAGGCGTTCAAACTCGCTGATGTAGCGGTCGACCGTGCCCTTGAAGTTGCGGTCGGCGCGATATTTGCGGGCGACCTCGTCGAAGGCTTTCTGGCCGGCGGGGGTGTACAGGCGCTTGGTGAAGGCCTTGTTCTCGCCGCGCTGGTAGCGGTCCCACATCTCGGCGGCGAGGTTGCGGTCCATCAGTCGGCCGATATCGAGCGACAGCGATTCCAGCGGATTGCTGCTGGCTTGCGGGGCCTGCGGCTGCGGAACGGGTGCAGCCTGGCGGCCACGCGGGGCCTCACGTCCGGTCGGAGCCGCCTGGTTGGCGTCCGTGCGGTTGAGCAGATCCGACAGCCAGCCGTCGCGGCCCTGGTCGTTGCCACCAGGAGCGACCGGCGGGGCCTCGGTACGGCGCGAGGAGGCGGGCATGCCGAGGTCCGGCGGCGGCAGCGTCGAGGCGCTGCCGGTGTCGCGCATGCGGGTCTCGGTGCCACGGCCGCCCACAGACGCCATCACCGGCTCTTCCTGGCGCTGGACAGCGACGGAGGCGCGGCCCGCGGTGGTGACGTCGAGGCCGCGGCCGTGCTGGGCCACGATGCGGTTGAGCTCGGCGAGCGCCTCGATTTGGTCGACGATCACCTTGCGCATCTGCGCGGTGCTCTCGGCGGCCTCCTGCGGCATCTCGAGCACGCCGCGGCGCAGCTCGTTGCGGGTAGCTTCGAGCTCGTTGTGCATCTCGAAGGCCATCTGCTTCATGCTGGCGACGAGGTTGCCGAACTTCTCGGCCGACTGCTTGAACATCGCATCCGCCTCGTCGGTGGTCTGGCGGTAGATGTCGTGCATGGCCTCGATGGTCTGGCGGTGTTCCTCTTCGGACGCCGACCGCACAGCCTCGAACTGGCGGGTGATCGCGGCTGAGCCTGCACCGGCGGTCTCGGCGACCACGCGGGCGATGTCGCGGGCACGCTCTTCGGCCGCAGCGAGCGACTCATCGAGCAGCCCGGTGAAGCGCGACAGGCGCTGGTCGAGATCGGCGGTGCGCAAGTCGATGGTGGTGACGAGCGATTCTAGCGCCGCCTTGCGTTCGGCAAGCGAGGCGGTGGTGTTCTTGTTGCTCTGCTCGACGACCTGCGCGGCATCGACCAGCGCCTTGCCATGCGCGTCGAACTGGGTCGACAGCTCGCCGAGGTCCTGGAGCGCCCGCGTGGTCTTCGTGTTGAAGACGTTGAGCTGGTCTTCCAGGTTCTGCGTCGCCGCGCCGTTGCGCGAGGTGACGTCGTTCATCGCCGAGACGAAGTCGGCGACACGCGTCACCAGCGCCCGCTCCAGCGAGTTGAGGTTGTCGTGCGCACCGGTCAGCACCTCCTGGAGGAGGATGTTGCCTTCGCGCAGACGCTCGAACAGGGCGACCGTGTCGGTGCGCAGGATCTTGCTGGTCTCCTGCATCTCGGTGACGGCCGCGATCGAGACCTGGCGCGACTGGTCGATCGCCGCGCGCGAGGCCGATTCGAGGTCCTTGAGCGACTTGCCGACCGCGCTGGTCGCGATCTCGCTCGCCGCGTTGATGGTGCGGGCGACTTCGTTGCCGTTGCCCATCATGGTCTGTGAGAAGGCCTGGCCGCGCGTCTCGATCGACTTTAGCGCGTCCGAGGTGACGCGGTCGATGTCGAGCGTGAGCTGGCTGGTCTTCGAGCCGATCGCGTCCACGAGCGAGCCGCGCTTGGCGTCGATCATGTTGGAGAGGCGGTCGGCCTGCTGCTGCACATAGGTGACGATCTCGTCGGTCTTGCCGGTCATCGCCTGGCCGAAGCTCGAGCTGGCGGCGAGCACCGAACGCTCGACGTCGGCCGAGCTCGACTTGACCCGCGAGCTCGCCTCGTTGGAGGCGGAGATCAGCGCGTTCTGGGCGTTGAGCGCGCTGGTCTGGATGTCGTTGGTCGCGTTCGACGTGGCCGTGCTCAGCGCGCGCTCGATCTCGGTCGAGATCGTGCGGATCTGGCTTGCGGCATCCGCCGAGGTCGAGGTCAGCGAGGTCTGGGCCTCACGGGCGCTGTTGAGGATGGTCGAGGCGGTGTCGGCGCCGACCGCGGTCAGCGTGCGTTCGATATCCGTCGTCAGCGACTTGATTTGGCTCGCCGCGTCGGTCGAGGCGGAGATCAGCGTGCCCTGGGCTTCGCGCACGCCGCTGGTGAGCGCCTCGATGGTGGCGCCGCCGGCGGTCGCCAGCGCGCGCTGCATCTCGGCAGCGAGCGAGCGGACCTGGCCGGTCTGTTCCGCCGAGACCGAGAGCAGAGTGCTCTGGGCGTCGCGGGCGCTGGCCGTGATCGTTTCGGCGGTGCTCTGGCCGACCTGCGACAGCGAACGATGCACTTCGGCCGCGAGCGACTTGACCTGGCTTGCCGCCTCCGACGACGCGTTGACCAGGGTGCTCTGGGCCTCGCGCGCGCCGGCCAAAATGCTCTCTGCAGTCGAGGTGCCAGCCATGGAGAGCGACCGCTGCACGTCGGCCGTAAGAGCTTTGACCTGGTTTGCCGCATCCGCAGATCCGGCGACGAGCGTGCTCTGGGCCTCGCGCGCACCACTCATGATGCTCTCGGCCGTCGATGTACCCGCCATCGAGAGCGAACGCTGCACGTCGGAGGACAGGGCCTTGATCTGGTTGGCGGTCTCGGTCGAGGCCGCGATCAGCGTGCTCTGCGCATCACGGGCGCCGGCGGTGATCGATTCCGCCGTCGAGGTGCCGGCCAGCGAGAGCGAGCGCTGTACGTCGGCGGTGAGCGTCTTGACATGGTTGGCCGCGTCCGAGGACGCCGTGACGAGCGTGGTCTGCACCTCGCGGGCGCCGGCCAGGATCGAGGCCGCGGTGGCCGAGCCGGCTGCGGACAGCGTGCGCTCGACGTCGGCTGCGAGGCCCTTGATCTGGTTGGAGGCATCGCCTGAGGCCGCAACCAGCGACGACTGTGCTTCGCGGGCGCTGGTGAGGATCGAGTTCGCGGCACCGGTGCCGACCGCAGTCAGCGCGCGCTCGACCTCAGCCGAGGTCATCTTGAGCTGGGCGTTGACGTCGGAGGAGACCGTCATCAGCGACTGCTGCGCGGTGCGCGCACCGGTCTGGATCGTCTCGCTGGTGTTGACCACGAGGTTGGTGAGCGAGCGCTCGGCGTCTTCGACATGCGAGCGGATCGCGGTCGAGATCATCTCGGCGCGGGACATCATGTCCTCGCTGGCCTGACGGCCGCTGCTCTCGATGCGGCCGGCGACGGCCTCGACACGCGAGCCGAGCAGGTCCTCGAACTGCGCGACGCGGACGTCGATGTCGCTCGCGACCGAACCGACCTTGGTTTCGATCGCCTGCTGGATGTCCTGGAAGCGTGCCGTGACCGTGTCGGTCAGGTGCATGCTGCGGCCGTCGATGAGTTCGGCAACGCTGGTGATGCGGCGGTCGACCGCGTCGATCGCCTGCGCGGTGCCGTCCGTCAGCGTCGAGGTCAGCAAAGTGAGGCGGGTGTCGATCGACTGCACCGCCTGCGAAGCGCCGTTGGTCAGCGCGCTCGTCAGGTAGGTGAGGCGGCTGTCGACGGACTCCAGCGCCTGCGATGCGCCGCTGTTGAACGTCGTCGTGAGGTGCGTCAGCCGCGTATCGATCGCCTGGATCGACTGCGAAGCCCCGTCGGTCAGCGTCGTCGTAAGGTTGGTCAGGCGCGAGTCGATGGATTCGAGCGCCTGTGCCGCGCCGCCGGTGAGCGTCGTCGTGAGGTTGGTCAATCGCGCGTCGATCGACTGGATCGCCTGCGTCGCACCGTCGGTCAGCGTCGTCGACAGCGTGTTGAGACGTCCGTCGATGGTCTCGGTGACGGACTTGGCACGGGCGTCGAACGACTGCTCGAGCGCGCCGACGCGGCCGCCGAGCTGCTCGTCGAAGGTCTTGATGTGGCCTTCGATCGTGCCGTCGAGGCTGGCGATCTTGCCGTTCAGCGAGGCGTCGAAGTTGGACACGCGTTCGCCGATCGTGGTCTCGAACTGCACCAGGCGCTGGTCGAGAATGGCCGTGATCTCGCCGCCGTTGGAGGTGAAGCGGGTGTCGAAATTCTCGACATAGGTCTTCAGCGACTCATGGATGTCTTGCGTGCGCTGGCCCATGCGCTCGACGATCTCGCCGCCGAAGGTCTTCACGGTGCGATCGAACTCGGAGATGTGGCGCGTGATCAGGGCGCCCAGCGTGCCGGAATCGCGGGCGAACTTCTCGACCAGCTCGGTGCCCTGGTTCTTCACCAGTTCGTCGAACGCGCTCATCTGCAGCGACAGCGAGTCGTGCGCGGTCTCGGTCTGGCTGACGACCTTGGCGACGAGGGTGTTGACGGTGGCGTCGAGCGCCTCGCTCGCCTTGTCGCCGGAGGTCATGATCTGGCCGGCGAGGCGGTTGCCGGCGTCGTCGATCTTGGCGGAGATGTCGTTGGAGCGCAGCTCGAGCTCGAGCAGCAGCGAGTCCGACGAGTTCTTCAAGCTGTCGTGGACCTGCTCGGTACGCTCCGAGATGCCGTCGACGATGGCGGCGGAACGCTGCTCGAACTCGCCGGTGATGCGGTCGATGCGCTCGTTCAGCATCTCGTGGACGCGGTCGGCGAGGTCGACGAATTCGTCGTGGACGTGACCGGTCTTGAAGTTGAGGCTGGTGGTCAGCCGCTCGCTGGCGTCGAGCACCGCGCGCGTGGTCTCGGCGCTGGCCTCCTCGAGCCGGTCGAGCAGGTCGCCACCGCGCTCGCCGAGCGCCAGGATCATGTTGTCGCCGGCATGGCTCAGCGCGCCGGTGATGTGGGCGCCGCGCTCTTCCAGCGCGCCGGTGATGGATTTCGCGACCTCGTCGACGCGCGAGGCGATCGCGTCCGAGATCAGCGCGATGTCGTGGCGGAGGTCGATCTGCACGCCCGAAATGGCGCTGCGGACCTGCTCGGCCTGGCCGACCAGGTTGTCGCGCTGATGCGCGATATCCTGCAGCAGGGCGCGGATACGGACTTCGTTGTCGGAATAGGCGCGCTCGAGTGCGGCAACTTCGTTGGCGACCAGCGTCTCGAGCTCGCCGGCGCGTGCGATGGCGCGCTCGATGCCGTCGCCCATCGCCG
The DNA here is from genome assembly GCF_028128895.1 of Bradyrhizobium sp. CCBAU 11434. Taxonomy (NCBI): domain Bacteria; kingdom Pseudomonadati; phylum Pseudomonadota; class Alphaproteobacteria; order Hyphomicrobiales; family Nitrobacteraceae; genus Bradyrhizobium; species Bradyrhizobium sp. CCBAU 11434. Next base: position 224,714 of record NZ_LBJX01000002.1, read on the forward strand.
CGACCTCGCGGCGGATGGCCTGGCCGACGGTGACCATGGAATCCGACGCCGAGCCTTCCGGCTCGGAGAAGCGGATCGCAACTTGCGCCATCGCCTGCGCGACCTGGCTCATCTGCTGGCCGCGCCAGACCAGGCTCGCGAGGAAATAGAACAGCATGATCGGCGCGAAGAACATCGTGGCGAGGCCGGCGATCGCCAGCACGCCGCCGCTCTCGCCCATGGCGGCCCGGATCGAGGGCAGGAAGCCGACCGTCAGCGCGGCGCAGGCCGCCAGCCAGACGACGGTGAAGATGGTCGCGCCGGTGTAGATGTTGCGGGCAGGGCGGCCCGTCTGCAGCGACTGCAGCAACTGGCCGATGGTCTCTTGGTCGTCATTGGCGGCGCGGCGCGAGGCGCGCGGTTCCTCGATGGAATCGATCACGGCGCGCTCGTTGGCGGCAGGCCGCGGCTCGAAGGCCGGCTCGTCGAACACGGGCGGCGCGGGCGGTGCGACCGGCGGTGCCGTTTCGTTGCGCATCGATGCGCTGCGGCTGGTATCGGCAGCCGTATCGCTGATGTTGAGGGCTTCCTGGATCGCAGAAAGCGCAACTTCTGTGGGGTCTTTGACCTTTTTGGGAGTATTGGCCATGTTCAGTCCGAGCCCTCGTTACTTTTACGCGTCCCCCCGCGAGCCCTGCGCGCTGCGCAAGTTCACAGACCGGATCATGCCGCTTGCGCGGATCTCCGAGCCATCCCCACCCGGACGGCTTGTCCGCCAATTTCCGCAACATCCTATTGGCAGAGCGTCGCGAATGAAATGCCCGCGATTAAGACATTCTTAATCATCGTTAACAGGAATGGCCCGTAACACCTTAGGCCTAAATGAAATTCTCCACCGGACTCGGTGGATTGCGGCAACTTTTCGTCCAGAAACGGGCGGATTTGCGTAAAACGGCCTAAACACTTCGTTAACCATTTCCGTGCTTCGGTTGCGAGGAACCGCCGGACCGGCGGACCATCGCGCGATGCCGGGGCCTGCGCCATGACGCCTGAACTGCAACGGATGGACTGGATGCCCTCGCCCCCGCTTGCACCCATCGACAGCCCGCTTGACCTCGACCACCTTTCGCGCATGACGCTGGGCGACGCCGAGCTTGAGCAGGAAGTGCTGGCGATGTTCGCCGAGCAGGCGGTCCGCCTGATCGCGGCAATGGCCGCGCTGCCGGCGGAGACCGGCGCGCTCGCGCACAAGCTGAAAGGCTCGGCGCGCGGGATCGGCGCGTTCGCGGTCGCCGATGCCGCCGCCAGCCTCGAAACGGCGGTCCGGATCGGCCGCAACCAGCCACATGCCCTTGCCGCGCTGAAAGAGGCGGTCGCCGAGGTTCGCGCGGCCATTGCGACGATCCTCAAGCACTAAAGCCGGGGTCTCCAAAGGGCCGTGGTCTGCGCACTAGCGCGGCCCGGAGCGACCCGTTATAGGACAACCCGGACCCTCCTTTTTCCCCAGATCGCGGCAGCACGAGAACACATGGCCAAAATTCACTTTGTCGATCACAAGGGCGAAACCCGCACGGTGGACGTCGAGAACGGCGCGACCGTGATGGAAGCCGCTATCCGCAACAGCATTCCCGGCATCGAGGCCGAGTGCGGCGGCGCCTGCGCCTGCGCGACCTGCCATGTCTATGTCGACGAAGCGTGGCGCGAGAAGGTCGGCAGCCCGACGCCGATGGAAGAGGACATGCTCGACTTCGGCTTCGACGTGCGCCCGAACTCGCGCCTGTCGTGCCAGATCAAGGTCTCCGACGAGCTCGACGGGCTCGTGGTGTCGACGCCGGAACGTCAGGCCTGATCGCCCGAATTAAGTGCTCGGCAGCGCGACCTCGATGCCGCGCTTGTGCCAGGGCTTGAATTTCGCGATCACCTCTGCGGTCAGCGGCGCCGGCCGCCGCGTCGCCTCGTCGAGCAGAACGCCGACTGACGTCGCCGACGCGATGCACTTTCCATGCGAGAACACGACCTGCTCGAAGGTCACTGACGTGCGTCCGAGCTTCACGACGCCGAGACCGAGCTCGATCGTGCCCGGCCAGCGTAGCTCGGCGCGGAAATGCATGTCGAGCCGCACCATGATCCAGGCGAAGCCCGGCGGTGTCAGGCCGTATTCGGGGAGCTTCATCAGGGTGACACGGCCGGTCTCGAAATATGTGGCGTAGACCGCGTTATTCACGTGCTGGTTGGGGTCGAGATCGCCGAAGCGGACGTTGTCGCTGAGGCGAAAAGGGAAGTCCTCCAGGCGCGGCGTCGTTTCGAGGCGGCTTGGTGCGTTCACCGATTGATCTCCGTCAAATCCAACCTCGTTACAGCCCAGTTATTTTGGCCCGGCAAGTGGTGTGCTTGCGGGGCGCTCCCGCTTTTATGCCTTCCCTGATCCATCCCCGTTGGTTAGACAGGCAGGGTTCCTCTGCCCATAGGGCGCCGTCCAACCGATAACGACCGATAAAGAGACGACATGAGCGACGTGATCAAAACCGATGTGCTGATTATTGGCGCTGGCCCCTGCGGTCTGTTCGCCGCCTTCGAGCTTGGCCTTCTCGACATGAAGGCGCATTTCGTCGACATCCTCGACAAGGTCGGCGGCCAGTGCGCCGAGCTCTATCCGGAAAAACCGATCTACGACATTCCAGGGATTCCGCAGGTGTCGGGGCAGGGCCTCACCGAGGCGCTGATGGAGCAGATCAAGCCGTTCCATCCGACCTTCCATCTCGGCGAGATGGTCGAGACCGTGGAGAAGATCGGCGATCCCGCGTTCCGCTGCACCACCGACACCGGCAAGGTGTTCGAATGCAAGGTGGTGGTGATCGCGGCCGGCGGCGGCTCGTTCCAGCCCAAGCGTCCGCCGGTGCCCGGCATCGAAGCCTATGAAGGCACCTCGGTGCACTACGCCGTACGCAAGATGGAAAATTTTCGCGACAAGAACGTGCTGATCGTCGGCGGCGGCGATTCCGCGCTCGACTGGACGCTCAACCTGCATCCGCTGGCCAAGCGCGTCACGCTGCTGCATCGTCGCGACGATTTTCGCGCCGCGCCCCACAGCGTCGAGCAGATGCGCGCGCTGGTTGCCGACGGCAAGATGGATCTGCGCCTGGGCCAGGTCACAGCGCTGTCAGGTGCTGATGGCCAGCTGACCGGCGCCACGGTCAAGGGCAACGACAACAATGTCAGCGAGATCGCCTGCGACACCATGCTGCCGTTCTTCGGACTGACCATGAAGCTTGGTCCGGTTGCGAACTGGGGCATTGCGCTGGAGAACAATCTGGTGCCGGTCGAGACGTCAGCGTTCGAGACCAACGTGCCCGGCGTCTTCGCGATCGGCGACATCAACACCTATCCAGGCAAGATCAAGCTGATCCTGTGCGGCTTCCACGAGGGCGCACTGATGTCGCAAAAAGCCCACCGCTACGTGTATCCGGAGAAGCGGCTCGTGTTCCAGTACACGACCTCGTCCTCCAGCCTGCAAAAGAAGCTCGGTGTCAACTAGTGGCACCGGTGTCGGACGCGTGACCTCCCATAGTTCTGGTGCTGGAATCGTTCGCGAAATCGCCGTAGTCTGCGGCCAATCCGGTCTTGGCAAGCAAGGTGTTTGGCTTAGCAAGGTGATGATAATGCGGAATCCTTTTTCGAGCTTTCGGCTGCTCTCGCTTCTGACGCTCGCTGTCGCCCTGGCGATTGGCGCGGCGAAGCCGGCCGCGGCGCAAGCGCCGGCTCAGCAGCCGACCGCAGCGGGCCTCTGGCAGAAAGTCGAAGACGGCAGGCCGGTGGGCTGGTTTCTCTTCATCGATCACAACGGCATCTTCGAAGGCGTCATCGCGAAGACCTTCCCCCGTCCCGGCGACAATCCGAACGAGGTCTGTGCGAAATGCACTGACGATCGCAAGAACCAGCCGGTGCTCGGGCTCTCGTTCATCCGCGACATGAAGCGCGACGGGCTGAAGTATGAGGGCGGCAACGTGGTCAATCCGCGTGACGGCAACATCTGGAAGGCCAAGATGACGGTCAGCCCGGACGGACAAACGCTGACCATGCGCGGCTTCCTCGGCATATCACTGTTCGGCAAGGACGAGACCTGGCAGCGTCTGCCGGATGCCAACATGGCTGAGGTCGATCCCGCGATCATCGCCAAATATCTTCCCGCACAAGCCGCCGCGACCAAGCTGCCGCCTGCATCTGCCAAGAAGGGGGGCGCGGGGATGATGGCGCCGGCAGCGAAGAAGTAGGTTAGCCGCGCGGCTGTTGCGGCCGCTGTCTCACACATCACTGCCAATTCTGTAGGCGAGCGCATTCGTCGAAAGGCCAATGCCGGCTACGGCTCCGCCAGTAGTTCCCCGGAATGCGCCCTGGCGCTGGATTTGCATAGCTGTCGGCAAAGCCGCTGGGGGAACGAGTCGTCGTTTTTACGCCTGTTCAAGGGCGTGAGCGGCCTTGTCTGTCCCTCGTGGCGCGATTCGACCGCGAGAGACGATATGAGACTTGCAAGACCGTGTACGGCGATAGTGCCGGGACTGCTCCTGCTGCTGGCGACATCGGCGCTCGCGCGCGATGACGGCCGCTATGCCAACTCGCCGCTCAAGCCGTGGTTCGAGAGCCTGCGCAGCGAGTACGGACAGTGCTGCTCGGACGCCGACGGCTATGTCGTTGCCGATGTGGACTGGGAGTCCGACAAGGGACACTACCGTGTGCATCTCGACGAGGAGTGGGTCGTCGTGCCCGACGGCGCAGTCATCACCGAGCCGAACAAGATCGGGCGCACGATGGTGTGGAAGCATTATATCGATGGCCACCCGCGCGTGCGATGTTTCATGCCGGGCAGCATGACGTAAAAATGCCCACGGCGCCCGCGACTGGTGCGGGCGCTGCGATGAAAGCGAGGCTTAGCGCGCTTCGCTGTCGGAGGTCGTGCTGGCGAACCGCTTCACGCGTGGTGACAGCACCGACATCTGTGCGGGCGAGGCGGGCATTCCGGCGACGATCATCATGGGCGCGGTCGATTGCTCCTCGACACCGGCGCCGCCGAGCACCTGCACTTGCGTCGCCGAGATCGGAAACGACTTCACTTCGTAGGAGGGAAGCTCGCCGGCAAATGCGCCGGCTGTGCTCGCAATCATCGCGCCTGTCACGGTAATCATCGAGAGAATACGCATTTCAAAATCTCCGTTGAAGATATCAATCGGAGGTTTGGTCGTGGCACCACTGCGATAGGTTCGCTTGTGTGCGAACATTCGATCACTGTCGCTGGATAAATTTGGTTGCGCGACACGGCGGAATGAAACGAGGAGGAAATTTTCCGCGCCAATGTTTCAGGACGGCTTCGCGAAAGACGGATGATCCTGCTCTACGCGTCGAGCCTGGACTCTCGCACCACTGCGGGCTTCGACCGCTCGCGGGCGCGGCGCCGGTTCACGTCACCGGCGCCGGATTGAACAGCGTGAGATCGTTGTGGATGCCCCAGCGGTCGGACCACGGCTTGGTGCGGCCGGAGGCGACATCGAGGATCAGGCGGAACAGGTCCCAGCCGGTTTCCTCGATGGTCTTTGCGCCGGTGGCGATACCGCCCGCATCGAAATCGATCAGGTCCTTCCAGCGACGGGCGAGCTCAGTGCGGGTCGCGACCTTGATCACGGGCGCAGCCGCGAGGCCGTAAGGCGTGCCGCGGCCGGTGGTGAACACCTGCAGCGTCATGCCGGAGGCGAGCTGGAGCGTGCCGCAGATGAAGTCGGAGGCTGGCGTTGCCGCGAACAGCATGCCCTTCTGCGTCGCCTTCTGGCCGGGCGACAGCACACCGGTGATGGCTGATGAGCCGGACTTGACGATCGAGCCCAGCGACTTCTCGACGATGTTGGCGAGGCCGCCCTTCTTGTTGCCGGGCGTGGTGTTGGCGCTGCGATCGGCGCCGCCCCGGGCGAGATAAGAATCGTACCAGGCCATCTCGCGTACCAGCGCGCGGCCGACGTCCTCGTTGATGGCGCGGCGGGTGAGCAGCTGGATGGCATCGCGCACCTCGGTGACTTCGGAGAACATCACCGTGGCGCCGGCGCGCACCAGCAGATCGGCGGCGAAGCCGACGGCAGGATTGGCGGTGACGCCGGAGAAGGCATCGCTGCCGCCGCATTGCAGGCCGATAACGAGGTGGGAAGCGGGGCAGGTCTCGCGCGTGCGGGTGTTGAGCACCTTCAGCCGCGCCTCGGCCTGGGTCATGATCGCATCGACGATCGCGCCAAAGCCGTCAAAGGCTTCGTCCTGCATGCGCACAATGGCGTTATCAACGCCTTCCGGCACCAGCCGCTCGGGCGCGAGCTTTTCGCAGCCGAGGCCGACGACCAGGATCTCGCCACCAAAGTTGGGATTCAGCGCGAGGTTTTGCAACGTGCGGATCGGCACGACTGCGTCCGGCGCGGTGATGGCGACGCCGCAGCCATAGGCGTGCGTCAGCGGCACGACGTCGTCGACCTTCGGGTACTTCGGCAGCAGCTCGGCGCGGATGCGCTTCACTGCGTATTCCATCGTGCCCTTGACGCATTGCACGGAGGAGGAAATGCCGAGGATGTTCTTGGTGCCGACCGATCCGTCCGGATTGCGATAGCCCTCGAAGGTGAAGCCTTCGAGCGGCGGCAGCGGCGCGGGGACGGCGGTCGAGATTTCCAGCTTGTCGAGGGCAGGGGCCTCGGGCATGCGGATGCGGGCTTCGTCGACCCATTCGCCGGCTGATATCGGCGAAAGCGCGTAGCCGATCACCTCGCCGTAGCGGATAATCGGCTCATCTTGTGCGATGTTGACCAGGGCGGTCTTGTGCCCCTGCGGCACGAAGGCGCGCAGCGTCAGTCCGCAAGCGAAGCGGGAGCCGGCGGGAAGCCCGAAATCATTGACCACGATCGCGACATTGTCGCGCGCGTTGAGCTTGATGTAGCGGGGCTGCTCTTTGGCTGCGACGTCCTGGTCCATCGTGGACTCCGAAGTGTAGGGTGGGTTAGCCCCGCAGATGCGCAGAGCGCATCTGCTCGGCGTAGCCCACCACTGTCTCAATCCGCGGAAGCAGAAGAGGTGGGTTACGCCAGCGAACTGTGCTTCGCGCAGCCGCGGGCTAACCCACCCTACGAAGTCAGCCCATCAACCCGGATAGGTGTAAGCCGTCTTCACCGTCGTGTAGAACTCGCGTGCATAGGAGCCCTGCTCGCGGGCGCCGTAGCTTGAGCCCTTCCGGCCGCCGAACGGCACATGGTAGTCGACGCCGGCGGTGGGCAGATTGACCATCACCATGCCTGACTCGCTGTTGCGCTTGTAGTGCGAGGCGTATTTCAGGCTGGTGGTGCAAATGCCGGAGGCGAGGCCGAACTCGGTGTCGTTGGAGATCGCCAGTGCTTCCTCGTAGTTCTTTGCGCGGATGACGGCTGCGACCGGGCCAAAGATTTCTTCACGCGCGATGCGCATGTTGTTGTTGGCTTCGGTGAACAGCGCCGGTTGCAGGTAGTGCCCGGGATTCTCGCGCTTGAGCAGCTCGCCGCCGAAGGCGAGCTTGGCGCCCTCGTCCTGGCCGATCTTGATGTAGCGCAGGTCCTGGTCGAGCTGGCTCTGGTCGACCACCGGGCCGATATGCACGCCGGCCTTGAGTGCATCGTCCACCGACAGGCTGTTCAGACGTTCGGCCACCGCGGCGACGAAGCGGTCATGAATGCCTTCGGTCACGATCAGGCGGGACGAGGCGGTGCAGCGCTGACCGGTCGAGAAATAGGCGCCGTTGACGGCGACCTCGACTGCGGTCTTGAGGTCCGCATCATCGAGCACGACCAGCGGGTTCTTGCCGCCCATCTCGAGCTGGAATTTCTTCATCGGGTTCGAGAGCACGCAGGCCTGCGCGATCTTGCGGCCCGTCTGCACCGAGCCGGTGAAGGAGATCGCCGCGACATCGGGGTGTTCGAGCAGGGTCTGGCCGACCACCGAACCGGAGCCGACCACGAGGTTGAACACGCCGGCCGGAATGCCCGAGCGGGTGATGATCTCGGCGAGCGCGTGGCCCGAGCCGGGCACCAGCTCGGCCGGCTTGAACACCACGGTATTGCCGTAGCAGAGCGCGGGCGCGATCTTCCAGGCGGGGATCGCGATCGGGAAATTCCAGGGCGTGATCATGCCGACGACGCCAACCGGCTCACGGGTCAGCTCGACATCGAGACCGGGACGCACCGAGGCACCCTTCTCGCCGATCAGCCGCAGGGCTTCGCCGGCGAAGAATGCGAAGATCTGGCCGGCGCGGGCGACCTCGCCGATGCCCTCGGGCAGCGTCTTGCCTTCCTCGCGCGCCAGCAGGCGGCCAAGCTCTTCCTTGCGGGCGAGGATCTCGGTGGAGATCTTGTTCAGCGCATCGTAGCGCACCTGCGGCGTCGACTGCGCCCAGGCCGGGAAGGCGGCCTTCGCGGCGGCGATCGCCTTCTCGGTCTGCGCCTTGTCGGCCTTGGCGTATTCGCCGACGACATCGTTGGTGTTGGAGGGGTTGATGTTCTTGGTGACGCCGGAGCCATCGACCCACTCGCCGCCGATGAAGTTTTTCAGGATCGCAGTCATACAGTCCTCCAAGTCATTTAAGGGGGCATGATCCTAGTCGGAAAACCGGTACCCACTTTTCCGGGATCATGCCTCAGTTTCTTAGCGAACGAGGCAGGGACGCTTGTCGTCAAAGGTCCAGCCCGGGATCAAATCCTGCATGGCAATAGCGTCATCACGGGCGCCGAGTCCATGCTTCTTGTAGAGCTCATGCGCGGCCTCGATGGCCGCCCGGTCGATCTCGATGCCGAGACCCGGACGATCCGGGACCGCGATCTTGCCGCCGCGGATCAGCAGCGGCTCCTTGGTCAGCGCCTGGCCATCCTGCCAGATCCAGTGGGTGTCGATCGCGGTCACCTTGCCGGGGGCAGCCGCGCCGACATGGGTGAACATGGCGAGCGAAATGTCAAAGTGGTTGTTGGAGTGCGAGCCCCAGGTCAGGCCGTTGTCACGGCAGGTCTGGGCGACGCGCACGGAGCCTTGCATGGTCCAGAAATGGGGATCGGCGAGCGGAATGTCCACCGCGCCTAGATGTAGCGCATGGGAGAGCTGACGCCAGTCGGTGGCGATCATGTTGGTCGCGGTCGGCAGACCCGTGGCGCGGCGGAACTCGGCCATGATCTCGCGGCCGGAGAAGCCGGCCTCGGCACCGCAGGGATCCTCGGCATAGGCGAGGATGCCGTGCATGTTCTTGCAGAGTCTGATGGCCTCGTCGAGTGACCAGGCGCCGTTCGGGTCGAGCGTGACGCGGGCATTGGGGAAACGCTTGGCGATCGCCGTGACGGCCTCGATCTCTTGTTCGCCGCGGAGCACGCCGCCCTTGAGCTTGAAATCGGCGAAGCCGTAATGGTCCTGCGTGGCTTCCGCCAGGCGTACCACGGTCTCCGGCGTCATCGCCTCTTGGTGGCGGAGGTTGAACCATTCCGCCTTGCCGGTCTCGCCCTTGACGTAGTCGAGCTTGCTCTTGCCGATGTCACCGACGAAGAAAAGGTAGCCGAGCGTCTCGACGCTGCTGCGCTGCTGGCCTTCGCCGAGCAGGGCTGCGACCGGCAGATTGAGATGCTGGCCGAGCAGGTCGAGCAGGGCGGATTCAATTGCGGTGACCGCGTGGATCATCACGCGCAGGTCGAAGGTCTGCTTGCCGCGTCCGCCGGCATCGCGGTCGGCGAAGGTCGAACGGACATCGGCGAGGATGTTGTTCATCGCGCCGACGGTCTTGCCGATCACGAGATCGCGGGCGTCCTGCAGCGTCTGCCAGATCTTTTGCCCGCCCGGCACCTCGCCGACGCCGGTATGGCCGGCATTGTCGGTGAGGATGACGATGTTGCGGGTGAAGAACGGCGCGTGCGCGCCGCTCAAGTTGAGGAGCATGCTGTCGCGGCCGGCAACCGGGATCACTTGCATCGCCGTGACGACCGGTGCGCCAGCGACTGACGCACCAGAAATATCTGTCCGGGCCATCGCACACTCCTCCCTGTTGTCGTTTGTTATTCTGCAGCCTGTTGTGACGAGCGGATGGCGGGCAGGTTCTTCGCCAGCGCGGCCAGTTCCGTCACCTCCTGCTCGGTCAGGTCGGTTAGCGGCGGACGCACCGGGCCGGAATCGCGGCCGATCACCTTCATGCCGGCCTTGATGATCGAGACCGCATAGCCCTTCTTGCGGTTACGGATCGCGATCAGCGGGAGGATGAAATCCTTCAGACCGGCATGGATGGTCGCATGGTCGCGCTTGCGGACCGCGGCGTAGAAATTGGTGGCGAACTCAGGCACGAAGTTGAACACGGCCGAGGAGTAGGTCGTCACGCCCATGTCGAGATAGGGCAGCGCGAAGGTCTCCGCGGTCGGCAGGCCGCCGACATAGGTCAGGCGATCGCCGAGCTTGGTATAGACACGGGTCATCAGCTCGATGTCGCCGATACCGTCCTTGTAGCCGACAAGGTTCGGACAGCGCTCGGCGAGGCGCGCGAGCGTATCCGGCTGAAGGATGGCGTTGTCTCTGTTATAGACGATGACGCCGATCTTCACGGAGGCGCAGACGGCCTCGACGTGGGCGGCAAGGCCGTCCTGCTCGGAATGGGTGAGGTAGGGCGGCAGCAGCAACAGGCCATCCGCGCCGGCCTTCTCGGCGCCAACAGCGATCTCGCGAGCGATGGCGGTGCCATAGCCGGTGCCGGCGAGCACGGGCACGCGGCCCTTGGTCTCGTCGACGGCGACCTTGACCACTTGCGGGACTTCAGTCGGGGTCAGCGAGAAGAACTCGCCGGTGCCGCCGGCGGCGAACAGACCTGCGACGTCATAGCCGCACAGCCAATCCATGTTGGCGCGGTAGGTCGCTTCGTCGAAGGAGTAGTCCGCCTTGAATGGCGTGACGGGGAAGGACAGGAGGCCCGATCCGATCTTCTGGGCCATTTCCTGCGGGGTCATCTTGCTCATGGGCGCTGCTCCCTGCTCTCGTATGTGTCGGGGACGCTCACTGAGGCACGCGTCCATAGACCGCTGTTTAGGAAACCGTTCGATGCGCGTCCAAGCCAAAGCCTATATCGACCGATGCGGATTGAGCATCAATCCTCCACGACCTCCGCGGACGACAATTCGCTGGCGATTTTGACCAGCGCCGACAGCAGCGGATTCTCGTCGTCGCGGCGCCAGACCATGAAGAGCTCGACCGGGACGCGGTTGCGCAGCTTCAGCGGCCGCAGCCGGACGTCGGAGATCTTGAGGCCGGCGGCCGCGGCGGGCACGATGGCGAGGCCGAGACCGGCGCGCACCATCGCCAGGATCGAGTGGATCTGACTCAAGTGCTGGACATAGCGCGGCAGGATGTCGGCGCGGGTGAACAGCGCCACCAGGAGATCGTGGAAGTAGCGGCTCTCATAGGGCGAATACATCACGAAGGGCTGGTCGTCGAAGTCCTTGATGGTGATGTTCTCGGCATTCGCCAGCGGATGCTTCTTCGGGATCGCGGCCAGCAGGGGCTCGGCGACGACGCGGCGGCTGGCAAGCTCCGGCCGCGCGATCGGCGGCCGCAGCAGGCCGGCATCGATCTGGCCCGAGGTGAGGGCCTCGAACTGATCGCCGGAGACCATCTCCTTCAGCGAGAAGTCGACCTCCGGCAGCTTGGCGCGGCAGGCCGCGACCAGCTCAGGCAGGAAGCCGTAGGCGGCTGCGGCTGTGAACCCGATCTTGACCGAGCCGGTCTTGCCGAGCGCGATGCGGCGAGCCACCTGCGAAGCGCTTTCCGCAAGCTTCAGGATGCGGCGCGCCTCGGGCAGGAAGCTGCGGCCCGCCGGTGTCAGGCGCACCGAGCGGCTGGTGCGCTCCAGCAGTGGTGCGTCGATGATATGCTCGAGCACCTGGATCTGCCGTGACAGCGGCGGCTGGGTCATGTTCAGCCGCGCGGCGGCGCGGCCGAAATGCAGTTCCTCCGCCACCGTGACGAAACAGCGGAGCTGGTTGAGGTCGAACATCGATACATGCCTTGGATGGATAAGGCGTTTCCCCGGCACTTCTAGCATCGATCACCTCCAAAACAAAGACGGCGGCCTTTGGGAGCCGCCGTTGAGTTGCCTGTCCCACTCCGATCACTCGGAGCGCTCAGGAGGAACGTTCGAGCACCACCCGCTCGATCTTGCCGACCACTACGAGATAGGCGACGGCGGCCACCAGCGCGTTGACGCCGACGAACACCAGGGCGCCGTTGAAGGAGCCCGTTGCGGCCACAATGTAGCCGATCACGATCGGCGTGGTGATCGAGGAAAGGTTGCCGAAGGCATTGAACAGGCCGCCGGAGACACCGCCGGCTTCCTTGGGCGAGGTGTCGGAGACCACAGCCCAGCCGAGCGCGCCGATGCCCTTGCCGAAGAAGGCGAGTGCCATGAAGCCGACCACCAGCGCCTGGCCGTCGACATAATTGCAGGCGATGATCGACATCGACAGCAGCATGCCGCCGACGATCGGGATCTTGCGCGCCAAGGTCAGCGAGCCGGTCCTGCGCAGGATGACGTCGGAAATGATGCCGCCGAGCACGCCTCCGACGAAGCCGCACAATGCGGGCAGCGTCGCGACGAAGCCGGCTTGCAGGATCGACAGGCCGCGCTCCTTGACGAGGTACACGGGAAACCAGGTCAGGAAGAAATAGGTCAGCGTGTTGATGCAGTATTGACCGAGATAGACGCCGAGCATCATGCGATTGGAGAGCAACTGGCGGATATGCTCCCATTTCGGACCGGAGTCCGCTGCGCGCTCGTCTCTGGGCGCGTCGAGATCGACCAGCGCGCCGCCCTCCTTGATGTAGTCGAACTCGGCCTCGTTGACGCCGGGATGCTCCTTCGGGCCGTAAACGGTCTTGATCCAGACGAGGCCCATGAGGATTCCAAGCCCGCCCATCACGAAGAACACGTAGCGCCAGCCGTAATCATGGGCGATCCAGCCCATCAGCGGCGCGAAGATCACGGTGGCGAAATACTGCCCCGAATTGAACAAGGCCGACGCCGTGCCGCGCTCATTGCCGGGAAACCAGGCCGCGACGATACGGGCGTTGGCGGGGAAGGACGGTGCTTCGGCGACGCCGACCAGGAGGCGAAGCGCGAACAGCACGGTGACGGCATCGCCGGCGCTGAGGAAGCCGACCCAGCCCTGCATCATCGTGAACAGCGACCAGACGATGATGCTGAAGGCATAAACGAGGCGCGAGCCGTAGCGGTCGAGCAGCCAGCCGCCCGGCACCTGGGCCACGACGTAGGACCAGCCGAAGGCCGAGAAGATCCAGCCCATGGCGACCGGATCGAGATGAAGTTCCTTGGAGAGGGCGGGGCCTGCGATCGAGAGCGTGGCGCGGTCGGCGTAATTGACCGTGGTGACCAGGAACAGCATGGTCACGATGAACAGCCTGACGCGAGACCTCCTCACATCCGTTGCGGACACCACTGCGCTCATCTGGCGCCTCCTCGAACTCGAATTGTTTCCTCTCTGCGACTCCTAGAGGCGCGCGCGGGAAAGTGTCCAAGTTGAAGGGGGTATCGATTGATGCCGGTTTTGAATTGATGGAACGGCAGGCGCCACGTGCTCCACTATCATTCCCCGCGAAGGCGGGGAATCCAGTAAGCCGCAGCTTCTCGATTCATCGCGCCTTTCACGGAGGCCAGAGTCCCTCCGTGGAAAGCTTCTGGATTGCTTCGTTGCGCTCGCAATGACGGTGGAGAGAGCTCGCCTACTGCTGCGTGCCGCCCAGCAGTGGCGCTAGCAATCCGCGCGTGACGCCCGGCGGCACGGCATCCAGCCCCAGCACTGCGCTTGCAGCGGGCAGCGTCGCATCCGCCATCGCGGCGTGGCCTTCGGCGCTCGGATGCACGGCGCCGCCGTAGACCGCCGAGAGCACGCCCCAGGTCGCGTCGTGGATGTCGTTCGGCTGGCTCGCCGCCGGCAACCCCTGGGGATAGGTCATCGCTGCGAAATAGCTGTCATTGGCGTCGCGGATCCAGCGCGCGCGCGGCAGGTAGGCGCGATACTCCGAGGCGCCGCGGCCGCACAACATCGGCTGGCTCGCCCCCGACACGATGTCCGGATTGAAGCTCTGTCCGTTCTCGGCAAAGCAGGTGCGGTCGAATTCGGGATCGTTGCCGGCATGCGCGCAGAAGCCGTGATCGGCGAATGCGGCCTGGTGGGTATCGACAAACGTCATGCGGTCAGCTTCGGGATCGCGGCACAGCGCACCGTTCGTGCAGGTGGCGAGCCCCTTCAGCTGCGGCAGGAACTCCGTGTCGACGAAGGTCGAGACGCGCGTGAGGCGCTGCGGATCGGCCTTGAAGGCAGGATGGATGTCAAAGCCGCCGCGGCCTCCGCGACAGGGCACGCCGCCGTCTGCAAGCGCCGGATTGGCGTAGGAGACATAGACCACATGCGAGAGATCGCCGCCGACCAGTGGCTTCAGCGCCTCGCGCAGCTTGGCGAAATTCTGCGGCAGCTCGCGCTGGAGCGCGTCACGGGAATCGTCGACGCTCGCCATCACCCCGGAGCGGCGGAACAGTGCACGTTCGGTCGCTGTGTCGACGATGACGTCGGCGACCAGGCCGGAGAAGTAGACGTCGTTGGCGCCGATCGAGAGCAGCACGAGATCGAGATTGCGATCCGGCTGACGCTTCTTCGCCGCGGTGAGCGCCTCGCGCAGTTCGGCGACCTGCGCATTCACGCTGGTGTTGCAGACGCCGGACTTGCCGGGCGGGCATTCGCGGGCGCGTTGAGAGCCGAGCAGCCCGTCGCTGATGCTGGCGCCGGTGCAGGCGAGCGGCAGATAGGTGACGGCAATATGGGTGTAGCGCACGGCGAGGGCGAGCGCGGTCCGGGCCTGATAGCTGTAGAGCGAGCGGTGGCACGGCGAGTTGAACCAGAGCGCGCCGTAGCGTTGCCAGTTGGCGAGCGTATCCGGCGCCTCGCAGGCGCGGCCACCCTTGAAGCCGGCGCGGCTCGGCCGGTAATACTGTCCGCCGGCGGTGCCGAGATAGGAGCGGAAGCAGAAGCCCTCGTCCGACAGCGCCAGCGCCCGGTCCGGATTGCCCTCGCCGGAGGCGATGCTGTCGCCAAGGCCGGCGATGAAGATGTCGCGGACCTGGATCTCGGTCTGAAGGCGCTGGCTTGGATCCGAGCCCGAAGAGACATCGACGGTTGCCACCGTCTGCTTGCCGTAGCGGACCCGCAGATTGACCGGTTCGGCGCAGTCGAAGGTGGAGGATTGCGGACCGTCACCGTCGTCGAACGACCAGGCACAGGTGGCGCCGACCGGCACCGCGCCGGTCAGGCGCACGGTGATGGGATGGTCGACCGGGGTGAGGTAGTTTTCTTTGACGTTGTCGCGGGTGCAGGGCTGGTTGACCCGGCCCTGCAGGTCGATGCAGAGCCGGTTGACCATGTTGCGGGCCCAGCCGCGGCCTTCGCTTTGGAGCTCCAGCGACTGCTCCGCGGCGAGAATGCTGCGGTTACGCGCATTCTCGACATGCAGCAGGAAGTCGCGCTCCTCGCGGAACAGGCGGAAGCGGTTGCGGACCTCCCAATTGATCTGCATGGCGCCGGCATCCTGCGCGAGGACGCGCTGAAGCGGCAGAACGGTGAGGAGCCCGGCCAACAGCAGGGCGCCCGCAAGGAAACGGCGAGGGGAAACTGGGATCATGGCCCGCGTCTTCAACGGCAAAGTTGAGGCGGAAATAAGAGAGCATAGCTCCCCGGCCTGCAACCTTCTGCTTGCCGCTCTTTGCGGGCTTCCGGCGCGGCCGCAGGCCGACCTTACCGCTTGCTGGCCTGGCGCACCAACCGTTCGCGCTCCATCGGCGTCACCTCCTTGGGCAGGTTGGCCTGCGCGCAAGCTTCCGCCAGCCGCCGCCGTTCCTGCCAGGGCCGGACCACGTTCATCCAGAGCTCTCTTGTGCCCATAATGGAAATGGCCAGACCAAACGGGATCACGAAATAGAGGATACGGAAGACCAGCAGGGTCGCGAGCAGTTGCTCGCGGCCGAATTCGGGCAGCGCCACCAGCATGGCGGCGTCGAACACGCCGATCGAGCCGGGTGCGTGGCTGGCGAAGCCCAGCAGCGTTGCCAGGATGAACACCACCGCGAGCGACAGGAAGTCGATCGGCGGTTCGGCCGGAATCAGCAGATACATCGCGAAGGCACAGAAGCCGAGATCGACCACGCCGATCAGGATCTGTACCAGCGTCAGCGGCGCCGACGGCAGCACCACCTTCCAGCCCTTCTGGCCCAGCTCGCGGCGTTTCTCGCCCATGCTGAGCCAGACCAGATAGGCGGCGATCGAGGCGAGGCCGCCAAACGCAATCAGCCGGTTGATCGACGATGGCAGCTGATCCATATAGGACGCCGCATCCGGATGGATGGCCATGCCGATCGACAGCACGAAGATGTTACCGAGCCAGAAGGTCAGGCCGGAGAGGAAGCAGATCTTGGCGACGTCGATCGCGTTCAGCCCGTAATCCGAATAAATCCGGAAGCGGATCGCGCCGCCGGTAAATACCGTGGCACCGATGTTGTGGCCGATCGAATAGGACGTAAAGCTGGACAGCGCTGCGATGCGATACGGCACGTGTTTCTTGCCAATCGTTCGCAGTGCAAAAAAGTCATAGAAGGTCAGCGTACAGAACGCGAAGAACACGCAGATCGCGGCGAGCCCGATATGTCCGCGGGGAATATCGGCCAATGCGGTCAGGATGACGCCGGTATCGATGCCCTTGAGGGTCCGCACGAGCGTGGTCACCGCGAAGGCGATGATCATCACGCTCGCGGCAACTCCGAGCCGTCGCCAGCCGATCCATCTCTTGAAGCCGCGTTTCAGCGCGGGCAGCAGTCCGTGCATTCATCCTCCCGGCGGGGGGCAAGACCGACCGGGCCAGACATTGGCCGGTCGGTTGCGATCACTGCCCGAAATGAGGGGCGATCGCTAGGCATGATCTAGCTCATTTAAGGCAAAAACACCGACTTGTGCAGCCCTTGACAACGACAGGTTCTGCGCCGGACCGGCCGTTTTGTCATACGTGGTTCACATGGACGGCGCGTTAAGCATATGAGTCGAGGGTGAAGCTTCGACTGCGCCCCCGTATTTGCAAATGGTCCCAAATCCCGCGCTGGCAAGCATTGTTCCGGCGCAAGCGAGGCGAGAGTTTTTTGGAACGACGACGCTGCGCACCGGTTAGCGCTCCATCAGCAATCGAACACGGCGAAATCGCGGCTTTTGTCCAAGCCGGTGCCGTCGTGTTCCCAAAGACTTCTCGAGGATTGGAACGATGGGACTGTTCACCAAAGACATCAAGACCATGAACGACCTGTTCGTGCATCAGCTGCAGGACATCTATTACGCCGAGCAGCAACTCACCAAAGCCCTGCCGAAAATGGCAGATAAGGCCACCGATCCGCAGCTGAAGCAGGGCTTTTTGACGCACCTTGAAGAAACCAGGCAGCACGTCACGCGGCTCGAGGAAGTGTTCAAGATGCACGGCGTCGCGGTGAAGGCAGTCGATTGCCCGGCCATCGACGGTATCATCGAAGAGGCCGAGGAAACTGCGGGCGAGGTCGCCGACAAGGCGGTGCTCGATGCAGCCCTGATCAACGCGGCACAGGCCGCCGAACATTACGAGATCGTCCGCTATGGCAGTCTGATCGCTTGGGCCAAGCAGCTCGGCCGCAGTGACTGTGCGGCCGTGCTTGCCAAGACGCTCGAGGAAGAGAAGGCAACCGACAAAAAGCTGACGACGCTGGCCGAGAGCAAGGTGAACCTGAGGGCGGCGAGCTAAGCCTGACCGGTCTCCAAAGAGCGCCGCGCGGTTCCCCCACGCGGCGCTTGCATTTCGGGTACCCATCATTCGATCATTGCCGAAGCATGCCAGCGGGAGAGCGGCATATATGTCGCATGGGGCCGCAATCGAGGTGGCAGCATGCGAGCAAATACCATCAAATATGAGACCTTCGCGAGCGGCGCGCCGCGCAACGCACCGCGCCTTGCAACGTCGCTGACGCTGGCCGCGATGAGCCTCGGCTATGGCGTCGTGCAGCTCGACGTCACCATCGTCAACACTGCGCTCGACGCCATGGGCAAGACACTCGGCGGCGGCGTCGCGGAGCTGCAATGGGTGGTCAGCGCCTACACCATCGCTTTTGCCGCCTTCATCCTGACGGCCGGTGCACTCGGCGATCGCATCGGCGCCAAGCGCATCTTCATAGCGGGATTCGCGATCTTCACTGCGGCCTCGCTGGCCTGTGCGCTGTCTCCCAACGCGATCGTGTTGATCGGCGCGCGGCTGGTGCAGGGACTGGCGGCGGCGATCCTGGTGCCGAATTCGCTGGCGCTTCTCAATCACGCCTATCCGGACGATCGTGCGCGCGGCCGTGCTGTCGCGGTCTGGGCGGCAGGCGCGAGCCTGGCGCTGACCGCTGGCCCCTTCGTCGGCGGTGCGCTGATCACGCTGGTCGGCTGGCGTGCGATCTTCCTTGTCAATCTGCCGATCGGCGTCGCAGGCCTGTGGCTGAGCTGGCGCTATGCGACCGAGACCACGCGGGCGCGCTCACGCGAGATCGATCTACCCGGCCAGCTTGCCGCGATCGGGGCGCTGGGTGCGCTCGCTGGTGCGATCATCGAAGCTGGCGCGCTCGGATGGGATCATCCGGCGGTGATCGCCGCCTTCGTGACTTCCGCCATCCTCGCGGCGTTGTTCGTCTGGCGCGAGGCCAGCACCGAGCAGCCGATGCTGCCGCTCTCGTTGTTCAGTCATCGGCTGTTTACCCTGACCACGATCGTCGGCCTGCTTGTCAACGTCGCAATCTACGGCCTGATCTTCGTGCTGAGCCTCTACTTCCAGCGCATCAACGGCCTGTCCGCGTGGTGGACCGGGCTCGCCTTCGTGCCGATGATGGGAGCGGTGCTGCCGGTCAATCTGCTGGCGCCGCGCCTGGCCGAGCGTATCGGCCCGTGCCCGATCATCGTGGCCGGCGCCTGCATCTCTGCGCTCGGCTGTCTTGGCCTCGTCTGGATCGAGGCCGGGACGAGCTATCCCGCGATCTTTGCGCAGATGATCGCGATCAGCAGCGGGCTTGGCCTCCTGGTCCCACCGCTGACCTCGACCATGCTCGGCAGCGTCGAGAAGGCGCGCTCGGGTATCGCTGCGGGCGTCCTCAACGCGACACGGCAAACCGGCAGCGTCCTTGGCGTCGCGCTATTCGGCTCGCTGGTGGCGTCCGATCGCGCGTTCATGAGCGGCCTTCACCAATCGCTAATCATATCGGCGGCGGTGCTGCTGCTGGCCGCCGGCGTGATCGGCCTTGGCGTCACCGCGCGGGCGCGAGATATGTGAGCGGCCGCACACATTCTCTGTTCACCATTGCGGCAACCGGCGCATAGCCGGTTACCGACTGTCCACCTCTGCCGGCTGTACTGCCCGATGGAATAGGGGCCGGCAATGTATCAAGTTCTGTTTTGTCTTACGGACCAGCATGATTGGCGTCTGGTCGCACTCGGCGGCGCCGTGTGTCTGCTGGCAAGCGCGGCGGCAATCAGTCTTTTTCATCGGGCACGTGCGGCGAATGGCGGTGCTCGCCTCGTCTGGATAACGCTCGACGCCGTTGTGGCCGGTTGCGGCATCTGGGCAACCCATTTCATCGCGATGCAGGCCTACGGGCCCGGCGCCGGTGGCGCCTACAACATCCCCGTGACGATCCTCTCGCTGATCTTTGCGATTGCGGTCACCTTCATCGGTCTCAGTATTTCGGTTTCGACGAGGCGCGGAGCTCTGGTCGCGCTTGGCGGCGCTGTCGTGGGCGGCGGCGTGGCGGCGATGCATTACACCGGCATGATGGCGTTCGAGATTCCTGCCCATGTCGGTTGGGCCGCGGGAACGGTGACGGTATCCATCCTGCTCGGCATCGTCTTTGGATCTTGCGCCCTGTACGTGGCAGGTCGAGACGACAGCCTATCCAACGCGCTTGCCGCAACGACCTTGCTGACGGTTGCCATCGTCTCACACCATTTCACCGCGATGGGCGCATTGCAGTTGACGCCAGATCCGACGCTTGCGATCGGCGGTCTTTCGATTCCGCCGGCGTCGTTGTCCATCCTGACCGCCAGCGCAGCCGTTGCTATCATCGCTATCGCGCTCACGGCCGCCGTGCTCGACCGTCGCGCCAAGGGCGAGATCGGCCGCCAGCAGATCCTGCTCGACACCGCGCTCGAGAACATGTCGCAGGGACTGTGCATGTTCGATGCCGAAGGCAAGATTATCCTGTTCAACGAGCGTTACGCGGCGATGCTCCGCCGCTCCGACATTCAGCTCACCGGCCGCGTCCTGCTCGATATCCTCCGCGAGGAGGCGGCGAAGGGCCAGTGGAACGGCGATGCCGAACAATTCTTCGCGCGCCTCGTCGAGGATGCCCGGGAGGGACGCACAACGACGGATGTGGTTCGCCGGTTCGATCGCTCGATCCGTGTCGTCAACCAGCCGATGCAGGGCGGCGGTTGGGTCGCCACCTTCGAGGACATCACCGAATGGCTGGACGCGCAGGCCAAGATCTCGCACATGGCGCGTCATGACGCGCTGACCAATCTGCCGAACCGCGTGCTGTTCCACGAGCAGCTCGAGCAGGGGCTGCGCCGGGCGGCCGCGGACGACCAGCTCGCGGTGTTCTGCCTCGACCTCGATCACTTCAAGGACATCAACGATTCGCTCGGCCATCCCATTGGCGATGCGCTGCTGAAGCAGGTCGGCCAAAGGCTGAAGGCGACGGTCGGCGAGCACGACACCGTGGCCCGCCTCGGCGGCGACGAGTTCGCCGTGGTCCAGATCGGTCGCGCGGAGGAGGCTGCCGCGCGGGCACTTGCAAGACGCATCGTCGAGGTGGTCTCCGCGCCCTACGAGATCGAGGACCATCAAATCGTGATCGGCGTTTCGATCGGCATCTCGTTGTCGCCGCAGGACGGCAGCAGTCCGGACGAGCTGCTGAAAAACGCGGATTTGGCGCTGTATCGCGCCAAGGCCGACGGCCGCGGCACCTATCGTTTCTTCGAAACCGGCATGGATGCGCGCGCGCAGGCCCGGCGCCTGCTGGAAATGGATATGCGCGCGGCGCTACAGCGCGATGAGTTCCAGCCGTATTATCAGCCGATCCGTGACGTCGCCAGCGATCGCGTTGTCGCCTTCGAGGCGCTCTTGCGCTGGAATCATCCGGAGCGCGGCCTGATCTCGCCCATCAACTTCATTCCCCTCGCGGAGGAGACCGGTCTCATCGTCCAGCTCGGCGAGCTCGTACTGCGCCGCGCCTGCGCGGATGCCGCGACGTGGCCGGACGATGTCGGCGTCGCCGTCAATCTGTCGCCGGTCCAGTTCAAGAATCCAAGTCTGATTGCCTCAGTGACGGAAGCGCTGAGGAATTCAGGGCTCGCGGCGCGTCGCCTCGAGCTCGAGATCACCGAATCCGTGCTGCTCCAGAACAGCGAGGCGACGCTGACCACGCTGCACGATTTGCGCGCCATGGGTGTGCGGATTTCGCTCGACGATTTCGGCACCGGCTATTCCTCGCTGAGCTACTTACGCAGCTTCCCCTTCGACAAGATCAAGATCGACCGCTCCTTCGTGTCGGAGCTTGCCACGCGCGAGGATTCCGTGGCGATCATTCGCGCCGTCACCGGCCTTGGACGCAGCCTCGGCATCGTCACCACGGCGGAGGGCGTTGAAAACGACGCGCAGCTCGAACTGCTCAGGCGCGAGGGATGCACCCAGGCGCAGGGCTATCTGTTCAGCCAGCCGCGGCCCGCCTGCGAGGTGGCGATGATGCTGGATCGGCCCCGGCTGCGGGCTTCGGCTTAATTGGACTTGCCGCCGCGCAGCGCGAAATGCGCGCCGCAGAAAGCCATGACGGCACCGAGGCACAGCGCCGCGAGGCCAGCGAGCACACCGGAAACGGTCGGAAGCGGGCTCGGCGCCGAGGCCGCTTGCCCGGCGCCCGCGAGCAGGAGCACGCCGACCACGATCAGGAACTGGCGCATCCGCTGCGGGATCTGGCCGGAGACCGCGCTCTGCATCAACGTCGCCGTGAAATAACCACCGGAGAATCCGACTGATGCAATCAGCCACCAGGCGATCGCAGCACCGGTCGGCATGAACTCGTGCGTGTCGGAACGCCAGAGGCCGCCGAGGTCGAGCCCGTAGCGCGCACCCAGCATGTGCACCGCGAGCGCGAGCAGCACGCCGGCGATCGCAGCGGCCCCGAGAATCAGGCGGCGCGGAAAATAGATCGTCTCAGCCATGGCTCGCTTGTAGGATGGGGAAGGGCGATCGCGCAAGCGCATCGCAGACGGGATCGAGTGATGCAGGATATGGACGGGCAGGGCGGACCGGTCGTCAGCTATGCCTACAAGGCGTCGCTGATCGGCTCGGCGCATCGCTTCGAGCTGACTGAGGAGGGATTGTCCTGGCACATTGCCGGTCGCGCCGGCCTTTGGCGCTATGACGAGATCAGCGCAATCAGGCTGTCGTTCCGACCGGTCTCGATGCAGCAGCACCGCTTTCGCGCCGATCTCAGCCACGTCAAGGGCGGCCGCATCGCGATCCTGTCGACAAGCTGGCAGACCGCGGCGCTGATGGCGCCGCAGGACGATGGCTTCCGCGACTTCGTCGTCGCGCTGCACGCGCGGATGGCGAAGGCCGGCAGCCGGGCGGAGCTGACCGCCGGCCTCGGCCGCAAGACCTATGCTGCAGTGCTGGCCTTCCTGGCGGCGCTGGCCGTGGCGATGGCCGGGCTTCTTATCCGCGCGCTGATAACAGGCGAACTCGCCGGCATATTGTTCATCCTTGGCTTTGCGGCGCTGTTCGCCTGGCAGGTGGGCGGCTTCGTCCGGCGCAATCAGCCGCGCAGCTACAGTTTCGATCGGTTGCCGGCCGGCTTGCTGCCGTAGCGCTTGCAATCAGCCGCAATCAAAATTGACTTCGCAGCCGCGCGTCGGCCTCGCATCCTGCCACGATGACATCAATGAATCGCAGCACGCGCGTGCCGACGGCGGACGAGATCGCCGAGATCAACCGCACCCATCTGATCGATACGCCGCTCCGGCCGGCCGATCTGCTGTTTCTGTTCGGCACCCGTGAGGACGTTGCGCTGCGCGTCGAGACGGCCGCGCGGCTCTGGCGCGAGGGCCTCTACCGCTGGTCGATTGTCAGCGGCGGCGTGACGCCGGGCTCGGAGCAATCCGAGTGCACGATCATCAAGGCGGCGATGGTCGCTGCGGGCATTCCGGCGGACCGGATCCTGGAGGAGCACCGCGCGATGAACACCGGCGAGAACGTGATCTTCTCGCTCCCCGTCATCGATGCGGCGCTGGGACTGCGCGACATCCGCAGCGTAATCTGTCTCGGCAACACCTGGACGGCGCGGCGCTATCCGATGACATTGCACCGACACTGGCCCGAGGTGACGAAGCTGCTGCTCACTGTCGATAGCTTTGCGACGTCGCGCGCGCTCTGGCATACCGATGCCGAGTTTCGACGTCGTGTCCTGCATGAATGGGACAAGATCGAGCCCTACAAGGCGAAGGGTTTTATCGCGGAATGGCCGGAGCCCTGAGAGGGCTACTCGGTCGAGTCGAAATCTTCCTCCTTGGTGCCGAGCAGCGACACGATGGTGCGCAGGCCGGAATCGAGCTGCTCGAACGAGGGTGGGGCAAGCGCAAGCCGCACCGCGTTCGGGGCATGGCCATGCGCGACTGCGAAGGTCGAGGACGGCGTCAGCGCGATGCCGCGCCGGGCCGCCGCGGCAACGAAGGTCTGCGAGCGCCAATGCGGCGGCAGCGTCAGCCAGAGATGATAGGAACGTGGATCGGCCGAGAGTTGATAGCCGGCGAGCAGCCGTGCCGCGGTCTGCTGGCGCCGCGCGGCATCGATCCGCTTCAGCCGCGTCAGCTCGGCGACGGTGCCGTCGGCCATCAACCGTTGTCCTGCTGCGAGTGCGTGGCCTGAGGCGATCCAGCCGCCGGTGCGCACCGCGCCCATCAGGCTTTCGCGCAAGTGCGGCGGCGCGACGAGGATGCCGAGCGCGAGACCGGGTGCGACCTTCTTGGAGAGGCTGTCGAGCACGATGCAGCGGTCCGGTCCGAGCGCTGCAAGGGGCGTGTCGTCGGCGAGGAAGCCGTAAACGGTGTCCTCGATGATGGTGAGATCAAGCTTCTCGGCGACGCGCATGATGTCGGCGCGCCGTGTCGCGTTCATGGTGACGCCGAGCGGATTCTGGATGATGGGCTGGAGATACAGCGCCGACAGATGCGCTTCGCGGTGTGCCTTCTGGATCGCATCGGGGCGCGCGCCGAATTCGTCCATCGGGATCGGCACCAGCGTGATGCCGAGCCGCGCGGCGATGCTCTTGACGTAGGGATAGGTGAGCGCCTCGACGCCGCAACGGCCGCCGGTCGGCACGAGCGCTGCAAGCGCAGCGGCGAGCGATTGCTTGCCGTTGGCGGTGAACACAATCTGCTCGGCCTGCGGCGTAAAATCCTTGCGCGCGAGATAGGTGGCCGCAGCAACGCGCGAACTCTTGGTGCCCGTGCTGGTCGACGAGCGCAGCACGGCTTCCAGCGCATCGACGCGCTCGAGCCCCGCGAGGCTCTTGGCGATCATCGCCCATTGCTGCGGCAGCAGCGGATAATTGACCTCGAAATCGATGCGGGCGTCGCGCGGCTCGGCGATGGTTTCGACCTCGCGTCTGATGTCGCCGGAGATGAAGGTGCCGCGGCCGACCTCGCCGACCACGAGACCACGGCGCAGCAGCTCCGTATAAACCCGGCTGGCAGTCGAGACCGCAATGCCACGGTCATAGGCAAAATTGCGCTGTGGCGGCAGCCGGTCGCCGGGCTTTAACGTGCCTTTAGAGATATCTGCGGCAATGGCATCCGCAAGCTTCACGTACTCGAACTTGGACATTATTGCACCGAGAGCAATGTTTTTCTTGCTCCGAGCAATGTACTGGAGCATTTAAGTTCCATCAAGTTCCGCGATTGAACCGAGGTGAGCGAGAGCAATCCGACGGTAAGATGAGGTGCAAGCGCTTCCAGCGTTTGCGCCAACGGCACCTGCTTCGCCGCGCGGGATATAAGGCCGGAGAAGAAACATGACCACGATCTCGCAAACCGCCGGGCGGTCTTTACGCCCATCCTCGTCGAGCGGATTTCTTGCCACGCTCGTCAACGCCGCCTACGCCCTGTTCGATCGCCTGGAGCGCCGCTCCGCCATCAAGACGCTGAACGATCTCGACGACCGCGCCCTGCGCGACATCGGCATCAACCGCAGCCAGATCGAAGACGCCGTCTACGGTCAGTTCAAGACCGAGCTGACGCGGTATCTGTGAGCTTGCTCTTCTGTGTCCCGGACGCGCTGCAACGCCCTTGGCGTTGCGGCGCAGAGCCGGGACCCAGAAGCTGATACGCTGATGCATGGGCCCCGGCTCTGCAGCGTACCGCCGAACAAGCGCTGCGTTCGCAATGACGGCTTGGTGAGAGCTTTGACCCCGCATCGCTGCAATCAGGCGAGCGCGATCTGACCCCACACTCCATAAGCTCGATCTTCCTCAGATGCACTAGGCTTACGACGCGGACGCATCGGAGTGCTACGCTGGCGCCCATGCCTGATATCGAAGCGCTTTACTCGTGAAACGGTACTGTCCGCGAGCGCCGCGATGCGCGCCGCCGCCTGTTTGACGACGAACATGATCGTCGTGATGCGGCTCAGCACGCCGAGCAGGAACAGCACCGAGAAGATGTCGATATAGGCTAGGAAGTCGCCGACCAGCATCAGCTCCGGCGGAATCGGGATGCTGTGATAGTAGGCGGCGATGAGGATGACGACGGGGATGAAGGCGATGACCTTGCGCACCGTCAGCCTGTCGAGCAGCGCGGCGAGTTGCACGACCAGCACCTCCCACAGCGCATCGCCGATTGCTAGCGGGACCTCGTAGGTCCACCTCCGCCAGAATTGCTTCACGCCATTGTTCCTGTTTCAGTGCCTCACCACCAGTACGGAGCATTTGGCATAACGCACCACGTGCCCGGCATTGGAGCCGAGGAAATACGTGCGCATCGCCGGCCGGTGCGAGGTCATGACGATCAGGTCGGCCTTCATCTGCGCGGCTTCCTCCAGGATCTCGTGATAGATGCCGCCCTGGCGGACCACGCTGGAGATGTGGGAGGCGTCGATGCCCGACTCGCGGGCGACGATGGCGAGCGCCTCTTCAGAGGTCTGGCGCTGCTGTTCGTCGAAGTCGGCCGGGACATATTCGGCCAGCATCACTGGCGTCATCGGCAGCACGTTGAGCAGCCGGACCGATCCGCTCCAGTTCTGCGACAGCGTCGTCGCGGTTGCGATCGCTGGCTTTGCTAGATCGGTGTCGGCGAGGTCGATGGGCACGAGAATGGACTTGAACATCTGCGCCTCCAAATCTTCCGGTCAGCACGTTGTCCCGGTACGTCGCGCGATCATCCCAGTCGAAGCAATTTGGGGCTGACGAACAGCACCAGTTTGCCGCGGCGGTAGGCCACGTCCCCCCAATCCTTGACATCAAAGTCAAGGACCGCAAGCCCCGCCGTGGGCAGATTGTCGGCGAGTGCCTTGCCACTGGCCTGGTCGCCGCCGCCCGTCAGCATCAGGGCCGCCTCATGCATGCCGGGATTGTGCCCGACCAGCAGGAGCTGCTTGGGATTGGCCGGGATCGTTGCAGTGCGAATGGTTTCGAGAATCTGCGCGGGATCGGCGCCGTAGAGTTCCGGCAGGATCTCGACCTTAGGCGCTGCGACGCGGTCTTTCATCGCTTCCCAGGCGATGTCCCAGGTCTGTCTGGCACGGACGGCATGCGACACCAGCACGGTCTCGGGGACGGGCGGATGGGCGGCCATCCAGTCGCCCATCTCGGCGGCATCCCGCTGACCGCGATGGTCGAGCCGGCGGTCCTGGTCGCGGCCGCTTGGCGCGTCGGTCTCGGTCTTGGCGTGACGCAGCAGCATCAAACGGCGCATGGCATTCTCGAATCGTTCCACGTTCAGAATAATCTACAGGCGGCCCATTGAGGACAAGGTGACAAGCGCCCGATTGGTATCAGCTTATTATTTTGAGCATGATCTTATCGGAAAACCGCTGCGCACTTTTCCGGATCATGCTCTAAGAAACGCTATGAGCGAGACTTTCACAAGCGCGTCCCAGGAAGAAGCCGGCTTTCGCGAGCGCGCTCGGCTGTCCTTCGATCTTGACGCTGATATTTGCGTGATCGGGGCAGGGCTTGCCGGCCTTTCCATTGCACTCGAGGCGGCACGGCTCGGGGCCAGCGTCGCGGTGCTCGAGGGCCGTCATATCGGCTGGAACGCCTCCGGCAACCAGCTCGGCACCGTGATGCCGGGCTTTGCGTTGCCGCTCACCGAGCTGATCGAGCGCATCGGCTTCGAGGATACCAGCGAATTGTGGGCGCTCTCGAAGGAGGGCGCGGAGCTCGTACGGGCCAACGCGACCGAAGAGAACATGCCTGATATCGGCCTCACCGAGGGCGTGCTCGAGGTCTCCAACGTCGATGCCGGCGACCGGCTGATCAGCCGCCTCCAGATGCTGTACGAGGATTTCGATACCGAGGTCGAAGGCTGGCAGGTCGATCGCGTGCGCGCAGCGCTCAAGACCGATCGTTACTTCCACGGTGTCTACTACCCCAAGGCGTTCCAGGTCGACGGCCGCAAATATGTGCATGGCCTTGCGGCGCTGGCACGGCGCGCCGGTGCGCGCATCTTCGAGGACACGCCAGTCGTCAGCATCGACCATTCCGGTATCCGCAAGCGCATCGTCACGCCCTCGGCGCGACTGCGCGCCTCCCACATCGTGCTTGCCGGCAACATTCATCTCGGCGCGCCCCTGCGGCGCCTGTCGGAGACGTTGCTGCCGGTCTGGCGCTATGCCGGCATCACCGCGCCGCTCGGCGAGCGCGTGCACGAAATCATCGGCTTCAAGGGATCGGTGATGGATTCCGACGGCGTCGATCACTTCCGCATCGTCGATGGCGACCGCCTGATGTGGGAGAGCCCCGAGACCACCTGGGCCGCGAGACCGCAGCGCTTCGCGGGCAGCGTCAAGCGTCGCATCCGCTCGATCTTCCCCGAACTCGGCAATGTCGAGGTTACTGACATGTTCGGCGGCGCCACCGGGCAGACCGTGCACGGCATGCCGCAGATCGGCCAGCTGCGCAAAGGCCTGTGGGTGGCGAGCGGATTCGGCCGCCAGGGCATGAATACCTCAGCCATGGCCGGACAACTGATTGCGCGCAGCATCCTGTGGGGTGAGGAGCGCTGGAAGCTGTTCTTGCCGTTCGAGCTGGTCTGGGCCGGCGGCGCGACGGGACGGGTTGCGGGCCAGTTGGTCGGCCTATGGGGCAGGGCGAGTTCCGCGGCCGCGGGGACGCTTGCCCGCTATCGCGAGCGGGCGCGGGTGAAGGACAGGGAACGCGAGGCGCGCCTCGCCGAGGCCAACCGGGCCGCCGGCACCGGTCCGCGCCGTCCGCCCTCAGGGGTTCGGCCGCGGATGGCCCCGCCGCCGCCACAGCCAACTGCGGCCGAGGAGGCGGAACCTGCCGCCCCGGAGACCTCGCAGGTGCAAGGCGTTCCGCAATAAGGGCGCGAAAAATTCGGCCTTGACGTGTAACATTGGCCGTCAGAGCCCGTATCTCAGGGCGTACAGCTCCCGCACGGAGAATGAGATGTTTGACCGCCGCATCCTGCTAACGACTGTCGCCGGCCTGTTTGGCCTTTCGGCCTTCCGCTGGCTGAGAGCAACGCCGGCCGAGGCCGGAGAGAAGGCCGCGCAAAAGTTCGAGATCGAGAAGACCGACGCCGAGTGGCGGGCGCAGTTGACGCCGCAGCAATATGAGATCTTGCGCAAGGAAGGCACCGAGCGCCCGGGCTCGAGCCCGCTGCTGAACGAGCACCGCAAGGGCACTTTCGCCTGCGCCGGCTGCGACCTGCCGCTGTTTACGTCCGAGACCAAATTCGAGAGCGGCACCGGTTGGCCGAGCTTCTACCAGCCGATCGAGGGCAATGTCGGCAAGACCGAGGACCGCACCTTCGGCATGGTGCGCACCGAGGTGCACTGCCGGCGCTGCGGCGGCCATCTCGGCCACGTCTTCGACGACGGTCCGAAGCCGACCGGCCTGCGCTATTGCATCGACGGTTTCGGGCTGGTTTTCCACCCGGCGACACCGTCGGCGACGTGAGGTCTTATTGACGAGTTTCCCCGGCAATTGTTGCCGGTCCGGCAAATATGCCCCGGTCCATCGGCTGGGGCATATTTATTTAAGTGATTGATTTCATGGGAATACCCGCGTTGGCACAGGCCTTGCGGCGTCTCCTCCGACTGCGGCCACGGGTCTGCCGGCCGCCGAGATCGGATTTGGAGACAAAGTTATGGGTATCTTCGATGCAATGAACACCTCGGTGGGTGGCCTGCAGGCGCAGTCCTACGCGCTTCAGAACATCTCGGGCAATATCGCGAACTCATCCACCACCGGTTACAAGGGCATCGGGACCAGCTTCGTCGATCTCATTCCCGACGCCTCGGTGCCGAGCAAGCAGGTCGCGGGCGGCGTGACTGCCAATGCCAAGGCCACCATCACCACCCAGGGCACGATCTCGTCCTCCACCGTCGCTACCAACATGGCGATCACCGGTGACGGCTTCTTCTCGATCCAGAAGGCGACCAGCGTCGTCGACAACTTGCCGCAGTTCAGCGGCGTCACCTATTACACAAGGCGCGGCGACTTCCAGCTCAATTCCAACGGCAACCTCGTCAATGGCGCCGGCTACTATTTGATGGGCGTCACGGTCGACCCGAAGACCGGCAACCCGCAGGGCAACGTTGCGACCGTCCTGAAATTCCAAAACAACTTCATCCCGGCTCAGGCCACCACCTCGATCCAGTACGCCGCGAACCTGCCATCCGTGCCGAACACGGTGGCGAGCTCGACTGCTGCGACCGGCACGCTACTGGCGGCCGGAGGACTGAACCCGTCGGACTTCCAGGCCAACCCGTTGCCGGTCGGCACGCCGCCCGCGCCCTATACCAGCGCGACCGTGTCAGGTGCAGCCGCAACCGGCAATATCCGCTCGCCCTACTCGTCGACGACGGGGACAGGCACGGTTGCGCTCCAGAACAATTCAGCCGCGGTGGCCTCGACCTCCACGTCCCTCGACAACTCGGTGGGCACCCATCTCGCCTCCAGCATCCTCACCGCGCTGAGCGGCCAGACGCTGACCATTAACGGCAACACCATCACCTTTAACGGCGGCACCACCGTCACGACGGCCGGCAGCAACACCACGATCGGTCTCGGCGCGGGCACGTCGGCGACGGTTCAGAGCATCCTTACCGCGATTCAAACCGCGGGTGGCGCCGGTGTTACAGCATCGCTGAACGCCACGGGCAACATCCAGATCTCGACGGGTACCGGCACCGACGTGGCGGTCGGCAGCGGTACGGCGGCCACCGCGCTTGGCCTCAGCACCGTGACGCGCGGCGGCAACGTGCTGTCCTCTCCCGCTATCACCGGCGCGACTGTGCTGAGCGGCGCCGCGACGGCCGGCGGCGCCGAAGTGCTCACATCAGGGTTTGCTGCGAACGACACCATCACGGTCGACGGTCAGACACTGACCTTCATGGCGTCGGGCGCGTCCGGCCCGAACCAGATCAACGTCACCGACAACATTACGACCCTGCTCGGCAAGATTGATGCTCTTTCCGGTGCGTCGGGATCATCGATCAGCGCCGGTGGCGTGATCACGCTGAACACCGGCACCGTTTCGAACCTGTCGGTGTCGAGCTCCAACAGCGCGGCCTTCGCCGCGCTCGGCTTCACCTCGACCATCACCAAGAACCGCGACGGTGGCGGCACCGCCGGCACCGGCGGCGTGATCGGCAACGACATCGCCACCTTCACAAAGGAATCGATCAGCGGCGGCGCGGTGACCGCCTACAATGCCGCCGGCACGCCGGTGAATCTGCAATTGCGCTGGGCCAAGACCGACAGTGCGTCGCTGGGCGCGGGTCATTCCGATAGCTGGAACCTGTTCTACCAGACCGACCCGAATGCGACCGGTACGACGGTCGGCTGGGTCAACACCGGGCAGGCCTTTACCTTCGCTGCCGACGGCTCGCTGACCTCGCCGAGTGGCTCCGGCATCACCATCAACAACGTCAGCGTCGGCGGTCAGTCGCTCGGCTCGGTCGCCTTCAACATCTCCTCTGGCGGCCTGACGCAATATGCCAGCACCAGCGGTGCGGTGACGATCAACACCATCACGCAAAACGGCTACGCCGCCGGCCAGCTCCGCTCGGTCGCCGTCAACAACAACGGTCTCGTGGTCGGGACCTTCTCCAACGGCCAGAACCTCGACCTCGCCCAGGTGTCGCTGTCGCATTTCAACGGGACCAACTACCTCAAGGCGCTTGACGGGGGCGCCTACGCTGCGACCGACCAGTCCGGACCTGCGATCGATGGCGCCTCGGGCACCATCAGCGGTTCGTCGCTGGAGGGATCCAACACCGACATCGCCGACGAATTCACCAAGCTGATCGTGACCCAGCAGGCCTATTCGGCCAACACCAAGGTGATCACGACGGCGAATTCGATGGTCCAGGATCTCCTCAACGTGTTGCGCTGACCGGCGCGTAACGTAACCAAAGGCGGCAAGTAACATGGGTTTGAGTTCAGCCCTTGCCAGTGCGATGAGCGGTCTGCGTGCCAACCAGGCTGCGCTCTCGATCGTCTCGTCGAACGTCGCAAATTCGCAGACGCCGGGTTACGTCGCCCAGACGCCGAACCAGATCGAAGTCACCACCGGTGACTTCGGCTCGACGGCCAAGACGACAGGCGTCAGCCGCGACATCGACAGCTATGTGCAGAACCAGCTGCGCACCGAGACCGGCGGCAGCGGTTATGCCGACCAGATGGCCAACATTCTGAAGCAGCTTCAGAGTGTCTACGGCACGCCCGGCAACAGCGGCACGCTCGAAAACGCGCTGAACGATTTCACCTCTTCGCTGCAGGCGCTCTCCACCAGCGCAGGCTCCTCGTCGGCGCAGCGCGTTGCGCTCGGCGCCGCGCAAGCGCTGGCGACGCAGCTCAACCTCACCACCAAGGGCATCCAGTCGCTGCGCTCGAACGTCGAGCAGGATCTCGGCACCTCGTCGCAAGCTGCGAACGCGGCATTGAACCAGATCGCCGACATCAACACCAAGCTGCAGGGCCTGGCGCCGACGGATCCGTCCGCGGCAACCCTGATGGATCAGCGCGACCAGGCCATCAACAGCCTGTCGAAATATGTCGACGTCCGCGTCACCACCGACGGGTCGAACCAGGCCAACATCTACACCACGACAGGCATCCA
Organism: Bradyrhizobium sp. CCBAU 11434; assembly: GCF_028128895.1. Lineage (NCBI taxonomy): Bacteria > Pseudomonadati > Pseudomonadota > Alphaproteobacteria > Hyphomicrobiales > Nitrobacteraceae > Bradyrhizobium > Bradyrhizobium sp. CCBAU 11434. Next base: position 257,212 of record NZ_LBJX01000002.1, read on the forward strand.
GCTGGTCGGCGCGGGGCTCGCCTCGCAATTCTCCTTCGCGTCCGCAGGCGCGCTGAGTGCGACTTCGCTCTACAACATCGATCCAACCAAGTCCGGCGTTGGCGCGCTCACCATCAAGCTGCCGAACGGCTCGTCCATAGACGTCGCCGGCAACAACGTCGTGTCCTCCGGCCAGATCGCGGCCGATCTGAAGCTGCGCGACCAGACGCTGGTTCAGGCGCAGAACCAGGTCGACCAGCTCGCCGCGACGATGTCGAGCGCGATGTCGGACAAGACCACGGCGGGCACCCCCGTCTCCGGTCCGCCCGCTGGCTTCGACATCGATCTCGCCGGCGCGCAGCCGGGCAACACCGTCAACATCACCTATATCGACTCCACCAACACCCAGCGCCAGGTCACGCTGGTGAATGTGACCGATCCGACGGCGTTGCCGCTGCCGAACGGCACCAATGCCAATCCGGTGCAGATCGGCCTAAATTTTTCAGGCGGCATGGGCGCGATCGCGGCGGCGCTCAATACCGCGCTGCCGGGCTCGCATTTGTCGTTCTCCCCGGCGCCGTCGCCCGCCACGGCGACGACGCTGCGCGTCACCGACGACAACAGCGGCCTCGCCAAGGTCACTGCGGCGTCGAGCAGCAAGACGGTCTCCTCGCTGACCTCGGGCGGCCCGCAGCTGCCGCTGTTCACCGATGGCGGCCAGGCACTCTACACCGGCGCGATCACGGGATCCGGCTCGCAGATGACCGGCCTTGCCGGCCGCATCGCCGTGAACACGCAGCTCACCGCCGACCCGACCAGGCTGTCGATCTACAGCACCTCGCCGGTGACGCCCACGGGCGACACGACGCGCTCGGACTATCTCTACTCGCAGCTCACCACTGCGGTGTATTCCTATTCGCCGCAGACCGGTCTCGGCTCAGCGAGCCAGCCGTTCACCGGCAGCGTCTCGAACTTCCTCCAGCAGTTCCTGAGCGTGCAGGCCAACGCCTCGACCCAGGCGACCCAGCTCCAGCAGGGCCAGAGCGTCGTGGTCTCGACGCTGCAGGCCAAGTTCAATTCGACCTCCAGCGTCAACCTGGACTCGGAGATGTCGAACCTGATCCAACTTCAGAATGCCTATGCCGCCAACGCGCACGTAATGTCGGTGGTGCAGAGCATGATGAACACGTTGCTCCAGGCTCAAGGGTAATCAGTAGGGCTCTGAAACATGTCGATCAGCAGCATTAATTACGGCTCGTCAGTCCTCGGCGCGCAGATCCGCAACATCAACCAGCAGCTCACCGACCTGTCGACGCAGCTCTCGACCGGCAAGCTGTCGCAGAACTATTCCGGCATGGGCACCAACGAAGGCTTTGCGATCGCCTCGCGCGCGCAGCTTTCGAATATCGCCGCCTATACCGACACGATCACCAACGTCAACGTCAACATCAACCTCGCCAACACCGCGCTGCAGTCGCTGACGACGATCCGCAATACGGTGCAGACCGGCTCCGCCGGCACCTCGCAGGATCTCAACGTCAACGGCCAGACGATCGCGCAGAACACCGCCGCCGCCCAGTTCGGCTCGATGGTCGGCGTCCTCAACACGCAGTCGGGCAACCGCTATCTGTTCTCCGGCACCGCCTACAACACGCAATCGGTGGCCGATGCCGGCGACATCATCAACGGCACCACCACGCAGGCGGGCCTGAAGACCGTCATGGCCGAACGCCAGGCCGCCGACCTCGGCACCAACGGTATGGGGCGGCTGGTGCAGTCGACGTTGCCATCAGGCGCGATACAGGTGCAGGAGGATTCGCCAACGTCGCCGTTCGGCCTGAAGATCGCGGCGGTGTCCTCGACGCTGACGGGTGCGACCGTGACCGGCCCGAGTGGCTCGCCGGTGGCGTTCTCGGTCAATCTCAATGGCGTCAATCCGAACAATGGCGACAAGCTCAGCGTGCAGTTCACGCTGCCTGACGGCTCGACCGAGCAGATAAACCTGACCGCGTCGACTGCGACACCGACGCCGGTCGGCAGCTTTGCGATCGATCCCGGCAATCCCAACATCATTCCACCGGTTCCCTCCAACCCGGCCATCACCTCGGCGAACCTCAACACCGCGCTGAACACTGCGATCACGAAGCTCGCCAACACCTCGCTGGTGGCGGCGTCGGCCGTTGCCGCCGGCGACAATTTCTTCAATAGGGTGGGATCAGCCACCGCGAATGTGGCGGCCACCGGCAATCTGATCTCGGCCTATACCTCGACGACCGGGACGGGCTCGGTCGCGTTGCAGGACAGCGCATTGGCGCCTGCGTCTGCGACCACGTCGCTCGATCCTTCGGCGACACCCCATCTCAACGGAACCACTCTCAACGCGCTCGCCAACGCTCCGACCGGTACCACCCTGACCATCACCGGCGCGAGCGGCGCCCACACGATCACCTTCAACCCGACCGTCACCACTGTCACGACGGCCAGCGGCAATACTACGATCGGATTGGCTTCGGGCAGCGCCGCGAAGGTGTCTGATATCTTGAATGCGATCGCGACGGCAGCCGGCGTTCCCTCCGCCAACGTGACTCTGAGCGCCAGCGGCAATATCCAGATCGCGACCGGCACCGGCACCGACGTGACGGTCACCGCCGGCGCGGCGGCCACGGCGCTCGGTCTCAGCAGCGTGACGCGTGGCGGCAACGTGTCGTCGACGCCTCCGATCACCGGTTCAACGGTGCTCAGCGGCACGGCGACCACGGGCGGCCCGGAAGTCCTTTCAACGGCGTTCCAGGCGGGGTCGGCGGGTCCACCTGCCGTTAGCCCCGATACGATTACGGTGAATGGTCAGACGCTGACTTTTGTCGCCTCGGGCGCCACCGGCCCAAACCAGATCAACATTACCGACAATGTCACAACTCTGCTTGGCAAGATCGATCAGATCACCGGCACCACGAAGCCGTCGACCATCCATGGCGGCGTGATCACGATCAACACGGACGATCCCGGGAGCCTCAACATCACGAGCTCGAACAGTACGGCGTTCGCGGCGCTCGGCTTCACGACCTCCCCGGTCACGGCGGCAAAGGCTCCGCTGCGCGTCGGCTCTTCGCCCCTCGGCTCGGCGACGACGCTGGTGAATGGCTCGGCCAATACAGTGAAATGGTACACTGGAAATGACGGGCCGGGCTCCGCGCGTTCGACCGCGGTGGCGCGGGTCGACGATTCCGTCACGGTGCAATATGGCGCGCAGGCCGACGAGAACGCGATCCGCAGCCAGTTGCAGGCGATCGCGGTGTTCGGCACGTTCTCGACCTCGCCGACCGGGCAGTACTCGGGCGCGCAAGTGGCCGCGCTGAGCCTGCGCACCACGCAGGCGCTGACGCCGCAGGCCGGGCAACAGAAGATCGAGGATATCCAGACCGACATCGCGATGGCCCAGAACACGATGAAGGACGCCTCCACGCGCCAGACCCAGGCCAAGGCGCAACTCCAGACCATCGTCGATCAGGCGGAATCGGCATCGCCCGACCAGGTCGCGAGCGAGATCTTGTCGCTCCAGAACGCGCTGCAGGCGTCCTACCAGACTACCGCCAACCTCGCGCAGCTCTCGCTGGTCAAGTACCTGTAACGGCGCATTAAGGCGCCGTTAACCATGCCTCTTTACCTCTTGGAGAGGATTTGAGCGGGCGGAGCCGTCGATGTCGGACAAGATGCAATTGGTGGTCGCGACGCCCTGCTTCGGCGGCCAGGTGTCGAGCATTTACGCGAGCTCGATCTTCGCGCTCCAGCGCGCCGTGCATGGCATGTCCAATCTCGCCCTCAAGGTGCACTTGCGCGACGGCGATGCGCTGATCACGCGCGCACGGGCCAATCTTGTCGCGATGTTCTTGGACGACCCGAACGCCACGCATTTTCTATTCATCGACGCCGATATCGGCTTCAAGCCCGAGCAGGTGTTCCGGCTGATCGAATGCGGCGCGGACGTCGTCGCCGGCTGCTATCCGATCAAGCGCGTCAACTGGGACAAGGCGAGGAGGGCGATCCAGGCCGGCCGGACCGACGTGACGGCGGCCTCGCTCGACTACGTACTCGAGATCGAGGACCCCGATCGCATTGTGGTCGTCAACGGCTTTACCCGGGTGCGCTATGCCGGCACCGGCTTCCTGATGATCCGCCGTCAGGCGCTGGAGGCGATGTGCCGGCATCCGGACTATGCCAATCTGCAATTCTTCCGCGAGCATTCGCACGACACGCTGGCTGCGAGCCCGAACCGGTTCGCGCTGTTCGAATGCATGATCGATCCGGCGACCGGCACTTACCTCTCCGAGGACTTCGCCTTCTGCAAACGCTGGACCGATATCGGTGGCGAGATCTGGGCCGACATCCAGAGCTCGCTCGACCATGTCGGTCCCTCGGTGTTCCACGGCGACATCGCCTCGCAATTCGCGCCGGCCCCTGCGGCGGCCGACGCGGCGTGAGCCTGTCGGGATGAGCATCGGCGCATCCCGCCCGTTAGAGCGCGCATCCCAGGGCGGCTCGCGCTATCGTCTGCGCGATCTGTTCACGCCGCTGGATACGCTGCTCGCCTATGGCTGCGCGCCGTCGCCTGAACCCGAAATCTGGAATTTCGCCTCCTCGACGGCGTCGACGATCTCGCAGCCCGCCTATGACCGCGCCGCGCTGGCGCGCGAAGAACTGGTCCACAAATCGCTGTTCGACGAGATCGAGATCGCCTTCGACCGGCGTTGCGAGGACATGCGCGAGGAGCTGCGCGGTCACTTCCAGCTTCCGCCTCGCGTCGACGTCGTGTTCTCGCCCTCGGGCACGGATTCCCAGCTCCACGCTCTGTTCCTTGCCCACGCGGTGCTCGGCGCGCCGCCGGTGACGGTCGTGGTCGGTGCCGACCAGACCGGTAGCGGTACGGCGCATACCGCGCGCGGGCGCCATTTCAGCACAGTGACGGCGAGCGGTGTTGCGGTGCGCAAGGATGCTGCGATCGCAGGCCTTGCCGGCGACACGATCGCGGTGCCGCTGCTTGACCGGGCCTTTGGCATGGCGATGCGCTCCGACGCGGACGCAGAGGTCATCCGTGCAATCGAGGCCAGCCTCGCGCAAGGCCGGCGCGTTCTGTTGCACATCATGGATTCGTCAAAGCTCGGCTGGCGTGCACCGAGTGCCGCTTGTCTCGATGAGATCGCGCGGCGCTGGCCGCGCGAGGTTCAGGTCGTCGTCGATGCCTGCCAGGCGCGGCTCGGCCGACGACGACTGCGCTCCTATCTCGATCGCGGTTACATGGTGCTGATGACGGGTTCCAAGTTCTTCGGTGGTCCCGCCTTCAGTGGCGCGTTGCTGCTGCCGAAGGGCCTGTCGCGTGCGCTCGAACGGATTGAAGGGATTGCGCCTGATTTCTTCGACTATGCCGGCCGCTGCGACTGGCCGATGGCGTGGACGGCGCTACGCTCGCGCTTCGAACGCCGACCGAATTTCGGCCAATGGCTGCGCTGGGAAGCGGCGCTGGCCGAGATCGGAAGCTACTACGCCGTGCCCGGCCCGTTCCGCGCGAAGGCGATGGCCGAGCTTGCAGCCGGCATCGACAGCATGATTGCGCTGTCTCCGCCACTGCGCGCCGTCCCGTCACCCGTCGGCACCACTAATGCCGATGATGAAGAATTTATGCAGCGGTCGATCTTTCCGTTCACCCTATTGCGCCACAATAGGCCGGTGTCGATCTCGGATACCAGCACCGTCCATCGCGCGCTTGCTCGCGACATGAACGATGACATCGGCGGCAGCGCGGCGGACCGGCAGGTCGCGGCGCAACGCTGTCTCGTCGGCCAGCCGGTGCGGCTGGAGCAGCCGGACGGCGCGCCGCGGGCCGCGTTGCGGCTATGTGTCGGCGCGCGGCTCGTCACCGACGCCTGGTCGCTCGACGGCGCGCAAGCGCAACGTAATGTGCAGCACATTCTCGATCGCATCGCCCACGTCCTGGTGAAGATCGAGCTGCTGCTTGACCGTACCGCCGCTGTGCCGGCGTAGCCCGTATAGGTGTGAGATGTTGCATCCGCTTGCCGCGCCGAATTATGCCGACCGTATCGGCTTTGCGCATTTGACGCGCCAGGCCTTCGAGGGCGTCGATCTGCACCCGCTGCGCGAGCATCTGCTGGCGCGGATTGCCGAAGGGACGGCGCAGGCCGGCGAGGGCCTCGATCTGTCCCTGATCGCCCAGCTGATGGGAGAGAAGGAAGCCGGCCTCGTGATCCAGTCCGAGGTGCTGTCGTTCCATCAGCTGTTTCGTACGCCCACTGCCGCGCCGAAGCCGGGCCTGCGCGTGCTTGCGCTTGCTGCCGACATCGACATGGGCGGCAACACGCCGATCGAATTCCTGCTCGAAGGCTCCGACATCGAGCTCCTGACCCTCTACGTTACCAAGGCAACCGGGCTGCCGGAAACACTGCCTGAACATGATGTTGCCATCGTGGTCGCATCCGACTCCGAGGAGTGTCGCGAAGCGCTTGCGCTGATCGAAAAGGCCGCGCCACGCTGGCCGCGGCCGCTGCTCAATCGCCCCGAGCTGATCGGCAATCTCGATCGCGACAAATTATTCCGGCTGCTCGCTGATATCCCCGGTCTCGACATTCCCGTGACCGCCCATGCGACCCGTGCACAATTGTCGGCTCTTGCGGAAGGCCGGATTGCCTGCACGGAGATCACAGACGAACTGCACTTCCCGATGATTGCGCGGCCGCGCGGTACGCATGCCGGCGTTGGACTTGCCAAGCTCGATGATTCCGCTGCGCTCGCGGCCTATCTTGCGGAGCGGCGGGAGCAGGACTTCTTCGTGGCGCGTTTCGTCAACTACGCGAGCCCCGACGGCTTCTATCGCAAGATCCGGCTCACCATGGTCGACGGCAAGCCCTATGCCTGCCACATGGCGATCGCCGATCGCTGGGACATCTGGTATCTCAACGCCTACATGGCGTTCAACGAAGAGAAGCGCGCTGAAGAAGCAATCTTCATGCAGGACTTCGATCGCGCCTTCGCCGCGCGACATAGACGCGCGCTCGACGAAATGAGTCGGCGTGTCGGGCTCGATTATTTCATCGTCGATTGCGCCGAGAACCAAGACGGCGAGCTGTTGGTGTTCGAAGCGGACAACACCGCCGTCGTGCACAACATGGATTCGCCGGTCGTGTTTCCGTACAAGCCGCCGCAGATGCGCAAGATCTTTGCCGCATTCACCGCGATGCTGTCGCGGCATGCCAAGGCGGCCGCACAGGCGGACGTCGGGAGCGCAGCATGAACGAGGTCATCCGGAATCAGAAAGCCGGCAGCACCAGCGGATCGCTCGATCCGCAGGACTGGAGCGCGTTTCGCACGCTTGCCCATCGCATGCTGGACGAAGCGATCGACGGCATTGCCAATGTCCGCGCGCGGCCGGTCTGGCAGCCGATCCCCGACGAGGTCCGCGCGGCTGTTCGAACAGACGTGCCGCGCGAGGCAACCGGTCTCGCTGAAGTCTATCGCGAGTTCTCCGAACATGTTGCGCCTTACGCGACCGGCAATGTTCATCCCGGCTTCATGGGCTGGGTGCATGGCGGCGGCACCGCCGTCGGCATGCTCGCGGAGATGCTTGCAGCTGGCCTCAATGCCAATCTCGGCGGACGCGATCACATGCCGATCGAGGTCGAGCGCCAGATTGTCGAGTGGATGCGCGGCCTGTTCGGCTTTCCGCAAGGTGCGAGCGGGATCTTCGTCACCGGCACGTCGATGGCCAATCTGATGGCGGTGCTGGTGGCGCGTACGAATGTGCTTGGCGCGCTGGCGCGGCAGCACGGCATCGGCAGCGACGGCGCGCTGCTTACGGCCTACGCGTCGAAGGCTGCGCATGGCTGCATCTCCCGCGCCATGGACATCGCCGGATTCGGCACCGATGCGCTGCGCAAGATCGATGTCGATGCCGATCATCGCCTCGATGTCGCTGCGCTACGCGCGCGGATCGCAATCGACCGCGCCGTCGGTTTCAAGCCGTTCCTGGTCACTGCGTCGGCCGGCACCGTCGATATCGGTGCGATCGACGATCTCAGGGCGATCGCTGAGTTGTGTCGCGATGAGGGTATCTGGTTTCACGTCGACGGCGCCTTCGGTGCGCTCGCGATCCTGTCGCCCGAGCTCGCGCCATTGCTCGATGGCATCGCGCTTGCGGATTCGATCGCACTCGACTTCCACAAATGGGGGCAGGTGCCTTACGACGCCGGCTTTCTGCTGGTGCGCGACGGCGAACGTCATCGGCAGGCGTTTGCGCAGCCGGCGGCCTATCTGAGCCGGGAGGCGAGGGGGCTTGCGGCCGGCGCTGTCTGGCCTTGCGATCTCGGCCCGGATCTGTCGCGCGGCTTCCGCGCGCTGAAGACGTGGTTCACGCTGAAGACGTTCGGCACCGATCGGCTCGGCGAGGTGATCGCGCGAAGCTGCGCGCTCGCAAGATATCTGGAGACGCGTGTGCTCGCCGAGCCCCGGCTCGAGCTGCTGGCGCCGGTCAATCTCAATATCGTCTGCTTCCGCTACCGTGCCGACGACGCGGTCAATCGCGAAGTCGTCGCCGATGTCCAGGAATCCGGCATCGCCGCGCCGTCGGGCACGATTCTGGACGGCAAGTTCGCGATCCGCGCCGCGATCGTCAATCACCGTACTGCGAAGAGCGATATCGACGCGCTGGTGGCGGCCGTGATCAAATTCGGCATGCAGCGGACCGGCGGATTGATCGAGGTCGAGGCGCCGCCGCTCGCGGCGGAGTGTTCGTAATGGGCTGAAAACGACAACGGCCCCGGAGATGATCCGGGGCCGTTGTCGTTTGCGCGAACTTTTTGCGAAGATCAGGCCGCCGTGCTGACGTGGCCCTCGGGATGCGCAGCGTTGTACTGGTCACGCAGCTTCTCTTCATAGGCGATCAGCTTGCGAGCATCCTTCAGCGCCCTGTAGAGGTCGCCGTTCAGGATGTTGTTGTTGATGCCCTCGATGATCGGCCAGGAGCTCGGTACGGCGGTGACGATGTCGCGCACCAGGTTGAAATAGGTGCCGTGCTGGGTCTGCGGGTCCGGCGAGATGTACATGAGCTGGACCGCGAGATAGACGAGCTTGGCAGGGGTATCGGCGGTCTCGGGCGTGAGGATGTCGCGCTCACGTAGGATCGGCACGTTGTCGCCGTCGATCAGAAGGCGGGCGCGCTGGTCGGTGTTGGTGATGACGCAGTTGCCGACAATGATGCGTTCGTGCGGCCTGAGCTCGACCTTGAGGGCCATTTGCCTGTTCTCCATCAACGCTTTCGTAACCGAAGCGCATGTTGTGGCGGTGCAGGGCGCAATACTCCCTCAACATTAGTTAACGAGTTCTGAATCCCGACCGTCGCCACGAAAAATCTCTATCATATCAATGATGAAATTGCCGGGCGGCGCCCCGCCGCCGCTGCGTAGGCGAGCCGAATCACGCCGCGACTCAGCGAAAGCGCGGGTTTCATTTCATGCTTCGTTAGATTCTCGGAGCCACCGTCCGCCGGTCGCTGGGTCAATCAAGATCCCAGGACGCGTAACAGTAGCGTCGTTTACCAGAAAGGTAACATCCAATGTCCGGTATCGTTCTCTCCGCATCGGTTCGTCAGAACCTGCTCTCCCTCCAGTCCACCGCCGATCTTCTCGCCACCACCCAGAATCGTCTGGCCACCGGCAAGAGTGTCAACTCGGCTCTGGACAACCCCACCAACTTCTTCACCGCCCAGTCGCTCGACAACCGCGCCAGCGACATCAACAACCTGCTCGACAACATCGGTAACGGTGTGCAGGTGCTGCAGGCCGCCAACACCGGCATCACCTCGCTGCAGAAGCTGGTCGACAGCGCCAAGTCGATCGCCAACCAGGCGCTGCAGACCACCGTTGGTTATTCCACCAAGTCCAACGTCTCCACCAC
>NZ_LBJX01000002.1:267300-268598 GCF_028128895.1 Bradyrhizobium sp. CCBAU 11434
AGCGGCGCTGCGGGTGGCGCGACGGCTGCTGTTACCGGCACCACGCTGGGCGGCGTTTCGGGCGCCGACACGGGATCCGTCATCAACGCTGCGACGACTGCGGCCAAGCTCCTGAACGGTGCGGCTGCGGGCGACGCGAACGCCGGCGTTGCGGCTGGTGACACGCTCACCGTCAACGGCAAGACCGTGACGTTCGTTGCGGGCGATGCGCCGACCACGGCGCCGACGGGCCTCACTCAAGTTGCGGCGTCTGCTGGCGTCACGACCGGTAACGTCTTCACCGACAGCAGCGGCAACGTGTCGGTTTACCTCGGCTCCACCACGAAGGCTTCGATCGGTGACGTGCTGACCGCCGTCGATCTCGCCAGCGGCGTGCAGAGCAACGTTGCCGGCACCCTCACGCTCAACGCCGGGCAGACCGCGTCTACCGTCACGGGCGGCGGCGCGCTGAAGTTGCAAAGCACCACCGGTTCCGACCTGAGCGTGACCGGCAAGGCCGACATCCTGAAGGCCCTCGGTCTCACCGGTGCGACGGGCGCAGGCAGTGTGACGGTCTCGGCGACCCGCACCACGAGCTCGACGACCCTGTCGTCCTTCATCTCGTCGGGTTCGACCCTGAACGTCGATGGCCATGTCATCACCTTCAAGGATGGCCCGACGCCCGGTGCCTCTTCGCTGCCTTCGACCCAAGGCGTGTCCGGCAACGTCGTCACTGACGGCAACGGCAACTCGACGGTCTATCTGCAGAGCGCGTCGATCACCGACGTGCTGAAGGCGGTTGACTTCGCCACGGGCGTGCAGACCTTCACGCTCAATGGCAGCGGCGGCGGTACGCTTGCGACCGCTTCCGGTCAGACGGCTTCGTCGATCAACGCCTCGGGCCAGCTGAAGGTCTCGACCGGCGTCAATGCCGATCTGTCGATCACCGGCACCGGCAATGCGCTGCAATCGCTGGGTCTGGCCGGCAACACCGGCACGTCGTCGGCCTTCACCGCGGCGCGTACCTCCGGCACCGGCGGCATCAACGGCAAGACCCTGACCTTCACCTCCTTCAATGGCGGCACGGCGGTCAACGTCACGTTCGGCGACGGCACCAACGGCACGGTCAAGACGCTTGATCAGCTCAACACGCAGCTGCAGGCCAACAACCTGTCTGCGACGATCGACGCCAACGGCCTGCTGACGATCTCGACCACCAACGACTACGCGTCCTCGACGCTTGGTTCGACGTCGGCGGGTGGCGCGATCGGCGGTACGCTGACGACGGCTCTGACCTTCTCGACGGCTTCGACCCCCGT
>NZ_LBJX01000002.1:268977-269144 GCF_028128895.1 Bradyrhizobium sp. CCBAU 11434
GAGCATCACTGGCGTGACCTACAACTCCAAGGGCCTGGGCCTCGCCGCGTTGACCAGCGGTGTCGACTTCATCGACAACGCCGCGACCAACAAGGTGCTGACCAACCTGAACACGGCTTCGAGCACGCTACGCTCGGAAGCCTCGGCGCTCGGTTCGAACCTGACGA
>NZ_LBJX01000002.1:269160-613027 GCF_028128895.1 Bradyrhizobium sp. CCBAU 11434
CCCCCCCCCCCCCCCCCCCCACTCCTCGTTCAACGGCGTCAACCTGCTGAACGGCGACCAGCTCAAGCTGGTGTTCGACGAAACCGGCAAGTCGAGCCTCAACATCACCGGCGTGACCTACAACTCCAAGGGTCTGGGTCTCGCTTCGCTGGTGAGTGGCTCGGACTTCATCGACAACGCCGCGACCAACAAGGTGCTGACGAGCCTCAACTCGGCTTCCAGCACGCTACGCTCGGAAGCCTCGACGCTCGGTTCGAACCTCTCGGCCCCCCCCCCCCCCCCCCCCCCCCCCCCCCCCCCCCCCTCGTGCAGGTTCGTCAGGACTTCAACAAGAACCTGATCAACGTGCTGCAGACCGGTTCGTCCAACCTGACGCTGGCCGACACCAACGTCGAAGCGGCGAACAGCCAGGCACTGTCGACCCGGCAGTCGATCGCGGTCTCTGCGCTGTCGCTGGCCAACCAGTCGCAGCAGAGCGTGCTCCAGCTGCTCCGCTAATAGCAGCTCGCATCGCAAGCAAGATCCGGCGGCGGGGCTTCGGCTCCGCCGCTTTCTTTTTGCGCGGGATCACGATGCCGCTGCCTCAGATAAGGACGATGCCTTCGAAGGCAGAGCTCGCTCCGTATGGTTGACAAATGGCAAACGTCCTGCCGCCGTACCGACGCGCTCAGATGGGATGATGCAATCGAATGCAGCGAATTGCGCACTGTGAGTTATGGTTGACAAGTGGCAAACGTCCGGTCGCTGACTCGAAAAGCGTCATCCGATCATGACGATACAGGTTGGCTCGATCCGGCACGGAGCGCGTATATGGTGAATCCGCGCAAAGACTCGCGCGACACGCTTCATGCTTTGTTAGCCCTCAACGTTCACCGTCCCGGCATCGATTAATCCTAATCGAAGTTTGTTGCGTTGCGTACCAGAAGGGTAACAGCTTATGTCCGGTATCGTTCTCTCGTCCTCGGTTCGTCAGAACCTGCTCTCTCTTCAATCTACTGCTGATCTCCTCGCCACCACGCAGAGCCGCCTGTCGACCGGCAAGAGTGTCAACTCGGCTCTGGACAACCCCACCAACTTCTTCACCGCCCAGTCGCTCGACAACCGCGCCAGCGACATCAACAACCTGCTCGATGGCATCGCCAACGGCGTGCAAGTGCTGCAGGCCGCCAACACCGGCATCACCTCGCTGCAGAAGCTGACAGCGTGCTCCAGCTGCTCCGCTAATAGCAGCTCGCATCGCAAGCAAGATCCGGCGGCGGGGCTTCGGCTCCGCCGCTTTTTTGTTCACCATTGTTCGGCGAACAGCATTCGAGAAGGCGGGGAGCGATCGATAAAGTAACCAGCGGTTATGGTTAATGGAGAGTAAGCGCGCAAAATCGCCAACGATTTCAGATTGATTGCGAGACCGGCTAGCGCGCCCCGACGGTTTATGGTGAACGGGCGCTTATGAGAGTGAAGTTCGTTTCACCCTTTGTTAGCCATGTCATCGCACCCTGTGCCGGTCACTCGATCCAGAAGCGATCGAACGAAGACGCGTAAACCAGAAGGGTAAGAGTCATGTCCGGTATTGTTCTCTCTGCGTCGGTTCGTCAGAACCTGCTGTCTCTCCAGTCCACCGCCGATCTTCTCGCCACCACACAGAACCGTCTGTCGACCGGTAAGAGCGTCAACTCGGCCCTGGACAATCCCACCAACTTCTTCACCGCACAGTCGCTCGACAATCGCGCCAGTGACATCAACAACCTGCTCGATGGCATCGCCAACGGCGTGCAGGTGCTGCAGGCTGCCAACACCGGCCTGACCTCGCTGCAGAAGCTGATCGACAGCGCAAAGTCGATCGCCAACCAGGCGCTGCAGACCACTGTCGGCTATTCTTCGAAGTCCAGCGTTTCGACCACGATCGCCGGCGCGACGGCGGCCGACCTGCGCGGCACCACGAGCTTCGCCAGCGCAGTCGCCAACAGCAACGTGCTGTACAGCGGTGCTGCGGGTGGTGTGACCGCCGCTACGTCTGGCGCCACGCTGGGCGGCATTTCGGGATCCGACACGGGAACCGTCATCAACGCTGCGACGACTGCGGCCAAGCTCCTGAACGGCGCGGCTGCGGGCGACGCGAACGCCGGCGTTGCGGCCGGCGACACGCTCACCGTCAACGGCAAGACCGTCACGTTTGCTGCGGGTGACGTTCCGACCACGATTCCGACCGGCCTGACCCAGGTTGCGGCATCGGCAGGCGTGACCACGGGCAACGTCTTCACCGACACGAGCGGCAATGTCACCGTTTATCTCGGTTCGACCACGAAGGCCTCGATCGGCGACGTGCTGACTGCAGTCGACCTTGCCAGCGGAACGCAGAGCAACGTTGCCGGCACCCTCACGCTCAACGCCGGGCAGACCGCCTCTACCGTCACGGGCGGCGGCGCGCTGAAGCTGCAAAGTACCACCGGTTCCGACCTGAGCGTGACCGGCAAGGCCGACATCCTGAAGGCCCTCGGTCTCACCAGTGCGACCGGCGCCGGCAATGTCACGGCAACTGCTGCGCGCACCACGAGCTCGACGACCGTGTCGTCGCTTGTTTCGTCGGGTTCGACGCTGAACGTCGACGGACATGTCATCACCTTCAAGGATGCACCGACGCCTTCTGCGGCTTCACTCGGCGCCACTCAGGGTGTGTCGGGCAACGTCGTCACCGACGGTAACGGCAACTCGACGGTCTATCTGCAGAACGGCACGATCTCCGACGTTCTGAAGGCTATCGACTTCGCCACGGGCGTGCAGACCTTCACGCTCAACGGCAGCGGCAGCGGCACGCTCGCGACCGCCTCGGGCCAGACAGCCTCGTCGATCAACACCTCCGGCCAGCTCAAGATTTCGACCGGAGTCAATGCCGATCTGTCGATCACCGGTACCGGCAATGCGCTGTCGGTGTTCGGTCTCGCCGGCAATACCGGCACGGCCTCGGCCTTCACCGCTGCGCGCACCTCTGGTGTCGGTGGCATCGCCGGCAAGACCCTGACCTTCACCTCCTTCAACGGCGGCACGGCGGTCAACGTCACCTTCGGCGACGGTACCAACGGTACGGTCAAGACACTCGACCAGCTCAATTCGCAGCTTCAGGCCAACAACCTAGCCGCAACGATCGACGCCAACGGTCAGCTAACCATCACCGCCTCAAACGACTACGCGTCTTCGACGATTGGCTCGACCGCGGCCGGTGGTGCGATCGGCGGCACGCTGACGTCCGCTCTGACGTTCACGACCGCCTCCACACCGGTCCAGGACGTGGTGGCGCAGTCGGCCCGCGCCAATCTGGTGTCGCAGTACAACAACATCCTGAATCAGATCGACACGACCTCGGTCGACTCTTCGTTCAACGGTGTCAACCTGCTGAATGGCGACCAGCTCAAGCTGGTGTTCGACGAGACCGGCAAGTCAAGCCTGAACATCACCGGCGTGACCTACAACTCCAAGGGTCTGGGCCTTGCCGCGCTGTCTGTCGGTGTCGACTTCATCGACAACGCCGCGACCAACCGGGTGCTGACCAATCTGAACTCGGCCTCGAGCACGCTGCGTTCGGAAGCCTCGGCTCTCGGTTCGAACCTCTCGGTCGTGCAGATCCGCCAGGACTTCAACAAGAACCTGATCAACGTGCTGCAGACCGGCTCGTCGAATCTGACGCTCGCTGACACCAACGTCGAAGCGGCGAACAGCCAGGCGCTGTCCACCCGCCAGTCGATCGCGGTCTCCGCGCTGTCGCTGGCCAACACCTCGCAGCAGAGCGTGCTCCAGCTGCTTCGCTAATAAGAAGCTGAAATTACTCAATAAAATCCGGCGGCGGGGCTTTTGCCCCGCTGCTCTTTTTTGCGTTCCGAGTTAGGGCAGGGCGTACACCAGCCATTAACCCTATCCCTTAAACCGGCGTTAACCATACTTTAAAGGACAGGTCCTAAAACTGGACAAAAGCCCGCTTCCAGACCCGCGCGGCCGATTCGTATCCGGTTCAAGAGGAAGACCTGCCAATGTCCAACATCGTTCTCTCGGCGTCAGTTCGCCAGAACCTGTTGTCGCTGCAGTCGACGGCCGACTTGCTGGCCACGACGCAGGAACGGCTGTCGACCGGCAAGAAGGTCAACACGGCGCTCGACAATCCCACCAACTTCTTCACGGCGCAGGGGTTGGACAACCGGGCGAGCGACATCAGCAACCTCCTGGACGGTATCAACAACGGTGTGCAGGTGCTCCAGGCGGCGAATACCGGCATCACCTCGCTGCAGAAGCTGATCGACTCCGCGAAATCGATCGCCAACCAGGCGCTCCAGACCACGGTCGGCTACTCCACCAAGTCCAACGTCTCGACCACGATCCCGGGCGCGACGCCGGCGGACCTGCGCGGCACGACCTCGTATGCGAGCGCGACCGCCAACAGCAATGTGCTCTATACGGGCGCGGCCGGCGGCGTCACGCCGGTGACGGCGGCCGCCGCGCTCGGCGCCTCGCTGGGATCGACCGCCGGCACGTTGACGACCGGTACTGCGGTGAATGCCGCCGACAACAGCACCGCGCTCATCGGTACCGACACGCTGCTCGGCACCACCACGTCCACCACGTTCAGCACGCCCCCCACAGACGGCGACACCATCACCGTGAACGGCAAGACCGTCACGTTCCGCACCGGTCCCGCGCCAGCGACGCAGCCGACCGGCTGGGGCCTCAATGCCAGCGGAAGCATCGCCACCGACGGCAACGGCAACTCGATCGTCTATGAGGGAACCGCGGCCGCACCCAAGGCAACCGTCAACGACGTCCTCAGCGCGATCGACCTTGCCAGCGGCGTCAAGACGGCTACGATCAGCGCCGGCGCGGCCACGATCGCGACCAGCGGCGCGACTGTCGGTACGCTGCAGACGCCGTCCTCCATCACCGCCGGCGTGGTCACGCTGAAGAGCTCAACCGGCGCTGACCTGAGCGTGACGGGCAACGCCGACTTCCTCCACGCCCTCGGCCTGACGGCCGCGACCGGCGCGGGCAATGCCAGCGTGAGCGCAAGCCGGTCGACGACCGCGGGCTCGCTCGGCACGCTGGTCCAGGACGGCTCGACGCTGAACGTCGACGGCCACACCATCACCTTCAAGAACGCGC
The DNA here is from genome assembly GCF_028128895.1 of Bradyrhizobium sp. CCBAU 11434. Lineage (NCBI taxonomy): Bacteria > Pseudomonadati > Pseudomonadota > Alphaproteobacteria > Hyphomicrobiales > Nitrobacteraceae > Bradyrhizobium > Bradyrhizobium sp. CCBAU 11434. The sequence continues at coordinate 274,300 of NZ_LBJX01000002.1, forward strand.
AGACGCCGCAATCGGCAGCGAGCGTGCCCACCGGCTACGGGGTCAACGGCAACGTCGTCACCGACGGCAACGGCAACTCGACGGTCTATCTGCAGAGCGCGAACCTGACCGACCTGCTCAACTCGATCGACCTTGCGACCGGCGTGAAGACCGCCAGCCTCTTCAACGGCGCAGCGACGATCAGCACCACGTCGGGGCAGATCCCGTCGTCGGTGAACTCCAGCGGCCAGCTCTCGATCTCGACCGGCATCAACGCCGACCTCTCGATCACCGGCACCGGCAACGCGCTCAGCGCCTTCGGTCTCAGCGGCAACACCGGAACGGCGACCGCGTTCAGCGCGGACCGCAAGTCCGGTGTCGGTGGCGTCAGCGGCAAGACCCTGACCTTCACCTCCTTCAACGGTGGCACGCCTGTCAACGTCACCTTCGGCGACGGCACCAACGGTACGGTCAAGACGCTCGACCAGCTCAACGTCCAGCTTCAGGCGAACCACCTGACGGCGACGATCGATGCCAACGGCGTGTTGACGGTGACCACCGTCAACGAATACGCATCCTCGACCCTCGGCTCGTCCACCGCGGGCGGCACGGTCGGCGGCACGCTCACCGGCGTGCTCGCCTTCACCACTGCGCAGCCGCCGGTGCAGGATCCCGTGGCGCAGACCGCGCGTTCGAGCCTGGTCAGTCAGTTCAACAACATCCTGGCGCAGATCGACACGACCTCGCAGGACTCATCCTTCAACGGCGTCAACCTCTTGAATGGCGACACGCTGAAGCTGGTGTTCAACGAGACCGGCAGCTCCACGCTCGGCATCAACGGCGTGGTGTTCAACGCGGCGGGTCTCGGCCTTAGCAATCTCGTGCCCGGCACCGACTTCATCGACAACGGCGCGACCAACAAGGTGCTGCAGAGCCTGAACGCGGCCTCGAGCACGCTGCGCTCGGAAGGGTCGTCGCTCGGTTCGAACCTGTCGATCGTGCAGGTGCGCCAGGACTTCTCGAAGAACCTGATCAACGTGCTGCAGACCGGCTCGTCCAACCTGACGCTCGCCGACACCAATGAGGAAGCGGCCAACAGCCAGGCGCTGTCGACCCGCCAGTCGATCGCGGTCTCCGCGCTGTCGCTGGCCAACCAGTCGCAGCAGAGCGTGCTGCAGCTGCTCCGCTAATCCGCGAACGCAAGAACGAAGCTTGAGACGGCGCGGCGGGGCTAATGCTCCGCCGCTCTTTTGAGGGAGTTCGCTAAGACAAGATTAGCCGCGATCGATGCGCATGATGCAGTGCAAGTTTACAGCTTGCGTCTCGCGCATTTATCCTCGCGCTCACAAGGACGCCGCGACCCGTAATAATCCGGAGTCCTTCCAGGCGCACATGTAAGCAAATCTTAAGCGCTACTGCATAGGGTTGGGAAAGAAATCCTTAAGTCCGTTCAACGGGCTAGGAAGCTTCCAAGGTGTGATTGATGTCGAATTCCGCTGCCTCGGCCTACGCGCGTGTTGCAACGACCACTGCATCTCCTCGCGACATCGAGGCGCAGACTCTGTTGAAGGCCGCCAACAAGCTCCAGGACGCGGTCAATGCCGCCGATCCGTTCAGCGAGCAGACTACGCAGGCGCTGCTGTTCAATCGCAAGCTCTGGACCATTTTCCTCAGCGAGGCGATGCGCGACAACAACCCGCAGCCGCTCGACGTCAGGCAGAAGATCGCCAACATCAGCGTGTTCGTGTTGAGCCAGACCGCGGCGCTGCAGATGAGCCCGCAGTTCGATCACTTCCGTCCGCTGATCGAGATCAACCGCAACATCGCTGCCGGTCTGTCCGGCCGGCCGTGACGGAGAGCCATGATGTCGGACATCATGAGCATCCTGTCGACCGCCTATAAGTCGAGCTCGCTTTCGAGCACCTCGGGCTCGTCCAAATACGTTCCGGTCGATTCGCAGCTCTATCAGGGCAACTGGAGCGGCACCTACTCTGACGGCAAGACATTCTCGCTCAATATCTCGCAGGTCGACGGGTTCCGCGCGCAGATCCACTACCAGAGCGGCGGGACCTCGCAATACCAGCAGGTGCTGATCAAGGATTCCTCGTTCCGCTTCGGCAATACGAAGTTCACGCTGACGAAATCAGGCGTGGCGCAGATCAAGAACGTCGTCACCGATCCTGCAACAGGCTCGAGCTATCTCGACACCGCCCAGGCCACGCTCGACAGCTGATCGACAGGCGCTAAGCGCTGAGGTCCGTGTTGAGCGGACGCGAGGGCTCCGACTTCAAATCCAGTGCGTGGAAATAGGCTCGCCGGCGCAGGATCGCCTCGTCGGGAAATTGATTGACCACTGCGTCGGTCTTTTCGTTGACGACCTGGAAAACCATGGATGCAGCCGCCTGGTCGAACACGACCTGGCGCGAGATGTTCGCGTTGCTCTGCAGATCATTGCTCGCAGGCGCGCTCGTATCGCTTGCGGCGACCGTCTGGCGCACCGGCAAATCGGTTTGCACGGCATCGTTCGCCGCCGAATTCGACGTCGCGACGATCTGTACGGGGGCCGGGATCCCCACCGGCCTGATGCTGAAATCTGTACTCATGGCAGCCTCCTGGTTGCCTCGCGTGAGTCAAATCCCAACCCCTCTCAATACGCAACCATGGAACAACAGGATTGAATACCCGGTAAGGAAACGTGCCTAACCGCGCGACGCTTTTGCCGCGCGGTTTTTCGTAAAATTTGAAGTGGTTTTGGTGTGTGCCTAGAGCGTGCGGCTAACCGCGAGCGGCGTGATGTGACGCGGGCCTGGCGTGGCACGGCGGCCCGCCGCGGTATAGGTGTTCGGCACGTTGCGCTTCTGGATCTCGGTGTTGACGCCGCGCACGACGCTTTCCGAGACCGCATGCGCGGTCGCGAGCACGGTGAGGTTGACCTGGAGCATGGCGCGGAAGGCGTCGTGATGCCGGTGCAGGGTCGACAGCAGCTCGGGCGCCGATTTTGCAAGCTTGTCCTGGTTCGCCTTCAGCTGGCCGACGGCGACGACATAGCGCCGCGACAGCTCCTGCTTCTTGCCTTCCATCATCATGGCCTCGCGGACCTTGCCGGCGCGGACCAGTTCGGTCTCGCGCTCGATCAGGCCGAGCAGGGCGTTCATCGCATCCATCAGATCTTCGGCGAGCTTGCGCGCCTCGGCGCTGCCTGGCGTGTTGCTCGGGCGCTGCGCGGGCATCGGCTGACGTGACGCGTTGAAGTGGTTCATCTCGTTTGACCTTATGCCGTACGAAGAGTGGTTTTGGCCTGCTGCATGATCAGGGTACGGTAGACGTCGCGGGCGACGCCGACGCCACCGGCGCTGGCGAAGTTCTTGGAATATTGCTCGGTCAGCATCGAGCGCCACACGCCGGTACCCGGCGTGTCGCCGAACGGACCTTCGCCCTTCAGGCCCGAGGTCATCTGCGCGAACATGCTGTTGAGGAACATGCCTTCGAAATCGGTGGCGGTCTTCTGCGCCTTGGCCTGCTGCTGCGGCGAGACCTTCTGAAGCGCTGCGGCAAGCTCGAAGTCGGGCCGGCCGTTACGGCTTTCCACCGAGAAGGCTGGGTTCGGGGATAGGGTGGCGGTGGCGAGATGCGCAGAGTTGATCATGCCGGTCTGCATCACATCACCTCGATGTCGGCTTCAATTGCGCCGGCGGCCTTGATCGCCTGCAGGATGCTGATGAGGTCGCGCGGGCCGATGCCGAGGCCGTTGAGTCCGTCGACGAGCTGTTGCAGCGAGACGCCGTCCTTGACGACGGCGAACTTCTTGCCGTCCTCGGTGACGCCGACGCTGGAGCGTGGCGTGACCACGGTCCGGCCCCGCGACAGCGGGTTGGGCTGGCTCACTTGCGGACTCTCGGAGATCGTGACCGTGAGATTGCCTTGCGCGACCGCGACGGTGGCGACGCGAACGTCGCGGCCCATCACGATGATGCCGGAGCGCTCGTCGATGACGATCTTGGCGGCGAGGTCCGGATCGACCTGAAGCTGCTCGATCTCGGTCAGGAAGGCGACCACATTGCCCTTGAACTCCGGCGGGATCGTCAGCTGCACAGTCGAGGGATCGATCGGCTCGGCGCTCTTGACGCCGAGATAGTCGTTGATCGCGGCCGCAATGCGTTTGGCGGTGGTGAAGTCGGCGTTGCGCAGCGCGAGCCGTACGTTCGGCAGACGATTGAGCGCAAACTCGATCTCGCGTTCGATGATGGCGCCGTTGGCGATGCGGCCCACGGTCGGCACGCCGCGCACGATCTTGGCCGCTTCGCCTTCGGCCTGGAAGCCGGAGATCGCGAGCGAGCCCTGCGCGACCGCGTAGACGTTGCCGTCGGCGCCGAGCAGGGGGGTGACGAGCAGGGTACCGCCGCGCAGATCCTTGGCATCGCCAAGGGCGGAGACGGTGACGTCCATGCGCGTGCCTTGCGTGGCGAAGGCCGGCAGGTTGCCGGTCACCATCACGGCGGCGACGTTGCCGGTACGGATCGTGGCGCCGCGGATGTTGACGCCCATGCGTTCCAGCATCGCTTGCAGCGACTGCTTGGTGAAGGGGATGTTGTTGAGGGTATCGCCGGTGCCGTTGAGGCCGACGACGAGGCCGTAGCCGATCAACTGGTTCTGCCGCACGCCTTCGATATTGGCGAGATCCTTGATGCGTGAGGTCGCGTTCGCGGACGCGACCGAAAGCGCCAGCGCCGACAGCGCGGCACAGGCCACCCCAAAAATCCTCACCCAACGAACGCCTGGCATCCTCTGCTCCCCAAGGCTCCCGAGAAGCCTCCTCACATCTCGGACCGTCTGCGACACTCCCATGTCGAGCTGGTCCGACGCTGTCCTTGCGAGTGCTGTGCCAACGCAGAGCGGAGGGGTTAGGCGATTGAATAGGTTGAGTAAATTTGTTTCCTCCGATGTCAGCGCCCGTTGTCGCTGAGGAGCGAAACTGCCGTGTGCCGGCAGATTTTGCCGGGCCGTTTACGCGTCGTTAACCATAATGCGGCGAATGTGGCGCATCGATCACCCGGATTGCTTCGATGCGCATCTACGGACCGAATGGCACCACGCTAGGGACGCCGGCCAGCCAGGCCAGGCGGACGAGCTCCGGCACCTTCGTGCTGCCGGATACCTCGTCGGCGCAGGAGACGCGCAGCGCGGCTGCGCCGAAGGCCACCGCCAACATCGACGGGCTGCTTGCACTCCAAGGTATCGAGGAAGATCCGGTCGAACGCCGGAAGCGTTCGGTTGCCCGCGGCAAGACCGCGCTCGACGTGCTCGACAATCTCAAGATGGGACTGTTGTCGGGCAATCTCGATAAGTCGACCGTGATGCGGCTGCGTGATGCGGCGGCAAACCTGAAGTCGTCCTCTGGCGATCCTGGCCTGGATTCCGTCCTGTCCGAGATCGAGCTGCGCGTCGAGGTCGAGCTGGCGAAGGCCGGGCAGGGCTGATCATTATTCAACTAGCTGAGCGTTCGGGGAACGGCTCGACGCCGCTTCCTCCTTTTGCTGCGTGTCGTAGCGGCGCTGGGCGGCGAGCACGTCTTTCAGATTCTCTTCGGCCCAATCGCGCAGCGGATCGACCGCGGTGGCGAGCGTCACGCCGAGCTGCGTGATCGAATATTCAACAGTCACCGGCACGGTCGCGATAGCGCGCCGCTTGAGCAGGCCGTCGCGTTCGAGCGACTTGAGAACCTGGCTCAGCATCTTCTGCGAGATCCCTTCAATCGTACGACGTAACTGATTGAAGCGCATCGGCTCCTCGCGCAGCAACAGCAGGATCAGCACGGCCCATTTGTCGCCGACCCGATCGAGGATTTGGCGCGTCGGACATTCGGAGGCATAGACATTGGGTTTCATCTCGGGCTCTCGCGCTTGCCTGGCTCGGCATCCGTTGTTGCTGGTTACTCGTGCGTAATCAGGTAAGCACAAAGTGCGCTCTTAACACCAGCATTCTTTGCGATATCTAGTTACTGTTAGTTACTATAGCAGCAAAGGAGCCTTCCATGAAAATCGCAGTCGCCGGCGCCTCGGGCCGGGCCGGGTCGGAGATCACCAAGGAACTGTCCCGTCGCGGTCACGCGGTCACCGCCATTGCCCGGAACCCGGAAAAGATTGCGGCGCTGCCGAACGTCACGCCGACCAAGGGCGACGTGCTCGACCGGGCCGCTCTGACGAAGCTCTGGGCCGGGCACGACGTTGCGGTGAGTTCCGTGCACTTCCTGGCGAGCGACCCGCACAAGCTGATCGGCGCAGCCAAGACGTCCGGCGTCGGGCGTTATCTGGTTGTCGGTGGCGCCGGCAGCCTTGAGGTCGCTCCCGGCGTAAAATTGGTCACAACCCCCGGGTTTCCCGCCCAATACAAGGCCGAGGCGGAGGCGGGATCCGCGTTCCTCGACCTGCTGCGTCAGGAAAAGGAGCTGAACTGGACCTTCATCTCGCCATCGGCGCTGTTCGTCGAGGAGGCGCGGACGGGCAAGTTCCGACTCGGCACCGACCGGCTTCTCGCAGATGCGAACGGCAAGAGCTGGATCAGCTTCGCCGACTACGCCATCGCGCTCGCCGATGAGATCGAGAAACCCGCCCATCAGAGGCAGCGTTTTACGGTCGGCTACTAGGCTTTTGGCCGCCCCCGGGCTTCTCCCGGATAAACCTTCCTGTGCAAGGGCTTGGGGGCGGTAACTGCGCCATTAAGGAAATATTGTCTGTCACAAGGGGTAGCTATATAAGCCCCGGCTCAACGGACCCCGTTCCGTTCGCGAGTCGTTGCTTAAAAAGATAGGCCGCCCTTGGAAAAGTTGAAAAACTACCGACCGACCGAAAAAGAGCCTTTCATGAACGACCGGCAGAAGGAGTACTTCCGTTTGAAGCTCCTCGCCTGGAAGGATGAGATCCTCAAAGAGTCCAAGCTCACCCTGCAAGCCCTGCAGGAGGAGAACGTGAACCACCCCGATCTCGCTGATCGGGCATCGTCCGAAACCGACCGTGCCATCGAACTCCGCGCCCGCGACCGCCAGCGCAAGTTGATCGCCAAGATCGACGCCGCGCTCCAGCGCATCGAGGACAACACCTACGGCTATTGCGAGGATACCGGCGAGCCAATCTCGTTGAAACGGCTCGAGGCCCGGCCCATCGCGACGCTCTCGGTGGAAGCGCAGGAGCGCCACGAGAAACGCGAGAAGGTCTATCGCGACGAATAGAATCCGAGCCGCAGAGATGCGGCTCTTTGTTTTTGGACTATGCCGCCACCCAAAGAACGGGTCGATCGCGGTTTAAGAACGAGTCGGTTGGTGCGAAGGCACATTTGCAACCGGCGGGCAGCGCGTGGTTAGAATATACGCGGAGTTCATGAGCCGCCAGAAGATGAAGGTCTCCTACACTCGCTTTTCGGCATTCGTTGCCGAACTTGGATTTGCCCGGGACGCGGACACCCGACGTCTGAAGAGACGGTGACGAGCGGGTTTGATGACGCCGCGCCCGACGAAACCAGTTCCGTCAACGCATCTTTTGCGCACAAACCCCGCCGATGCTGCGACCAACGGGCTTATTGCCAACACAGGTTAATCCCCCTAAGGTCTACCCCGCCAGCGAGAACAACGAATACGTGTCGCAGGGGAATCCCCTGCGAGGGAGATGCTCATGCCGCCGGCAGACGCCGCACCGTAGCGCTTCGGCGAGGGGCCAGGCTTTGGCTGCTGCCCCCACCTCCAGAACGGAGAATTCGAGACTTCAGGACGAGCGAACTCGCCGTGCGCGGGTTCGCCACGACACGACGCGACCTATCGGTAGGGAGAGGCGAGGTGGGACGGGCCTGGACTACGCAAGACGACGTTCGGTTGCGCTCCGAGCGCTTCAACAGCATCGAAACTCTGAAGAACCCGATCGGCAACTCCCAGATCGAAATCGTTCAACTCGGGCGGGGAAGGCTTTCTGGCGAGCTCCTGCATGGACGGATCGAGGACGTCGCTTTCAGTCGCGGGCAGTTCTCCCTCAGCGTACGCGCCACCGGCGTATTCAGCCCGGACAAGATCGTCGTCGGGACCCTCCTGGCCTGCGTTGGAGGATCCCGTAGCCTGGGCGACACCGTCGTCCCGGGGGACGTCCTCATGCATCCACCCGGAGCCGAGCATGATAGGCTCTACGAAGGCGCTGCACGGTTCGCAGGCGTGATGTGCGACCCCGCGGAGATTTTGGACTTGTTCGTGGCCGAGGAGCATGTCTCGGATCCGGAGTTCTGGACCAAACGCCGACACTTTCGCTTCACGGATCGCCGTACTGGCGCGCTCGGCGCGTTATTGGCGCTGCTTGCGGGCCGGCTGCAACATGGCGGCATCCCTCAAGGGGCGGCCGCGGAGTATTGGAAGCGCTCGGTCCTCGACGCCTTCATCGGTCCCGTCGCGATGGAGCCGGGGGCCGGCAGGGAGCGGCCCGTCGCGTCGTCGACGAGGATCGTCCACGACGTCGAAAGATACCTCCATAAATACGGTAATCGGGCCGTCCACGTCTCCGAGATCTGCGAGAAGCTCAAGCTCAAGCGACGAACCCTGTATCGCGCCTTCGACGAGGCCCTCGGGATCGGACCGATCGAATTTCTGAGGGCGAAGCGGCTGTCCATGGTCCATCTCCGCCTGCGACAGGCAAGTCCCGATGAGACCGGCGTCCTCGATGTCGCGACCGAGCTCGGCTTCCTCGAATTCGGTCGCTTTGCGCAGCAGTATCGGGCGCTCTTCGGCGAATACCCTCGCGAGACGCTTCACCGCAACGCTCGCAAGAAGCGGCCCGATCTAAAAACGTCCTCTTCCCCTGACGATTTGGCACGATTCGCATAACGCCGCGATCGCGTCCGAGTTTAAGCTACGCCCACGTAGTTTGCGTAACTATGCTTACCAGAATTCTTATTTCGGCCCGGGGCGACCCCGGAGGGAATTGGAAGCATGCGTGACATTGTTTGCGGCACTGTCCGTCGTTCAGTCTCGATCTCACTCTTCACAATCTCACTGACCGTTTCATCGCTGGATAAGGTCGCGGCGGCTCCCCTGCCTCCGCCAACGGTCATCCAGGCGCCAGATACAAGTTCCGCTGCCATCGAGGTACGAGCCGCCGCACGGGGAGGGCGTGCAGTCGTCGGGCCGCGAGGCGGTGCGGTGGTACACCGAGGCGGCGCCGTCGTCGGACCCCGAGGAGCGGCATACCGCGGCCGCACGGCGGTAGTCGGGCCACGCGGCAACGTGGCGGTGCGACGAACGACGGTCGTTCGGCCGGGCTATAATGGCGGCGGTGTCCGTTGGGCGCGCCCCGGCTGGTATCGGTGGCCCGCCGGTGGCGCGATTGCGGCAGGAGCCGCGATCGGCGTCGTTACCGCTGCGACCGCAGCGGCGTGGGCCGGTGCTGCGCCGGCGCCCGGCATGTGCTGGTACTACACGGATCCCTCCCGCACGCAGGGCTTCTGGGATTATTGCCAGTAGCCGCAGCGGATGGGCGCCATCATGTTGCAGGCAGAGAGCGATCATGATCGTCAAGGTGAGGCATCGACCGACGACATGATCTGGATTCCCGGCGGCATGTTCCGAATGGGGTCCGACCATCACTATCCCGAAGAGGCTCCGAGCCACAGGGCCGTCGTGGACGGCTTCTGGATCGATCGCACCCCGGTAACCAACCGGCAGTTCAAGGCGTTCGTCAACGCGACCGGCCACGTCACCACGGCGCAGATCGTTCCGGATCCGAAGGACTATCCCGGCGCCCGGCCGGAGATGATTTATGCGGGCTCGCTTGTGTTCTCGCCCCCATCGCTGGTGACCGATCTCAACGACTGGAGCCAGTGGTGGACTTTCATGAAGGGCGCGACCTGGCGTCGCCCTTACGGTCCCAAGAGCAATATCAAGGATCTGGACGACCATCCGGTCGTCCATGTGTCCTACAGCGACGCGCTGGCCTACGCGAATTGGGCCGGCAAGGATTTGCCGACTGAAGCCGAGTGGGAATTCGCCGCGCGCGGCGGACTCGACGGCGAAGATTTCGCCTGGGGCAACGCATTCAATCCGGGCGGCCGGCACATGGCCAACACCTGGCAGGGGATCTTCCCGCTGGAAAACCGCTGCGAGGACGGCTTCGAACGCACCTCGCCGGTGACGGCTTTCCCGCCCAACGGATACGGCGTCCACGACATGATAGGCAACGTTTGGGAATGGACTGCCGATTGGTGGTCGGCCCGGCATGATGCCGATGCGCACAAGGCTTGTTGCACCCCGCAAAATCCGCGCGGAGGTCCCGAGAGCGCCAGCTTCGATTCCTGCCAGCCTCACATCAAGATCCCAAGGAAAGTCTTGAAGGGAGGCTCGCATCTTTGCGCGCCCAATTACTGCCGTCGCTACAGGCCTGCGGCGCGCCATGCGGAGCCTATCGATACCTCAACCAGTCACGTCGGTTTCCGATGCGTCGTTAGAAAGGGGAGTGAACGATGAGCGAAAAGAAGCAGTCAAATCCCAATCGCCGCAGCATCCTTCTGAGCGGAACGGCGCTCGTCGCAGCGTCGATTGCAACCGACGCGTTCGCGCAGGCGCAGAAGGCCGCACCAGGTTCTCCCGCTGCGACCGCAGGTCCATCCGGCCGCAGGCCGAACATCCTCGTCATATTCGGCGACGACATCGGCCAGAGCAACGTCAGCGCCTATTCTTTCGGGCTGATGGGCTACCGGACGCCCAACATCGACCGGATCGCCCGCGAAGGCATGATGTTCACCGACTACTATGCCGAGCAGAGTTGCACGGCCGGACGGTCGAGCTTCATCACGGGACAATGCACTCTTCGCACCGGGCTATCGAAAGTCGGCATGCCGGGCGCGACGGTCGGACTGCAGGCACGCGACGTCACCATCGCCGAAGTGCTGAAGCCGCTCGGCTATGCCACGGGCCAATTCGGCAAGAACCACCTCGGAGACCGCAACGAGTACCTTCCGACTGTGCACGGCTTCGACGAGTTCTTCGGCAACCTCTACCATCTGAATGCCGAAGAGGATCCGGAATCCCGCACTTACCCGCGCGATCCGCGGTTTCTTGCAACGCTCGGCCCACGGGGCGTCCTGCGCTGCAAGGCCTCGGACCGGGACGATCAGACCGAGCAGCCGCGCTGGGGACGGGTCGGCAAGCAGACGATCGAGGATACCGGGCCTCTCACCAGGAAGCGCATGGAAACGGTCGACGACGAAACCTCGGCGGCCGCGATCGACTTCATGCAACGGCAGACACGGGCGAACACGCCCTTCTTCTGCTGGTTCAACTCGACCCGCATGCACTTCCGCACACATGTGCGGGACTCGCATCGTGACCAGCCCGGCCTGACCTCGAGGACCGAATACGCCGACGGCATGATCGAGCACGATGCGGTCGTCGGGAATATCCTCAAAGCACTCGACGATCTCGGCATCGCGAACGACACCATCGTGCTCTACACGACGGACAACGGCCCGCATCAGAATTCCTGGCCGGATGCCGGAACGACGCCGTTCCGCAGCGAGAAAAACACCAATTGGGAGGGCGCGTTCCGCGTGCCCTGCATGATCCGCTGGCCGGGCCACATTCAGCCGGGCTCCGTGTCGAACGACATCGTCAGCGGCCTCGACTGGATGCCCACGCTGCTTGCCGCGGCGGGCGAGCCAGACATCAAAAGCAAGCTGCTCAACGGCTATGACGTAGCGGGCAAGACCTTCAAGGTCCACCTCGATGGCTACAATCAACTGCCATACCTCACGGGTCAGCAACCGAACGGCGCGCGCAAGGAGTTCGTCTACTTCGATGACGACGGCGATCTCGTCGCCATGCGTTACGAAAACTGGAAGATCGTGTTCGACGAGCAGCGCGCGACTGGCACCATGCGAATCTGGGCCGAGCCGTTCACCAAACTCCGGGTTCCCAAAATGTTTGACTTACGGTCCGACCCGTTCGAACGGGCCGATATCACTTCGAATTCCTACTACGACTGGTTCATGTCGAACCCGGCGCCGTTCCTGGCCTCGCAATCGATCGTCGGGCCATTTCTCGCGACCTTCAAGGATTACCCGCCGAGCCAGCGGCCCTCGAGCTTCAGCATCGATCAGTTGGTCGAGAAGATGCAGAAGAATTTAGAGCCGGCGCATTAGCGCTGAATGAGGGAGGCTCCGGTGAAAAAAGGACTGCTCGCCGCGTTCGCACTGGTTTGCATTTCGGGCGCCGCCTTCGCGCAGGCTACAGATGACAGCCGCGTGCGCAGCCGCGCCGTCGAGGCCGTCATCTGGGGCATGCCGGCCGTCAACTTCGACCTGATGTTGCAGGCGGCGCTGAAGGCCGGAGCCAGGGAAAATCAGATCGTGTTCTGGTCGCGAATTCCGGATTGGAAGAACCAGACGCTCACGCCCAATCCCAGCACGATCTACCTGATGCCGTTCATCGACACGAAGAGCAACGGCCCGATGGTGCTCGAAATCCCGCCGGCGCGCGGAGGCGAGATCACCGGCACGATCATGGATGCCTGGCAAGCCGCCCTCGACGACGTGGGACCGGCGGGCGCAGACAAGGGCAAGGGCGGAAAGTATCTCATCCTTCCGCCGGGCTACGCCGAGAGAACTCCTGACGGCTACATTCCCCTCGCGTCCGACACCAACATGGGCTACGCGCTGCTGCGCTCGAACGTCGGCAGCGGCAGCGACGTCGACGTCGCCAAAGCGGTCGCCTACGCCAAGCAGATCAAACTCTACCCGTTATCCCAGGCGGCGGCGCCGCCATCAACGACCTTCATCGACGTCGTCGACGCCACGTATGACAGCACGATCCCCTACGACATCCGCTTTTTCCAGTCGCTCGATCGCTTCATCCAGCGGGAAACCTGGCTCGAACGCGACAAGGCGATGATCGATCAGGTCAAGGCAATCGGCATCGAGAAGGGCAAACCGTTCGATCCTAATCTTCAAGCGCAAAAGATGCTCGAGGAGGCGGCCCGAGACGCCCGCTTGTGGCTCGATCTCAGGTACGAAGGCCTCTTCAAGCCGCCCTTCTATGAAGGCGGCCAATGGGCGCTGCCGGTCGCGCACGACGTCACCGAAGGGCTGGCGAATCTCTTCACCAAGCCAAACGTCTACCCGGTCGACGACCGCGGCGCGTTCTACTCGTTCGCATTCTCCAGCGTGAAGCACCTCGGCACCGGCCAATTCTATCTCGTCACGATCCGGGACAAGGAGGGCAAGGCGCTCGACGGGGGAAGCACCTATCGGCTGACGGTGCCGGCCAACGCCCCGGTCTCTCTCTACTGGTCGGGCACGGTCTACGATCGCGAGACGCATGGACTCGTCAAGGACACGAAGTGGTCGAGCCGGGGGTCGAATACGCCAGGTCTGCAGACCAATCCCGACGGCTCGGCCGACATCTTCTTCGGCCCGAAGGCTCCAGACGGCAAGGAGTCCAACTGGGTTCCGACCAAGGCCGGTGGAGGATGGGAGATCATCTTCCGTTTCTACGGTCCGCAGAAGGCCCTCTTCGACAAGACATGGCGGTTGCCGGACATCGAGAGGATCGCGGCGCAATGAGCGGTCTCGATCTCTTCGCCTGGGTCGTGCTGATCATCGTGCTTGCCGTGATCGTGCTCGTCTTCTGGCTAATGGGATCCACTCCTGGGCATGTCGCGCGTCGCCGCGGCCATCCATGGGCCGAAGCGGTGGCGGTCGCCGGCTGGATCACACTGATCTTCGGTTTCGTGCTGTGGCCGGTCGCGATGATCTGGGCCTATGTCGACGTCCCGGCGAAGCGGACAGTGGAGCCAAGGTCATGATGATCGCCCTCATGGCGCTCTATCTGGCGCTGCTGTTCACGCTGGTCTGGCTTGGCGCGATCCGGTTCAACGCGTTCTGGAAGGCCTCGCCGCTTGTCGTGCTGCTTCTTCTGAACGTCGGCCTGTTCATCCCGATGGGATGGGGTGCTCCGCAAGGCAAGGCCCTGGTCTACCGCAATGCCGTCTCGATCGTTCCGGACGTCGCCGGCGAGGTCATGGACGTTCCGGTTCGGCCGAACGCGTCCCTGAAGCAGGGCGATGTCCTCTTCAAGATCGACCCGACGCCCTACGACGCCCAGGTGAAGGCGATCGAGGCACAGCTCAAGCTGTCGAGCACGCGCCTGACCCAGATGACGTCGCTGTACGAACGGGACGCGGGCCGCGGCTTCGACGTCGAGCAGCGGCAATCCGAAGTCGACCAGCTCAAGGCCCAGCTTCAATCCGCCCAGTGGAATCTCGACAAGACCGTGGTGCGCGCGCCGGCCGACGGCTACGTCACCAACGTTGCGCTGCGCAAGGGCGCCCGCGTCGGAAATCTTTCAGCCGCGCCCGTGATGGCCTTCATCGATACGTCCGCCACCCAGGTCGCGGTCGAGATCGACCAGATCAATGCCCGCTACGTCGCACCGGGCGACGCAGTGGAGATCGCGTTCAAATACGTTCCGGGGCGCGTGCTCTCAGGAAAAGTCGAGAGCGTGTTGCAGGCCGTCGCCACGGGACAGACCCTGGTCTCGGGCGCCGCGGTCGCGCCCAAGGGCATCGAAACCGTCCCGTTCGTCGTGCGGGTGGCGCTCGACGACGCCGAACTCGCGAAGGCGCTCCCTGCGGGTGCCACGGGAACCGCGGCCATCTTCACCGACCACGTCAAGGTCAGCCACGTGCTCCGCCGCGTTCTGCTGCGGCAGATCTCGATCATCGACTACGTCAATCCGTTCTAAGCAGGGGAGAGCATCATGAGCAAAAGGGCACGTTGCGCGCTGATGGCGACCCTCGGCTGGGCCGTCGCCGCCATTCCCTCCCCCGCTTTTGCCGATGCGGGCGGCGTCGGGTTCTGGCTTCCCGGGATATTCGGCAGCCTCGCCGCGACGCCGACCGTGCCGGGCTGGGCCTACGCGTCGATCTATCTGCATCTGCAAGCCAATGCCGGTGCCTCGCAGAACTTCGTCACCAGCAACGGCGCGCGCGGCTCGGTCGTCGCGGGCTTGAACGCGCATGGCGATGCCCTGGCGCTGGGAATCACCTATGTCTCCCCGACGCCGGTTCTCGGCGGCCAGGCATCCTTCGGGATCGTCACCGCCCCCGGCAATGTCGGGCTTGGCGTCGATGCCACGCTGACCGGGCCACGCGGTAACGCCATCTCCGGGGCTGTGACGGACAACCGAACGACGCTGTCGGACGTCTACTACCAGGGCTCCCTGAAGTGGAACCAGGGCGTGCACAGCGAGATGGTCTACATCACCAGCAACATCCCGAGCGGCACCTACGATCCGAACCGCCTCGCCAACCTCAATCTGGGCTTCGTCGCTTGGGACGTCGGCGGAGGCTACACGTATTTCGATCCCAAGACCGGCCACGAATTCTCGGCGGTCGCAGGCGTCACCTACAATCTGATGAACCCGTATTTGCAGTATCAGAACGGCATCGACTTCCATGTCGACTGGGCGGCCTCACAGTTCCTGAGCAAGAACTTCCAGATCGGCGTTGCCGGCTATTTTTACCAGCAGCTCACCGACGACAGTGGCCCCGGCGCCAAGCTCGGCGGCTTCCGGGGGCGCGCGATTGGGATTGGGCCTCAGGTCGGCTTCATCATTCCGATGTCGGATGGCTACCAGGGATATCTCAACATCAAAGGCTACAAGGATATCGAGGTGGAGAACCGGGCTTCAACCTGGAGCACCTGGGTGACGTTCGCGGTTTCCGCGGCACCGCCGGAGCCGGCGAACAAGCCCAAGCTGCGCAAGTAAGAATCTCAATGGGTTGAACGGTGCGACCCGGTGCTATTGTCAAAGGCGCCCGATCGCCCCATTCTTGAAGTCAACGCCGTCTTGTTCTATCGGAGCGGCATCAAGAAATTTCAATGGTTTAGGCGACCCCCTGTTAATGTGGCAGCATATGGACTCACGGTGCCGCTTGAGCGCCGCCGGGTTGGCGCGTAGATTCGCGCCGCCATGATGATTTGCTCCCTCAATATCGCTTCGGTCTTCTTCCTGGACTGAGCGCAGGCGCCTCCGCCACGGAGGCATTGCGTGCCGCGCGGCTTGCCTCGCGGAGTCCCGACCGAGCCGGCCGGTTCCGCATTGAGCGGACGATGAGGGCTGGCAAGCATAGAGAGACATCATGGCTGCCACTTCCCGCGCGCTCGACAACGCGCAAATCGCCCAATTCATTCGCGACGGCTTTGTCCGGATCGACAACGCCTTTCCTCGCGAGCTCGCCGAGCAGGGCCGCGCCATCTTGTGGCGCGATCTGCCCTGTAGCGAGCACGATCCGTCCACTTGGACGCGCCCGGTGATCCGGCTGTCCGGCTACGGCGGTCCTGTTTCGAGAGATTGCCAACACGCCGGTGCTGCATCGCGCGTTCGATCAGCTGGTCGGCGTCGGCCGCTGGCGGGCGCGCAGGGACATCGGCGGCACTTTTCCGGTCCGCTTCCCGCATCCGGACGATGCCGGCGATGCCGGCTGGCATATCCACCTCAGCTTCCCCGGTGAAGACTGTGACCCCAACGAGCGGCACGATCATTCGGCGTGGCGAGCCAACATTGTCTCGCGTGGCCGTGCGCTGCTGATGCTGTTCCTGTTCTCCGATGTCGGCGAGAATGACGCGCCGACGCGCATCAGGGTCGGCTCGCACATGCCGATGGCGCGCTATCTGGCGCCATGGGGTGAGGCGGGCTACGCGCGGATGGTGCTGGATGACATGGGCGCCGATTGCGAGATTGCGCTCGCGACCGGTGAGGCTGGTACCGTCTATCTCTGCCATCCTTTCCTGGTACATGCGGCGCAAAAGCACCGCGGAAAGACACCGCGCTTCATGGCGCAGCCGGATCTCCCTCCGGCCGAGCCCCATCGGCTCGAACGCGAGGATAGCGCCTACTCGCCGGTCGAGATCGCAATCCGGATCGCACTCGACGCCGCCTGAGGCAAGCGGCTTCAACAGGCCATGTCGTGGCGCAGCTTTAAGCGCCATGACATGGCGCCCATCCTTGCCATTGCGAAAAATGAATCGCGATCAATGAGCTAGAGTCGATTCCTGTGAACTCACGTGAGTTCACATGAGAAACAGCCTTCACTTCAGGTGCGAGGGGTTTTTGCGAGTCGCATCAACGAGATCGGCCCGGATGCTGTGAAGCTGATCAAGCAGCATCATGTTTCGCTGCAATTAGGCTTCATGCGACACGACGAGGCGCGCATCCCCATAAAGCCTGGACCAGCTCAATATTTCCTTAAATGCCGGCAGCAGGCCGTAGGCGGCATCGGTCAGCTCGTACTCGACCCGCAACGGCTTTTCCGCAAAGGCGGTGCGCGACACCAATCCGTCCTGTTCGAGCTCGCGCAGCTGCGTGGTCAGCACGTGCTGGGTGATACCTCCGATCGATCGCCGCAACGCACCGAAACGAACCGCGCCGTCCATCAGCGCGAACAGGATCTCCAGTTTCCACTTGCCACCGAGCGCATGGATGGCGCGCTTGAAGTCGGCAAGCAAGGCAGGGTCGGGGCTGCAATCGCACGCGCCGTCGCAAGCGCTGGTCAGGTTTTCCATACCGGTCTCGAACTCCATTCTACTTGTTCCCCCGGGAGATAGTGACCAGATGCGTCCTTGAGCAGGGGAGCGGAACAAATTGGCCGGCCGGCGCAACGAGGGAAATTTGGCAATGAGCACTGTTCTGGTTACCGGCGGGTCCGGCTTCGTCGGCATCCATGTGATCCTGCAGCTTCTGGCGGCCGGCCATGCTGTCCGAACGACGGTGCGCCGGCCGGACCGGCAGGCCGCGGTGCTGGCGATGTTGCGCGAGGGCGGGGCGGCATCGCCCGACAGCCTCTTGTTCTTCACCGCAGATCTCACGGCGGACCACGGCTGGCGCGAGGCGGCGATGGGCTGCGAGTACCTGCTCCACGTCGCCTCGCCGCTGTCGACCAGTGTTCCCAAGGACGAGAACGAGATGATTGTCCCGGCCCGTGACGGCACGTTGCGGGTTCTGCGCGCCGCGCGGGATACCGAAGTCAAAAGGGTCGTCGTCACCTCGTCGCTGGGCGCGATCGGCTACGGGCATTCGCCGCGCCAAAAACCGTTCGACGAGACCGACTGGACCAATCTCGATGGCGCCGACGTGCAGCCCTACATCAAGTCCAAGACCCTGGCCGAACGAGCGGCCTGGGATTTCGTCGCGCGCGAGGGCGGCGGCCTGGAGATGTCGGTGGTCAACCCCGCCGGCATTTTCGGCCCGGTGCTGGGGCCGGATTTCTCCGGCTCGATCGAGATCGTCAAATCGCTGCTCGACGCTGCCATGCCGGCGGTGCCGCGGGTCTATTTCGGCGTGGTCGACGTGCGTGACGTCGCCGATCTGCATTTGCGAGCGATGACCGCGCCGGAAGCAAAGGGCGAGCGTTTCATCGCGGTCTCCGGCGAGACGATGTCAATCCTCGACATCGCCAAGGTGCTGCGGCGGGAACTGGGCTTCAAAGCGCGCCGGGTTCCGCGGCTGCAGGCGCCGGACTGGCTCGTGCGGCTTGCCGCGCGCCGGATTCCCCTGCTGCAAGCGGTGGTGCCGATGCTCGGGCGTGTCAGGCATTCCACCAGCGCCAAGGCGAGGTCGGTGCTTGGCTGGCAGCCCCGTTCCAACGACGAAGCGATCCTCGCCACCGCCGAAAGCCTGATCCGGCTCGGCCTGATCAAGGCGTGATGCTGCACGCCGCCAGCGCTTGTCAGGCCGGGGCTGGGATGCTGAAGTGCCGCCCTTGATTAGGTAGCGTGGGAGAGGCGGCGCCGATGGACAAAATTCTCGTGGCCGCAAAGGCGATCGCGCTGGCGCGCCGCAACCATGCGCCGCTCGCGGCGCTGGAACATCCGCCTGCTGACGAGGCCGAGGGCTATCAGGTCCAGCGCGCACTGCACGATCTCCTGCTGCCGCATGTGGGGCCGCTGGTCGGCTACAAGATCGGCTGCACCAGCCAGGTCATGCAGGAGTACATCGGCATCCCGCACCCCTGCGGCGGCGGCGTGTTCCAGAAGGGTGTGCACGACAGCGGTGTCAAGCTCGCAGCGTCCGACTATGTCCGCGTCGGCGTCGAATGCGAGATCGCGGTGCGCCTGAAGAGGAACCTCGCCGCCGGCGAGGCGCCGTTTACGGCCGAATGGGTCGGTGAGGCCGTCGAGGCCTATCATCCCGCGATCGAGATCGTCGACGACCGCTACGTGAAATGGGAGACGATGGGCGCGCCGACCTTGATCGCCGACGATTTCTTCGCCGCCGGCTGCGTGCTGGGACCCTCCGTCCCGCGCTCGTCGGTGCCCGACCTGAAGGCCGTCAAGGGCCGCGCCATCGTCAACGGCGAGGAGATCAGCCACGGCACCGGCGCCGACGTGCTCGGCCATCCCCACAACGCACTCGCCTGGCTTGCCAACCATCTCGCCGCCGAAGGCAAGGGCCTGCATGCGGGACAACTCGTGCTGACGGGGAGCCTCGTGAAGACGCTGTGGCTGAAAGCCGGCGACAAGGTGCGGATGGAATTGGACGGGCTGGGCGTGGTGGAGGCGGAGTTTACGTAAGTTCGCGGACATGACTCGTAGCCGCAAGGCATCCTCGCCAAAAATACATGCGGCCCTCGCCAGGGGAGCTAGCGAGGGCCGCGTAGTACATCGTCGTTCGCGCCTAGGTTCGCGAGCACGATGTGGGAGCTCTTGCGGAGGTTAGAAGGGCAGCAGCACGTCCATGACTTGCTGGCCGTAGCGCGGCTGCTGCACGTCCATGATCTGGCCGCGGCCGCCATAGGCGATGCGGGCCTGTGCGATCTTGGTGGAATCGATGGTGTTGTCGCTCTGGATGTCTTCGGGGCGGACGATGCCGGCGACGATGAGTTCGCGGATCTCGTAGTTGACGCGGATCTCCTGCTTGCCCTCGACTACCAGGTTGCCGTTCGGCAGCACCTGCGTCACGACTGCAGCGACGTTGGTCTGCAAGGCTTCCTTGCGATCGACGCTTCCCTTGCCCTCGCTGGACGCGGTGGAGTCGGCAGTGAGGATGCGGCCGGGCAGGATCTTGTTGGCCTGCGTGATCGTCTTGGCGCCGATGAAGTCGGTAATGCCGGAGTCTTCCTTGTTGCTGCGACTGCGCTGGGTGTCGTTCTCGATGTTGGCCTTGTCGGTGATGTTCACGGTCACCGTCAGGAGGTCGCCGACCTGATGAGCGCGCTGGTCCTTGAAGAAAGCGCGGCTGCCATTGCGCCACAGCGAGTTCGGGTTGTAGGAGGCGACTTCCGGCTTCGGCATCGGCATCTGCACCGGCTTGTAGCCGGGCTGCGTCGTCGGATTGTCGATCGCCGACAGCTTCGGTTGCTCGCCGATCTGGGACAGGCGGTCGATCGAAGAGCAGCCGCCCAGCGCGCTGACTGTCAGCAACAGTGCGGAGATCGCGATGCGACGAAGACGGGAAGCCG
The DNA here is from genome assembly GCF_028128895.1 of Bradyrhizobium sp. CCBAU 11434. NCBI lineage: Bacteria > Pseudomonadati > Pseudomonadota > Alphaproteobacteria > Hyphomicrobiales > Nitrobacteraceae > Bradyrhizobium > Bradyrhizobium sp. CCBAU 11434. The sequence continues at coordinate 294,756 of NZ_LBJX01000002.1, forward strand.
AACTGAAAGCGGACATGACTAACTCTTACTTTGCTTGTGCTTGCGAGGCGCGAGCTTGCGGGATCTGGACTTGTGCGACTTGAGCCTGGGCAGCTTGACCTTGAGTGGCTTGCGAGGCGGGGGCCTGAACGAGATTGCGGACGAGGGCCTCCGTGTCGACAGGAGCGGGCGCTTCGTCCCGCTTGAGCGAGGAGGTCTGTTCGACGGCAGGTGCCATTGGCACGGACTGGCTCGCACCCTGCACGGTCACCTGGCCGCGGCCGGTGACGACCCCGCTCAGAGTACGCTTGGTCTGCAGATTGAGGACGCTCACGGTGTCGCCCTCGGCGCCGCTCTCGATCGCCTTGCCGCGGGTGGTGAGGTAGATGCCGGGGACCTGGTAGATGACGGTGACGCTCTGGTCGCGCGACACGAATTCGGGCTTGGCGACGTCGGCGACGCGGATCGGCATGCCGGCGCGCATCGGCCGGCGCAGCTGCATGCCGATGGCGCGCTCGCGCAGCGCTGCCTCGCCCGTCACTTCGGCCTTGGGCCGCCGCTCCAGCGCGACGTCGGAGGATTTCAGCGTCTCGGTGCGATCGACGTCGCGGGTCAGAACAGCGACCTCAACGGTCTCGATAGCCGTGCCGGTCAGGCGCAGTTTGGTCGGGGCCGGGTTGCTGTCGTTGTTGATCTCGAAAGAGATGTCGAAGCGGCCGCCGCGGGCATCGTAGCGGGTCCCAACCGGCTGTAGCGCGCCGGTGTTGGAGGCCTCCAGCCGCATGTCGGAGATGCCACGGTCGAAGGTGACGGTGATGTTGGCGGCATCGCCAAGGCCGAAGCGATGGTCGAGCGCGGAAGCGACCGCGTTTTCGAGGTCCTTGTTGGCGAGCGTGCGGGCAAGCCGGGTGACTTGGACTTCCCTGATGTCGCCGGTCATCACGCCGATCACCTGCTTGGCGCGGAGCACATTCAGCACCTGGGCAACCGGCAGAGCGCCGGTGGTGCCGAGATCGGGCGAGCGATAGACCGGGATCTGCGCGGCCGCTCCGGCATTGTCGATGAGGTCGCCGACCCGCACGACGTCGGAGGTGACGGTGACGCTGGCGCGCAGCGTCGGCGCGGCGATGTCGTCGTCGGCGGCCCGCGCCGGCAGGGCCAGCACGAGCAGCGCGGAGATGGTGGCGAGCGTGGTGCGGATCATCATCATCACCTCAGCGGAACAGCGCCGTGGTCGATTGCATCATCTGGTCGGCGGCGCTTATCACCTTGGCGTTCATCTCGTAGGCGCGCTGCGCGGCGATCAGGTCGCTCATCTCCGAGACGACGTCGACATTGGCCTGCTCGAGGCTGCCTTGCGTGATCTTGCCGTACCCTTCCGAATTCGCGGTGCCGTCCTGCGGCGTGCCTGAAGATGTCGTCTCAACGAACTGGTTGCTGCCGACCGGCTGCAGGCCCGCCTTGTTGATGAAACGGGTCACGCCGATCTGGCCGAGATTGGTGTTGGTCGACGAGCCCGGCAGCGTCACGGTCACCTGGCCCTGCTCGTTAACGGTGATGCCCGATGCGTTGTTCGGGATCGTGATGGTCGGCTGCACAGGGTTGCCGCCCGCAGTGACGATGCGGCCCTGATTGTCCATCTGGAACGTGCCGTCGCGGGTGTACTGGAAGGTGCCGTCGGGCATCAGGATCTTGAAGAACCCTTCGCCCGAGATGGCGAGATCGAGGTCGTTGCCGGTCTGCGACAGCGTGCCTTGCGTCATGCTGCGCGGCGTGCCGACGGTCTTGACGCCGCCGCCGATGTCGACACCCACGGGCAGGATGGTGCCCTGATCCGAGGCCTGGGCGCCGACGCGGCGCACGTGCTCGTAAATCAGGTCCTCGAACGCCGCGGTCTGCTTCTTGAAGCCGGTGGTGCGGAGGTTGGCGATGTTGTTGGAGATCACCTGAACGTTCAGTTCCTGTGCCGCCATTCCGGTCGCTGCGGTGTGAAGCGCCTGCATGTCAGTTCTCCCTCAATCAGGCCGGAACGTCGGCGAGCTTTTCGATCGCCGATTTGTGGAGGTCGCTCTGCTGCTGGAGCAGGTTGGCGATGGCGGTGTAGCTGCGCATCACCTCGACCATGCGGCCCATCTCGCCGACCGAATTCACGTTCGACTTCTCGATGTAGCCCTGCTGCAGGGTGGACTTGGTGTCGGGCTGCTGGGCGGCGGAGCCGGTGTCGTAGAGATTGGCGCCGAGCTTGATCAGCTTGGCCGGATCGTCGAACGTCACCATCTTGATCTTGCCGCGGATCGTGTCGATCTTGGCCGTGCCTTCCAGCACCGTCACGGTGCCGTCGGGGGCGACGTTGATGTCGTGGTCGGTCGGCTGGAACACGATCGGGCCGGCAGTGCCGAGTACGAGGTTGCCGTCCGAGGTCATGAGCTGGCCGGTGCTGCTGAGCGCGAATTTGCCGTCGCGGGTGTAACGCTCGGCGCCATTGGCCTGCACGGCGAAGAAGGCGTTGCCGCTGATCGCCATGTCGAGCGGGTTGTTGGTCGCCTCCATCGGGCCCTGGCCGACGTCGCGGTAGGTGCCGCGGTCCTGCACATAGGAGACCCGGCGGTCGGAGCCGACGAAATTGTCCTCATGCGCGTTCGAGCGGAGATACTCCTCGAACAGCGAATGGTCGGCCTTGAAGCCGTTGGTGTTGACGTTGGCGACGTTGTTGGCGATGACATCCATCTGCCGTTCCAACGTCATCTGCCGTGACAAGCCGATCAGAAGCGCATTCTGCATCGGTCGATCTCCCCTTGCGTGAGCTCGGCCATCTCGCTCTCCCAAGCGCCTTGGCCGATCCCGTGAACGAGGCCGTCCGGTTCTCCCAAACCATCCGGTCTCGCCCTTCTCTCAGCGAAAGCCGTGCCAACTCGAAAACATGCATGATTACAGTTGGTTGGCTATTTTTCGGCAGAGAAAGCAGGGGGCAGAAAGGTTCTGTTAGCCATGTTTGCCCGGCAGATTTTTCCTAGCGGAAGCCCGATCGAAAGGTTCCGTTAACCATTATTACCGTAGCGTTTGCGTGTGAGAGGAGCGCTTTGCGCTGGGGCATTTGTATCGCGTCACTGTCTGCCAGGAGGCCTCGCCCTTTCGACCCTTTATGAGATGAGCGAGCCCGGACGGTCATGGCAGAGAATGAAGCGGAAGGCGGCGCAGCCGCCGAAGGCGCGGAAGCCGCTGCCCCCAAGAGCAAGTTCAAGCTGATCCTGATCGTCGTCGGCGTGCTGGTCGTGCTCGGCGGCGGTGCCGCCACCTGGTTTCTGTTCTTCCGTCATGGCGATGACGAGCATCATGCCGAAGTCGCGCCCCCGCCCAAGCCGCCGGCCTTCGTCGAAGTGCCCGACATGATGGTCAACCTCGCCGGCGCGCCCGGCGAGCGTGTGCAATATCTCAAGCTCAAGATCGTGCTCGAGCTGAAGGAAGAGAAGCAGATCGAGGCGATCAAGCCGTCGATGCCGCGGGTCACCGACATCTTCCAGACCTATGTGCGCGAGCTTCGCTCCTCCGACCTCAACGGCTCCGCCGGCATCTTCCGTCTCAAGGAAGAGCTGACCAAGCGCGTCAACGCCGCGGTCGCGCCGATCCAGGTCAGCGCGGTGCTGTTCAAGGAAGTCGTGCTCCAGTGAGGATGCAGCGGAAGGGTACGGGCTAGCGTCATGGCCGGCAACGAGCAGATGGACCAGGATGCGATTGCCGCCCAATGGGAGGCATCGCTCGATTCCGAGGATCCCGCGGAGGCCGCGAAGGCTGCTGCCGAAAACGAACTCTCGGAGACCATGGCCCTGCAATGGGCGGCCATGGTCGAGGACGGCAGCCGCGATCTCGGCAACGGCAAGAATTCCGGCGAGCGGGTGCTGTCGCAGGAGGAGATCGACAATCTCCTCGGCTTCACCGTCGGCGACGTCACGCTCGACGATCACAGCGGCATTCGCGCGATCATCGATTCGGCGATGGTCTCCTACGAGCGTCTGCCGATGCTCGAAATCGTCTTCGACCGCCTGGTGCGGCTGTTGACGACCTCCTTGCGCAATTTCACCTCCGACAACGTCGAAGTCTCGCTCGACCGCATCACCTCGGTGCGCTTCGGCGACTACATGAACTCGATCCCGCTGCCTGCCGTGCTCTCGGTATTCAAGGCCGAGGAGTGGGAAAACTTCGGCATGGCGACGGTGGATTCCAACCTGATCTACTCGATGATCGACGTGCTGCTCGGTGGCCGCCGCGGCTCCAGCCAGCTGCGTATCGAGGGCCGGCCCTACACCACGATCGAGACCGAGCTGGTCAAGCGCCTGGTCGAGGTGGTGCTGGCCGATGCCGAGCAGGCGTTCCGGCCGCTGTCGCCGGTGACCTTCACGATCGACCGGCTCGAGACCAATCCGCGCTTCGCCGCGATCAGCCGTCCCGCCAACGCCGCGATCCTGGTGCGCCTGCGCATCGACATGGAAGACCGCGGCGGCAATATCGAGCTCTTGCTTCCCTACGCGACCATCGAGCCGATCCGGCCCGTTCTGCTGCAGATGTTCATGGGCGAAAAGTTCGGCCGTGATCCGATCTGGGAAGGCCATTTCGCCACCGAGATCGTCCAGGCCGAGATTTCCGTCGATGCCGTGCTCTACGAGGCCGACATTCCGCTCAAGCAGCTGATGCGGCTCAAGGTCGGCGACACGCTGCCGCTGGACATGCGCGCGGATGCCAACGTCACCGTGCGCTGCGGCGACGTCACGATCAGCGAAGGGCGGATGGGCCGGGTCGGCGACCGCGTCGCGATCCGCGTCACGAAACCCTTGCGCAAGCCAAATACGACACTTGCGATGTTCGAGAAGGTGGACGAACAGAATAAGCTGATGGAGGCCCCATGAACCACTCCCTAGGAATGGCGATCGAGACGCTGGTGGCCATCCTGCTGATGCTCACGATCGGCTATTGCATCCTGCTCAACAAGCGGCTGACCCGGCTGAAGGCGGACGAGCATTCGCTGAAGGCGGTGATCGGCGAGCTGATCACCGCGACCGAGATCGCCGAACGCGCGATCGGCGGGCTGAAGCTCGCTGTGCGCGACGTCAACGAGAATCTCGGCAGCCAGCTCGCGGCCGCGACGCAGATGTCCGACCAGCTCTACAAGCAGCTCGGCGAAGCCGACAACGTGGTGCGCCGCCTCTCAAAGATCGCCATCGCGGCCCGCCCCGTGACAAATCCGGACGCTGCCGCAGCGCCCGTCGCCAAGCCGTCGCCCGCGAAGGCGGTGGCCGCCGCCGCCGAAGCCTTCTCGGAGCGCCGCAGATCCAACGGTCTTGGGTCCAACGGTATCGCCGCATAAAGTCAGGGTATGAAGTCCTTTCGTAACATCCGCGTCATTCCGGTCGTGCTGGTTGCGGTCGCAGGTCTCGCCACGCTGAAGGTGGCGGGGCTCGTGATCAATGGCGGCTATGTGTTCGACTACCAGCCGAACTCCTTGAAGAAGTCCTGGGCGCAGGAGAATCTGAACTTCCCGACCGGGCGAGAGGACCCTGACATCACCGGCTCGACGCATGGCGAGCCGAAGGAAGCGCCGAAGCCGGCCGCACCCGAGAGCAAGCCCGAGGGCACTCCGGTCAAGATGGACGAAGCCCAGCCGCAGGTCTCGGCCTCGGAGCGTGCGATCCTGGAACGGCTGCAATCGCGTCGCCAGGAGATCGAGGCACGCCAACGCGAGATCGACATCCGCGAGAGCCTGTTGAAGTCGGCGGAAAAGCGCATCGAAGGCAAGGTCGAGGAAATGAAGGCGGTGGAGTCCCGCATCAGTGCGACCCAGGCCGAGCAGAAGGCCGCCGAGGCCCAGCGCTTGAAGGGCCTTGTGACCATGTATGAGGGCATGAAGCCCAAGGACGCCGCACGGGTATTCGACCGGCTCGAGATGAGCGTGCTGATCGAGATCGCCTCGGCGATCGCCCCCCGCAAGATGTCCGACATCCTGGGACTGATGTCGTCGGAAGCCGCCGAGCGGCTGACCGTCGAGATGGCGCGCCGTGCCAATGGGGGCGGGGATCAGGCTGCTTCCGTCGGGGATCTCCCGAAGATCGACGGCAAGCCGACGCAAAAGCCGAATTGAGGGCTCATACTTAAGAAGTCCTTAATTGGCAAAACTTACATTCGAAGGCATGGGCCGGCACCAGTGCCGGCGTGGATCCGTCGAACCGGAAGAAATGCCGCCAATGGCGCGAGAGGCTGCCGCTGGATTTGTGTCGCGAGCCCGCGCCTCGGCGCTGGGGCTGTCGCGCCATGTCCGCAAGGCGGTCTTGCTGGCCGCCTGCACGCTGGTCGGCCTTAATTCTTTTGCCCGCGCCGCCGATCCGATCCGGGGTGAGGCGACTTTCTCAGCGGGCGGCGGCTTTGCCCGTCTTGTGATCAAGCTCGGCGAGGACGTTCCCTCCGAGGTGACGACCGCCGGCTCCATTCTCATCATCCGCTTCGATCGCCCGGTCGACGTTCCCGTCGATCGCGTGCCGGAGGGCGCGCCCGACTATGTCAACTCCGCGCGTCGCGATCCCGATGGCAACGCGATCAGACTGTCGCTGGCGCGGCGCGTCACCGTCAACACCATGAACGCCGGCGAGCGCACCTTCATCGACCTGCTGCCGGAAGGCTGGAAGGGCCCGCCACCGAGCCTGCCGATGGACGTGGTGAAGGAACTTGCCGAGCGCGCGCGTGTCGCCGAGCGCGCACTGCGCGCCCAGCGCGCCGCGGCCGAAAGCAAGAAGCGTCCGCCGATCCGCGTGCGCGCCTCGGTGCAGCCGACCTTCGTGCGCTTCGTGTTCGAGATGCCCGACGGCGTCGGCGTCTCCTCCGTGCTCAACGAGCAGAAGCTCACGCTCGCCTTTAACGCCAACCTCAACTTCGATCTCGCTGATGCTGTCGTCGCTGCGCCGCCGAACGTCGCTTCGATCAAGCAGAAGGCTGACATCGATACGACCAGCGTCGAGATCGCGCTGATCGGCGATTCCGACGTGCATTCCTTCCGTGACGACAAGAATTATGTCGTCGACATCGCCTTCCAGCCCGACAAGGGCAAGACCGCGGCGACGCCGGAGGCCGCGATCGCGAAGGCTGAAGCTGGCGGTCACGGACCGGCGCCGGCGGCTGAAAAGCCGGCGGCCGCGAAGCCGAAGGAGGCTCACAGCGAGATCAAGCCGCCGACCTCGGAGGCGATCGCGCGCGAAGCCAAGATCGAGGTGAAGCCCGAAGCAAAGACGGAAGCGCCCGCCGCGATGCCGGCTGCCGAAGCCCCGAAACCGGCTCCCGCGGTAAACTCGACCGAAGCCCCGCACGTCACGGACGCGCCCAAGAACGCGCCGCCCGCGATGGAGGCCGCTGCACCTGCTGCTCCCGCCAAGCCCGCGGTGACCGAAACGCCCAAGGAGGTCGTGAAGGAATCAGCGAAGGAGCCGGTCAAGGAAGAGCCCAAGGAGACGGTCAAGGAAGCGGCGAAGGACGCGCCCAAACCGGCACCGGTCGAGGCGCAAGCCGCTCCGTCGCCCCCTGTTGCCAGCGTCGATGCGCGGCGCGACAGCGATGGCTTGCGCGTGACGTTCCCGCTTTCCGTTGCAACGCCGGCCGCAGCGTTCCGCCGCGGCGACACGGTGTGGCTGGTGTTCGACTCGCCAAAGCCTATCGATGTCGAAGCGATCCGCGCCCGGGGTGGTGCGATGATCGGCGAGGTCAGCCGCATGCCGCTCGAGAAGGGGCAGGCGGTGCGGATCCGTCTCACCCGTCCGCTGGTCTATTCGCTGACCAGCGAGGAGGTCGGCAAGGAGACCAACTGGCTGCTGACGCTTGCCGACAAGATCCAGGCGACGCCGCTGCCGCTGATGATGTCCCGCAACATCACCGATCCCGCGCTCGCCAACATTGCCATCCCCTTTGCCAATCCGGGCCAGCTGCACAAGCTTACTGATCCCGATGCCGGCGACATGCTCTATGTCGTCACCGCGCAGCGGCCGGTCCGCGGCTTCATCAAGCGACAGGATCTCGTCGATCTCTCGCTGCTGGAATCCGCACACGGCATCGCGATGCGGCCGAACTCCGACGATGTCGGCGTCGAGGTCGGACAGGACAAGGTCATTCTCGGAAAGAAGGGCGGCCTGACGCTGTCGCCGGTCGACGTCTCCGCGGAGCGCGCACCGACTGCGGTGCGGCCGGTCTTCAGTCCCGAGAGCTGGCGCAAGGGCCAATCCGAAGATTTCTGGACGCGCCAGAGCGATCTGATCACGGCGATCTCGGCCGTCGAGCCGGCGCAGCGCTCGCTGCCGCGGCTCGATCTCGCCCAGTTCTACATGTCGCGCGCGATGTATTACGAAGCCAAGTCCGTGACCGAAGTGATGCTGTGCGATCCGCTCAACAAGGAGGAGAGCAGCGCGCTGATCATCCACGCGATCGCGAGCATCCTGATCGGGCGCACGACCCAGGGCCTGAAGGATCTCGCCAACCCCGTGATCGGCAACAGCCACGATTCACAGCTCTGGAAGGCGCTCGCTTATGCGCGCCAGGGCAAATGGGCGGATGCCCGCGAAAGATTCAAGAACGTCGAATTCGCCATCGCCTCGCTGCCACTCGACATCCAGCGCATCGTGACGATGGATGCGATGCGCGCCTCGCTCGAGGTCAAGGACTATGCCGGCGCCTCCAAGCGTCGCGGCGAGATCGAAGTGGTCGGCGTGCCGCCCGAGGCGGCGCCGGACTTTGCGGTGCTGCGCGGCCGGCTCGCCGAAGCGCTCGGACACGACAAGGACGCGCTCGACGACTACAAATTCGCGGTTGCCTCGGACGACCGCCAGGCCGCCGCCGAAGCCAAGCAGCTTGAGGTCGCGTTGCGTCAGAAGCGCGACGAGATCAGCAAGGAAGAGGCGCTGAAGGAGCTCGAGACGCTGTCGATGACCTGGCGCGGTGACGCGATCGAGGTCAAGACGCTGCAGATGCTGTCGCAGCTCTATTCCGAGAACGGGCGCTACCGCGACGCGCTCACCGCTGCGCGCACCGCGACGAAGATGCAGCCGAACTCGGAAGCCTCGCGGCAGGCGCAGGATCTGGCGTCGGATCTGTTTACGCAAATCTTCCTGGGGCCCAAGGGCGATGAACTGCCGCCGGTCGAGGCGCTCGGGATGTTCTACGAGTTCCGCGAGCTGACCCCGATCGGCCGCCGCGGCGACGAGCTGATCCGCCGTCTTGCCGATCGTCTTGCCTCGATCGATCTGCTCGACCAGGCCGCCGAGCTCCTGCAATATCAGGTCGACCACCGCCTCGAAGGCGCAGCACGCGCGCAAGTCGCCGCGCGTCTGGCCATGATCTATCTCGCCAACCGCAAGCCCGACATGGCGATCACGGCGCTGCGGGCGAGCCGCATCAGCGACCTCTCCGGCGAGCTCAGGCAGCAGCGCCTGCTGCTCGAGGCGCGGGCGCAGAGCGACGTCGGCCGCCATGACCTCGCGCTCGACATCGTTTCCAACGTATCGGGGCGTGAGGTGCTGCGGCTGCGGTCGGACATCTTCTGGGCGGCGCGGCGCTGGCGCGAGTCTGCCGAGCAGATCGAGCTCTATTACGGCGATCGCTTCCGCGACTTCAAGCCGCTCAATGCGGTCGAGAAGAGCGACATCATTCGCGCAGCCGTCGGCTATGCGCTCGCCGACGATTCGATCGGGCTGTCGCGTTTCCGCGAGAAATACGCCCCCCTGATGAGCGAGAGCGCTGACCGGCTCGCCTTCGACATCGCCAGCAAGCCGGCCGGTGCCTCCAGCGCCGAATTCGCCGAGATCGCCAAACTCGCCGCAAGCGTCGACACGCTCGACGGCTTCCTCCGCGAGATGAAGCAGCGCTTCCCCGACGCCACCGCTCGCGCCCCGGCCTCGCCGCAGGCCAAGGATGAGACCGAGCACACCGGCTCGCTGCCGACGATCCCCGTCGTGCGGCAGATCAAGATGACGCGGTAGGAACCCTGCTACTTCTAGCCTCTCGACAGGCGCCAGCCGCGGCGGCAACCTGTCCACCTTCATGCCGGGAGAGGGACGATATGAGCAAGCCTGCCAAGACCGAAGCCGAACTCATCGCGATGGCACGGGCCGAGTTGAAGGTCCACTCCGACGGCCCTGACAGCCTCGTCATCTCTGTTGTCCGCGACGGCGACAGCTGGGAGTTCCGGGCCGATGCCGATCAGGCGACACGGGGCAAGCCAGGCTTCCCCGAAAGCGTCGCCATGCTGGTGCAGATCGGCGATCACCTCAGCAAGCAATATGATGTGAAGGGGTAGGGTGGCGGGTCGTTACCCCCCGTAGCTCTGCACCAGGCTTCCCGCGACCAGCGACCAGCCGTCGACCAGCACGAAGAAGATCAGCTTGAACGGCAGCGAGATCGTCGCGGGCGGCAGCATCATCATGCCCATCGACATCAGCACCGAGGCGACGACGAGGTCGATGATCAGGAAGGGGAGGAACAGCAGGAAGCCGATCTCGAAGGCGCGCTTCAGCTCGGAGATCATGAAGGCCGGGACCAGAATGCGCAGCGCAAGCTCGTCGGGCGTCGCCGGTGGCGGCTCGCCCGAGAGATCGAGAAACAGCTTCAAATCCTTCTCGCGCACATTCTTCTGCATGAACCCGCGCAAGGGAACGGAGGCGCGCTGCAGCGCGTCCTCGACGCTGATCTGGTTGGCGACGAGCGGGCGGATGCCGTCGTCATAGGATTTCTGCAGCACCGGTCCCATCACGAAAAAGGTGAGGAACATCGCCAGCGCCAGGATCACCGAGTTCGGCGGCGCGGTCGCCGTGCCCATCGCGGTGCGCAGCAGCGATAGCACGACCACGATGCGCGTGAACGACGTCATCATGATCAGGATCGACGGCGCGATCGACAGCACCGTGAGCAGAGCGATCAGCTGGATCGCACGCTCGGTGACGCCGCCACCGCCAGCGCCGCCGCCGCCGAGATTGATGCTGATGTCCTGCGCATGCGCGGGCATCGCGAGCGAGGTCGCGGCGATCAGGACAGAAAAAAAGAATACTCTACGCGGGAAGGACGGCAGCCCCCCCCCCCCCCCCCCCCCCCCCCGACGGCTTCGGACGGCCGAGCAGCGAGGCCATCTCGTCTTCGAGATTTTCAAAGCTGGTCTTCTCTTGAGCCGGCTTCGCCGGCGGAGCCGGAGGGGCGGGCGGCTCGGCCCGTGCAGCGCGCGGCGTCGGCGCATCCGGTGCGACCGGCGGGGCGATGGGCTCGCCGGCTGGGCGGCGCAGGGCTGCCTCGAGGCGCTGCGCCATCTCAGCGAGATTCTGTTCGGCGCTCGACGGCGCGGCGACGGCAGGGGCCGGCGGCGGAACGGGCGGAGCCTGTAGTCCATGCGGGGCCTGCGGCACAGGTGGAGGAGGCGGTGGCGCAGCTGCACGCTCGGCACGCACCGGCGGCATCTTCGCCGGATCGCTCTGGCGCGGCGGGCGCGGCATCAGCGGCGGCTCGTTGCGTGCAACGCGGGGCATCGGTTCGGGACGAGGCTCTCGCTCGGGACGCTGCATGGGTTCAGGCGAGAAGCCGCCGAGGTGCGGCTCGCTGCGGCGCTCGGCCAGTGCGGGCGCCGGGCGGCGGACCTCGTCGGCAAACGACGGACGCGCAGGCCGCGGCGGCGGCTCCGGCATCTGCGGTTCGGGATGGTCGAGCACTTCGGGGCGCGGGGCCTCGTCGGCCCAGCTGCCGGCATCGGGCATCGGGGCGAGGCGCGGCGGCTCGGCGGCGCTGGGACGCTGCGGAATCTGGTCGCGGCCGGCGGCGGCGCGCACGATATTCGGCTCGACGACGATGTCGGTCGGGCCCCCGATCATCAGGAGATGTTCGACATTGTCACGGCGTACCAGCACCAGGCGCCGGCGACCATCGACCGCGGCCGCGTCGATCACGGCGAGCCGGGGCATCCTGCCGCGCTGGGTGTTGGCGCCGAGCCGGGTGGTCGCGAATCGGCGGACCAGCCACGCCGCGACGCCGATCAACGCCAGAACGACGATGAACGCGACGATGAAGGTGATAGGACTACCGTTCATACCTGTCCCCGGTAAATGGCGCTTCTGTCGTGCCTATGGTCGGATCCTGACCACCGGCCTGCGATGCCCCAAAACTGCGATTTCTTAACGTCCCGCGGCAAGTTTTGCCGTCCCCAACTCTTAATAACCTATGAATCGCCCGATCCAAAACGACTTTCTTGGCCTGTGCATGCGTCGCCAAGCGGTTGGGTTAATGCGGCTTTTGGAACGGGTAGAATCACGGGGCAGCATGACATGTTTCAATCGGCAACATGGATCCGCCGCGTCTTAACCACCTGTTAACCATACACGCGGCAAATTCTGCCTAGCTTCGGATCTCAGGTCCGGAAGAGGCGGAAGGAGCCGCAACGATGTCCATCAACGATCTTCCGGTCCTGTCGGCGCTTCGCACCAAGATGCAGTGGCATCAGGAACGCCAGCGCGTCCTGTCCGAGAACGTTTCCAATTCCGACACCCCCAATTTCCGGCCACGCGACCTGGTCGAGCCGAAATTCGACAAGACGGGAGCCACCACAGGCTCGATGGGGACCCTGGCCATGACCGTCACCAGCGCCTCCCACATGACGCCGTCCGGGGCGGCCTCGAGCTTCGACCAAAACAAGAATGCGGGTTTCGAGACCAGGCCTGCGGGCAATGCCGTCAATCTCGAAGAGGAGATGATGAAGTCCGCCAACAACCAGATGGATTACGCGGCCGTGACCTCGCTCTACTCGAAGAGCCTGCATCTTCTGAAGACCGCGATCGGTAAAGGCTAGAGCTAACGGAGCCGAATGATGGCGAATGACAGCAGCGACTTTGCCCGCTCGATGGCGATCGCGACCTCGGGCCTGCGGGCCCAGGCCGGGCGCATGCGGGTGATCTCCGAGAACATCGCGAATGCGGACTCGACCTCGGCGACCGCAGGCGGCGATCCCTATCGGCGCAAGGTGCCGACGTTCTCCTCCGCGCTCGACCGCACGCTCGACGCGCAGGTCGTCACGCTCGGCAGGATCAAGCCCGACCAGTCCGACTTTCGCGTCAAATACGAGCCGACAAATCCGGCTGCGGACGCCAGTGGCAACGTCAAGTATCCCAACGTGAATTCGGTGGTCGAGATGACCGACATGCGCGATGCGCAGCGGTCCTACGAGGCCAATGTCAACATCATCAGTGCAACGCGCCGGATGATCCAGCGCACGCTCGACATCCTCAAGGCCTGAACAGGAATTTTTGAGCCATGGCAACACCGACAATCGCGGCCAATGCTTACGCCAATCTTGCGCGCGTGCTGGAAAACACCGGCGCGGGCAAGGGCAGCGAGCCGAACGGGCAATCCTTTGCCGCGCTGCTTAAAGACGCCGTCGGCAGCGTCATGGAATCCGGCCGCAAATCCGACGCGCAAACCGTGGCGATGGCCAACGGCAAGGCCAACGTCATGGACGTGGTGACGGCGGTCGCCGACACCGATGTCGCGGTCTCCACGCTGGTCTCGGTCCGCGACCGCGTGATCGCGGCATATGAAGACATCATGAAGATGCCGATCTGATTTCGTCCTCCGTCGTCATTGCGAGCGAAGCGAAGCAATCCAGAATCTCTCCGCGGCGGCAGCCTGGATTGCTTCGCCTCGCTCGCAATGACGGGTGAGGCCTTCGTTCCTCGTCAGTCTGGCGAGGATGTGACTTGAATAAAGGAATCCTGCAATGACCGGACCCGAGACCCTCGACGTCGCCCGCGATGCGATCTGGACCATCGTGATCGTGTCCTCGCCACTGATGGTGGTCGGGCTGGTGGTCGGCGTGATCGTGTCGCTGTTCCAGGCGCTGACGCAAATCCAGGAGCAGACGCTGGTCTACGTGCCGAAGATCCTCGCCATCTTTGCCACAATGCTGCTGGCGCTGCCGTTCATGGCCGATGCCCTCCATTCCCACATGCTGCGGATCTCGTCGCGAATCATCGGCGGCTGAGGCACAATGCGCCCACCATGCGCATCGACGTCTCGCTGCTGCCGGCGCTTGCCGCAGCCTTCATGCTCGCTTTCGCCCGGATCGGCGCGATGGTGATGCTGCTGCCGGGGCTCGGCGAGACCAACATTCCGACGCGGGTGAAACTGTCGATTGCGCTTCTGCTCACGCTGATCATCCTGCCGCTGCATCGCAATGCCTATAACGTCGACATGGGCTCGCTCGCGCCGATGCTCGTCCTGATGCTGCATGAGATCGTCATCGGCATCGTGCTCGGCGCCACCGCGCGCGTGACGCTGGCGGCCCTGCAGGTCGCAGGCGCGGTGATCGCACAGCAGATGGGACTTGGCTTCGTCACCTCGGTCGATCCGACCCAGGGGCAGCAGGGCGTACTGGTCGGCAACTTCCTGACCATGCTGGGCGTGACCTTGCTGTTCGCCACCGACAGCCATCATTTGGTGATCGCGGCGCTGAACGACAGCTATTCGATCTTTGCCCCGGGCGAGACCGTCTCGAGCGGCGACGTCGCTTCGCTGGCCACGCGAGCGTTTTCCGCCGCGTTTCTGCTCGGCCTGCAGCTGTCGGGGCCGTTCCTGGTGTTCGGCCTCGTCTTCAATATCGGGTTAGGGGTGCTGGCGCGCCTGATGCCGCAGATGCAGGTCTATTTCGTCGGCGTGCCGCTGTCGATCTTCGTGGGCTTCATGGTGCTGGCCGTGGTGCTCACGGCGATGATGGGCACCTACCTCGACTACTTCATCGGTGTCATGCACCAGATGCTCCCGTTGAAATAAGAGGGATCGATGGCGGAAGACAACGATCCAGAAAGTCAAACAGAAGACCCGACACAAAAGCGCCTCGACCAGGCGCTCGAACGTGGCGACGTCGCCAAAAGCCAGGAGATCAACACCTGGTTCATGATCGCGGGCGGCACGCTGGTAATCTCGACCTTCTCCGGCTCGGTCGGCAGTGGGCTGCTGACGCCGATGCGCAATCTGCTCGCCAATTCCTGGATGATCAAAACCGATCCCGGCAATCTGCTCGCGCTGATGCGGCAGATCGAGGTCGCAGTGCTGGCCGCGGTCGGCGTGCCGCTCTTGATGCTGGTGATCGCCGCCATTGCCGGCAACATGCTCCAGCACCGGCTGGTGTGGTCGACTGAATCACTCACCCCTAAGTTCAGCAAGCTCTCTCCGGCTGCCGGCTTCAAGCGCATCTTCGGCAAGCAGGCGGGGGTCAATTTTCTCAAGGGCATCGGCAAGCTCGTCGTGCTCGGTGTGGTCATGACCACGATCCTGTGGCCGGAGCGGCACCGCATGGAGGCGATGGTCAAGCTCGATCCGATGGCCATGTTGGGTGCCTCCACCGGTCTGACCGTCCATCTGCTCGGCGCGGTGGTCGCAGCCCTCGCGATCATCGCCATCGGCGATTATTTCTTCCAGTATCGCAGCTGGTTCCAGCGGCAGAAGATGTCGCTGCAGGAGATCAAGGAAGAGTTCAAGCAGTCCGAAGGCGACC
This sequence comes from Bradyrhizobium sp. CCBAU 11434, assembly GCF_028128895.1. Lineage (NCBI taxonomy): Bacteria > Pseudomonadati > Pseudomonadota > Alphaproteobacteria > Hyphomicrobiales > Nitrobacteraceae > Bradyrhizobium > Bradyrhizobium sp. CCBAU 11434. The sequence continues at coordinate 310,279 of NZ_LBJX01000002.1, forward strand.
CGCATATCAAGGGCAAGCTCAGGCAGTTGCGGCAGCAGCGCTCTAAGAAGCGGATGATGTCAGCGGTTCCCAAGGCGTCGGTAATCATCACCAACCCGACCCACTATTCGGTGGCGTTGTCCTACGAACGCGGCATGTCGGCGCCGATCTGCGTCGCCAAGGGCGTCGACAACCTGGCTTTCAAGATCCGGGAGATCGCGCGCAAGCACGACATCCCGATCGTCGAGAACGTGCCGCTGGCCCGTGCGCTCTACGCGACCGCCGAAATCGACAAGGAAATCCCCGTCGAGCACTACCATGCGGTCGCCGAAGTCATCGGCTACGTCATTCGGCTGAAGCGCGGTTTTAGTGCCGCGCGGCAATAAAACCCCCGAAAAGTACCGGAAATGGCCGTAAGCTGGGAATCAGCGTACCTTTCGCCCCTGTCGCCCTTGCGTCTGCGGGTCCGATTCAGGCAGGGAGGACCCCACGTGCCCCGTGGCGCGTTGATTCTCTGCCGACAGGCTAAACCTGCGTGAAATGACCGCCGAGACCGACCACGATCTGTCACGCGAGCCCGTTGCGGCGCACGAGCCGTCGCCGCGCTCGGGCAGCATTGCGCTGGTGCTACTGGTGGCCACCGGCCTCGTCGCCGTCGCCGTCGGCCTGATGACGCTCGGGCGCGCGCAGGCGCAGCCCTATATCCTCGGCATCCTCGCCGTGCTGGCGATGATCGGCCTGTTCAACCTGTTCGCCTTCGCGGCCGGAATCATCCGCTTCGCCGACCGTAATCTCGACGATCCCATCATCGGCCGCATCTCCGACCATGCCTTCGACGGCCTGGCGGTGACCGATCCGCGCGGTCATGTGGTCTATTCCAACGCGGCCTATCTGACGCTGACCGGTGCCGCCGGCCCGCAGGACGTGCGCCCCGTCGAGCGCGTCTTTATCGGCAATCCTGACGTTTCCGAAGCTGTGTTCCGCCTGTTGAAAGCCGCGCGTGAAGGAAAACGGCAACAGGAGGAGGTGCGCATTTCCGGCCAGGACGGCAGCCACGGGCGCTGGCTGCGCATGCGGGTGCGTCCGCTCGGCACCGGCAAGCGCGAGGCCAAATATGCGGTGTGGTCGATTGCCGACATCACCCGCGACCGCGAGCGCCAGGAAGACGTGTTTCAGGAGCTTCAGCACGCGATCGAATATCTCGATCACGCGCCGTGCGGCTTCTTCTCGGTCAATCCCGCCGGTGAGCTCGCTTATGTCAACGCGACGCTGGCGAACTGGCTCGACTATGATCTCGCCGAGATCGGCTCGGGCGGCCTGAAGCTCGCCGACATCGTCTCGGGCGACGGCGCTTCGCTGCTCTCGTCGATCGTGGCGGTGCCGGGCGAGGTGAAGACGGAAGTCTTCGACATCGATCTGCGCATGCGCACCGGCAAGACCATGCCGGTCCGGCTCTATCACAAGCTCGCCTTCGGCGCCGACGGTGCGCCGGGACCGTCGCGCACGCTGGTCATCAGCCGCGCCCGCGACGAGCGCAGCGATCCCGATCGCGCCGCCGAAGTACGCTTCATGCGCTTCTTCGACCACACGCCGATGGCGATCGCCACCGTCGATCGCGGCGGTAACGTCGTGCGGGCGAATGCGCGCTATGCCAAGCTCGCGCAGGGCCTCGGGCTCGACAGCGCCTCCAAGTCGATCTTCCGTGCGGTCAATGCGCGCGATCGGCACCTGCTGATCGCGGCGATCAATCAGGCCGCCGAAAACCAGGCCGACATTGCGCCGGTCGAGGTGGCGCTGGAAGGAGCCAAGGAACGCTGGGGCCAGTTCTTCGTCACGCCCGTCGATGCGGCCGAGAACGATGCGGAAGCCGCGATCGTCCACATGCTCGAGACCACCGAGCGGCGCGCGCTGGAAAATCAGATCAACCAGTCGCAGAAGATGGAGACGGTCGGCCAGCTCGCTGGCGGCATCGCTCACGACTTCAACAACGTGCTCTCCGCCATCATGATGGCGAACGACTTCCTGCTGAACGCGCACAAGCCGACCGATCCGTCGTTCCAGGACATCATGCAGATCAAGCAGAATGCCACGCGCGCTGCGACGCTGGTGCGGCAACTGCTCGCCTTCTCGCGGCGGCAGACGCTGCGGCCGCAGGTGCTCGATCTCGGCGATGCGCTGTCGGATCTCACCATGCTGCTGCGCCGGCTGATCGGCGAGAAGGTCAAGCTCGACCTGATCCACGGCCGCGATCTCTGGCCGGTCAAGGTCGACGTCTCCCAGTTCGAGCAGGTCATCGTCAATCTCGCGGTGAACGCGCGCGACGCCATGCCCGATGGCGGCAAGCTGATCATCCGCACCGCCAATGTCGCCACTGAAGAGGCGGGCAAGCTCGCCTATAAGGGCATGCCAGCGGCGGATTATGTGCGCATCGAGGTGGCCGACACCGGCACCGGCATTCCCGCTGATATCCGCGACAAGATCTTTGAGCCGTTCTTCTCGACCAAGGAAGTCGGCAAGGGCACCGGCCTTGGCCTTTCGACCGTCTACGGCATCGTCAAGCAGACCGGCGGCTTCATCTACGTTGATTCCGAGCCAGGACAAGGCACCTCGTTCCACATCTTCGTGCCGCGCCATCACGCCGAGCCGGAGGTGCAGGTCGAGCAGCCCGCGGCCGTGGCCGCCGCGACGAACGGCGCTGCCAAGGACGCTGCGCCTGCCGCTGTCGAGGCCAAGCCTCGCACTGATCTCACCGGGCAGGGCACAATCCTGCTGGTTGAGGACGAAGAGGGCCTGCGCGCGCTGAACGCCCGCGGCCTGCGTTCGCGCGGTTACACCGTCGTCGAGGCCGAGAATGGCGTCGAAGCGATGGAGGTGCTGGAGGAGCAGAGTGGCGGGATCGATCTGGTCGTCTCCGATGTTGTAATGCCGGAGATGGACGGTCCGACGCTGCTCAAGGCGATGCGGGAGAAGAACCCCGATATCCGCTTCATCTTCGTCTCCGGCTACGCCGAGGATGCTTTCGAGAAGAGCCTGCCCGAGGGCCAGCAATTCGACTTTCTGCCAAAGCCTTTCACGCTGAGCCAACTCGTGGCGGCGGTGAAGGAGACGATGACGAAGCAGGGGTGAGACCCTGCCGTCGTCCTGGCGAAAGCCAGGACGATTTTGCGGAGATATCGGGTGTTAACAGCCGGTATCCGGCGACCACAGTTTCCGCCGGTTTCCGGCCAAGCCCCCGTCAAATAAGGGCTTTTGCCATATCCCCGCGACTGAGGGCCGCAGCCGGGGGTTCCAAAACCGGCTTCCCTTTTGTAAACGGCTGCCCATCTTACTGGCACGTCCCCATGCCGGGGATTTGGGAAACGAACATGAATTTCTCGCAATGGTCCCGCAGTCTCGTGAAGACGCTTGCCGTCGTCCTGGCGCTTGCGCTGCCGACGGCGCTTGCGATCTCGTCCGCCGACGCCCGCGTCGGCGGCGGCTTCTCGTCGGGTTCGCGCGGTTCGCGGACCTTCTCGGCCCCGCCGTCGACCACGACAGCGCCGGGCTCGACCTCGCAATTCAACCGCACCTATAGCCAGCCCGGCGCCGGCATGAGCACGAGCGCGCCTTCGCGCGGCGGGCTGTTCGGCCGCGGCGGCGGCTTCTTGGGCGGTCTTGCGGCCGGCTTTCTCGGCGCAGGTCTTCTGGGCATGCTGTTCGGCGGCGGCCTGTTCGGCGGTCTCGGCGGCCTGTCGTCGTTCCTGGGCCTGATCATCCAGATCGTGCTCGTGGTGTTCGTGGTGCGGCTGGCGATGTCCTGGTGGCAGCGCCGCAATTCGCCGCAGGCGGCCTATGCCGGCGCTGATGCGGGTCCGCAGACCAACTATCGCAGCGGCCTAGGTGGCGGTCTTGGCTCTGGTCTCGGCGGCGGCTTCGGCTTTGGCGCCAACAGCGCGCCGCTCGAGATCAAGCCTGCCGACTACGCGGCGTTCGAGCATCTGCTCGGCGACATCCAGTCTGCGTGGTCGAACGAGGACGTTGCAAAGCTGCACACGCTCGCGACGCCGGAAATGGTCTCCTATTTCGAGCAGGACCTTGCGCAGAACCGCGCGCGCAATGCGGTCAACAAGGTGACCAATGTCAAGCTGTTGCAGGGCGACCTCGCGGAAGCCTGGCGTGAAGGCGAGACCGACTACGCGACGGTGGCGATGCGCTTCGCGCTCACCGACAAGACGGTCGACCGCAACACCGGCGCGATCGTTGCAGGCAGCGAGCAGCCCGGCGAGGTCACCGAAGTCTGGACCTTCGCCCGTCGCCAGGGCAGCCCCTGGGAATTGTCGGCGATCCAGCAGACCAACTGATCGCACGCAGGACAATAAACGAGGGCGTCGTGCTTCGGCACGGCGCCCTTTTTCTTTGCGCCGCTCATCTCCTGATACGGCCGACCACTTTGCGAGAAGCACTTAATTGCTTGTTGCCCGCGCCGGGCTCCCGCAATTTCGCGCCAGCCAGTTGGAGAAGGAGATTATTCGGTGAGCCAGTCCGTCGCGCGCTTCAGGACAAATCATGACAACGCCGCCACGAATTCGTCCCCGCTGCTGGAGGCGATTGATGCTGCGTATGACCGGATCGAGGCCGAGCGCGACCGCAATTGCTGGATCTATCTCCGCCCGCGGGAAGAGGCGCTCGAAGCATGCCGTAAGCTCGTGGCGCGCGCACGGACCGGCGAACATCTTTCGCTGCTCGGCATTCCCTTCGGCGTGAAGGACAATATCGATGTCGAGGGAATGCCGACCACCGCCGCATGCCCGGCGTTCAGCTATACGCCCTGGCATTCCGCGCGCAGCGTCGAACGCCTCACCGCGGCGGGCGCTATCTGCCTCGGAAAGACCAATCTCGATCAGTTCGCCACGGGCCTGTCCGGCGCGCGTTCGCCCTATGGCCCCTGCGCCTCGGTTGCCGACGCGCGCTATGTTTCGGGGGGCTCAAGTTCCGGTTCTGCGGTCGCCGTGGCGGCAGGGCACGTGGCGTTCGCGCTCGGCACCGACACTGGCGGGTCTGGCCGCATACCTGCCGGCTTCAACAACATCGTTGGGATCAAGCCGACCGTTGGGCTGGTGTCGTCACGCGGGCTGGTGCCGAATTGCCCGACCATCGATTGCGTTTCGGTGTTCTGCAATACCGTCGGCGATGGCGAAGCGATCCTCGACATTATCGAAGGGTTCGACTTCGAGGATCCCTACAGCCGCCAGCCCAGGGCCTTGTCTTTCGCGAGCGGAGCGGCGTCATCATTCCGGTTCGGCCGCATTGCATCAGCCGATCTCGAATGCTTCGGCATGCCGGAATGCGGCGAGCTCTATGAGCGCGCCTGCGAGCGGTTCACTGCGATCGGCGGAACGGCCGTTGAGGTGGACTTCGCCCCGTTCCGCCAGGCCGGGGAGTTGATGTTCAGCGGTCCCTGGGTGGCGGAGCGGCACTCGGCCATCGCTTCGCTGCTGGACATTGAGTCCGGCTCCCTGCTTGATGTCACCAAAACGGTTCTGGGCTCAGCGGGCGGCTACTCGGCGATCGACACGTTTGGCGCCATTCACCGGTTGCGCCGACTTTGTCGCGACGCCGAGTCGATCTTTGCGGGGATCGATGCGCTGGTGGTTCCGACCGCACCGCGGCCATTCACATTGGAGGAGATGTTTCGCGATCCGATCACCCTCAACAATCGCCTCGGCTACTACTCGTACTTTGCCAATCTGCTCGATCTCTGCGGCGTGGCGGTTCCGAATGCGACATTGCCTGATGGCATGCCGATGGGCGTGACTCTGCTGGCGCCGGCGTGGCACGATCGTGCGCTGATCGGACTGGCGCGGCGCTTCGAGGCCAGCGCAGACGAAACGGCGTTCGAATTGAAGCGCAGCGCCTGAAAGGCGGAGTCTATTCCACCTCCTGCCCGAGCATCGAAAGATCCAGGATCGAAATCACGGATCTGTCGTATCGGATCACGCCTTCCTCCTGGAGCCGCGCGAGTTGCACGGTCACCCATTGGCGGGTGGACCCGATGAGATTGGCGAGATCGCCGTGGGTGAACGGCATGCCGACGATGATCTCGTTGTCGCGCCTCACGCCGTAGACGTGCGACAGGAAGATCAGCAGGCTATGCAGCCGCTCGGTCACCGATCGCGTCCCGAGCATCTGGGCCATCGCCGAATAGCATCGCGCCTTGAACGCCAGGGCATCCAGCAAGGCGACGGCGATTGCCGGCGACTCCAGCGCAAGCCGCCGCAGCGCCGGTCCAGGCATGAACGTCAACTGGCTGCGCTCTGCCGCAACCGATGTCCACATGTGCGGGCCCGTTCCGAAGATATCGGGGCCGCCGACGAAGTTGCCGGGAAACCAGTAGGCGAGGGTGACCTCGCGGCCCGATGGCGCCGCATAGTAGCTGCGGATGCGCCCCTCGCTGATCAGGTAGATCCCGGCCTGTGCGTCGCCCTGAGACCAAACCAGTTGGCCGGCTTCCAGCGTCTTCGCGCGCCCGATCGCACGCAAGCGATTGCGATCGACCCGGTCAAGGCCATCGAGCAAGCCAGGCAGCGGCCTGACGAGGTCGTCCGACTCGGCCAGCATCACACCTGCCGCTATCGCGCTGTTCGCCCTGTGCATGGCCGGCTCCACTGTGAGACCCGGCATCGATTATTCAAGAACCATGCCAGCGCGCTACGGCCCTCTCTCGATTGGCGCGTTCGAGGCGATCAGCTCGCGTCCGACTGATTGAACGCCCGCAACCCTTCTGCGCGGATGACGTCGAGACAATCCTTTTTGAGGGAAAGATAGGTTGGCTCGACCATGATAGAACTCGACCGCGGGCGCGGTAGCTTGACCGCGACGTCGCGCAGGATGCGGCCCGGTCCCGCGCTCATGATGAGAACGCGGTCGGCCAGCACGATGGCTTCATCGATGTCATGCGTGACGAATACGATGGTCGCCTTGATCCGGTCGCGCAGCTCCAGCAGATTGTCTTGCATCACCGCCCGGGTCTGCGCGTCGAGGGCCCCGAAAGGCTCGTCCATCAGCAGCACTCGAGGCTGATTGGCCAGCGCCCGCGCAATCGCCACACGCTGTTGCATGCCGCCGGACAGCGTGTTCGGATAGGCATCGGCGAAACGCTTGAGACCGATCATCGCGATCAAATCGTCGGCGATGGCATTCGCGTCCGCCTTGGACTTCCCATGCATCCTGGGGCCATGAGCGATGTTCCTGCGAACTGACTTCCAGGGGAAAAGATGCGGCTGCTGGAACACCATGCCGACATCGGGCCGCGGGGCGTAAACAGGCGAGCCCTCCACCAGGATGTCGCCTTCAAACGGCACTTCCAGTCCGGCGATCGTGTTGAGCACCGTCGACTTGCCGCAGCCGGAGGGCCCGACGATGCAGACGAACTCGCCAGGCGCGACGTCAAAGGACACGCGATCCACCGCGATGGTCTGCCCGCGCTTGGTGTCAAACACGATGCTCAGGTTTGAGACTTGAATGGCGGGTTGCGTCCGCGCCGATTCCACAGAGACCGGCGGGCTTGCCAGGGCCAATTTCACGATCGATCGAGATCCCGACATCAACGCCACCAGACAGTACGTTCGGCAAGGGCCGCAAACAGCCGGTCAGCGATGAACGATATCAACCCGAGCGCGGCGAGCCCGCCCATGACCTGGCCCGTTTGCATGTTCTGCTGCGCAATCTCGATCCTGTAGACAATGCCGGCGAAAGTGCCTGCAAGTTCGGCCGCGACAAGCGTGTAAAAGGAGATGCTGACGGCGGTGCGCAATCCGACCACGATGTAGGGCAGCGCGCCCAACAGCACGATCTCCTGCAGCATCTGCCGCCGCGGCGTGCCGAGCATCAACGCCGCCCGGATCAGGCCGCGGTCGACCTTCTGCACGCCGATGTGGGTCGAAAGCCAGACCGTGAAGAACACGCCCCATACGACGAGGAACAGTTTTCCCGCCTCCGACAGGCCGAACCAGAGAATGACGATCGGCACGAAAGCAATCGGCGGAATTGGCCGCAGGATATGGAAGAGCGGGGACAGCAGGCTCGAAACGACAGGGAATTGGCCGGTGAGGATGCCGAGCAGAATGCCGAGTGCGCCGCCCACGATGAACCCGGTGGTGACGCGAAGGAGGCTCGCCGAGAGATCACCGAGGAATTGTCCGCTTCGTATCCATTCGAGGACGGCCGCGGCAACCACCGTCGGCGGCGGAAACAGCACCATGTTGACGGCGCCGGAGCGGGACGCCAGTTCCCAGAGGCCGACGAACAGCGGCAGCGAAAGCGCACCGACCAGAATATTGAGGCGGCGAAGACGTGCTGAATCCGTCCGCCGATTGCGACCATCAGTGCGGAGAGCAATCTTTTGTGGTGCTGAAGTGCCGTCCTGCATGGCTGTGCGGGTGCCTATTTCCACGAAAGGGTGACACGCTCCGGGGCGATCTTCTTCAGCGGCTCGCTGACGACGACCTTGCTGAAGTCTGGCATCGCCGCTCCCGGAGGGTGGTTGCCGCTCTCGAGGCGCCATGCGGAGTGGGTCTTGAGAATCTCTACCAGCCGGTCGTCGAGGCGCACGCGGTAGACATAGTCGGTCCAGATCGGGGCGAGTTCGTCCCGCTTCATGCCGACCGCGTCCGCCACGACCGTGATCGCGTCATCCTGATGTGCCTTCATCCAGACCTCGGCATCGATCAGTGCGGCGATGAACTTCTCGACCAGCGCGGGGTTGGCGTCCAGATAGGGCCTCATGACGACGATGTTGAACGTCTCGGAGTAGGTGCCTGAAGTATCGAGCTCAGCGACGGCTTCGCCCAGGGCCTTCTTCGCGTTGGCGATGTGGGGCTCCCACGTGTCGATCGCGTCGATGCTTCCTGCTGCAAGTGCCGGCAGCATCTCCTGCGGCCGCAGGTTGACGAGGGTGACATCCTTGGCAGTCAATCCCGCTGACTTCAGCAAAGTCGCAGTGTAAACCTCGCTGCCGGTGCCAGCCGTGAATCCGATTCGCTTGCCGCGAAGATCCGCCTTGGTCTTGACGCCGGCCTTGGCCGCGACGACCGTCTTGAGGTCGGAATATTCCATGCCCGCGACGAAGGCGATGGGCTGGTTTGCCATCGCCGAGGCGGTGACCGGTGCCTCGGCCGTCGTCGCGATGTCGGCGCCGCCACCGATCACGGTATCCAGGCATTGCTTGCCGGACGTGAAGTTCGAGACCGTGATGTCCAGTCCGTTCTTTTCGAAAATCCCCTTCGATTTGGCGACGATCGCAAGGCCGGAGATCGGTCCGAGGTTTTGCGCAAGACGGGCTTTGAGCAATTCTGCGGCCGAGACGCAGTCCGGGCTGATGACGAGGCAGCAAAGCGCCGCATAGCCGGCAATGGCCGAAAGTGGGCGGACGGTGTTCCAGTGCATGACGATTTCCCCTCGCGCCGCGCCCGGCGGCAGCCCCGATGTGATCGCGGATACCGCCCTGAACGGTTCCGCCACAGACTCCCGCGTCCTCCCCTGGCCGATCGCTTGAGGATCAGCCGATATTGGCATGCTCGCCCGGCGTTACGATCTCGGGAAGCAATTAATCGACACGTTCTTTGGGCAACCGGCGTGATGGACTGTCAGCAAGGCAGCGCCGACTCGTCCTGACGGAACCTTCGACCGCATGCTACATTGGGTTGTCGCTCCCACGCTCACGGACCCCTCCCATGAATTACGAGCTCTACTACTGGCCCGAGATCCAGGGCCGCGGTGAATATGTGCGGCTGGCGCTGGAGGAGGCGGGTGCGGATTACATCGACGTCGCACGCGGTCCGCGCGGCAGTGGCGCCATGATGAAGATGATGGAGGTCCACAAGGGTACGCCGCCCTTTGCGCCGCCGTTCCTGAAGGCCGGTAAGCTCGTCATTGGCCAGACCGCCAACATCCTGCTCTATCTCGGCAGCCGACACGCCCTCGCGCCGAAGACGGAAGCGGGCAAACTCTGGGTGCACCAGCTTCAACTCACCATCACCGATTTCGTGGTCGAAATCCACGACACCCACCATCCGCTCGGGCCATCGCAGTATTACGAAGACCAGAAGGCGCCCGCAAAGAAGCGCACCGCTGACTTCTGGGACGAGCGCGTGCCGAAATATCTCGGCTATTTCGAACAGCTCCTCGACGACACCGGCGGTGCCTATGTCACCGGTCGACGCTTGACCTACGTCGATCTCTCGCTGTTCCAGATCGTCGCCGGATTGCGCTACGCCTTTCCCAGGCGCATGAAGGCGTTCGAGAAGAAAATCCCAGGTCTCGTCGGCCTGCACGACCGCGTTGCCGCGCGGCCGAACATCAAGGCCTATCTCGCCAGCGAGCGCCGCATTCCCTTCAATGAGCAGGGCATCTTTCGACGCTATCGCGAGCTTGACGGTTAGAGCGTTTTCGAGCGAAGTGAGCGCAAGTTCGCGTCAAGAAAACGCGTCAGGACAACAGTCCAGCCGGTCCGGACAGGGGCTGGCGGCAGCCTCTGTTCAGGACCGGCCGCTTCGGGCGCGATCGGTCGCCCAAAGATGTCATGGCTCCCGACCGGCGGTGCGCGTCGAGGGCCAGATTGATCGTCGGTCTGATCGGGAGCGGATGCGAGGTCATGCTCGTCGGGACAGGGGGGCTTGCAGAACATCATCGCGTCTCGCGTCGTGCACCCGGATCGGATCAGTGTGCGGGTGCGGCCTTCTGTAGCGAGGCCCGGCTGCGGCGGCATCAGTCGAACGGAGGACGTGGAGTTGTTTCGGCAGTCGCGTTCACCACACTCCAGGCAACAGGCGGTAACGCACGCGTGCAGCATAATCGGCATAGCCTGACAGACCGGCCATGAGGGTACGCTCCTCGATGCCGATGCGGATCGCGAGCAGTACGAGAAAGAGCGGCGCGGTGGCCAGGCCCCACCACGAGCCGAGGATCAGCGGCACGCTGGCGAAGAACAGGATCATGCCGCTGTACATGGGATGGCGGACATGGGCGTAGGGCCCGGTCGAGATCACGCGTTGCGCGCGCTCGGCCTGTAGCTTCACCACGGGCGCGGCGAAGGAATTCTCGCGAAAGACCCACAATGTGAACAGCGTCGAGGCGATGAACAGCACGAAGCCCAGCAACTGCCACGCCACGTTCATACTGGAGGCAAGATGGCGCCGGTCGAGCCCCATCGCGACGAGCCAACCCAGCATCGCCGCGATGAAGGCGACCATGAAGACCTTGTCGGCGGCCGGTTGATCTCTCTGGAGAACGGGCCGCAGACGCTCCGCCAGAAGCGCCGGGTCGATCCGGTAAAGCCACCAGCCGCAGAGCGGGCCAAGCAAGACGGAGGTGACGAGAAACACCCACGCGCCGGGCCAATGCAGCGTGCCGGCGGCCGCGAACAGCAGCGCGCCCATTGCGGCGGTGAGAACAGTGTTCTGCAACAGCAGACGTACGATCATGTTCGATCTGCCTCCATCACGCGCGGGTGCAATGATCACATGCTTCCGGCAAACATAAGGCCGGTGCGGCAGGCGGGCTTCAGATCTTGATGGGCGGCGTGAAGGCCGCCAGCAGCCGCACCAGATCTGCCTGTCGTTTGGTTCCGGTCTTGGTGAAGATCCTGGCGAGGTGAGTCTTGATCGTCGTTTCGGCGACGCCCACGCTTTTGGCCACGTCAGGAACCCCGCCGACCTCGACGATGGAAAGGAATACGCGCAGTTCGGCTGGCGTCAGCTTGAACAGCTTACGGATCAGATCAGGCGCGACGATCGTGTCGAGCGCTGCCTTGCTGACGAACAGGACGGCGCAGGCCTCGTGGCTCGCCCCGAACATTTGCCGGCGCCCCGCGGTCAGTGGCACGAGATGCCCGACATAATACGAGCCATCGCGCGCTGTCAGATGCAGCGAGATGCCCATCGTCGCCCTGTCGCCGTGAGCCGTGCTCGCCAATGCCTGTCGCAGCATGCGATCCGCATTCAGGTCTGATGTCACGAGCCGGCCGTGCACGGCGCGAAGGACGTCGGCTTCCTCGAGAATGTCCCGCGCGCTCGCATTGGAATGCGTGATATGACCGACGGCATCGAGCAGCAGGACCGCGGCGCGCAGGGCGTCGAGCGTGTGGGCCGACGTCGTCTCCAATGCGTTCTGATGCTGTAGCTTTTGCCGGACATGCATGGCCCGTTGCATGTGCGGCGTGATGTAGGAAATTACCTGGTACATCCTGCGATCGACAAGGCCACCGGCCTTCATGATCGAGAGGCGGGACAATCCCGCAGCGGACTTGTCGAGCAGGATATTTGCGGCATCTTCGAGACCTTGCGGTCGCGTCCACTCGTTGTAGAACATGGTCGTCCGGAATTCGTCGACGTCGATCCAGTCTCCGATCGTCTGGATCTGGCCGACTGGCGCGTGGAGCACGGCCCGCGACGGATCGAACGGCTCGTAGGTTTCGATATAGGATTGAACAAAGGCGGGGTCGACGCCGACGGCATGCGAGATCACGGCCTCGCCGGCGGCTCCGATCCGGACCAGACCACCGCTCTGGCCGCCCGCGAGGTCCACGATGCTGCCAAGGGTCGACGTCCACAGGGAATCGTCGAGCGCTGCATCGTAGATGTCCCCGACCAGCGACAGCAGCTCTTCACTCGGTTCCATTGGCGCGTCCCATAAACATATGGATGGGCTTGTTCGGCCTCGAAGATGAGCACGCCGGATGTGGAATTTTGATGAGCCGGATCACACTTCAGGCCGCCGAGATCGCTTGCAGGATCCTGAGAGAGGTCAGCCTGGCGCCGAAAAGGACCTCGCGGTGCGCGCCAATGGCTGCGCGGCCTCGGCGACGCGAGCGAACGTTCGATGCAACGAGAGACGCGCAATGATGCGCGCGGCCGTCGCGCACGAGTCTGGCCGCGCCGTCCGCCAAATGCGGACGCGCGAAAGGCCCGGCCGTCAAGACCGGGCGATCCATCGCAGAAAAGTCAGATCAGGCGAGCTGATCGATCCGGGTGCCCTGACCCGGCGGCAGCGGCGCCGGCGGCGTCGGCTGGTAGGTCGGGTCGTTGTCCTTGGTCTTGGTCTGGTCGTCCGGCTGCTTGGTCGTGTCGTAGCTTGGGACCACGATCGTGACAGGCGGCGGCGCAACGCTGGAAACGCTCATCCACAAATCCTCACAGATTGAACCTGATGAGCCTGCCCTGTGAGGGACGAAAGGTCCGTCAAGCCGATCGTTAAAATGCGAGGGATCTGCGCGAAAAGACGCGCCTACTCGTCCTTCGGCCGCGTGATCGCGATCGCCGCGTCCGTCTTGGTGCGCGTGCATTCCATGTTGAGGCGCTTGTAGCGCATCGTGATCTTGTCACCGCGCAAGAGGCCCATGCGCTTCAGGCAGCGCGACGCCCCGGTCGTGGTGTCGTCCTTCGTCACCGTGAAGATGATCGCGGCCGCGGAGGCCACGAGATCATAGAACTGCGGCGTCGGCTTGCGGTCGCCTTTGGCGTAGAGCTCGTTGGAATAGGCCTGCCCCTGGGTTCGGCAGCCGAGCGACAGCTCCTTCGCAGCCGGGTGGGTGAGGTAGATGATGTTGGCGGCCTTGAAGTTGACCTTCAGCCCGTCGATGCCGCCGGCGAGCTGCTTGGCGATGTCGTCGCATTGGTCGGCACGCGCAGGCGCGGTGAGGGTCACAAGGCCGGTGATTGCGGCGGCGACAATAACCGCGCCGCGAAAGTGCAGTCTGGAAATCATGATGAAAAGCCCCTTGACGGCGCGCATTCAACCGTCGCCGCGCGCGAAGCGCAAGGGGTGCAACCCGGCTCGACCGGGCACGTCTACAGCTATTGAAGGCAGGCGGCAAAAATGGCCGCCAGAGCGCCGAATAAGACACCGAATCGGGATGCCCCGGCCGCGCCAGGACGCCTTCCCTTTGTGGCAAAAAAGCTTAGAACGCTTCTATGCTTAGAGGCCCGCGAGGGCTGCAAAACCCGAGATCGCCCCATGAACGCTCCCACCGCCTTCCCCGACCAGTCCAAGCCCGTCCCGCCCTACAAGCACACCCCGCTGTTCCCGCTCGGCAAGGACGAGACGCCCTACAAGAAGATCTCGTCCGAGGGCGTCAGGGTCGAGAAGGTCTTGGGGAAAGACATGCTGGTGGTGTCGCGCGAGGCGCTGCGGGCGCTGTCGGAAGCGGCTTTCGGCGACATCAATCACTATCTGCGCCCGGGCCATCTGAAGCAGCTCCGCGCCATCCTGGAAGACGGCGAGGCCAGCCCGAACGACAAGTTCGTCGCCCTCGACTTTTTGAAGAACGCCAACATCGCCGCCGGTGGCGTGCTGCCGATGTGCCAGGACACCGGCACCGCGATCATCATGGGCAAGAAGGGCTGCAACGTCATCTCCGACGGTGACGACGAGGCGGCGCTGTCTGAAGGCGCGCGCGATGCTTACCTCCGCCGCAACCTGCGCTATTCGCAGGTCGCGCCGCTCTCAATGTACGAGGAGAAGAACACCGCCAACAACATGCCGGCGCAGTGCGAGATCTACGCCGAGGGTGACGACGCCTACAAGTTCATGTTCATGGCCAAGGGCGGCGGCTCCGCCAACAAGAGCTTCCTGTTCCAGGCGACGCCCTCGGTGCTGACCAAGGACCGGTTGCTCGCCTTCCTGAAGGAGAAGATCCTCACGCTCGGCACCGCGGCGTGCCCGCCTTATCACCTCGCCATCGTCATCGGCGGCACCTCGGCCGAGCTCTGCATGAAGACGGTGAAGCTGGCGTCGGCCCGCTATCTAGATGCGCTGCCGACCCACGGCTCGCCCGACGGCAACGCCTTTCGCGACGTCGAGATGGAGAAGGAAATCCACAAGATGACGCAAAGCCTGGGGGTGGGCGCGCAGTTCGGCGGAAAATATTTCTGCCACGACGTCCGCGTGATCCGCATGCCGCGTCACGGCGCCTCGCTGCCGATCGGGCTTGGCGTGTCCTGCTCGGCCGACCGCCAGGTGCTCGGCAAGATCACCAAGGATGGCGTCTATCTCGAGGAGCTCGAGCACAATCCCGCTCAATATCTGCCGCAGGTCGAGCAGTCGCTCGGCGGCGAGGTCGTCAAGATCGACCTCAACCAGCCGATGAAGGACATCCTGGCGACGTTCGCGAAATACCCGATCAAGACCCGCGTCTCGATGACCGGCACCATGATCGTCGCGCGCGACTCTGCGCACGCCAAGCTGCGCGAGCGGCTGGAGAAGGGCGAGCCGCTGCCTGATTATTTCAAGAACCATCCGGTCTACTACGCCGGGCCGGCCAAGACGCCCGAGGGCTACGCCTCTGGCGCGTTCGGTCCGACCACGGCGGGCCGCATGGATTCCTTCGTCGACCAGTTCCAGGCCGCCGGCGGCTCGATGGTGATGGTCGCCAAGGGCAACCGCGCGCCGGCCGTGCGCGAGGCCTGCAAGAAGTATGGCGGCTTCTATCTCGGCTCGATCGGCGGTGCGGCGGCGAACCTTGCCGAGCACTGCATCAAGAAAGTCGAAGTGCTCGAATATCCCGAGCTCGGCATGGAAGCGATCTGGCGCATCGAAGTGGTCGACTTCCCGGCGTTCATCATCATCGACGACAAGGGCAACGACTTCTTCAAGGAGTTGAATCTGGGCTGATTTGTTTTCACCTCTCCCCGCTTGCGGGGAGAGGTCGGATTGCATCGAAGATGCAATCCGGGTGAGGTGGACTCTCCACGAGTCCGACTGTCACCGTCCTCGCGGAGACTCCCCCTCACCCTAACCCTCTCCCCGCGAGCAGGGAGAGGAGACTTCTTAAGCCCTTGCGCCGGTGAACGGGAAGCTACCCATCGGGCCGATACCCATCTCGCCGTTGATGTTGTTACCGGACACCGTGCCGGTAAATTCGAGCGTCAGCGGCATCGGGTTGGTGATCGAGACTTTCCAGGAGACGCTGTCACCGTTGACGGTGCCGTCGAAAATTTCGGCGGTATTGCCGTCCGCGCCCTGCGTGCCCGTGAGCGTGCCGCCGGCTTCCTTCAGGCTCAGCGTCGCCTGGCGCTCGCCCATCGGCGTCGTCATGGTCAAATTCCAATTGCCGTCAACGGCCATTCGCGTCTCCCGAACATTGTCCCGGCGGGTTGCGACGATCCGCAACCAGTCCTGGGGCGAGGCTATAGCGCAACTTGAGGCCGCTGCCTAACGCGGCCATTTAACGCGTCTTTGGCGGCAGTCAGGCGCGCGCGGCGGCGCGCCGGCGGCTGGTGACGACGAGTCTGAACACCACGTACTGCACGGCAAAAGCGAGGGCCTTGGCGCCGCCCGCGACGGCGGAGATGTAGAACGCCCACAGCTTCAGATCGCCGGTGGCGGCGACTGCGATCGTACCGGCACCGAGCACGAACATCAGTGCGGCCCAGGCATAGCCCGCAGCGGTGACATATTCCGGCGCCGTCTCGACCACCATCGGCGGCATGTAGCGCAGCATCCAGCCGCGCTTGAGCATGATCGCGCCGATCGCGAAATGCGCGATCGCAGGCTTGGCCAGCATGAAACGGGGATCGTTGGTCAGCAGCGTCACCGTCCCAAGCACGATGACGAGCGCGACGCTCGCATAGGTCATGTAGCCGAGCTTGTGCCCCTTGACGCGGGCATAGATCACCTGCGCGAGCGCACCCGCTATCGCCACCGACGTCGCGAGGATGACGTTGTCGGTCGCCAGATAGATCACCAGGAAGACGATGGCCGAGAGGAAGTCGGAGGCGAGGCGGGCGAATACGTCCTTCATTGTCGGTCCTGTCTCACTGTGCTTCCGGCAGCGCGCCATCAGGCGCACCATACTTGATCTGGCGATATTCGGGATACCATTTGGTGAAATAGATCGCGCTGTTGCGGGCGGCGAAGGCGACCGCGAGGCCCGACCAGACCGGCAGACCAGGGAAGTAGAGTAGCACGATGTTGGCGGCCATCATCAGCAGGGCGGCGACGGTCCATGCCGCGGTGATGATGTAGTTGGCGGTGAGGAAGCCGGGCATTGCCGCGGTCTCGGCCGGAACGGACTCGATCGCGTATTGCAGCGTGAAGGGCCGGCGCGCCAGCATCGAGCCGAGCGAGATGACGAAGATGCCGATATCAACCGAGAGTTTGACGCCGAGCGTGCTGAGCGTGGGGTGCAGCGCGAGGAAGAGGCCGATGCCCGCGAACAGGATCGCCGAGCCCGCGGCGAGAATCTTCACCGAGCGGCCGCGTGCAACATCGATCGCGATCGTCGCGATACAGATCGCGGATCCCGCGAACACGCTGACCGTCGCCGACGTCATGAACATCAGGAAGGTGTAAACGCCGTAGGGGGCAAGGATCAGGAAGATCGTCATGGTCGCCTCGGTCGCACTAATCTTTACGATGTCAAGATCGATAGTTCAGTACCGCCGCCGGGTCAAGCGAAATCTTTACAGTGTCAAAATGACGTGAATGACCTGTAAAAATTCAATTGTTGCAACGGCTTGATCCGATATCTCGCCGGCCATGGCGGCCCAGGGCAGGCGCGACAGGATGGTCAGCGCGCAGGACACCAGAAGGCCGATGGTCAGGACAATGCCGCCGACGCGGCAGATCGTGAATCGGAGCGAGCCCGGCGTCGCATACATGCCGAGCGGATGCAGCAGCCGCGACAGCAGGAGCGCGCCCATCAGCAGGTGAATGCGCAAGGGCGATGCGCCCGACATCTCCAGAAGCGCCACCATCAGCGCGATGATCGGGACGTATTCCATGAAGTTGCCATGGGCCCGGATCGCACTGCGCAGGTTCTCGTTGCCGCCGTCGCTGAAGGGCGCCTTGCTGCTTCGTCGCAGCCGGATGACCTGCAACGCGAGCGCGACGTAGATCAGCGCGAGGATGGCGAGGTAGTTCGCCGTGATCGCGGGGACGTGCATGTGAAGTCTCCCTGATGACATCAGCGAAGGAGCAGGGGAGAGCTACTGCGCTCCCACCCAATTGCCGTGGAAGCCGTCAGGCACGCGATGGCCGAGCTGCACCAGCGCGGCGGGGCCGGCTTCGATGTCGGTGGCGTTGAACACGGCGAGGTCGCTGCGGTTCTCCCGCGCGCGCCAGACCACCGCCAGCAGCCAGCCATCGCCCTCTGCGGCATCTTTCGATCGCTCGACGAAGACAGGCTCGGAGATCGTGTCGCCTGCCGGCAGCAGATACTGGCCGAGCCGCTTTCCCGTGCCGTCGACATGAACGATGCCTGACAACGCGCCGAACATCGGCAGCCGCGGATTGGCGCAGGCGTACCAGCCGTGACGGCTCTTCAGGCCGGCGCGGCGATCGTCGATGCGCGGGAATTCGCCGGTGAGATCGTCCAGATAAGTCTGCTGGAAGCGGTCGGTATTGCCGGAGAGGTCGAAGGTCCAGCGGCAGTGACGGGCGCGCGATTTCTCCGGATCGGTCGGCCGGCCGTCGGGATGCGGAAACAGCGGGGCTTGCTCGAACTGCATGACGTCGGCGATGATGCGGTCGCCGTCCTCCCAGGCATTCATGACGTGGAAGACGTAGCAGGCCTCAGCGCGGAACCAGACGATGTCCTTTGCCGTGCCGTTGCGCTTCATCACGCCGACATAGGCACCTTTCTCGGGCTCCCAGGCATAGGGCGGCTTGCCGCTCATCGCGCGCTCCATGCTGCCGGTGAGGGGGAGGATGGGAAACAGCACGTGATTTTCGGTGACGATGAAGTCGTGCACCATGCTGGCATAGGGCGTTTCGAAACGCTCGAAGCGCGTCACCTTGCCGCCCGCATCGATCGATCCGTAGGAGAGGACAGGCGTCAGAGGGCCCGCCGCATTGTAGCCGAAGAACACTAGCTCGCCCGTAACAGGATCGACCTTCGGATGCGCGGTGAAGGCACCGACGATGCGGCTCTGGTAATCGCAATAGCCGCGCGTTGCCAGCGTGCCCGGCTCGATCTCGGTCGGCAGATGTCCTTCCTCGAGCGCGAGCAGCTTGCCGGCATGAAAGACGATGTTGGTGTTGGCGACGCCGCCGTCGGTCAGGTTCGTGGGCGCATCCGGCAGCTTGCGTCCGAAGACGCCGAACAGCGCGCGGCCTGCATCGTGCTCGGCGAGCCATTTTGGGGTCCGGACCCAGCGATTGCGGTAGGAGGCGCGTCCCTCTTCGAGATGAAAGGCGTGCAGCATGCCGTCGCCGACGAACCAGTGCGCGCCGGGCGAATCGAATTGTGGATTGGGGCCATTGCGATAGAGCGTGCCGTTCAGCTCGCGCGGCAATTCGCCGACGATCTTGAGGAAAGGCGCGTCCGCCTCGAACGGGATCGGCGCAATATTGTTGCGGCGCTCGGCGATGGCGTCCTGCTGCACGGCATAAGCCTCCCTATCTTTACATCGTAAAGATTGCATAGGACCATGCGCGGCTTTCGTCAAGTGAAATCTTTACACTGTCAATATTGCGTCATATAGCTTGCAAATGGCCAGAACCGACACCAAAGGCGTAACGGCGCGAAGCCCGCGCCCCCCGAAAAAGACATCGCCGGCGTCACGCGCGGCGCGCCGCCCCGCAATTGCGAAGACCGAGACGCCCTATCACCACGGTGCCTTGCGCGAGGCGCTGCTCCGGGCGGCCGAACGGGTGCTGGAGCGCGATGGGCTCGCCGGCCTGACGCTGCGCGCGGTGGCGCGCGAGGCGGGCGTCTCGCATGCCGCACCGACGCATCATTTCGGCGATCTCACGGGCCTCGTCAGCGAGCTTGCCGCGATCGGCTTCCGCCAGTTCAACGCAGCGATGGCCTCGGCTTGCGATACGGCCACCTCGCCTTTGGATCGGGCACTGGCGCGGCCAAAAGCCTATGTCGCCTATGCCCAGGCCCATCCCGGCATGTACGGCCTCATGTTCCGCACCGAGCGGCTCGACTATTCTAGGCCGTCGTTGCATGAAGCCGCGGAATCCTCCTTTGCCGGGCTTGCCAATGCCATCAGCGCGATGCGGCAGGAGCCGATCAGCGGCAACGCGCTGACCATCGAGCAGGGCGCCGCGATCGCGCGGGCCTGGTCGATGGTGCACGGCTTCACCATGCTGCTGCTGGACGGACGGCTCGAGGATATCTTGGAGCGGCTGCCCGCGGGCACGACTGCGGAGCAGCTTCTGGAAGCGATCCTGAAGTCGACGGTAGCAGCCAGGATGCCAACAAGCACCTGACCGGACGAAACGATCGATGCCGAGGAACTCAGGGCCTTGCACATTCTTCACTGTGGGCAAGCAGCAAACGCAGTCTCGATAGGCCTGACAGCGGCGCGGAATCGTTCTAGAAGAGCGGCTTCGCTCGGGCTCAAGCAGCCTGGTCCGCGTCCTCGTTACACTTGATCATGCCAGCCATCGCTCCCCGCAAAGCCTACCGCGTCGGCCGTTCCAAGACCGGACTTGGCCTCTTCGCCACCATGCCGATCAAGAAGGGCACAAGGATCATCCGTTATTTCGGGCCGATCCTGGACTGCCGGATTCCTGGGCAGGACGAGATCGAGAACAAATATCTGTTCGAGCTCAACGGCCGCTGGACCATCGACGGTTCGGTGCGCAAGAACCTTGCCCGCTATATCAACCACTCGTGCCGGCCCAACGCCGAATCCGACGTGCGCCCGCGCGAGCGCAAAGTGTTCATCCGCGCCATCAGGAACATCGAGCCTGGCGACGAGATCAACTACGATTACGGCACCGACTATTTTAAGGCTTATTTGAAGCCGATCGGCTGCAAGTGCCCCTCCTGCGAAGCCAAGCGCAAGAAGCAGCGGGCCGAGGCCCGTGCCGAACGCGCCAAGGTGAAGGCGCGCGCGGAACGCAAAGCCCAGAAGGCCGGCGCGAAAACCACCGCGGCAAAAAAGAAGAAGCTGAACGGCAAGCACTTTGCCGGCAAGGTCGGCCGCGCGAAGGCGTAGTTCCCGCTCGACGGCCGCCGGCTTTCACGTCAGTCTCCTGATTGGTCGTCAGGCTGCTAGGCGCTTCGCTTCGGTCGCACCGACGTTGTGGAGAACGCGGACACCTCACTCACGTCTCGTGCCCCCGGCTCTGCGCCGCAACGCGAGAGCGTTGCAGCGCGTCCGGGACGCAAGAGCTTCACGCCGCCACCGCTCTCCCGCTCTTCCGCAGGCCCACATACTGCAACTCGGCGAACACGCCGGTCGCGATCGCCTGCGCCACGATCATGAGCTCGCCGGCGAGGTTCGGTGACACCGCGCCCGAGAACAGCAGCGCGATGCTGCCGACCGTCCAGGCGGCGTTGCCGACCACGACCAGCAGCACCAGCGGCCTCAGTACCGCGGTGCGCGAGGCGAGCCAGCCGACCAGCGCGGTGTAGGCGATCAGGAACAAGCCGGTTTCACGCAGCAGCGCCTCGGGCAGATTGAACAGGGTGGCGAATGCAGCTGCACCAAAAGTCAAACCGAGCGCGGAAACGCCGCTGAAGACCGCGTCGGCGAGCAGGGCACGGCGCAGGAAGGTGGATGCGTCGATCATTAGAGGTCTCCATGGTTGAGTTGGGTAGGCTCGAAGGGAACTCAATGCTTCCAGCGCCACCAGGCGCGGAGCAGGCGGGCGAGCCGGGACGGGCAGAGGCTCCTGCCGACGCTGTGCTCGAAGGCGGTGACATGTGCGACGACATAGTCGCCGGTCGAATGCACCAGCGGCTCCGGCATGTTGAGGCTGCGCGCCAGCATCCGGGTCGCGAGCGTCATGGCCCAGGGAAGAAGGTGGTCTGCAAGGGTACGGTAGAGCAGCAGCGCGATCATGGTCATTCTCCTGTGCTCGGGAAGATGCGCTGGTCGGGTGCCCAATTCGATTACCTCGCGGGTAATGGAAGGGGTGAAATACGCATGATAGGTTTTGGACCATGAACGCACATGCATCCACGGCACGCGCCGAACCCAGCCAGCCGATCCATATCGGCGATCATTTGCGCGAGTGGCGGCAGCGCCGCCGCATGAGCCAGCTCGACCTCGCCGGCGAGGCGGAGATTTCGGCGCGGCATCTGAGTTTCGTCGAGACCGGCCGCGCCGCGCCCTCGCGCGACATGGTGCTGCGGCTCGCCGAGCGCCTCGATGTGCCCTTGCGCGAACGCAACGTGTTGCTGGTTGCGGCGGGCTTTGCGCCGGCCTTTCCGCAGCGCGCGCTGGAGGATCCCGCCTTGAAATCAGCCCGCCAGGCGATCGACCTCGTCCTCAGGGCGCATGAGCCCAATCCGGCGCTGGCCTATGACCGGCACTGGAACCTGGTCTCCGCCAACCGCATGGTGGCGCCGCTGCTCGCCGGCGTTCCGGAGCGGCTGCTGGCGCAGCCGCTCAACGTGCTCCGGCTCGCGTTTCATCCCGAGGGACTGGCGCCCCGCACGGTCAATCTCGCGGAATGGTGCGCGCATCTGCTCGAGCGTTTGCACCGGCAATGCGAGCTGACCGCCGATCCCGAGCTCATCAAGCTCTATCACGACCTCAAGAGCTATCCCGTTCCGGCGCGATCGGGCCCGCTGTCGAGCGACAATGTCGCGATTCCCTTCAAGCTGCGCCAGGACGGAGAGATACTAAGTTTCTTCTCCACCACCATGGTGTTCGGCACGCCTGTCGACATCACGCTGTCGGAGCTGGCGCTGGAGACGTTCTTTCCGGCGGACGAGCGCACGGCTGAGCGGCTCAGACAGATGGCCGCAGCCATGGCCTAGCGCAAGCGTCCAGTCCTCTTGCCTCGGGGCGGGTTCGGCTTATCTTGGAGCAAACCCGCACCGCCAGAAGGAGGCGCTCATGAGCACCCTCAAACTGCTCCAGATCGACGTGGTCTCCGACGTGGTGTGCCCCTGGTGCTATATCGGCAAGCACCGGATCGAGAGCGCGCTCGCGCTTGTGCCCGACGTTCCGGTCAAGCTGAACTTCCGTCCGTTCTTCCTCAATCCCTGGGTGCCGCGCGAGGGCATCAGCCGCGAGGATTATCTCACCACCAAATTCGGCTCGGTCGAGGCCTATAAGGGCATTGCGGGGCGCGTCGTCGCGGCGGCAAGCGAAGAGGGCCTCGTCTACAAGCCCGAACTGGTCGCACGCCAACCTAACACGACCGACTGCCATCGCCTGATCCTCTGGGCTGACGCGATCGGCAAGGCGCCCGAGATGAAGCAGCGCCTGATGGAGCTGTATTTCCGCGACGGTGGCGACCTCACCGATGTGAACGTCCTGGTCCAGGCCGCCGCCGATGTCGGGCTCGATGCCGACGACGTGCGCAAGCGCCTCGCCACCGATGAGGACGTCGCGCGGGTATCGGCCGATGCGCAGGAGGCCGCCGACAAGGGCATCTCCGGCGTGCCGACCTATGTCTTCGCCCAGAAATATGCCGTTTCCGGCGCGCAGGATCCGAACCTGCTCGCCCGCGCCATCCGTCAGGTGTCGGCGGAGATCAACGCGCAGGCGGCGGAGTAGCCTCGGTCTGTTTGCGGAGCAGGTCGATCGCGTGGCGCGCGGCCTTGCGCGCGTAGCCACGTGCGATGAGCGCCGCGTGGATGAGCGCCACCATTGGATCATGTCGTCGTAGCGGGATCAGCACGTCACCAATCGCAAAGCGGTTGCGCCAGATCGGGTTGATCATGGGGTGGTCGGCGCTCGCGGTGGAATCCGCACTCGCGATGGTGGGATCGGCGCAGAGATGGCGCGTCAGATCGAGCGTGAGCTGCACGCCCGGTGAATATTTCGCGAAGCGCTCGTCGATGCCGAGCTTGAAGAAGAACGCGCGATCCTGGTGGCGCAGCACGATGCCGGCCGCCACCGGCGTCGTGCCGGCGCGCAAGCTGACGATCTCGCATTGCGCGGTCTCGGCAAGCGCAGGGACGGCGCGGCGGATGAAGGTCGCGTCGCCTGCGTCCTGAAGCAGCGCGGTGCCGCGCTTGCCCTTCCAGCCGCTAGCCTCGAGCTGCAGGAAAGTTTCAAGCGCAGGCTTGATCTCATCGACCTTGCGCGCGACCTCGAAGCTGATCGCGCCATGCTCCGCCAGGCGATGACGCTGCCGGCGGAGCTCCTTGAGCTTCTTGGCACCGAGCGCCTCGTGCAGCAGCCTGTCGCCATCCTGTGTCGCATCGAGGCTGGCGCGGACATAGGAGCCGAGCACGCGCGGCCTCAGGCCGATACGGCCGAGCGCTTCCTTGAGCGAGCCCATCGCGGCACCATCAAGCGCGACGTCGCGTAGAACCAGCGCATGCGCGCCAGCTTCGCGCGCCCGCTGCAGCAGGCGTGTCGCCGCCTCGGGCGAGGCGTCGCGGTCGATCAGCGGACTGCACAGCGTGCCATAGGGATGCGCGCTCACCAATGCGGGCAGGGGGATCTTCCAGGCTTGCCAGAGCGAGACCACCGGCATCAGCCCGATCAGTCGCGCCGAGGAGCCAGCGCAGACGAACAGGGCCGAAGCTCCGATGCGGTCGCGCGCGGTTGCGCTGACAGCGAGCTCCCAGGCGGGCAAATAATAGCCGTTCGGCTCGGCCGCCCGCTGCGCCAGCGCGCGCCATTGGCCGGGATCGATGGCTGCGAGCGGGACGAGCGCGGGCGTTGCATCCCGTGCCGATGCCGGATTGATCGCAGCCTGATGCGCGATATCGACCACGTCCCGTCGTCCCCGTTCACGCTGGCATCAGCCGGCGTTAGGGGCATGCTTAGCGCAAAGATTGGAAGATACCGTTGGGATGCGCGTTCAATTCGAGCGGTAGTGTTAACCGTTCGTTGACCACAGGCGGCGCGGCTCGGAGTGCAGCATGGAGAAGGCGATGCCCATAAACACGCTGTAGGCGAGCACCATCGCTAGAGAGAAGGCCGCGGGAAGTGCGCCGAGCTCCAGGCGCGCCGCGAACGGTCCTCTTCCCAGAATCGGAAAGTAGAGTAATCCCATCGCGATCCAGCCAATTATGCCGAAGACGAATCCCTTCACGATCGCGTTATGGCCGGGCAGCAGGTGGTAGGTGGACCGGAAAAGGATGCCGAGCACGAAAGTGCCATTAACGAAGGACATGGCCCAGGGCACGGTCGGGTGGACGGCGCCGCCGAGCCAATCGCTCAGGCCATGCTGAAGGTCCCGGTAGGGGTGAAAAGTCGGAAGCCAGTGCATCCAGCGCTTCAAGAACATGACAGTGCTGTGGGCGGCGTTGCCACACAGGCCGGCCGCGATGGATTTCCAGGCTTTATGGGCTCCTATCTGATGCATGGCCCTTTCGCTAAGTCCATCATCGATCGGCCGGTACAAAATGGTCGCGGGCGGTCTCGGTCTGTCCGCTCGCAATATCGGTCGACCGGATCTCGACATTGACGGCCGATTTCGGCAATTGCCCTGGAGGAACCTGCACCGACATCCTGATCTCTCGGGTCTGGTCCTGCCCGACCTCGACGATCAGCCTGCCGTCTGGCTGGCGCTCGATGCCGGCGATGCGCGCGGTCGCATCCGGCAAACCCGAGACCTCGATCGCGAATGATCGCGCCATGCCTTTGTTGAGGAGGCGAACGGTGTAGTCGTTGCGTACCCCACCATCGGCGAGCTGTACAAACAGCGGATTGCGCTCGTGCAGGACATTGATGCTCATCGTGCTGCGTGTCGCAAGGGTATAAAGCATGATGCTCCCGACGAGGCCGATGGCCGCGACATAAATCAGCGTGCGCGCGCGGATCAGGCGGTAGATCGGCGCCTTGCCGTCGCGGCGGCGCTGCATGTTGATGTCGGTGTCGTAGCCGATCAGGCCCGTGGGCCGGCCGATCTCGCGCATCACGTTGTCGCAGGCGTCGATGCACAGGCCGCACTGGATGCAGCCGAGCTGGATGCCGTGGCGGATATCGACGCCGGTCGGGCAGACATTGATGCATTGATGGCAATCGACGCAGTCGCCGGCGAGATCGCCATGGGCGCGGGCAGCGTCGGCCTTTTTCACCGACATGCGCGGCTCGCCGCGGTCGCGACGATAGGTGACGTTGAGGGCCCACTCGTCGGTCAGCGCCGCCTGGATGCGCGGCCAGGGGCACATGTAGATGCAGACCTGCTCGCGGGCGTGGCCGGCGAAGAGGTAGGTCGTTGCGGTCAGGATGCCGATCCAGAGATAGGCGACGAGGGGAGCCTGGAAGGTGGCGAGGTCCTTCACCAGCGTCGGCGCGTCGGCGAAATACAGGACCCACGCACCGCCGGTCCACCAGGCGATCATGATCCAGAGAAAGTGCTTCAGCGCGACCTTCCGGACGTGAGCGAGTGTCCAGTATCGCTTGTCGCCCTGCATGCGCTCGCGCCGGTCGCCCTCGACCCAGCGCTCGACGGCGTAGAACAGGTCGGTCCACACCGTCTGCGGGCACATGTAGCCGCACCATAGCCGGCCGGCGACGGCGTTCATCAGGAACAGCGTCATTGCCGCGATGATGAGGAGGCCGGTGAAATAATAGACCTCCTGTGGCCACAGTTCGATGAAGAAGAAATAGAAGCGGCGATGAGGAAGGTCGACCAGCACGGCCTGGTCAGGCAGGCCGGGTCCGCGATTCCAGCGTACGAACGGCAACAGATAATAAGTTCCGAGCGTAACGCAGAGGATCGCCCATTTGATGCGGCGGAACGGGCCGCGCACCGACTGCGGATAGACCTTCTTGCGCTTCTCGTAGAGAGGCCCCTCGATGAAGGTGTCGTCAGTCATGGCAAATCCCCCGCATCACTGGCTGATCGGCGTGTCTTACGAGAAGGCGCAGCCGCCCCGCAGGCCGAGCTTCTTGAAGACCATCGCGGCCGGGCAGAAGCCGGTGAACGAGGCCTGGATCATGTTGAGACCGGCGAAGGCCGTCAGCAGGTACCAGTACGCATTCACATAGGTTCCCAGTGCGAGCCCGAGCAGGACGACGCATCCGGCGAAGGCAAGAACGGCTTTATCGACATTCATGGCATGCTCCCTTGTTACTATCTGGTCAGATTGGCTTCGGTCCACGCGACGATGCCGCGTGTATCCATGGCCCCGGAATGGCGGGCGATCTCACGGCCGCCACGCATCAGCAGCAGCGTCGGGATGCCGCTGATGTTAAGCCGCGACGACAGCGCCGGTGCGCTGTCCGAATTCAGCTTCAACAGCCGGACACCAGGCTCAAGCGCCTGAGCCGCGCGCTCGAACATCGGCGCCATCGCGCGGCACGGTCCGCACCACGGCGCCCAGACGTCGACCAACACTGGAATGTCGCTGCCGGCGACATGGCGACCAAAGGTCGCTTCATTCACTTCGATTGGGTGACCGGTGAAGATCGGCTGGTGACAGGCGCCGCAACGCGCTCCTTCCGGCGCGCGCTCGACGGGCAGGCGGTTGATGCGCCCGCAATGTCCACAGACGATCTGGCGTGTCGTGCTCATGTGCCCGTTCGAACCTCCTTGATCTTGGCGATGTTCAGTCTGTCGAGCAGGAAGCGCTCGTAGAAAGGCTCGCTCTCGCCGCGCCGCATCTTGCGGAGGAAGTATTTCTCGAAGGCGACCTTGGCGTAGTGCACCCACTCGCCCTTGGACGACCAATTGACGTTGCGTGGCGGAATTTGCGGCTGCGCGAGGAAGGCGACGCCGGAATCGCCGAAGTCGGCGAGGCAGATCGCATTCCAGGTCGGCTGCGCGGTCGGTGTCTTGCCGCGAAGCAGGGCGCCGATGTTCATCGCTGTCGCCGTCACCATGGATTCGATCATGAAGCCGGTCTTTGGGACGCCGACCGGCACCGGTGTCGCGCCGACGGGCGCAATCGCGACGCAGACACCGACCGCGAAAACATTGGGGAAGGTTGGGTTCTGCTGATGTTTGTCGACGATGACGAAGCCGCGCGGGTTGGTCAGCTTCTCGATGCCGCGGACAGCCTCGACGCCGCGAAAGGCCGGCAGCATCATCGAATAGGCAAAAGGCAGATCGTGCGCCTTGTGTGTCGTGCCGTTGTCTGCCAGTTCCTCCACCGACATCAAGCCGGAACTGACGCTGTCGACACGTGCGTTCGTGATCCACTTGATATGCTTCTCGCGCATCTCGCTTTCGAGAAGACCCTTGGTGTCGCCGACGCCGTCGAGACCGAGATGCCCGATATAAGGCTCCGAGGTGACGAACGTCATCGGCACCCGGTCGCGCAGCTTTCGCCGGCGCAGCTCGGTTTCGAGAATGAACAGGAATTCGTAGGCCGGTCCGAAACAGGAAGCGCCCTGGACCGCGCCGATCACGACAGGCCCGGGGTTTGCGGCTAGGATTTCGAACGCTTCCTTCGCGCGCGCCGCATGGTCGACATGGCAGATGGACTGCGTATAGCCCTGAGGCCCAAGCCCCGGAATTTCGTCGAAGGCGAGTTCGGGGCCGGTCGCGACGACCAGATAGTCGTAGTCGATGGACGATCCGTCGCTGAGCTCGACTCGGTTTTCGGTGGGATGGACTCGCTTGGCGCCTTGCGTCAGCAGGCGAACGCCCTTGCGCGACATGATGCCGGCAAGATCAATCTCAATCTCGTCGCGCTTGCGCCAGCCGACCGCGACCCATGGATTCGAGGGTACGAAGTGATAGACCGCGCCCTGCGCGACCAGGGTCAGGCGATCACCGCTTCTCAACTGGGGCAGCAATTCATAGGCCATCAGTGTTCCGCTCAGACCGGCTCCGACTACGACAACTTCCGCCATGGGTTCCTCCGTTGGATCAGGCTGCCCCACCGGTTGAGCTCCGGCTGTCCTGCAGCGCTTGACTATATATTCGTATTATCGTATATACGCAAGTATGAAAATAGATAGCGAGATCATGGAGCGCGCCGCCGATCAGGCGAGCGAATTGTTGAAGGCGCTCTCCAACCGTCACCGCCTCCTCATCATCTGCCAGCTGATCGACGGCGAGCGATCGGTCGGCGAGTTGGCGGAGTTCCTGAATCTGCGGGACTCCACGGTCTCCCAGCATCTGGCGCTCCTTCGTAAGGATGGCCTGGTGTCCTCGAGGCGGGATGCGCAGACGATCTTCTATTCGATCGCCAGCGAGCCGGCGCGCGAAATCCTGAAGACGCTCTACCAAGTGTTCTGCGCGCCGAAGCCCGCAAGGACGAAATGAAATCTAGGAAATGGCGGACGGGCGCGCCTTGCGCGAGATCAACGCGCCTGCCTTCGATGTCGATGAAATGAGAAGGACACCGCAGCGCGGTGTGAGCAAGCCGATGACGACAGGGACCCGTCCCATGCAATATTTGGCGCAATGTCTTGTGCTTCTGGCTGCGCTGGTGGCGATCGACGCGGCGCCGGGATACGCCGCGGCTGCGGGAACGCTCACCGTTGCGCAGCAGCCGGTCACCGACGAGAAGGCGGTCTTCGCCACAGTCGAGAGCATCAGCGTGGTCCCCGCACGCAGTCGCATCGGCGGAACCGTCGTCCAACTCTCGGTGCGCGAGGGTGATCGCGTCGCCGCCGGCCAGGCCATTGCCACGATTGGCGACGAAAAGCTCGTGCTGCAGATGAAGTCGCTCGACGCGCAGATCGAGGCGCTCCAGGCGCAGGCAAACCAGGCGCAGCTCGATTTCACCCGAACGGAGGGGCTGGTCGAGCGCGGCATCCTGCCGCGCGTCAAGCTCGATGAGCAGCGCACAGCGCTCAATGTCGCCGACAATGGCTTGCGCGCCAAGACCGCAGAGCGTGCCGTGATCAACGAACAGCTCAATCAGGGCCAGGTTCTCGCGCCGGCGGACGGGCGCGTGCTCAAGCGGCTGATCACGGTGGGGTCGGTCGTGCTGGCGGGCGATCCGATCGTGACCGTGGCCCAGCAGAACTTCAAGCTGCGGCTGCGCGTGCCGGAACGACACGCGCGCTTCCTGAAGGCCGGCGACAAGGTGCGCGTCGACGGTGCCGAGCTCGCTGGCGAGGCTTCGAAATGGGGCGTGATCGACCTCGTCTACCCGCAGATCGAGGAGGGGCGCGTTATCGCGGACGCGACCGTCGAGGGCTTAGGCGAATATTTCGTCGGCGACCGCCTGCGGGTCTGGATTTCCGGCGGCACGCGGCCGGCTTTCGTCGTCCCATCGAGCTATGTGACGACCCGGTTCGGTATCGACTATGTTCGGCTCCGGAAGGGTGACGACACGATCGACGTGCCGGTGCAGCGCGGCCGCGACATGCCGACGCCGGCACTCCCCGACGGGCTAGAGATTCTGTCCGGCATTCGGACCGGCGATCAGTTGGTGCAACAGTGAATCTCGGACTTTCAGGACGGTTGACCAGGGCGACGATCGCATCGCCGCTGACGCCCTTGTTCCTGCTCGCGTCGCTCGTTGTCGGGCTGATCGCCGTCGTGGTCATCCCGCGCGAGGAGGAACCGCAGATCAGCGTTCCCATGGTGGATATCCGCATCAACGCCGACGGCTTGCATGGACCGGATGCAGTGGAGCTTGTGACAAAGCCGCTGGAATCGATCGTCAAGGGTATCGACGGCGTCGAGCACGTCTACAGCCAGACCGAGGACGACCGCGTGATGGTCACCGCGCGCTTCCTCGTCGGCACCAAATTCGAGGACGCTATCCTGCGGGTGCATGAGAAGATCCGCGCCAATCTCGATCGGATTCCCGTCGGCATTTCCGAGCCACTGATCGTTGGCAGGGGCATCAATGATGTTGCCGTGACGGTGCTGACGCTATCTCCCAAGCCGGAAGCAGCCAGTCGCTGGACCGAGAAGGATCTTTATGAACTCGCCGACAAGCTGCGCGCAGAGCTGATGAAGGTCGACGATATCGGCTTGACCTACATCTCCGGCGGCGCAGCGCAACAAATCCGGGTCGAGCCCGATCCCGAGAAGCTGTCGCTGTTCGGCATCACGCTGCAGCAGCTTGTGGCCAAGGTGAAGGACGCCAACCGCTCATTCCTGGCAGGGCAGGTCAGAGATGCGGGTATCGTGCGGAGCGTCGCGGCCGGCCAGACGCTGTCCGGCGTCCCCGACATCGGATTGCTGCTCATCACGACCCGTGACGGCCGACCGGTCTACGTCAAGGACGTTGCCTCTGTCGTCGTCGGTCCGAGCACCATCGAACATCGGGTCTGGACGGACACGCGGGACGCTGGGGGGCAGTGGGCGCGTACGCCGGCGGTCAGCCTGGCGCTCGCCAAGCGCGCCGGTGCCAATGCGGTCGTCGTGTCCGAGAATATTGCCAAGCGCCTCGACGGACTAAAGGCCCGCCTGATCCCCGATGATGTTCAGGTGACGGTGACGCGCGATTACGGTGAGACGGCGAACGAGAAGGCCAACGAGTTGTTGTTCCATCTCGGCCTCGCGACGGTCTCGATCGTCGTCCTGATTGCGATCGCGATCGGTTGGCGCGAGGCTCTGGTGACTCTCGTCGTGATCCCGACGACGATCCTGCTCACGATGTTCGCCGCCAACCTGATGGGCTACACCATCAATCGCGTCAGCCTGTTCGCGCTGATCTTCTCGATCGGCATTCTCGTCGACGACGCCATCGTCGTTGTCGAGAACATCGCGCGGCACTGGGGCATGCGCGACGGAAGGCCGCGTTTGCAGGCGACCATCGAGGCGGTGGCGGAAGTCGGCAATCCAACCATCGTCGCCACGTTGACGGTGGTCGCCGCGCTGTTGCCGATGCTGTTCGTGTCGGGCCTGATGGGTCCCTATATGGCACCGATCCCGGCCAATGCCTCGGCAGCCATGTTGTTCTCCTTCTTCGTCGCGATGGTCGTGGCGCCATGGCTGATGCTCAAGCTCGCGCCAGAAGGCGATATTGCGTCGACGCACGCAATCCACGACGAAGGCCGGCTCGGTCGAATCTACAGGCGCTTCGCCACGCCAATCGTGCGGAGCAAGCGGTCGGCCTGGATATTTCTGCTCGGCGTCGGCATCGCGACGCTGTTGTCAATGATACTCTTCGCGACGAAGTCCGTGACGGTCAAGCTTCTGCCGTTCGACAACAAATCCGAGATCGCGGTCGTCGTCGACCTGCCGGAAGGAGCGAGCCTGGAAACGACTGAGCGCACCCTGTTCGGTGCGGCCGAGATCGCGCGGCAATTGCCAGAGGTCACCTCGCTTCAATCCTACGCCGGCACGCCGGCTCCCTTCAACTTCAACGGCCTGGTGCGGCATTACTACTTGCGGGAAAGACCCGAGCTCGGCGAAGTACAGGTCAACCTGACAGCGCGCGGCGAGCGCAAGCGCGCGAGCCACGAGATCGCGCTCGAGCTGCGCGAGAAGCTGAAGGCGCTCGATCCTCCCAAGGGTACCAGCGTCAAGGTGGTCGAAGTACCGCCCGGGCCGCCCGTGCTTTCGACGCTGCTTGCTGAGGTCTATGGTCCCGATGCGGCCACGCGCCGCGCAGTCACTGCGGAGCTCAAGAAGGTTTTCGCGGAAGTGCCGTTCATCGTCGATGTCGACGATTCCATCGGTGAGAAACGGCCACGGCTGCGACTCTCGATCGACCAGGACCGGCTCGAATTCTTCGGCGTCGAGCAACGCGACGTCTACGACACGATCCAGGCGTTGTTCGGCGGCATTTCGATCGGCTATTCGCATCGCGGCGAGGACCGCAACCCGATCGAGATTGCAGTGCGTCTCGGGAAGAGCGACCTGGTCTGGGACGAGGCGTTGGCCTCCACGCCCGTGCCGGCCAATACGTTGCCCGGTAGCAAGACGGTGGTCGAACTCGGTCAAGTCGTGAAGGCGACCATGGAAGAGGGCTCACCGACGATCTTCCGCCGTGACGGCCGCTTCGCCGACATGGTGATGGCCGAGCTTGCCGGGCGCTTCGAGGCTCCGCTCTACGGTATGCTCGCGGTGGCCGATCGTGTGGATGCCCATGACTGGGGCGTGCTGCCAAAGCCAGCGATCGCCCTGCATGGTCAACCGTCTGACGAGTCGCGGCCGACGCTGCTGTGGGACGGCGAATGGGAAATCACCTGGGTGACCTTCCGCGACATGGGGGCAGCGTTCGGCGCGGCGATCCTCGGCATCTACGTGCTGGTCGTTGCCCAGTTCAGGAGTTTTCGGCTGCCGCTCGTGATCCTGACGCCGATCCCGCTAACGCTGATCGGCATCCTGATCGGGCATTGGCTGTTGGGCGCGCCGTTCACCGCGACCTCGATGATCGGATTCATTGCGCTGGCGGGTATCATCGTGCGCAACTCGATCCTGCTGGTCGATTTCATCAGGCATAGCGGGGGAGACGGCAAGTCGCTCCGCGAGGTGGTGCTGGAGGCCGGCGCAGTCCGTTTCAAGCCAATCCTGCTCACCGCCCTTGCGGCCATGATCGGCGCCGCGACGATCCTGCTCGATCCGATCTTTCAGGGATTGGCGATCTCGCTTCTGTTCGGGCTCGCGTCGTCAACGCTGCTCACCGTTCTGGTGATACCCGCGATCTACATCGCCCTGCGCGCGCCGCGCGAGGCGACTTCGACCATAGCCAAACCGAGCTAGCGAGGGTCCGATGGACAAGAACTACGTCGATATCACCAAGAGTATCTCTGCCAATCTGAGAAAGCTGCGCGATGACATTCCCGACACGATGAAGGGATTTGCCGTACTCGCCCAGGCGGCCACGCGTGACGGCGTGCTGGACAAGAAGACCAAGGAGCTGATTGCGCTCGCGCTCGGCGTTGCCGCGCATTGCGACGGCTGCATCGGCTTTCATATCGAGGCGCTGGTCAAGCTCGCTGCGACACGCGAAGAGGTCGAGGAAGCGCTTGGCATGGCCGTCTATATGGGCGGCGGGCCATCGCTGATGTATGCCGCGGATGCGATCGCGGCCTACGAGCAGTTCCGACAGCAGGCGGTCGCCGCCTGACGCATACGAACGGGACCGGGCGAGTCGTCTCGTCCGGTCCCGTCCACACTGTCTGGACTACCAGCGGTCGTCGCCGACACCGACGCCCACGCTCACGCCGGGCGCGCGAATGCCGACGCCGGCGCGGGGACCATCGTCCCAGTCACGACGATAAGTGCGGCGCTCGTAATAGCGCTCGCGTGGCATCGCATTATAGGAATCGCGCACGATCACGCGCGCACCGCCATGCGTGCGATAGCAATTGCCGGCGTCATCGCAGACGAGCCGCACTTCCTGCATGAGATCGGGGCTGGCGTATTCGCTGGTCGTGTAGAGATCCGCAGCCTTCGCGCCGCTTCCCGCTGCGAGAGCGCCGACACCGGCCAGCAGTGCAATCGTGAACAACCTCATCCTGTCCTCCTCCGAAACTGCCCTCGGCGGTAACAAGAATGGGAGGCCGCGATCGTTCCGGCTGAATTACAGGTTTTTCCCGGAACCGAATTGTTGTGTGGCCCGGTGCTTCGCTAGATCGGCTGGTAGGCTTCCGACCCGCAGATGTCATCTGCTTCCGCGCGCCGCCGGTCGATGACCTTTCCGCCCGATATCGTGACGACGTAGGTCTGGGTGCCCAGTGCCGAGCCGGTGGCGGAGGTGAGTTGTGCGCGGACACAGGCCGTCCAGCCCGATCCGCGGACCTCGTGATGGGGCAGGGCGACCTGTACCTCGCGCGGATAGGATGTGTTGAGAAAGACCACATCAATCTGCTCGCGGACCACGCGCTTGACATCCGGCGGCGGTTCGGGCGGCGGCTGTTCGGCCTCCTTGATGCGCATGAACTCTGGCACCGGCGCGCGGCTGTCAGCAAAGCCGCACGCACCGAGCGCGAGCCCGCAGGCCAGCAGCGCCACATGAGCAACAATCCGCAACATTCGTGAAGGTCCCCCCGCGGGCCAACAGATAGGCGCGAATTCGTCGGGACGAAGTCCTGCCCGATCAACATTTGCTGAAGGGCTGGCACTCGCCGCGTTGGCTATTATCGGACTGTAGGCTGGTTTGTACCCCAGATGAGGGGGATCGCGCCAATGAGGATTTTGATCATGGCGGCCTTGGTGCTGGCGCTGATGGCTGCTTCGGCGCAGGCGCAGATGGGCGGCGGCCGGCGCCATTCCAATGAAGCGGCGAGAAGGCCGATAACAAGCCCAAGGTCGACGAGAATGCCTACAAGGCCGCGCTCGAGCGCATTCCACAGTCCAAGGAAAAGTATGACCCCTGGAGCGGGCGCGTCCGAGCGAACCCGTCAAGAAGTCGAAATAGTGAGGCGGGTGGTGGCGGGGCGGTTGCGCTATCTGATCGGCCTCGTCCTGATCCTTGCGGTTCGGCCATGTCTCGCCTGGGAGAGTTGGGGTGGCGATCCCGGCGGTTCGCGCTTTTCGCCCTTGCGCGAGACCGCCAATGTCGGCCAACTCGTCCGCGCCTTAGAATTCCACACCGGCGATATCGCGGCGCGACCGCCTGAAGTGATGCGGCGAACCAAGTTCGAGGCGACGCTCCTGTTCGTCGAGGACAGTCTGATCTTCTGCGCGCCCTTCAATGAGGTGATCGCCCTCGGTCCCGGCACAGGCGTGCAATAGTGGCGCTATGATCCGAAGATCGGCATCAGCCAGCGTCCAGCCAATCGCTATGTCTGCCGCGGTGTCACCCACTGGGCCGACGATTCTGCGCCAGAGGGATCTGCCAACTGGGGCAGCGCTGCGTTTGATCCGGTCAACTAGATTCTCTACGCCAACACGAGCCGTGCCGTTCATCTCATCAAGCTGATCCCGCGCGCGGAGGCCGCCGGATTCAGTCCGCCGCCTGATCATGATTTCGGCCAGCAAAAAGGCGCGCCCTTTGCGATGTCGCGTGCGGTGGTGACGTCGCCGTTTGGGTTGCTCTGCAACAAGCCGCCGTGGGGAGAGATGGTCGCGGTCGACGTGAAGGCCGGCAAGATTGTCTGGCGTTCGACCGTCGGCACCACCGAGGATTTGGCGCCGCTCGGCATGCTGCTGCGGTTCGGCGCGCCGCTGGTCAACGGGCTCGCGGTGACTGCAGCTGGCCTTGTTTTCACTGGCGCGATGGACCCCTATCTGTGTGCCTTCGATGCGCGCAGCGGATGCGAGCTGTGGCAGGGACGGCTGCCGGTGCCCGGCGTTGCCAATCCCATGACCTATGTCTGGAAGGGCGAGCAATATGTCGCGATTGGCGCCGGCGGCCATTCCGAAGCCGGTACCTCGATCGGCGACAGCCTCGTGGCGTTTCGTCTGGCGCGTCCGGGCGAGGCGCCGTCATTGCGGTCGCGCACGATCGATCGCCCTGGCGGGCGATTTTTTTCGGGATCGTTGGCGACCGCGCTCGCGATCGTCACGCTGGCGATCGTGGCTTTGCGCTGGCGTCGACGGCGCCGTATCCGATCAACGTGATGTTTGCGTGCGTATTGTGCGAACGGTCATTCACATCGTGCGCGCTATTGCATGAAGGCGAGGCCGACGCGCCTGTCGTTTCGCCACACCGCGCGGCAATTCCGCACGAAATTGTCGCATGAAATCGACAGCGTGAACGCGTGCGGCAATAAACCAGGGTTTTCAAGGTCGATCGCGGCACCGCTGTCCGAGATGTTGCGCACCGTGCAAGCCACTCCGCTGCCTTCAAAGGTGACCGTACCACCCTTGAAAACCCGGTGACGTTGAGTTGCACGCTTCTCGATCATCCGCGTTAATCCAAAACGATGATTGTGAAATAGCGCATAGAAATTGCGTTGATATGAATTCAATACTGGCGCTACTTGCACAACGCTTCAGACTTCGTTTACGACGTTGAGGCGGCAAGTCACTTCCCGCCGAGTTTTGCCCCAGGCCTTTCTTTTATGGCGTTATGCGCCGATGGAGATTCCGATGAAGACCACGCTTTCGCTTTTGTTCGCCGCAGCGCTCTCGCTGACATCGATGCCCGCCCACGCTGTCAAGTGGGATCTCTCGACCATGACCTGCAAGCAGTTCCTCGAGAGCGGCGAGGACAACATCGGGGTCGTGCTGACCTGGATGGACGGCTGGTACAAGGGTGACGAGGACAACGCGATCATCGACACCGACGTGTTCATCGAGAACGCCAAGAAGTTCGGTGCCTATTGCGGAAAGAATCCGACCGTCAGCGTCGTCACCGCGGCTGACGAAATTCTCGGCAAGTAGTTCTTGAAGCGAGCTGGCCGAGGCAAGATTGCGATCTCACCTCGGCCTCTCGCTTCGACATCTCGCTTCGACATCACTGTCACCGAGAGCCGCCGTACGCTTCGCGCTCATGCGGCTCTCTTCGTTTCGGATGATGCTCAGCCCGGCAGCATCGCGAACGCGCTCGACACCATCGCAACCTGCTTGTTGTCGGTGGCGGATAGCAGGGTGACGCGGCCGAAGCTCATGGTACGTCCGAGCCGCACTACGCGCGCATCAGCCAGCACGTCCGAGGAGGCGACCGCGCGCATGAAATGCGTGGTCTGGTCCACCGTCGTCATCGGACGATAGCCTCTGTTGGCCGCGAGATTCGCGATCACCACCGCGGTGTCGGCCAGCGCCATCAAGGCCTGGCCGCAGACAACGCCACCGTTGCGGCACAGCTTCTCCGAGAACGGCATGCGGAGCAGCGCGCCGGGCTGCCAGTCCGGCGCATCCGCTGGCGGCGTGTGCTCGATGCGCTCGACGGAGAGGTTGAGATCCTGGACCCAGGGCGCAAAGACCTCGCCGAGGATGCGTCTGGCCTCGGCGATGCCGAACTCGGCTTCTGGCTGTGATGGCATTGCGGTCGTTCCCTCCTGTGTTGCCGGATGTTTCGTCCACTCTGCGCGCTTGGGCGCGGTAAAGTCACTGCGGCGGTCGGCTTGAAAATGCCTGACTTCGCCCGATATGATGCCATGCTTGGGAGCGGGTGGACGATGTTGCGTCGATGTGTCCTGATATTCTGCCTGGCCGCGCTTGGTCTGGCACTGAACGGCTGCACCAAGTGCGGCCCGATTTGGGACGACTGGCTCCATGGGCCGAAATCGTGCAGATCGGATCGGCTCTAGCGGGTTGAAGCGGCGCTCGGAGCTGCGAAGACGGGCAGGGTGTGGTATCCGCCCCTTCGATCCATGATCAAGGAGTGAGTGATGAAGCTTTTCCGTATGGTGGCGGTGCTGGCGCTGGTGGTTGGACCGGCCTTCGCGCAGGACGCGCCCCATATCAATCTGATGGCCGATGGCCCCTCCAAGACCGATGACGAAAAGGCCGCGGATGCCGCGCGCGACAAGGCCTACAAGGAAACGCTGAGGAAGATTCCGGATGCCAAGGCGTCCAGCGATCCCTGGGGCGGAATGCGCGCCGACCCGCCGAAGCAACCCGCACCGAAGGCCGCGGCCGCTACCGGTGCACCCAAGAAGCCCAAGGCCGGAACGGCCGCCAATTGATCTTGGCGCCAACGGCGGGCTGGCCGTCCGGCGGGACTCCCGTTCGCCGGATACGGATCCTACATTCCTTCGCAGTGTTGCGTTGAGGAGCCAGGATATGGCGGATCGCCCGCGGGACCTCGCCGAGCGGATGGCGCGCCGGCGCAAACCGGCGGCCGGCTCGGGCGACCCGGCCGGCGACGGCTATCTGCGCGAGAAGTTCACCCTGCCGCGCGACGCGGCACGGGCAAAGGCGAAGGCCTTTTTCGCGCGCTATCCGAAGGCCGGTTACATGAGCGAGGTCGAGACTTGGCGCGAATTGCCCGGCGGCGAGATCGAATTCACCATGCGGCGGTTGCCCAGCGCGGACTAGTCGTCCCGGTTGTGGCCAACCCGATCGGTTCAGGCCGTCTTCCGCCCGATGGCCTTCAGTTCCCGGTCGATGCGCAGTTGCACCCGACGGATGGCCAGGAGGTCGATCTTCGTCTCGGTCTTGCCCGTCTTGGTTTCGTCGCCAATCCGGAACTGCCATTGCCAGACACCCGGGATCGCCGTCTTTGCAACCGTGAACTCTACGCCCCTGTGATTCATGGTCACCTCCACGATTCACCCATCCATGTCCGCAAACATGTTGGGCGTGAGAATATTCCGCCGACAAGCGAAATTTGCCGTTAAGTCGAGGAAAATTCACGAAAATCCCGAAAGCGCGCGCAGTTCGAAGCATGCGAAATCAGATTCCGAAAGTCGGGGCCGATGATCGCGTTGCAGGCACGGCGGAACCGTGTCCCGGCCGGGTGCCCGCGTACCAGGGCCGATATCGGCCCTACAGCCAGGAACTCTGTTCACGGCAGGAGAACCACGGAAAAAGACGCCGAATTGGCGGCGAATCCGCGGTTCCATCGCGGGCGAGCCAAGGCGGTCGCGGAACCGCCGCGGCCGGCCCCGTGAGAACTTTCTTGTGCACAATGTGTAAGTCTACGACCTTCGCAGCAAATGCGCACGCGCCTCACATTTCCACTTTTGCGTGCGCTGCGATTATGATCTGGTGAGTCTGGACGACCGGGACCCGCGTGTCGTGCAAGAGGAAGACGTGATCTGGCTCAGACATCTCGCTCAGCGTTGGGGTGCAAGACATCTCCCCTTGGTCTGTCCGCAATGCCAGCAGCCGGCTTCTTCGGATGTGTACAAGCGTGGACGCTTCAAGCTCGGTGACGAGAACCTCGTCTGCGAGCAGTGTGGCGGGACCAGCGTCGTCACCTTCTGGCGTTTCGAAGGCCTGGCAAGCCATGACGATCGCACCCCCGCCAAGGACAGGCGTGGCTGGCAAACGCACCGCGCCGACGTCGCCTGAAGCGCGCGCGACATGGACTCACATGCAAAAAAAACCCGCCAGGGGAGAGCCGGGCGGGCAGAAGGTTATTGGAGGCTGAGGTGCTGGGCTGCAACACCATAGCCGAATGACCGTAGCCCGCTCAGCTTACGACAGCCTGACATCCCCGAGCACAGTCGAATTCCACACACCGAACTTCCGCCATGAGCCGGCACCGCAACGCGTCCGCCAAAAACGAAGACCCCGCTCGGGCCGAGCGGGGTCGACTGGGTATGGGGGCCCGGTGTTGGTCCACCGGGCAAACCGACGCTAGAGCATTCGGCTTACAGTTGCCTCACGCGAGGCTTGCGCGAACCTTGCGATCGGACCCGCGCGTCCCAATTCAGACATCTCCGCGCACAACTTCAGACACAAGCGTTGGCGACACTCTCCGCGCACGGCGAAGCCATGGGGGATACGTGGCGCGCCGATAGCGGGGTGGCATCATGGACAAGGTTGAGCGGTCATTCGCCGCCGCGACGGCGGCTGGCTTCGTGGTGTTGGTGATCGGCATCGTGCTGCTGGCGCTGATGTAGCGAGGCCCGGCCGGGACGCGTCGCCAGAACTGGCGAAAACAACCCCCATGCACAGTAGGCCGCGGCCTGTCTCGTCTTGGCCGTTGCTTGGCCGCTTCTTGGCCTTTCCTCAGTGCACCCTGATCTCGTCCAGGGGCAGATGGAGATCGGCGGCGCGTTCCTCGCGGTCCTTCTTGCGGAACTCGCTTTCCCTGCGCTCGAACTTCAGCATCTCCTCGAGCGCGGTCTCGAGCAGTGGGTTGCGCCTGCTCGCATCGCGGTGCGCATCTTCCGTCATGATCCGATCCCCAACTGTCGCGGCGCCGTTCTCAAGGAAAGCCCGCGGCCACGGAAAAGTTCTGTGCCGAAGGATTGCGGACGGCAGAACCGCGCTGCGTCCTTGATGAGCATCATCCTCGGGTGCGGAGGCGTGACCTCACATTTTGCGGAGGGGCAGGAGCGTCTCATTGCTTCCATGCTATCGTATCGCGTCGCCTCGGCGACGATCATGGAGATGGTCATCGGAGACGGTTCATGGGCTTCTGGCTTTTTATCATCATCTCGCTTGGATCGATCCCGCTCGCAGGCGCGATGGCGCGCGAGCGCAACAGGTCGTCGCGGGTGTGGCTTTTGGTTGCCGTCGCGGTCGGGCCCTTGGCGCCTCTGCTGCTGTTGATTCTCGGGGATGCGAAGCGCCCGGCCGCCGTCAATTGAGGGAGGGTCAGGGCGCAACGACGTGTAGAACGACTGCCGCCGCGATGCACAGGCCAATGGAGATGGCCGCTCCATAACGGGCATAAGGCCAAGCCCCGCCCGTGACGAACACGAGGCCGGCAGAGGTGACTACCTTCAGCGCGTTCATGACCATGCGCCCAGTATGGGTCGCGTCTCGCCTTGGGAACACTCACAAATCCGAAACCGGGAATTCCCAGCGGTCAAAATCGCCTCAAATCTGGTGCTGTCCTCATTCGAACAGTCATTCGGGAAATCAGGACACTCGAAGTTCCGGTAGTGGAACACCGCATTTTCCCGGACTCCACATCCTCAGCGTTCTCGGTAGAAATACGTGGGCCGGGGCTGGCATTTTATCCCGAACAATTATTGCAACCGGCAAGGGGCTACCGCGAGGTGGCCCCTTTCGATTCCGACACCCGCAGAGGCGGATTGATCTGGTCGTTTGGGCTGGCGCTTTTGCCAACCGCAATTCCGGCCGTGAACAGGAAGGCATTGCCCAAGATTTAACTTCGGATACCCGGGGTCAAATACGGGCAGGCCCCAGATTCAGGTACTGGCCGACAGGCCAGCGCCCAGATTCACAAAAGAACATATTGCGAACTGAGAACAAATAGTGTACGGTATTTTTATCGACGACCCGCCGCGCCAATCGTTTGTCCCACACGCGAATCCTCGCCATAAGGAGCACGACCCAATGTCCACCACTGCCCTGCGTATCGTCGAAGGATCCTCCATGGACAAGAGTAAAGCTCTGGCTGCCGCGCTCTCCCAGATCGAGCGTCAGTTCGGCAAGGGCTCGGTGATGAAGCTCGGCAAGAACGACCGGTCCATGGACATCGAGGCGGTGTCGTCAGGCTCGCTCGGGCTGGATATCGCACTTGGCATCGGCGGCCTTCCGAAGGGGCGTATCGTCGAGATCTACGGTCCGGAATCCTCG
Organism: Bradyrhizobium sp. CCBAU 11434; assembly: GCF_028128895.1. NCBI lineage: Bacteria > Pseudomonadati > Pseudomonadota > Alphaproteobacteria > Hyphomicrobiales > Nitrobacteraceae > Bradyrhizobium > Bradyrhizobium sp. CCBAU 11434. The sequence goes on from NZ_LBJX01000002.1 coordinate 352,024, forward strand.
GGCAAGACGACGCTGGCGCTGCACACGGTGGCGGAAGCCCAGAAGAAGGGCGGCATCTGCGCCTTCATCGACGCCGAGCACGCGCTCGACCCGGTCTATGCCCGCAAGCTGGGGGTCAACATCGACGAGCTGCTGATCTCCCAGCCTGACACCGGCGAGCAGGCGCTGGAAATCTGCGACACGCTGGTGCGCTCGGGTGCGGTGGACGTGCTGGTGATCGATTCGGTCGCGGCGCTGGTGCCGAAGGCCGAACTCGAGGGCGAGATGGGCGATGCGCTGCCGGGCCTGCAGGCCCGTCTGATGAGCCAGGCGCTGCGCAAGCTGACGGCCTCGATCAACAAGTCCAACACCATGGTGATCTTCATCAACCAGATCCGCATGAAGATCGGTGTGATGTACGGCTCGCCCGAGACCACGACCGGCGGCAACGCGCTGAAATTCTATGCCTCCGTCCGCCTCGACATCCGCCGCATCGGCGCGATCAAGGAGCGCGACGAAGTGGTTGGCAACACCACCCGCGTCAAGGTGGTGAAGAACAAGCTGGCGCCGCCGTTCAAGCAGGTCGAGTTCGACATCATGTACGGCGAAGGCGTCTCCAAGATGGGCGAGATTCTCGACCTCGGCGTCAAGGCCGGCCTCGTGGAAAAATCCGGTGCCTGGTTCTCCTATGACAGCCAGCGTCTCGGTCAGGGCCGCGAAAACTCGAAAGCGTTTTTGAAGGCCAACCCCGACATCACCGCCAAGATCGAGACCGCGATCCGCCAGAACTCCGGCCTGATCGCCGAGCAGATCCTGGCCGGCACGCCCGAGCGCGACGCCGACGGCGAAGAGCCGACGGACGAGTAAGCCTTAGACCGAAAAGTTTTCGCGAGGAGCGGGCGCTGAGGACGTTGAGTTGCCGACGTCGTCAGTGCCCGTTTCGTTTTGTGATGTAGCGGTCGGATGGTGCGATGAAGCGTCTGATCTTGACCAGTTCGGCAGGCCTTTGCCTCATGTTGGCAGATCGTGCCGACGTCGTGATTCCGTTCTTCTTCCGTTTTGCATGGGGACCACTACCGTCTCCAGGCGTTCTCGCCAACGAACCACCGTGGCGCTGGGACTCGCAACGCCGCATGTTGGTCGCGCCGACTTAATGTGCATTGCTCGAGGTTCTAAGTATCGATTTTGAGAGGCGATTGCGTCTCGTTTTGGAGTAGGTCACGGGGGCCATGAAACGCGTCATCCTGACCAGTCCGTCCGGCGTCGGTCTCACCTACGCGGATCGCGCGGACATGGTCGTCCCGCTGATCTTTCGATTTGTCTGGGGCCCGCTGCCTACGTCGCACCACCTTGGGGAGTACCTCACAGGAGGCTATTTCAGAGGCGACCCGGAAGTACGTTGGTCCGACCTTGTCGCGCGGTCGCCCAAGAGCGGTCTCGCGCACAAGGAGCTCGGACTGGTCTGGTTCTGCGAGGCCTATGGCGTCGAAGAGATCGAGCTGTGGTTTGATCCCAGCCCGAGCAATTAATTGCAACTGATCTGGATCCTCGACTATCTCCGTTCCGAGCCCTGCGGCCGAGCGTACAAAGCTGCGACTGGTCGATTTCGATTTGCTCGGAGCAGACGCCGACAGGCTTCGCGATCACACCATCCGGCAATTGGACATCGCAGAGCCCGACTTCGAGGACGCCCGTATCGCCTGGGAGGCCTACCGTGCGCCAACGCCGGAGCTCTGTTTCGGGTTGCTCAATCGGGAGTTTCCCACGCTCCCCTTCCTGAAGCCGGCGATGGAAGAATTGTTGGCAGAGCTGCCGTCTCCAGGCACCGGGCTGGGCGCGACGGAAACGCAACTGCTCGATTTAATCGCGAAGGGGCACAATCGCACCAAGGAGCTATTTGAGCCGGGCGGGCTGCTCGACACGCGCGTATTCGACCAGTGGGAGCTCGGTCCGTTGCTTGAAGGGCTCGCCTCTGACCCGATGCCAGCGATTGCCGGTCTCGATCCGAAACTTGCAACCCTCCCACGGCACGATGCGAGAGGTCGCAATGCCGCCTATCGCCGAAGCCGGCTGTCGCTGACGGAGTTTGGTCGCGCGGTTCTGGATGGCCGGGAGGATTTTCGCCGTCACAACCCGATCAGGCGCTGGTGGGGCGGCACGCTTCTGACCAACGAGCGGCTATGGCGGTGGGATCGCGAAAGCCGAAGTTTTGGTTGCGCCTTAGAGGCGCATTCAAGACCGTAGCGTCGGGTGGGCAAAGGCGCGCAAGCGCCGTGCCCACCATACTTCAACAATCTAGAGGTCGTGGGCACGCTCCGCTTTGCCGACCCTTGAGAGACCTACGCCGCATCTTACTCCGCAGCTTCCGCGTAATCGCTCACCGGCGGGCAGGAGCACACGAGGTTGCGGTCGCCATAGACGTTGTCGACGCGGCCGACGGGGCACCAATATTTGTCGGTGCGCGAGACGCCATCGGGGAAGCAGCCCTCGCTGCGGGCGTAGGCGCGCTTCCAATCGTCGTCTGCGATGTCGTGCACGGTGTGCGGGGCGTGACGCAGCGGCGATGCCTCGATCTTGAAGCGGCCGGCCTCGACCTCGGCGATTTCTTTCCGGATCGCGATCATGGCATCGCAGAAGCGATCCAACTCCGCCTTCGATTCCGACTCGGTTGGCTCGATCATCAGCGTGCCCGGCACCGGGAAGCTCATGGTGGGCGCATGGAAGCCGTAATCGATCAGGCGCTTTGCGATGTCGTCGACGGTGACGCCCGAGGTCGTCTTCAACGGACGGGGATCGACGATGCACTCATGCGCGACGCGGCCCTTCTCGTTCTTGTAAAGCACCGGGAAATGCGCATCGAGGCGCGCGGCGATGTAATTGGCATTGAGGATCGCGATCTCGGTGGCGCGCTTCAATCCTTCGCCGCCCATCATCAGGATGTAGATGTAGGAGATCGTGAGGATCGAGGCTGAGCCGAACGGCGCGGCTGAAACCGGACCCACGGGTGCGTCAGCCTGAGTTGCGGGATGACCGGGCAGGAACGGCGCCAGATGCGCCTTCACGCCGATCGGGCCCATGCCGGGGCCGCCGCCGCCATGCGGGATGCAGAAGGTCTTGTGCAGGTTGAGATGGCTGACATCGGCGCCGTAATCGCCAGGCCTGCTGAGGCCGACCTGTGCGTTGAGGTTGGCGCCGTCGAGATACACCTGGCCGCCATGGCCGTGGACGATGTCGCAGATCTCCTTGATATGCTCCTCGAACACACCATGGGTCGAGGGATAGGTGATCATCACAGCGGCAAGATCGTTCGAATGCTGTTCCGCCTTGGCACGGAGATCGTTGACGTCGACGTCGCCATTCTTCTCGCAGGCGACCACCACCACGTCCATGCCGACCATCGCGGCCGAGGCCGGGTTGGTGCCGTGGGCAGAGGAGGGGATCAGGCAGATCTTGCGGTGGCTCTCTCCACGCGCCGCGTGATAGGCGCGGATCGCGAGCAGGCCCGCATATTCGCCTTGCGCGCCCGAATTCGGCTGCAGCGAGATCGCGTCATAACCGGTGATGTCGCACAGCCATTTTTCCAGCCGCGCGAACAGCGCGTGATAGCCGGCGGCCTGCTCGCGCGGGGCGAACGGGTGAAGGTTGCCGAATTCCGGCCAGGTCAGCGACATCATCTCGGTGGTCGCGTTCAGCTTCATCGTGCAGGAGCCCAGCGGGATCATGGCGCGGTCGAGCGCGAGGTCGCGATCACTGAGCTTGCGCATGTAGCGCAGCATCTCGGTCTCCGAGCGATGCGCGTGGAACACCGGATGGGTGAGGAACGTCGTGGTGCGCTTCAGATCGTCCGGCAGCGCCTCGCGCGTGGTGGCATCTAACTCGGCGTAGGCAAGCGTGCCGCCGAAGGCGCGCCAGACGGCTTCGACCGTCGCCGGCGTCGTGGTCTCGTCGAGCGCGATGCGCAAGCTCGCGTCACCAACACCGAGATTGATCTTCTCGGCAGCTGCGCGCGCGACGATCTCAGTGCGCTTGGCGCCCGCATCGACGCTGAGCGTGTCGAAGAAGGTATCGCTATCAGGCGCAAAACCGAGCTTGCGCAAGCCCGCGGCAAGCACCGCGGTGCGGCGATGGACAGTACGCGCGATCTGCGTGAGGCCCTCGGGGCCGTGATAGGTCGCATACATCGCGGCGATCACGGCGAGCAGCACCTGCGCGGTGCAGATGTTGGAGGTCGCCTTCTCGCGGCGGATGTGCTGCTCGCGGGTCTGCAGCGCGAGGCGATAGGCGGGGGCACCGCGGGAATCCACGGAGAGGCCGACGATGCGGCCGGGCAGCGAGCGCTTCAGCGCATCGCGCACCGCCATATAGGCCGCGTGCGGTCCGCCATAACCCATCGGCACGCCAAAGCGCTGCGCCGAACCAACAGCGATGTCGGCACCGAGCTCGCCGGGCGAAGCAATCAGCGTCAGCGCCAGCAGATCGGCCGCAACGATCGCAAGCGCGCCCTTGGCCTTCAGCGCCGCGATCGCGGGCCGGAGGTCGCGCAAGGCGCCGGAAGTTCCAGGATATTGCAGCAGCGCACCGAGCACGTCCGCCTTGTCGAGATCGGTGAGCGGATCGCCGACGACCAGAGTCCAGCCGAGCGGCTCGGCGCGGGTGCGCATCACAGCCAACGTCTGCGGATGCACGTCCTTGTCGACGAAGAAGGCCTTTGCTTCGACCTTCGAATGCCGCTCGGCGAGCGCCATGGCTTCGGCCGCCGCGGTCGCCTCGTCAAGCAGCGAGGCGTTGGCGACGTCGAGCCCGGTGAGATCGCAGATCATGGTCTGGAAATTGAACAGCGCTTCCAGCCGGCCCTGGCTGATCTCGGGCTGGTAGGGCGTGTAGGCCGTGTACCAGGCCGGGTTCTCCAGGATATTGCGCTGGATCACCGCGGGCAAAATCGTGCCGGAATAGCCTTGGCCGATCAGCGAGGTGAAGACCTGGTTCTGCCGTGCGAGCTCGGCCATATGCGCGATCGCCTCGGTCTCGCTCAGCGGCTTGCCGAGATCGAGCGGGGCGGCCTGCCGGATCGAACTGGGGAGCGTTTCCGCCATCAGCGCGTCGACGCTTTTGGCGCCGACCGTCTCTAACATTGCGGTGACATCGCGCGCGGAGGGGCCGATGTGGCGGCGAGCGAAATTGGCGGCGGTCTCGCCGCTGGATTTACGGTGCGCGGTCATCGCTTGCTCCATCGTCTTTAAGCCGTATGTGCCTTGTAGGCGGCTTCATCCATAAGGCCGCCAAGCTCGCTCTTGTCGGCAATTTTCATCTTGAAGAACCAGGCTTTGCTTTGCGCGTCCGAGTTCACCAGTGCGGGCTCGGCGGCGAGCGCGTCGTTGGTTTCGAGCACTTCGCCCGAGATCGGTGCGTAGACGTCGGAGGCGGCCTTGACCGATTCCACGACGGCGGCGGCTTCCGCCTTCTTCAAGGTACGGCCGACCTTGGGCAATTCGACGAACACGACGTCGCCGAGCTGCGACTGCGCGTAATCGGTTATGCCGACGGTGGCGACATCGCCGTCGATCGCGAGCCATTCATGGTCGGAGGTGTACAGCGTCGTGGTCATTTTCGATCCTCAGCGTTTGTAGGTGTTTTTCACGAAGGGCATGGCGGCGACGGTGAGCGGCAGACGTTGCCCGCGCACCTCGGCGAAGAGTTTTGTGCCGAATGCGCTTAAGGCAGTGGGCACGTAGCCCATCGCAACAGGCGCATTCAGGCTGGGGCCGAAGCCGCCTGAAGTGACCTTTCCGATTGCCTCGCCGCCTTCGCTATCTGCAAACAGCAATGCGCCCTCGCGCACCGGCGCGCGGCCCTCGGCACGCAGGCCGACGCGGCGGCGGGACGCGCCGTGATCGAAATGCGCGAGGATCTTTTCAGCCCCGGGACATCCGCCGGCGCGGGCGCCGCCGGTGCGGCGGCTCTTCTGCACCGACCATTCCAGCGCGGCTTCGACCGGCGTGGTCTCGGTGTCGATATCGTGGCCGTAGAGGCAGAGCCCGGCCTCGAGCCGCAGGCTGTCGCGGGCGCCAAGGCCGACCGGCATCACATCCGGATTTTCGAGCAGCATCTTCGCCAGACGTTCGGCGTCGGCCGCCGGGACAGAAATCTCAAAACCGTCCTCGCCGGTGTAGCCCGAGCGCGAGACCAAGCACTTGATGCCGGCGACCTCATGCGCGCCCGCATCCATGAACTTCATGGTGGGCGCCGCTGCACATAATTTCGCCAGCGCCGACTCCGCCTTTGGGCCCTGCAGCGCAATCAGCGCCCGATCGGCAAGCGAATCGATGATGCAGGTGTCCGACAGATTCGCGCGCAGATGCGCCTCGTCCTCGGCCTTGCAGGCGGCGTTGACGACCAGGAACAGGTGGTCGCCGAAATTGGCGACCATGAGATCGTCGAGGATGCCGCCGGCTTCATTGGTGAACTGGGCGTAGCGCTGGCGGCCCGGTGCGATCGCCACGATGTCCTGCGGCACCAACCGCTCCAGCGCGCGGGCGGCATCCTCGACCTTGCCGGACTTCGGCAGGACGCGGATCTGGCCCATATGGGAGACGTCGAACAGGCCGGCGGAGGTGCGGGTATGGAGGTGCTCTTTCAGCACGCCGGCGGGGTACTGCACGGGCATGTCATAGCCCGCGAACGGCACCATCTTGCCGCCAAGAGACACATGCAGGTCGTAAAGGGGGGTACGTTCCAGGGAGTCTTTGTCATCACGCACGGACATCACAGGGGCCCTCGGCGGTTCCCCGGGGATGATTCCCCGAGACAAACCAGTCGAAGCCCCATCTGTCGCTGTGCCTGAGAGTATTATCCCGTCGGCGGACACTATCCGGGTCTTAAGCCCGTCAGCGCCTCTTTCCAGATGTCGTCAAAGCCACGCGGTCCTTTTGCCTGAGAGTTTCCGGGGCGGTTGCTCCTTCGGCGCCGGCTAGCTGATGCCGGTCTCTCCCGACGTGGCCGTACGATACAGATGGGTACAGACCACAGGCCAGCCAAGCCTGTCAACGCAGGGATTGCGGCTTTCAACGGGATTGCTGGGGGATGACGCGACTGCGGCAACCCTCTGATCTGCTTGCACAGTTTCTGGACAGCGAAGCTGGCCTTGTCTAAAAGCGCTTTGGCCCGCAGATATCAGCCCAAATCGACAGGTTTGGATGGCAAATTGGCGGGTCCAAGCACACCCGATTGGATGAACATGAGCGGCGTCAACGAGATCAGGTCGACCTTTCTGAACTTCTTTGCCGAGAACGGCCACGAGATCGTGTCGTCCTCGCCATTGGTGCCGCGCAACGATCCGACGTTGATGTTCACCAATGCCGGCATGGTGCAGTTCAAGAACGTCTTCACCGGCGTCGAGAAGCGGCCTTACCAGCGCGCGACCACCTCGCAGAAATGCGTGCGCGCCGGCGGCAAGCACAACGATCTCGACAATGTCGGCTACACCGCGCGCCATCTCACCTTCTTCGAGATGCTCGGCAACTTCTCGTTCGGCGACTATTTCAAGGAGCGCGCGATCGAGCTCGCCTGGAAGCTCATCACCAAGGATTTCGGGCTGAAGAAGGACAAGCTGCTCGTCACTGTCTACCACACCGACGACGAGGCGCACGGGCTCTGGAAGAAGATCGCCGGCTTCTCCGACGACCGCATCATCCGCATCCCGACCTCGGACAATTTCTGGGCGATGGGCGACACCGGTCCGTGCGGTCCGTGCTCGGAAATCTTCATCGATCGCGGCGACCACATCTGGGGTGGCCCTCCCGGCTCTCCGGAAGAAGACGGTGACCGCTTCCTCGAATTCTGGAATCTCGTGTTCATGCAATATGAGCAGGTGACGAAGGAGGAGCGCGTGGATCTGCCGCGTCCTTCGATCGACACCGGCATGGGCCTCGAGCGCATGGCTTGCATCATGCAGGGCGTCGACAGCGTGTTCGAGACCGACTTGTTTCGTCATTTGATCGATGCGACGTCGTCGGCGCTCGGCGCCGGGCCGAACGAGCAAACGGTTGCCTCGTTCCGCGTCATCGCCGATCATCTGCGCTCCTCGGCCTTCCTCGTCTCTGACGGCGTGCTGCCTTCGAACGAAGGCCGCGGCTATGTGCTGCGCCGGATCATGCGCCGCGCGATGCGCCATGCGCAGCTGCTCGGCGCCAAGGAGCCGCTGATGCATCGCCTGGTCTGGGCGCTGGTCCGCGAGATGGGCCAGGCCTATCCCGATTTGATGCGCGCGGAAAACCTGATCGAGGAAACGCTGCGGCTGGAAGAGACCCGCTTCCGCAAGACGCTTTCGCGCGGCCTCGCCATCCTCGACGAGAAGAGCGCGTCCTTGAAGAAAGGCGACATGTTCGATGGCGACGTCGCCTTCACGCTGTACGATACCTACGGCTTCCCGCTTGACCTGACCCAGGACGCGCTGAAGTCGCGCGGCATCGGCGTGGATCAAGCGTCGTTCACGGATGCGATGGAGCGTCAGAAGGCCAAGGCGCGCGAGTCCTGGAAGGGATCGGGCGAAGCGGCGAGCGAGGCGATCTGGTTCCCGCTGCGCGAGAAGCTCGGTGCGACCGAATTCCTGGGCTATGAGACCGAGAGCGCCGAAGGCGTGGTCTCGGCCTTGGTAAAGGACGGCGCTGAAGTCGCCAGCCTGAAGGCCGGCGATACCGGCGCGCTGCTGCTGAACCAGACGCCGTTCTACGCGGAATCCGGCGGCCAGGTCGGCGACACCGGCGTGCTCACGGGTGAGGGAGGCATCAAGTTCCGCGTCACCGACACGCAGAAAAAGCTCGGCGATTTCTTCGTGCATGTCGGCACCGTCGAGAGCGGCGAGCTGAAGGTCGGCACGGCGCTGCAGCTCGAGGTGGACCATTCGCGGCGCTCGTCGATCCGTGCGCATCACTCGGCGACGCATCTCATTCACGAGGCGCTGCGCCAGGTGCTCGGCGATCACATTGCCCAGCGCGGCTCGATGGTCGCGCCGGATCGCCTGCGCTTCGACTTCGTGCATCCGAAACCGATCACGGCGGAGGAGCTTGCCCGCGTCGAGGACATCGCCAACGACGTGGTGCTGGAGAACGACGAGGTCACCACCCGCGTGATGGGTGTCGATGAAGCACGTGAGGCTGGGGCGCGCGCCCTGTTCGGCGAGAAGTACGGCGACGAGGTTCGTGTCGTCTCGATGGGCAAGACCGCGCGCGAGCGCGGCGCCAATGCGCTCGGCTGGTCGGTCGAGCTCTGCGGCGGGACGCATGTGCGGCGCACCGGCGATATCGGCCTGATCACGCTGACCGGCGAGAGCGCGGTGGCCTCCGGCGTCCGCCGTATCGAGGCGCTGACCGGCAATTTCGCGCGCCGGCATGCCAACGAGACCATGGCGCTGGCGAAGACCGCGGCGAACGAGCTGCGCACCTCGCTCGACGACGTCCCGGCGCGCATCACCGCGCTGATGGAGGAGCGCAAGAAGCTCGAGCGCGAGCTCTCCGACGCCCGCAAGAAGCTGGCGATGGGCGGCGGCGCGTCCGCCGGTGGCGGCGCAGCTGCTGGCGTGCGCGAGGTCGGCGGCGTCAAGCTGATGGCGCGTGCGGTCGAGGGCATCGAGATGAAGGATCTCAAGAGCCTCGCGGACGAGGCTAAGAAGCAGATCGGCTCCGGCGTGGTCGCCATCATCGGCGTCACCGAGGACGGCAAGGCGGGCGTCGTGGTCGGCGTCACCGCGGACCTGACCGCGCGCTTCAACGCCGTGAACCTCGTGCGCGTCGCATCCGAAGCGCTCGGCGGCAAGGGCGGCGGCGGCCGGCCCGACATGGCGCAGGCCGGCGGCCCCGATGGCGCCAAGGCGTCCGAGGCGCTGGCGGCGATCGAGAAAGCGATGGGGGCTGCGTAATCGCCATGCGCCTCGTTCCGCGAGGACGTGGGCTTCGCGATCCGAACTTAAGGGATCGCCTCTACGAATTGCTGGAGCACGATCCGCTGGCCTATTCGGCCGGATCGCGCTTCATCCAGATCATCATCGGCGTCATCGTGCTGAACGTGACCGCGATGGTTCTGGCCTCGGTGCCGGATCTCGACGCGCAATTCGGGACGCTGTTCTCGGCGATCACGATCCTGTCCGTGATCGTGTTCGCGCTGGAATATGCGGCACGGCTGTGGACGGTGGCGGGCCACACGCCGCGCAAGGGCTCGGCGCTCGCCGACCGGCTCGGCTACGCCTTCTCGGCGCTCGGCATCATCGACCTCATGGCATTCCTGCCGGCTGCGATCGTGCTGACCACGGGGCGCCACGCGACGCTCGCAGCCCTCGGCGTGCTGCCGTTCTTCAAGCTGATCCGCTACTCGCCGGCGATGCGCTCGCTGCTGGCGGCTGTGCATGCCGAGCGGCGGGCGCTGATCGGCTGCGTCGTCATCCTGATCGGCGTGGTGCTGACCTTCGCCTCGCTGCTCTACGCCATCGAGCGCGACGTGCAGCCGGACAAGCTCGGCACCATCCCGCAGGCGATGTGGTGGGCGATCGTGACGCTCGGCACCGTCGGCTATGGAGACGTCGTGCCGGTGACGGCGCTCGGAAAATTTGTCTCGGTGTTCGCGATCATCTCAGGTTTTGCCATGATCGCGCTGCCGGTCGCCATCATCTCGACCGCGTTTGCCGAAGAGGTGAAGCGGCGCGACTTCGTCGTGACCTGGGGCATGCTGGCCCGGGTGCCGCTGTTCTCGCATCTGGCGGCCGCGGAGATCGCCGACATCATGCGGCTCTTGCGCGCACGCACCGTCGAGCAGGGCGAGATTTTGGTGCGGCGAGGGGATCCCGCCTCGTCGATGTATTTCATCACCGCAGGCGAGGTCGAGATCGCGCTGCCGAGCCAGCATGTGCTGCTCACCGACGGCACCTTCTTCGGCGAGATCGCGCTGCTACACAAGACAAAACGCAGCGGCACGGTGACGGCGACGCGCAAGACGCGCCTCTTGGTGCTCGACGCGCAGGATTTTCACGCCCTGATCGCGCGCATGCCCATGCTTGCCGCCCATGTCCACCAGACAGCGAAAGCGCGGCTGGAAGAGACCGGCGATCTCGCCGCAGCCGAGCTCGCGCAGGCCGAGCGCGACGGCGGCGACCGCTGAGCGATCAGCCCTTTTTCAGGAAGACGTATTCAGCCGAGTAGGGCGCGCTTCTGAACTCGCCGGCCTTGTCGCAGGCCCCGTCTAGCTTGCCGCCATGGGTGTTGATGCGCTGGACGGTGGTCACAGGCGTCAACACGCCGCTGCCGCGGCGGGAGGCAACCTCGAGCTTCAGCAAGGGGATATCGGCAGCCGTTGCGCCCGGTGCGTTGCCGATGGCCTTGCCGACCACGGCGCTGCCGTCGGCATGCTCCCAGTTCGGCCCGGCATAGTGACGGCCGATGGTCTTGCCCTCGGAGAGCAGCGTCGCGATCGGCTCGCGGAAGGCCCAGGCGAGCTTGCCGTCGGCACCGGCCTTGCACTCGTAGACCTGCGCGCCCTCGGCGTGGACGCTGAGGACCGTGGTCTCGCCCGATGCGGCGATGGCGTCGGGAAGCTCCGCAGCCCCTGCTGGTCCAATCATGGCCGCAAGTGACAACAGGCAGGGGACGGCAAACTTGACGAACATAGTCTATCTCCGCAAAGGGCTCTCAAAAAACGAATGGGCCGCGCCTGCGCGCGGCCCATCATGATGTTTAACCCCGACCGGGCGAAAATAATGCGCGGGCGAATTACGCCGCGAGCGCCTTCACGAGATTGTCAGCGACCTTGTCGAGGAAGCCTGTGGTCGAGAGCCAGCGCTGGTCGGCACCGACCAGGAGCGCGAGGTCCTTGGTCATGTAGCCCTCTTCGACGGTGTCGACGCAGACCTTCTCCAGCGTGCTTGCGAACTTCGCTAGCTCGGCATTGTTGTCGAGCTTGGCGCGGTGCGACAGGCCACGGGTCCAGGCGAAGATCGACGCGATCGAGTTGGTCGAGGTCTCCTTGCCCTTCTGGTGCTCGCGGTAGTGACGGGTCACGGTGCCGTGGGCGGCTTCCGCTTCGACGGTCTTGCCGTCCGGGGTGAGTAGCACCGAGGTCATCAGGCCGAGCGAGCCGTAGCCCTGCGCGACCGTATCGGACTGCACGTCGCCGTCGTAGTTCTTACAGGCCCAGACATAGCCGCCGGACCATTTCAGCGCCGAGGCGACCATGTCGTCGATCAGGCGGTGCTCGTAGGTCAGGCCCTTTGCCTCGAATTCCTTCTTGAACTCGCGGTCGTAGATGTCCTGGAAGATGTCCTTGAAGCGGCCGTCATAGACCTTCAGAATCGTGTTCTTGGTCGACAGATAGACCGGGTAGTTGCGCAGCAGGCCGTAGTTCAGTGAAGCGCGGGCGAAGTCGATGATGGAGTCGTCGAGATTGTACATCTCCATGGCCACGCCGGCGCCCGGAGCCTTGAACACTTCCTTCTCGATCACGGTGCCGTCCTCGCCGACGAACTTCATCGACAGGGTGCCCTTGCCGGGGAACTTGAAGTCGGTCGCGCGGTACTGGTCACCATAGGCGTGGCGGCCGATGATGATCGGCTTGGTCCAGCCGGGAACCAGGCGCGGCACATTCTTGCAGATGATCGGCTCGCGGAAGATCACGCCGCCGAGGATGTTGCGGATGGTGCCGTTCGGCGACTTCCACATCTGCTTGAGGTTGAACTCCTTCACCCGGGCTTCATCAGGGGTGATGGTGGCGCACTTGACGCCGACGCCGACCTTCTTGATCGCCTCGGCGGCGTCGATGGTCACCTGATCGTTGGTGTGGTCGCGGTACTCCATGCCCAGGTCGAAATACTGCAGCTCGACATCCAGGAACGGGTTGATCAGCTTGTCCTTGATGTACTGCCAGATGATCCGGGTCATCTCGTCGCCATCGAGTTCGACGACGGGATTGGATACCTTGATTTTTGCCATGATCGGAGAAGCCTTCTTGGGAACTGGTGGTGGAAATCTCCCGCGCTATAGCACCGCCCGGGGGCGGGCGGAAGCGGAGCGGTTATGCACTTTCAGCCCATCTTTTCGCCGAGATCAGTCATTCCGGCGAGGCCGGAATGACTGATGCAGCACCTTGTTTGGGCACCCATCCCGCACGCGATCCGGGGCCCTTCCGGAGCGCCTCTAAAAGGCGGCCTGGGTGGCCGTGCCTGCTACGATGTACCAGGTCACGAACAGGCCCGAGATCAGGGCGCCCGGCAGGCTCGATCCGGTCCGTCGCCAGGTGAAGGTCGCGATCACGGCGACGATGGCGAGCAGCGGCACGAACTGGATGGCGACGATGGTCGAGAGCGGCACGAAGCCGGGGTCGGGCAGCGGGTTGAACAGCTTCCCGGTCAGCCAGAGCGTGCCGTATTGCAGGGCCAGCAGCACGATGAAGCCGAACGTGAGCGCCAGGATATTGGTCAGATAAAGCGCGAGCCGCGGCGCCTCCATGGTCGAGAAATTCCGGTGCAGCACGTGCAGTGCCACGACGAAAAATGCCGTGAACGGAGCGAGGTAAATCAGGAAGATCAGAACCTGCTTCGGGTTCATCAGCTTCAGCGCGATGATCCAGAAGCGGAAGTCGATCTTGAAGGCGAGGTCGGTGAGCCACAGCGCGGCATAACCAACCGCGACCGAGACGACAGCGATCACGAGCGACTGGCCGAGCAGCCCGGCCCGGCTCTTGCGCTTCGGGGCGAAGCCCATCAGCGCCAGTGTGATCAGGCCGTTGATGATGGCCCAGACCAGGATCTGGTTGGTGATGCCCTGCGGCAGGAATGCTGACGGCGTCACGAAGGTACCGCCGAGCGCAAAGGCCGGGTAATAGGTCAGCGCCGGGATGAAGGCGGACAGGATGAACGCCGTGGTCCAGCGCCGGCCCGCGGCGGCCTGATGGGGCGGCATGCTGCCGTCGGGGACGGCGGGCAGGCGCAGGCGGGAGAACATCGGCGCCTCCAGCAGGCCGTCGAAGGTGCCGATCAACAGCACGACGAAACCGACGAGCGCGATCAACGTGCCGAACTCCTTGCGGAACCAGATCTGGTCGTCGGCCGGCCGGGGCGTGCCGCCTTGCAACGTCTTGGCGAACCAGTCGAGGCTGTAGCCGATCGCTTCATGCGAAATGTGCTCGGCCGGGTGCGTGATAGCAGGCGTGTACAACACCCGGGCGGTGCCGGCCGCCGGATCGCCATAGACCTTGCCTGGCTCGACCGGCCCCTGCGTGCCGAACATCGCCCACAGCTTCGGGCTCTTGGTGACATCGCGGGCAAGGTCGACGCCCCACATCAAAGTGGAGAATTCCTCGTACTGGGCGAACACGAGCGCCACATTGCGCGGCCAGCTCGTGGTGCCGTCCGCAGCGAAAGGTTTGCCGGTCGAGGAGCCTTCCAGCACCATCGACTTGTAATCATCAGGCATCGCGGCTGCCGCGGCCAGGACCGTCCAGCCACCCATGGAGTGGCCCTCGAGGCCAATATTCGCCTTGTCGACCATGTCGAGGCTTCGGAGATAGGCGAGGCCGTCGGGGCCGCCAAAACCGTTGGCGAAGGCGGGTGGGTCGCTATAGCCATGGCCGGTCTGGTCCAGCGCCAGCACGACATAGCCGCGACGGGCGAATTCGATGGCGAAGCCGTCCTGGGTCTCGCGCGAATTGATGTAGCCGTGGACGGCGAGGATGCCGGGTGCCGGGGTCTTCGCGGTGGCATTCGCGGGGATGTAGAGCAGCGCACTCATGGTGTTGCCCTTGGCGCCCTTGAACCTGACATCCTGGATCCGGACGCCGCCGGCGGTTTGCGTCAGATGGGCGATGAGGCCGCCCACCACGATCAGGACCAGTCCCAGAAGCGCCAATTTCCATCGGCTCAGCATCGCCATCCCCCCACTCAATTGTTGCTTCAGCTCAGGCCTTTCGGCTTCGCTTTGGTTGTGGTTGATAGCCATATCCGAAAGCAAAGCGCGCGCAAGCCGGGCGGCGAAATCGTCCCCAATTGAGGTGCGATTGCGGTTTCGCAAACGCCGCTAACCCTGTTATCTCGGCTTAAGAAATTGCGCCGCACGGAAGGCGGCACGACTGCGTGGATGAGGGCTTGGATCAGCGTCTTCGGACTGGAGTTCAACCTCCTTCGGAAGCTGAACGAGACGAACGCTGAACCAGAAAGTGAACTGAGAATGTCCGGCACCGACAAGACCAAGGCAGGGCTCGCCCTCGACGGCCCGATCGTGATCCTGGTCGAGCCGCAGCTCGGGGAAAACATCGGCATGGCCGCGCGCGCCATGGGCAATTTTGCCTTGAGCGCTTTGCGCATCGTCAATCCGCGCGACGGCTGGCCGAACATCGCCGCGCAGCGGGCCGCCGCCGGGGCCGACCACATTCTGGACAAGGTCGAACTCTTCGACACGGTCGAGCAGGCGGTCGCCGATCTCGACCTGTTGTTCGCCACCACCGCGCGCCCGCATGACCAGGCCAAGCCGGTGGTGGGGCCGGAAGCCGCAGCCAGCGAGATCGCCGGGCATGTGGCGACCGGCGGCAAGGCCGGCATCCTATTCGGGCGCGAGCGCTGGGGACTGACCAATGAGGAGGTCGGACTCTCCAACCGCATCATCACCTTCCCGGTCAATCCGGGCTTTGCCTCACTCAACCTCGCCCAGGCCGTGCTGCTGGTCGGCTACGAATGGTTCAAGCAGGCGACGGCGGGCGAGCTGCCGCACGCCATGCCTGAACGTTCCGAGCGCGCCTCGCAGCACCAGATGCAGGCCTTCTTCGACAACCTCATCCGCGAGCTCGACCGCGTCGAATTTTTGCGCCCGGCCGAGAAGCGCGACACCATGCTGGTCAACCTGCGCAACATTTTCAGCCGGATGGAGCCGACCAAGCAGGACATGCACACCCTCCATGGAGTCGTCATGGCGATCGCGGAGGGACGCAAGGGCCCGGCAAAGGGCGGCGTGCTCGACGGCGAGCAAGCCACGCGCCTGCGTGCGCTGCTGGCCGAGCATGGGCAGGCCGGCGGCACGCCCGACAGCGGCTCGACCGTGCGCGGCCTCGCGCGCCTGCTCCGCCGCAACCCGACAGATGCCGAACGCCTGCTCTGGCAGGCGCTCACGCGCGACCGCCGCTTCGCCGGTGGGTTCAAGCGCCAGACCCCGGTGGGGCGGCACATCCCGGACTTCGTCTCGTTCCCGCATCGGATCGCGATCGAGCTGGTCAACCCGGGCGAGGGCGAGACCATCGCTGCCGACCGCGCGTCAAGGCGGGCATGGCTGGAGGCGCGCGATTATCGCGTGCTGGAGATCCGGGCCGCGGATGTGGAGCGGGATCTGGAGGCGGAGTTGGTGCGGCTGCAGGGGATGGTGGAGCAGAGCGCGTAGGTCTCGTCACGCACAGGTCTCGTAGGGTGAGCAAAGCGAAACGTCCCACCATTGCCCCGCGCGAAGCCGAGATAGAAGTCGTGGGCACGCTTGCGCTTTGCCCACCCGAGACCTCGCTTGTAGCGAGGGTTACGATCCGCGCCGCCGTAGCTCGAAGCGCAAAGGCGGAAGCGGTGACCCATGTCGCTTCGCCCTCGGCTTGCAATCGGTGGATTGTCAATGCTACGATTTGTAACATTGCGGGTCGTCATCCAGCGGTTGTGGCGGCGAACGGAAGAAAGAGCGTGCCATGTCCAGCCGATCTGCCCGAAGCGACACGACCATCACAGCCCTCATCCCCGAGCTCGACGCGCTGGCTGCGGAGGTGATGGCGGAGTGGCAGGTGCCGGCCACGACGCTCGCCGTCGTGCAAAACGGCGAGACGGTCTTGCTCAGGGCGTGGGGCCAGCGCGACGTCGAGACCGGGCTGCCCGCGACGCCAGAGACGCAATTCCTGATCTGCTCGATCACCAAAACGTTCACCGCCACGGCGTTGGCGCTGCTGGTGGACGAGGGACGGCTCGACTGGACCAAACCTGTCCGCGACAGCATTCCCGAATTCCGCCTGCATGACGCGATCGCGACCGATCGAGTCACCGTGCGCGACCTGCTCAGCCATCACTCCGGCCTGCCTCGCCACGACTGGATATGGATTCCAGCCGATCTCTCGCGCGGCGAGATGATGAGCGCGCTGCGTCACCTCGAGCCGGCCCGGGACATCCGCACCGAGTTTCAATACAACAATCTCGCCTACAACGTCGCCGGCCTTGTCGTCGAGCGCATCAGCGGTCAGAGCTATGAGGATTTCGTCCGCACCCGGCTGACCGATAAACTGCGAATGTCGGTCGGCTTTTCAGCAGAGGAGTACGCCGCTGCCGCTGACGCCGCCGTTCCCTATCTGGTGGAACGCGGCGACGTGCGCTCGCGCAGCAAGTTCTTCCCCATCACCACGACGGGCGCCGGCGCCATCGTCACCTCGGTTGCCGCCCTCGCCAACTGGATGAAATTCCTGTTGGCCGAGGGCGAATTTGCCGGCGAACGCCTGCTGTCGTCTACGCTGATCCGGGAGATGCAATCGCCGCGCGTCTTCTCAGGCGCTGCGGAGTGGCAGGAGTTCGGCCATTCGCACTACGGGCTGGGCTTCAACAACACCGCCTACCGCGGCGAGCGCGTGGTCGGACACTCCGGCGGCTGGCTCGGCTGGAGCACGCTGATGCGCCTCATCCCGGCGCGAAACACCGGCATCGCCGTCTTCACCAACACCGGCGGCAATCCGGTGCACAGCATCCTGATCAACCGCATTCACGATCATCTCGCCGGCAACGAACCGGTGTCGTGGCTGGACCGCCTGCGCGACATGCGCCGCAAAGCGCTGGCGCAGCAGAAAAGCGACGATGCGGCGAAGCCGACGGCGCGCAAGCTGAATACGAATCCCAGCCATGATCTCGCGGATTTTTGCGGCGCCTATGAGCACCCGGCCTATGGCCGGGTTGTCATCACACAAGACGGCGACAGCCTGCATTGGGCCTGGCGCCGCACGAAGGCGAAGCTCGCACACCGGCACTACGATTCGTTCCAGTTGCCTTACGTGTTGGGAGACCTCAATCCGGACGATCTCGTGATCACCTTTGCGACCGACCGCGACGGCAGCATTGCGAGTCTCTCGGCCCAGCTCGAGGTGCTGGTGCCGGACATCGTCTTCACGCGCGCCGCCGCGGGCGAATGCATTGACCCCGCGTTCCGGTCGGCCTGCGTCGGCGAATATATTCGCGGCGACCAGACCCACGTCGTCACAGAGGATGCCGAGGGCGAGCTTACGCTGAAAATTCCGTTCGTGCCGCTCTACCGTTTGCGGCCTTATCAGGGCGCGACGTTCAGCATCGTCCAGCTCGACGGCTACCGCACCGAATTCCGCCGCGGCCCGTCCGGCGCGATCGAGGAACTCGTTTATCATCAGCCGAACGGCACCTTCATTGCGAAGCGCAAACTGTAGGGTGATTGGTCAGCTAGCCGAAGGCGCAATCCACCCCGCGTATGCGCCGTCACTTCCCTGGCGGATCGAGGAACACATATAGCGCAGCGATCCTGTCGTTCTCCACGATGATGACGTCCCAGCCGGTGTAATCAGGGGCTTCGCCGCGCGGACCTGATGACCAGGCCAGCCGTCCGGCGTTGTGAAGCGCCTGCGGCTCGCCAATCGGCGTGTAGACGAAGTGGGGATGCGTGGCCCGCAGATCGCCGGCGAACTTGTCGATCGCGTCGCGGCCGACAATGACACCTGGCGGGACATACAGGGCGGCGTTCTCGGTCCAGAGTTCGTCGATTGCGGCACGGCGGCGCTTCGCGTCGCCCTCGCCGAAAACCTCCTGAAGGTTGCGGTGAAGCAGCTCGTGGATGCGATCGGTCGATGTGTTGGTTCGGGTCATTGGTTGTCTCCAAACTGCATTGGTCTTGTAGGGTGGGCAAAGCGATAGCGTGCCCACCCAACGAACTGCGTCAGATCTGAACGAGACCGCCATCGACGAAGAGCTCGATGCCGTTGACGAAGCTTGCATCATCGGAGGCGAGGAACAGCACGGCCTTGGCGATCTCCTCGGGCTGGCCGACCCGACCGGCCGGGATGAGCGCGGCGAGTTGGGTCTTGGTGCCCTCCGCTTGCTCACCGCCGCCGAACAGATGATTCAGTCCGTGCGTCTCGGTGACGCCGGGGCTGACTGCGTTGACGCGGATGTGCCGGTCCTTCAGATCGAGGATCCAGTTGCGTGCGAAGTTGCGCACGGCGGCCTTTGTCGCGGAATAGACGCTGAAGGCCGGCGTGCCGGAGACGCTGGTGGTCGACGCGTTCAACACGATGGACGCGCCGTCGCGGAGCAGGGGCAGCGCCTTCTGCACCGTGAACAGTACGCCCTTCACGTTGGTGTCGAACGTGCGCTGGTAGTGCTCCTCGGTAATCGCGCCGAGCGGCGCGAACTCGCCGCCGCCGGCATTGGCGAAGATCACGTCGATCTGCTGGTGCTTCTTCTGAACGGCGTCGTAGAGCCGGTCGATGTCGGCGAGATTGGCCATGTCGCCCTGCACGCCGGTGACTCGACCGCCGATCGATTTCATCGCCGCCTCGAGCGCATCCTTGCGACGGCCGGTGATGAACACCGAGGCACCCTCGGCTGCGAAGGCCTTGGCGGTGGCGAGGCCGATACCGCTGGTGCCGCCGGTTACCACCACGACCTTGTTGTTGAACCTATCCGTCATCGTCCGTCTCCGTTGGAAGCTGCGGCGAAAGTGCCGTTGCCCGACGTAGATGTATTCAGAACGATGATGCGAGTAGTCGCCTGATATGGTACTTAGCGTTCCATGAGAAGAACGATGAAGGCCGATTTGAACGACTTCGCCTATTTTGCCGAGGTGGTGGGCCATGGCGGGTTCGCGGCTGCGGGGCGGGCCTTGCGGGAGCCCAAGTCAAAGCTCAGCCGGCGGATTGCCGGGCTGGAGGAGCGCCTGGGCTTGCGCCTGATCGAGCGATCGAGCCGGCGTTTCCGCGTGACCGAGGTGGGGCAAGCCTTTTACGAGCGCTGCCGCGCGATCCTTGCTGAAGCCGAGCAGGCCGAGGCGCTGGTGACGCAGGCGCAGGCCGAACCTCACGGCCGCGTTCGTTTCAGCTGCCCGACCGGCATGGTTGCGGAGATCTCCGCGCTGATCTCGAGCTTCCTGATCCGCTATCCCAAGGTGCGTCTGCAACTCGTCGCCATCGACCGGCCTATCGACCTGATCGAGGAGCGGATCGATGTGGCCTTGCGCGTGCGGTCCGAGCTCACGGGCGATGCAGCGCTCACGATGCGGTCGCTCGGCACGTCCAGGCGCATCCTTGTCGCGAGCCCCCAGCTGGCGAGCCGGTTGCGCACGCTGGATGATCTGGCCGTGCTTCCGACACTGGCAACGTCAGATGACGACACGTTGGTCGAATGGCATCTGCAGACCGACGATGGGCAGGCCCGCATTCACAAGCACGAACCGCGCATGGGCTGCGGCGACTTTGGCGCGGTGCGCGATGCAGCGGTTGCGGGCCTCGGTGTCGCGCTACTGCCCGATCATCTCTGCCGGGACGCGCTGGAGCAAGGCAGGCTCGTTCATGTGGTGTCGGAATGGCGCGGTCATCGCGGCATGGTGCATCTCGTGTTCACCACTCGACGCGGCCTGCCTCGCGCCGTTCGCGCGCTGATCGATCATCTCGCGGCGGGATTTTCCAAGACGTTGGTGTAGCGTCACCCGCGTCCGAGCTGCACGTCGCGTTCGACGGCAATCCATGTGGTGCGGGCCACCGCCAGCAACCTCCCGGCCTCATCATGCAGCGCGGCCTCCGCCATGCGCTTGCGGCCGTCGCGGCCGGTCGGCCAGGCGGTGATGATGCAGCGGTCGCCGGCACGCGGGCGGGATTCGATGCGCGCTGACATTCGTCCCAGCAGGAGCGGCGTCTTGTCGACGGCGTTGCTTTGCGGATCGCAATTGCAGGCGAAGCCGGTGGGACAATCGAGCGCCGACCAGAGAAATTCTGAGGCGACGAGGCCGTCGTCGGCGGTCAAGTTCTGATCGGGAATCCAGCTCGCCGCGAGAACGGGAGGCTGCGCACGAAGTCCGAGCGGTCCGGCGAAGATGCGCAGGCCGTCTCCCTTGGCCCTCGCGGGGCCGCAGACGAAGCAGGTCGGTAGCGGATGCTCGTGCGGTTTGACGGGCGTCAGCAATTCGGCGGCGCAGGCTTCGTCGAATCTGGCTGTTTCCAGCCGCGGAAGCTCGACGCTCACCGCGCGACCGGTCGCGACAACCTTGATGCCGTCGCGAAGCTCCCATGTACGGTCATCGGTCGCGATCGCACCGAGGGGCGTATCCAGGGGAGGCGGCGCGCGCAGCGTCACCTCGGCAGCCCCGGGAATGTGCTGGGCCAGCCGGCCGCAAACATAACCGCCGTTGCCGGAGTTCGGCGGGCCGCAGAAGCGCTTGTCGATGACGATCTCGGTCAAGTTTTCTTCCTGTCTTGAAGTTCCGCGCGCACTCTATCGGATCCTGAGCACAATTCTTCCCTGAACCGTGCGGTTCGCTACCGCGCGCATGGCTTCGCTGGCGTCCTCCAAAGGGAGGACGCGGTCGATATGCGGGCGGATGTGTCCCTCGGCCAGCCATTGCATCAGCGTGTCGTTCATGCGCGCGGCCTCAACGGAAAACTTTTCGGCCCAGGCGCCGACGAAGACGCCGAGGATGGCGTAGTTCTTGAGGAGCGGCAGGTTCATCGGGATCGAGGGTATCGTGCCGCTGGTGAAGCCGATCGGCATGAGACGGCCGCCCCAGTTCATCAGCCGGGCCATCTGCTCGAGGATCGCACCGCCGACGTTGTCGAATCCGATATCGATGCCCTGATCGGTGCCTTGGCCCGATGTGATGGACTTGATCCGCTCACGCAGATCCTCGCTACGATAGTTGACCACCTCGCTGGCGCCGTAGCGGCGCACCAGCGTGGCCTTGTCGTCAGAGCCGACGCCGGCGATGACGTTCAGGCCCAGATGACGGCTGAGATCGACTGCGGCGAGACCGACACCGCCGGCGGCGCCCGTGATCAACACGGTCTCGCCGCGTTGCGCCCGCGCGCGCTCGACCAGCGCATAATGGGCGGTGCCGTAGACATGCAGCACGGTTGCTGCCGCGTCAAAGGCAACGCCGTCAGGCAGATGCACGGCCTTCGATTCCTTGGCGACCATCCGTTCGGCGTAGCCGCCGGTCCAGCTGCTGCAGGCCACGCGATCGCCGGGCGCGAATCGCGTGACCTTGTCGCCGACAGCGACGACAACACCTGAGGCTTCCGTGCCGGGCACGAAGGGCAAGGGTGGCCGCATCTGGTAGAGGCCCGAGACCAGCAACTGGTCCATGAAGCTGACGGAGGCCGCATGGACGTCGATCAGGATCTCGTCGCCCGTCGGCTTCGGCTCGGCGATCTCACCGAGCCGCAAATCCTGCGGACCGGTGAAGGAGCTGCACAGCACGGCCCTCATCGCACATCTCCCATGTCGCGGAGCGGCGTCGCATATCCCGCGACGAGCTTGACGAAATCGGCCTGCCGCGCTGCGCCGGTCTTTTCAAACAGGCGATTGACGTGCGTCCGGATCGTCGTGTTGGCAACGCCGAATGCCGCGGCCACTTCCGGAACGCCGCCGAGCTCGACGATCGCGAGCAGCACGCGCAATTCGGTCGGCGTCAGCCTGAAGGCCTTGCCGATCACCTCGGATCGGGGCGGGACCATCAGCGCGACCTTGCGAACGAACAGGGCCGCGACGGCGGCGTAGGCTGCGCCCGCACGTCGCCGCGCGCCGGAGGCCAACGGCAGGGCATGTGCGACATAGCGCTGCCCATCGCTCCCCGTCATCGGCACGGCTACGCCGCCGGCGTCGAGGGCGGACGTGAAGGCGTGCCGCAGCGCGTGGTTGACGACGGGATCGCAGGCCGCGAGCTGTCCGCGCGCCTCGTGCAGGATGTCACGCGCGTCGAGGAGAGCTTGGCCGGCCGTATTGGTGTGAATGAGCCGCCCGTCCACGTCGAGGAGATAGACACCGACGTCGAGCCCGTCGAGCGTATCGGCGAATGTGGCGGCCTCTGCAGACATGTTAGGGATCGGAAACATCGCGTTCATCGCGGCGCTCCTTTCGTCTGGCGGCGCGCGAACAGGCGCGGCAGCAGCATGGGAACGCGGCGGCGATAGTCCTGGTAAGTCGCGCCGAACTCGGCGATCAGATCCCGCTCCTCGAACTGAAGCGCGACCAGGATGTAGGCGGTGTTTGCGAGCGCGAACAGGAGATGGCCAAGAGTCATCACGGGCGTGGCCCAGAATGCGAGCAGGAAGCCGAGCATGATCGGATGCCGTACGATCTTGTAGAGCAGGGGCGTTCGGAACGATTGACCTGGTATCTTGGCTCCACGCCACGCGACGAACGCCTGGCGCACGCCGAACAGATCGAAATGATCGATCATGTGAGTGGATGCGAATGCGATCAGCCAGCCGAGCCAATGCACTGATGTCAGCAGGAAGGCCGCAGGTCCGTCAGTCCGCCAGATCACAGTCGGGATCGGACGCCACTGCCAGAACAACAGAATGAGGATCAGGCTCGACAGCAGCACATAGGTGCTGCGCTGGCAGGCCGGGGCAAGGAATTGGGCCGACCATCGTTTGAACGCCGGGCGTGCCATGACGCTGTGCTGGACGGCAAACAGACCCATCAGCAACAGGTTGAGGATGATGGCTTCGTTCAAGGTCGCCGTGCTGCCGACATCGATCGACTTGTCGATTGAATTGGGCACGACATAATTGCCGACGAAACCGAGCGCATAGAGAAATGAGACCGTGAACAGGGCGTAACTCACGAGCGCGTAGAGCAGGATCAGAAGGCGCGAGACCATGTTTTTTCCTATTGTGCCAGACACGGCGGTGCCGCATGCAGGAGCCTAGATCGCCCGCTGGCGAAGGGGCTCGATCTGGTTCGATGGCTACCGCTCGACCGTCCCCTGTGCGTCCCCCGAGCGGAGGAAGGATTCCATGACGGCTTTCTCGCTTGGGACGTTCGGGTTCCCCGAGGTCCATGCCGATGGCCGCCCGATCAAGCTGGCCCTGCGCAAGGGGCTTGCGCTGCTGGTCTACCTTGCGGAGGCCAAGGGCGCCGTCAGCCGGGACGTCATGGCCACGTGGCTGTGGCCCGAGGCCGACCGCGAGACCGGGCTGGCGCGCTTGCGGCGGCTGCTTCATCGCATCGAGCTCGCGCTCGGCGAGCCGGTTTTCGAGACCGACCGTACCAGCATGCGTTGGTCCCCGGCGGTCGCGCTCACGGTTGACTCGCATCAGTTCGAGACCGCCTGCGACCGTGCTGCGTTTGAAGAGGCCTGCCAGATCTATCGCGGCGACTTCCTCGCTGGCTTCTCGCCGGAGGACTCTCCCGAGTTTGACGATTGGGCGTTCTTTCGTCGCGAGGCGCTACGGGGACGGCTTGTGCATGCACTCGAGCGTCTGGTGCAGGACAAGAATGCGGCCGGCGACCATTTCGCCGCGACCGCGTATGCGGGGCGTCTCGTCCAGCTCGATCCGCTCAGCGAAGTCTATGGCCGGCATCTGATCCGCAGCCTGCTGCTGTCAGGCGATCGCAGCGCGGCGGAACGGCACCATGCGGCGCTGACGCAGCGGCTGCGTGATGAGCTCGGCGTCGTGCCGGAAGCCGAGACCGAAGCGCTGATGAGCCCTGCTGCTACAGCGCAGGCGGTGCCGACGACGCGCTACGTCAAGGGCTCGGGCGTGCATCTGGCGTATCAGACTTACGGCAGTGGCGCGCTCGACATCCTCGTCATGCCCGGCTTCGTCTCGCATGTGGAGCGCGTCTGGGAGCATCCTGCAAGCCGGACGTTCCTGGCGTCATTGATGAAGCTTGGGCGCCTCATCGTGTTTGATCGTCGCGGCATCGGATTGTCAGATCGGGTCGGAGCGGCCCCCGGCATCGACGTCACGGCAGAGGATATCGGCACCGTGCTGCGCGCGGCGGAGTCGCGCCGCGTCGTGCTGTTCGGCGCCTCTGAATGCGGTCCAGCCTGCGTCAAGTTTGCTGTCGATCAGCCCAGCCGCGTCGCCGGGCTTATTCTGTTCGGCGCGCTGGCCAAGGGGTGCTGGGCGGAGGACTATCCGCACGCGCTGCGCGCCAGCCAGTACGATGCCTGGCGCAGGCAACTCGTCGCGCAATGGGGCGGACCGGTCGGGATCGAAGCCTTTGCGCCGAGCCTTGCAGGTGATCCGCAGGCGCGCGCCTGGTGGGCGGGGCTATTGCGCGCGGCGTCTAGTCCCGGCGGCATCTCGGCGGTGCTGGAAGCGTTTCGGGATGCGGACGTGCGGCACCTGCTGCCGCAAATCACCGTGCCGACGCTGGTGCTGCACCGGCAGGGCGACAAGGCCGTGCGCATCGCGGCAGGCCGTGACGTGGCGAGCCGGATTCCCGGTGCGCAGTTCGTCGAGCTCGACGGTCACGATCACTGGTTCTTTGCCGGCGATCACCGGCCGGTGCTGGAGGCGGTCAGGCGGTTTACGGAAACTTTGCAGCCATAAGCCTCATTTATTGGCACGTTTCGTGCCTCCGAAAGCGGCAGGCCCATCACATGCCTGACCAACGGAGACCTGCATGAAACGCGAAGACCTCACCGAAAAGCTGCTCGACATCAAGCGCGAGAAGGGCTGGAGCTGGAAACACATCTGCGAAAAAATCGGCGGCTATTCCGAGGTGCTGATAACAGGCGCGATCCTCGGCCAGATGAAGCTGACGAAGCCGCAGGCCGCCAACGCCGCCGAGCTGTTCGGCTTGTCGAAAGCCGAGACCGCGATGCTGAATGAGACGCCGATGCGCGGCATGCCGATGCCGCCGACCGACCCCCTGATCTATCGCTTCTACGAACTGGTGATGGTCAACGGTCCGGCCTGGAAGGCGCTGATCGAGGAGGAATATGGCGACGGCATCATGTCGGCGATCGATTTCGACATGGTGATGGAGCGTTTGCCCAACCCGAAGGGCGATCGCGTCAAGATCACGATGTCAGGCAAATTCCTGCCGTACAAATATTACGGCGCTAGCGGCAACGTGCCGGAATACGGCTTCAAGGAGGGCTAAGAGGCGAATGGCGAGTAGCGAACCGTTCGCTACTCGCACGTCGCTATTCGCTTACAGGATCGCGCCCGGCGTGTATTTGGCCGCCTCGGGCTTCGCCCTGGCCAGCGCGTCGACCTGCTCGGCGAAATAATCGACCTGGGCGCCGGCGTCGCCGGAATTGGCGCGGCCGTGCTCGAGCACTTGGCTCAGCTCGGCTTCGCTGAGGCCGAGGCGCTGGTCGGCGGCGAGGCGCTTGAGCAGATCGTTCTGCACGATCTTGCCGGTGCGCAGGTCTCTGATGGCGGCGACCGCATGCTCCTTGATCGCTTCATGCGCGCCTTCGCGGCCCGCACCCTTCTTCACCGCCTCCATCATCACCGTGGTGGTGAGCAGGAAGGGCAGATAGCGGTTGAGCTCGGTCGCGACGACGGCGTCAAATATTTCCATCTGGTCGAGAACCGAGAGCAGGGTCTCGAGCAGGCCATCCATGGCGAGGAAGGCGTCGGGCAGCATGACGCGGCGCACGACGGAGCAGGAGACGTCGCCCTCGTTCCACTGATCGCCGGCAAGGCCAGCGGCCATCGCGAGATAACCCTTCAACACCACATGCAGGCCGTTGATGCGCTCGCAGGAGCGGCTGTTCATCTTGTGCGGCATCGCGGACGAGCCGACCTGGCCCTTGGCAAAGCCTTCGCTGGCGAGTTCGTGGCCCGCCATCAGCCGCAGCGTCTTGGCGAAATTGCCGGGACCGCTGGCGAGCTCGGTGAGCACGCTGACGGCGCGGAAGTCGAGGCTGCGCGGATAGACCTGGCCGACCGCATCGAAGCTCTTGGGCAGGCCGAGATGGACGAGAATGCGCTGTTCGAGCGCGCGTGCCTTGCCGGCATCGCCGTTGAACAGGGTGATCTGGTCGAGCCGCGTGCCGACCGCGCCCTTCAGGCCGCGCGCGGGATAGCTGTCGAGCACGCTGACGAGGCTCTGGTGCGACACCAGCATCTCCTCCCCGAACATGGCGATGCGCTTGCCGAGCGTCGTGACCTGCGCGGCCACATTGTGCGTGCGCGCCGTGAACGGCATGTCGCGCAATTGCTTGGCGTGCTTGGCAAAGCGAATGAGCGCGGCGATGCTCTTGGTCTCGATCAGCTGGAGGCCGCGATAGACCTGCAACTGCTCCACGTTCTCGGTGAGGTCGCGGCTGGTCATGCCCTTGTGCAGGTGCTCGTGACCGGCGAGGTCACAGAACTCCTCGATTCTCGCCTTGACGTCGTGGCGGGTGATGCGCTCGCGCCGCATGATGGAGTCGAGGTCAACCCGGTCCTTGACGCGCTCGTAAGCCTCGATCACGCCATCGGGCACCGGGATACCGAGATCGCGCTGGCCTTTCAGCACGGCGATCCAGTAGTCGCGTTCGAGGCGGACCTTGCCTTCGCCGCTCCAGATGGCGCGCATGGCAGGCGAGGCGTAACGTTGGGCGAGGACGTTGGAGATGTGATCCTGAGACATGCCGCCCATTTGGCATTGCCGGGGGCTGGCTGCAAGCCCGGGAGGCGGGCGGCTCACGGGCCTTCCATGGCCCATCCGCCGCGCGCTGTTGGGATTACTTGCCGCCCTTCACCTCGGCCGCCGCGACCGCAATCAGCTCGCTCATCTTGGCCCGAATCGTCGGCTCGGTGACGGCCACGTTCCTGGCGGCGAAATCGGCCATGACCTTGCGCAGGACGTCGCCATCGCCGGCCTCCTCGAAATCGGCTGCGACCACCTCCCTGGCATAGGCGGTGGCGGCTTCGCCCGTGATTCCGAGCTTTTCGGCCGCCCACAGCCCCAGCAGACGGTTACGGCGGGCCTCCGCCCTGAACTTCTGCTCCTCGTCGAGGGCAAACTTCTTCTCAAAGCCTTCTTCGCGCTTGTTGAATTCGCTCATGCGTCTTCCGATTCCTCAGGGCTATGGACGTGGGCCCTCCTCGTTGCGAGGGCCCCTCTGCATGCCTAGATAAAGGGCATGATCGGCGAAACAACGAGCCGTAAAGCCGCAGGCAAGGCGGTATAAGTCAGCGTCGGATGGGCCGGATCGATTGTGCTGGGACAGCCAATCGGATAGGTTGCCTGAAGGCTTGGTTCCCGTTCTGTTTCCGAGAGTTATAGACGGGTTCCGGGCCGTTCACGGCAGCTCCGCTGTGGGTCGTAACCTGGTAACCGGAGCACACCAAATACATGGATTTCAACAAAACACGGTACATCCCAATGAGCCGTCGGCGTCGCATTTATGAAGGCAAGGCAAAGGTTCTTTACGAAGGTCCGGAGCCCGGTACCCTGATCCAGCACTTCAAGGACGACGCTACCGCGTTCAATGCCAAAAAGCATCAGGTGATCGAGGGCAAGGGTGTCCTCAATAACCGGATCTCGGAGTACCTGTTTCAGCACCTCAACGACATCGGGGTGCCGACCCACTTCATCCGTCGGCTCAACATGCGCGAGCAGTTGATTCGCGAGGTCGAGATCGTGCCGCTCGAAGTGGTGGTGCGGAACGTTGCCGCCGGCTCGCTGTCGCAGCGCCTCGGCATCGAGGAGGGGACCCAGCTGCCCCGTTCGATCATCGAATTCTACTACAAGAACGACCAGCTCAACGACCCCATGGTGTCGGAAGAGCACATCACCGCGTTCGGCTGGGCGACGCCCCAGGAGATCGACGACATCATGGCACTCGCCATCCGCGTCAACGATTTCCTCACCGGCCTCTTCCTCGGCATCGGCATCCGCCTCGTCGACTTCAAGATGGAATGCGGCCGGCTGTTCGAGAACGAGATGATGCGCATCATCGTCGCCGACGAGATCTCGCCGGACAGCTGCCGTCTCTGGGACATCAAGTCGAACGAGAAGCTCGACAAGGATCGTTTCCGCAGGGACCTCGGTGGACTGCTCGAGGCCTATACCGAAGTCGCAAAGCGCCTCGGCATCCTCATGGAGAACGAGCGTCCGCAGGGCACGGGTCCCGTGCTGGTGAAGAGCTAAGAGGAATATCGACGTGAAGGCACGTGTGACCGTTACCCTGAAGACCGGTATCCTCGATCCGCAAGGCAAGGCCATCGAAGGCGCGCTGAAATCGCTCGGCGTCGACGGCGTCGCCAGCGTCCGCCAGGGCAAGGTGTTCGACATCGAGCTCGCCGGCGCCGACAAGGCCAAGGCGGAAGCCGCGCTGAAGGACGCCGCCGACAAGCTGCTCGCCAACACCGTGATCGAGAACTATCGGGTCGAACTGCTTTGACGGATCGGGTCACTAAGCAAGAGCTTCTTGATCTTGCTCTGATGATCCTACGCGACGTTGAGAAGGTCGTATCTTCAATCGACCAACACCTGCTTGAAATGCGGGCCTGCGGGCAAGAAATGTCGGCGCAAAGACAACTCTTGCCTGAGGCTTCGCAGGATTTTTCGAAGGTCCCTCTCCAATGAAAGCCGCCATCCTCGTCTTCCCCGGAATCAATCGCGAGCGCGACATGGCGCGTGCGTTGAAACTCATCTCGGGCCACGAGCCCCAGATGGTGTGGCACGCCGAGACCTCGCTGCCTGCTGGCACTGATCTCGTGGTTGTGCCCGGCGGTTTCTCTTACGGCGATTATCTTCGCTGTGGTGCGATTGCGGCGCGGGCGCCTGTGATGGATGCGGTGCGCGACTATGCGGCCAAGGGCGGCCTCGTGCTCGGCGTCTGCAATGGTTTCCAGATCCTCTGCGAGTCCGGTCTTTTGCCCGGCGTGCTGATGCGCAATGCGCGGCTGAAGTTCATCTGCAAGGACGTGCATCTGCGCGTCGAGCGTTCCGACACGCCGTTTACCCGCGGCTACAATGCCGGCCAGGTCATTCGCGTGCCGGTCGCCCATGGCGAGGGCAATTACGAGGCGGATGAAGAGACCATCAAGCGGGTCGAAGGCGAGGGACGTGTGCTCTATCGCTATTGCTCGGCTGATGGCGTGGTCGACGAGGCCAACAACATCAACGGCGCGGCACATTCGATCGCCGGTCTCGTCAACGACAAGGGCAACGTGCTCGGCATGATGCCGCACCCGGAAAACCACGTCGAAGACATCATGGGCTGCACCGACGGCCGCGGCCTGTTTGCAGGCCTTACCGCGCATCTCGACCAGGCGGCGTAAGCCGCTTCAGCCGTTCCGCCGGCACCGTCATGGCGGCAACGCCCGCCATCACCAGCATCACGCCCAGCGCCAGGTTTGCCGGTACGCTCTCGCCGAGCAGCAGCACCGACAGCGCGACTCCGATCGGGATGCGCAGATACCCCTGCGCATTCGTGGTCAGCGTGCCGAGCCGACCGAGGCACATGTAGAACAGCATCAAGCCGAGTGCGCTGGAGACGATGCCCATGACGATGGTGGCAAGGATTGCGGTTGCTGTCGGATGCAGCGTCCAGGGCTGGTCGACGATCAGTGACGGTGGCAGCAGCACGAGACCGCCGAATAGCAGCGAGCCGGCCGCCACCACCATCGGGTCGTAATCGGACAGCCTGAGGCCGAAGATCGTCGCGCAGGCAAAGGAGATGGTGGCGAGCAGGATCGCAATCTCGGCAATGATGTCGCTGCCGAAGCCGTGCAGCGCGTCGAGACCGATGATGGCGACGGTGCCGGCAAGACCCAGGATCGCGCCCACGAGCTTCAGCAGCGTTGCCGGTTCATGCCGCGTGATCAGTGAGGTGATCAGGAATGCGAAGATCGGTGTCGTCGAGGCCAGCACCACCGTGTTGGACGCCGGGACATATTGCTGCGACCAGGTGATGACCAGAAATGGAAAGGTCGAGTTGATCAACTGCTGCGTCGCAAA
Source organism: Bradyrhizobium sp. CCBAU 11434 (assembly GCF_028128895.1). NCBI lineage: Bacteria > Pseudomonadati > Pseudomonadota > Alphaproteobacteria > Hyphomicrobiales > Nitrobacteraceae > Bradyrhizobium > Bradyrhizobium sp. CCBAU 11434. The sequence continues at coordinate 382,916 of NZ_LBJX01000002.1, forward strand.
CAGCTTCCAGGCCTTGAGGTCGGTCGGGACCCTGACGCCGCGTACCCACAGGATCGCAAACAGGAAGGCGGCCGCGATCAGCGAGCGCACCGAGATGAAGGTGATGGGCGGAATCGTGGGAAGCGCCAGCTTGGCCAGCGGGTAGGTCGAGCTCCAGCAGCAGGCGAGCGCGAACAGCAGCGCGTAATCGCGCCAGGTGCGCGCGCCGGTGGAGGGGTTGGACGGCGATGACAATGTTGCGGCCGCTATGTGGCCCGGCGACGTGCTCTTCGGCACCTTGCGATAGCTCCCCGCGCAGCAGCGCTTCCAACAAAGTCTGGGCGAGGGGGCGCGAAAAGGGAAGCTGTCGAGCTATGCGTTTGCCTGTAGTGCCGGCTTCCGCTTCACCCGCTTGATCGTTCCGGAGAAGGTGAACAGCGGCCGGCCGGCAGACGCCAGCTTGCCCCGCAGGAAGATCAGCGAGCCGCCGGCGCGGGAGACCTCGCCTGTGCATTCGACCAGCTGGCCCTCGCGGGCGGCATCGAGGAAATCGCAGGCGAAATTGGTGGTCACGGCCGGGCCGTCCAGCTCGTGGGTGGCGATCGCGAACAGGCAATAATCGGCGAAGGCCATGAAGCAGCCGCCATGGACGTTCCCGGAGCCGTTCAGATGCTTCTTCTCGACCCGGAAGGCGCAGCGGACGCTGCCGTCGTCCTCGATCTTGTGCCAGAACGGGCCGATATGGCTCTCAAAACTGTCGCGAATCCAGGTCCGCCAACCCCTGAACTCGCCCTCGGTGGCGACATGCAGGTCGGGGCGGCGGGTGGAGGGGACTTTGGTCAATTCGTGCAAGGAAATGGGCCTTCAATTACGGGTCTTTAGCCCTTAAATCCGATCCGTCGGCGCCTTGCAATTCCCGTTCCCGCCGACCCACCTTGCAAAACGTGGGACAGCGGGAAAATGCGCCATAAAGGGCTTTTCGAAGCCGTCCGATCTTCCTAAGAACGGCAAAACGCCGCCGAAAGCTCCGAATCCATGAAGAACGAACCCAAGATCACCCCCGAGCTGGTTGCCGCCCACGGGCTCAAGCCCGACGAGTACGAGCGCATCCTGAAGCTGATCGGACGGGAGCCGACCTTCACCGAGCTCGGCATCTTCTCGGCGATGTGGAACGAGCACTGCTCGTACAAATCCTCGCGCATCCATCTGCGCGGCCTGCCGACCAAGGCGCCCTGGGTGATCCAGGGCCCCGGCGAGAATGCCGGCGTGATCGACATCGGCGATGGCCAGGCCGTGGTCTTCAAGATGGAGAGCCACAACCACCCGAGCTACATCGAGCCCTATCAGGGTGCGACCACCGGCGTCGGCGGAATCCTGCGCGACGTCTTCACCATGGGCGCGCGCCCGATTGCCTGCCTCAATGCGCTGAGCTTCGGCGCGCCCGAGCACGCCAGGACCCGGCATCTCGTGTCGGGCGTGGTTGCCGGCGTCGGCGGCTACGGAAATTCCTTCGGCGTGCCGACGGTCGGCGGCCAGGTGCGCTTCCACACCCGCTATGACGGCAACATCCTCGTCAACGCGATGGCGGTGGGCCTCGCCGATGCCGACAAGATCTTCTATGCGGCGGCCTCCGGCGTGAACATGCCGATCGTCTATCTCGGCTCCAAGACGGGCCGCGACGGCATCCATGGCGCCTCGATGGCCTCGGCCGAGTTCGACGACAAGTCCGAGGAGAAGCGTCCGACCGTGCAGGTCGGCGATCCCTTCGCTGAAAAGCTGCTGCTCGAAGCCTGCCTAGAGATCATGGAGAAGGGCTGCGTCATCGCGATCCAGGACATGGGCGCGGCGGGCCTGACCTGCTCGGCGGTGGAGATGGGCGCCAAGGGCGATCTCGGCGTCGATCTCGATCTCGACGCGGTGCCGACCCGCGAGATGGGCATGAGCGCCTACGAGATGATGCTCTCGGAAAGCCAGGAGCGCATGCTCATGGTGCTCAAGCCTGAGAAGGAAAAGGAGGCCGAGGCCATCTTCAAAAAGTGGGGCCTCGACTTCGCCGTGGTCGGCTACACCACGCCGAGCAAGCGTTTCGTCGTCAAGCATGGCGGCGACGTCATGGCCGATCTGCCGATCAAGGAGCTCGGCGACGAGGCGCCGCTCTATGACCGCCCGCATGTGCCGTCAGCTGCACTGCCGGTCGTGCATGCCCGCGAGGTCCCGGCGCCGATGGCGCTCGGCGCGGCGCTCGAGAAGCTGATCGGCACGCCCGACATGTGCAGCAAGCGCTGGGTTTGGGAGCAGTACGACCACGTCATTCTCGGCAACACCATGCAGCGCCCCGGCGGCGATGCCGCCGTGGTGCGCGTGCAGGACGGGCCGAAGGGCCTTGCGCTGACTGTCGACGTCACGCCGCGCTATTGCGAGGCCGATCCGTTCGAGGGCGGCAAGCAGGCGGTGGCGGAAGCCTGGCGCAACATTACCGCGGTCGGCGGCAAACCGCTCGCGATCACCGACAATCTCAACTTCGGCAATCCTGAGCGGCCCGAGATCATGGGCCAGTTCGTCGGCTGCCTGAAGGGCATCTCGGAAGCCTGCCGCACGCTCGACTTCCCGGTCGTCTCAGGCAACGTCTCCCTCTACAACGAGACCAACGGCCGCGCGATCCTGCCGACGCCATCGATCGGCGGCGTCGGCCTGCTCGACGATTTCACCAAGTCGGCCTCGCTCGCCTTCAAGGCCGAGGGCGAGGCGATCCTGCTGGTCGGCGAGACCCATGGCTGGCTCGGCCAGTCCGTGTACCTGCGCGACATCTGCGGTCGCGAGGAAGGTGCGCCGCCGCCGGTCGACCTTACCGCCGAGAAGCGCAACGGTGACTGCGTGCGCGGCATGATCCATGCGGGCACCGCAACCGCGGTGCACGATCTTTCCGACGGCGGCCTCCTGATCGCGCTTGCCGAAATGGCGATGGCGAGCGGCATTGGCGCAAAGCTGCTGGCGGCCCCGACCTCGCTGGTCTCGCAGGCCTATTGGTTCGGCGAGGACCAGGCGCGGTACCTCGTCACCGTGCCGGAAACCGAAGCCGGCCGTGTGCTGGCCAAGATGCGCGGCTGCGAGGTGCCTTGCGTGCGTATCGGCACCACCGGTGGCGATGCGATCGCGATCGCAGGAGAGGCGCCTGTCACGATCGATGCACTGCGCAAGTCGTTCGAGCGCTGGCTGCCGGAGTACATGGGCGGCAAGGCGGCGTAAGGCTGCATCTTCAGACCCTTAGCCTGGATTGCGCTGCGCTCGATCCGGGCTACAGGCGGCTACAATACCCGCGTCGCGCCGGGAATCGTCCGCAAGGCGGCTGTTACGCCCCAGCTGAAAATCACCGTCAGCACGAACACAGTCAAAGCCTTCGCAACTGCAGGCAAGTTGTAGTCGAACAGCCAGTATTGCAGCCACAACGTGATCGGGTAGTGCACCAGGAACATGCCGAAGGCGGCGGACTGCATCGGATCGAGCAGCATCGCTGAGCCTGACTGCCTGAACCGCTGGAAGAAGGCCAGGATCAGAAACATGATGGCCACGCTGAAGACGGTGACGTTGAGCGCGTAAATTCCTTCATACCAGTTCGGCAGCGGCGACGGATTCCCGAGTATCTCCCGCTTGATGAAGATCAGCACCCACAACAGGCAATACGGAACGATCGCCAGGACCAGCCACTCCCAGCTCACTTTCGCCATTCTGCCCTCAGCCGAGAGCAGTCCGCGATCCATGTTCGCAACGCCAATGCCGGCGCCGAAAAAGAAGTAGGTCGCGTAGAGCAACACGCGTCCGTGCTGGACCGAAAAAGGTCCGAACTCGAACCAGCTGCTAGGTCCGAAATACATCAGCCCGGGGACATAGAACGCGGCGCTGACGGCCAGCATGACCGCGAAGAATTCCGCGGGTCGGCGCCGTCCGCGCACCGACAGGCGGTTGATCGGGTCGAGCAGGTTGGGCCGCAGCCGGTACAGGAGGCATGCGATCAGGTCGAAGGCGAACAAGACCCAGAGGAACCAGATCGGCCCTGATGGCCACGGGCCTTTCGTGATCGTGGTCCACCAGAACTGTGAAAAGCCGATCTCGGGATCATTCCGCAGCGAGATGGCGTAATAGGCGATTGGAATGACCGTGAATGCGCAAACCACGAACGGGATGCCGAGCCGACGGATGCGGTCTTCCAAATAGCTCGCCGCTCCCTTGCGAGCGATTCCAGACCACGCGAACAGCCCCGACAGGAAGAAGAACATCGCCATGAAGAAGCTGTCGGTGGCGAGCACGATCATGTCGAAGCCGAAGAAGAACTTCGGGTCGGTATGACCGAAATAGGTGTAAGGGATAACCGCATGGTGCAGCAGCACCACCAGCGTCAGGAAGGTGCGAGCGCGATCGAGCGATAAATTGCGCGTCTTGGTCTTCGGCTCGGCATACGTCTCTGCGCCCATCGTCGCAGAAGTTGACATCGTCATCATGGCCGCCCCAGTCGCGTTTCCGTCCCGGCCGGACCTGTGCCGCCGGGACCCCGATTCAGCAAGCGCAGTTTGCGCCGCGACATTCTTCCATCGTGCCTTAGGAACCAGTTCCGCGCAACGCGGTTAGCGTTCCCGAAACGGTGAGCGGCCGCCGACTGCGGCCGCCAATGTTGCGGAGCTGGCGATGACGATCCTGAAATGGGCCCTGATATTCCTGCTGATCTCGATCGTGGCCGGTGTGCTCGGCTTCACCGGCATCTCGGCCGCCTCCGCCGACATCGCCCGTTTCCTGTTCTACGTCTTCGTCGTGATCTTCCTGGTGCTCTTGATCCTCGGGCTCACGGTATTCAGGGCGTAGCGCGACCCGTCCTTCCGGGATGGTGCGTTAGCACCAGACCCGGAATCTCGAGATTCCACGATGCGCAATTGCGCACCCGTGGTTCGCGTCTGCGACGCGCCCCGGAATGACGTCACCTCCAACTACCCCACTTCCTCGATCTTCACCTTGTCCGGATAGAAGGCGAGATGGCCTGAGATCTCCGTCATCGCCGGGAAGGGCGTCTCGTAGGTCCAGATCGCGTTGTCGAGCGTCTTGCCGTCGGCCTTGATGCTGTAATAGCTGGCGTCGCCCTTGTAAGGGCAGTGGGTGGTGCGCTCGGTGCGTTCCAGCAACGTCATGTTGGCGTCTTCTCGCGGCAGATATTGCACCGCCGGATATCTGGCCTCTTTCAAGGTCAGCGCCTTGGTGCTTTCGGCGATCACGATGTCGCCCGCCGTCACGCGGACGCGGCGGGGATTTTGGGTGATGGTGATGGGGTGGTCGGGGCCTGGAAGCTTCATGATTTCACGCCTTTTCGATCAATCTGCCGCGCGCGGCACTTTGTCGTGCCTTTATCCTGATGGGATCAGGGATATAGTGCCTGAAGGCGTGACGTAGAAGGCCGTTCACGCTAAGTTTGGCGCTGCCGGTCCCGGGGACCCCGGCAAACGATTCGACGCCAAGTCTGTTAGTCGACAAGTCTGTCAGCCGACACAAGGAGTAAGACCCGAATGCCCATGGACGCCCACGATATCGAGGCGATGATCAAGGCAGCGATCCCCGATGCCGAAGTGACCATCCGTGACCTCGCCGGCGATGGCGACCACTATGCCGCGACCGTGATCTCGGAATCTTTCCGCGGCAAGTCCCGCGTCCAGCAGCACCAGATCGTCTATCGGTCCCTGCAGGGCCAGATGGGCGGTGTGCTGCACGCGCTGGCGCTGCAAACCGGCGTACCAAGTGCTTGAATAGATTGCACCTGACCTGATCGCGCGACGGGGACGCTGATGGCTGCGGACAATCCGCGCGGCGCGATGTTTCGCGTCATCGTGCCGAACCAGCCCAGCCGCGTCACCAATGCCGAGCTGTTCTTCGACCTCGTCTTCGTCTTCGCCGTCACGCAAATCTCGCACACGCTGCTGAACCACTTCACGCCCCAAGGCGCGGTCGAGGTTACGCTGCTGTTCCTGGCGGTGTGGTGGGTGTGGGTTTACACGGCCTGGGTCACCAACTGGCTCAATCCCGACCTGACGCCGGTTCGCATCCTGATCTTCCTGATGATGCTGGGCGGCCTCGTGCTGTCGACGACGATCCCGACGGCGTTCGATGGCCGCGGACTCTGGTTTGCGATCGCCTATGCGGCCATGCAGGTTGGACGCACCGCGTTCTGGCTGTTCGCGACCCCGCGCCATCGCACCGCCGTGCGGCACAATGCGATCCGCATTCTGGTCTGGCTCTGCGGCTCCGCGGTCTTCTGGATCCTCGGCGGTCTCGCCCATGGCGAGGAGAGGCTGTGGTTCTGGATCGTGGCGCTCGGAATCGAATACGTCTCGCCCGCGGTCCGCTTCTGGGTCCCGAAGCTCGGCTTTTCGTCGGTCGAGGCCTGGGCCGTCGAGGGCGGCCACATGGCCGAGCGCTGCGCCGGCTTCATCATCATCGCACTCGGCGAAGCCGTCGTCGTCAACGGCGCGACCTTCGCCGAGCTGAACTGGAGCGCGGACAACATTCTGGCTTTCGGCGCGTGCCTCGTCGGGAGCATCGCGATGTGGTGGGTCTATTTCCACAAGGGCGCTGAAGCCGGCTCCGAGGTGATCTCGAAAGCGGCCGAATCCGGCCGGCTGGCGCGGCTCGCCTACACCTATCTGCACATGCCGATCGTCGCCGGCATCATCCTGACCGCGGTCTCGGACGAGTTGGTGCTGAAGCACCCAACCGGGCATTCCGATGTCCGCACCATCGTCAGCACGATCGGCGGTCCCTTGGTGTTCCTGGTCGGAACCATCCTGTTCAAGCACTCGATCCGCGGCTTCCTCCAGCTCTCCCACGGAATCGGAATCATCGCGCTCGCGGCGCTGTGGTGGTTCGCCGCAGACCTCCCGCCGCTCTGGCTGACGGTCGCGACGAGCCTGATCATGATCGTCGTCGCGGTGTGGGAGTCGGTGTCGCTCGGATCGAAGCCGGAAGAGACTAGGGAGCGTTGAGGCGCCGGAGCCATTACTCCGCCGCCTCCAGCGCGTGCACCGAGAACATCTTCGCTGCATCCGTCCAGCTCTCGCGCACGCGCCAGCCGGCGCCCTGTGCCAAGGCAGCAAAACGCTCAAGGCTGTATTTGTAGCTGTTTTCGGTGTGAATGCTCTCGCCCGGCCGGAACGAGAAGCTGGTGCCGAGCAGGCGCACGGTCTGGCTCTTGCGGCTGATCAGATGCATCTCGATGCGGTGCCGATCGTGATTGTAGATCGCACCATGGGTGAAGGCGGAGAGGTCGAAATTGCCGCCGAGCTCGCGGTTGATCCGCACCAGCACATTGAGATTGAACCGCGCGGTGACGCCGGCGGCATCGTTATAGGCGGCGTGGAGCAGGCGCTCCTCTTTCTCGAGGTCGGCGCCGATGATCATCTGCGCGCCCTTGCCCAGGATCTGGCGGGCGCTCCTCAGGAACGCCTGCGCTTCATGGGGCTCGAAATTGCCGATGGTCGAGCCCGGGAAGAAGCCGACCTTCGGCATCGATGCAACCGCCCTGGGCAGCTCGAACGGCGTGGTGAAGTCGGCGGCCACCGGATGGATGCCGAGCGAGGGGAAGTCGCGCTTGAGCCCATTGGCCTGGGCTTGCAGGAAATCGCCGGAAATATCGACCGGGACATAGGCTGCGAATCTGGACTGGTTCAGGAGCAGGCGGACCTTCGTGGTGGCGCCTGCGCCGAATTCCACCAGTGCGGCATTTTCAGGGATGATCCTTGCGATCTCGCTGCCGCGCTCCTTCAGGATCGATAGCTCGGTGCGCGTCGGATAATATTCCGGCAATCGCGTGATCGCCTCGAACAGCTCAGATCCTGTTGCGTCGTAAAAATACTTCGGCGACAGCTTTTTCGGCTGCTGCGAGAGGTGCTCGATCGCCTCGCGGGCGAACGCGGTCGTCTGCTCGTCGGGAAGATGGGCTTCGGCCAAAGCGCTGGCGTGCACATTCATGATATTCTCCTGAACGCGCTGTCCGGCGCGTATTTCCTCGGATGAGAACTAGAAATAGTCGGCTAGCCGCAACCCCGTGAACTGCCAGCGGTGATGCGGATAGAAGAAGTTGCGATATGTGACGCGGCTGTGACCGTCGGGTGTCGCCAGCGAGGAGCCACGCAGCACCAGCTGGTTGACCATGAACTTGCCGTTGTATTCGCCGAGCGCGCCTTCGACGGCGCGGTAGCCGGGGTAGGGGGAATACGACGAACGCGTCCATTGCCAGACGATGCCGAAGGCGTCGTTGAGCTGCTTGGTGCGCGCCGCGACCTCCCATTCCATCTCGGTCGGCAGATGCTTTCCGGCCCAGCGCGCAAACGCATCGGCCTCGTAATAGCTGATGTGGCAGACCGGCGCGTCGGGATCGACCGGCTTGACGCCGGCAAGCGTCATCACATGCCACTGCCCGTCGATCTCGCGCCAATGGCCCGGAGCCTGCCAGTCTTCCTTGCTGGCCGCGGCGAAGCCATCCATCAGCCACAACGTCGCATGCCGATAGCCGCCGTCACGCATGAAGGCGAGCCATTCGCTGTTGGTGACGAGATTGCGCGCGATTCTGACCGGACCGACGAGCGCACGATGCGCGGGCTTCTCGTTGTCGAAATGAAAGGTGTCGTCGACATGGCCGACGGTGTGAATGCCTTCGTTGAGCGTCAGCCAGTCCTCGCCTGCGCGCGTCGCGGCCGGAAAGCGCCACTCCTTGTCGTAAGCCGGATAGACGGGGTTCTGCGCGAAGGCGTGCAGGATGTCGGTGTACATCAACTCCTGATGCTGCTGCTCATGGTTCAGCCCGACCTCGACCAGCGGCGCGATTTCGCGGAGCTTGTCGTCGCCGGCCGCGCGGAAGAATTTGACGACGGCGGCATCGACATGGCTGCGATAGGCGCCGACCTCGGTGGCGCTGGGCCGCGTGATGTCGCCGCGATGATTGCGGGCGTGGCGGGGGCCGGCGCTGACGTAATAGGAATTGAACAGGAAGGCGAAGTCGGGGTGGAAGGGGCGGTAGCTAGGGGCGTGCTCGCCGAGCAGAAACTGCTCCCAGAACCAGGTGGTATGGGCCCGATGCCATTTCGCCGGGCTCGCGTCCGGCATGGACTGGATCTGCTGGTCCTCGGGCGACAGCGGCGCGGCCCGCCGCTCAGTCTCGGTACGGACGGCCAGAAACGCACTCTCCAGCGCCTGTGCGAGGCCGCCAGAGGCGGCCGATGGTGACGAAAGCGGCTGATCGGCCATAGCGGAGGCTTGTTTCGTCACGTTTTTCTCCAGACAGGACAAGAGAACGTTGTTGGCGAGACCGGGTTCCAAAACCAAGGTTCGTCCTAGATAGGCGCTCCGTTACGGTATGAAAGTCCTCCCCGGTGATGATATTCGTGTCATCATGCAATGGCGCCGGGGCCGCCCGGACCTGATATCCGGGGACCATTCGCCGCCATTTTACTTTGGATGCACAACGGTTTGGGCTACATATATAGGCAGGTATCGGGTTAAATCGGCTGAGCCGGCCCGGATTGATAGGTGAGGGCTCTGCCCCAGAAGGACACGGATATGAGCATCGCGGAATTCATCGACAACGAAGTGAAGTCGAACGACGTGGTTCTGTTCATGAAGGGGACGCCGCAATTTCCGCAGTGCGGTTTCTCCGGCCAGGTCGTGCAGATCCTCGACCACGTCGGCGTCGGCTATAAGGGCCTCAACGTGCTCGAATCCGCCGAGCTCCGTAACGGTATCAAGGAATATTCGAACTGGCCGACGATCCCGCAGCTTTATGTGAAGGGCGAGTTCATCGGCGGCTGCGACATCGTGCGCGAGATGTTCCAGGCCGGCGAATTGCAGCAGCTCTTCTCCGAGAAGGGCGTCGTCGTCGCGGCTTGATCCGTGACAGTGCTGACGCGTCGGATCGGCGGCGTGCAGCTCGAAATCATCGTCGCTGACATCACCAGCCTCGGCGTTGACGCCATCGTCAACGCCGCCAACTCATCTCTTCTTGGTGGAGGCGGCGTCGACGGTGCGATCCATCGCGCGGCCGGGCCCGATCTGGTCGCCGAATGCCGCATGCTCCACGGCTGCAAGACGGGCGATGCGAAGATCACCAAAGGCTACCGCCTCAAGGCCGCGCACGTGATCCACACCGTTGGACCGGTCTGGAACGGCGGTACGCAGGGTGAGGACGATCTGCTCACCTCCTGCTATCGTCGCTCGATGGAACTGTGCGGGAAGCACAAGCTGTCCTCGGTGGCATTCCCCGCGATTTCGACCGGTATTTTCCGCTTTCCTGGCGGGCGGGCCGCGAAGATTGCGATCGATACGACCATTGAAGCCTTGCCGGCCGCGCCATTGGTGGGCCAAGTCATATTCTGTTGTTTTTCGGAGACGAGCGCCGCGCTCCACACGGACGTTTTGGCACGGCACGGCAGCCCTTGTGCCTGACAACGCGGTCAGTACACTCCACCAGCCATGTTCCGGGGAGGGGATATGATTTCACATTTTGCACGATTTGCGTTGGTCTGCGGCGCGCTTGTCTCGCTTGGCGCAATGTCCCTTGCGCGCGCGGAGGGCACCTACGAGATCCCGGCCGGCGCGCATTTCAATCCGGACAAGCTCGCCAAGGTGACCGAGTTCTTCAAGAACGAGGTCGCGACCGGCAAGATCGCCGGCGCGACCGTGCTGATCCAGCAGCACGGCAAGCCTGTCTATCACGAAGCCTTCGGCGTCCAGGACGTGGTCAGCAAGGCGCCGATCACCGACAAGACGATCTTCCGCCTGTCGTCGCTAACCAAAACGATCACCTCCGTTGTGGCGATGCAACTGATCCAGGACGGAAAGTTCAAGCTCGACGATCCCGTTTCGAAATACATTCCCTCCTTCGCAAATGTGAAGGTCGGTGAGGAAAAGAAGGCCGAGGACGGCACCAAGACGCTCGAGCTGGTACCGCTGGCCCGGCCCATCACCATTCTCGATTTGATGCGCCATACCTCCGGGATCACCTACGGCTTCTACGGCGACAGTCTGGTTCGCAAGGCCTATCGCGACGCCAACATCTACGCGGGCGAATTCGATCTCGCCGAGTTCGCCGAGCGGATCGCCAAGCTGCCGCTGCACAACCAACCCGGCGCGCTCTGGCAGTACGGCCATTCCACCGACATTCTGGCGCGGATCATGGAGATCGTGTCCGGAAAGACATTGTTCGAAATCGAGAAGGAAAAGCTGCTCGATCCGCTCGGTATGACCGATACAGGCTTCTTCGTTACCGAACCGGAGAGACTGAAACGGCTCGCCCAGCCGCTGCCGAACGACAGCGATTTCCGGGTCGGCCGCCAGTACAGGACTGAGGTTCGCCAGAAGTGGGAATCCGCCAGCGGCGGCATGGTTTCGACCATGGCCGATTATGAGCGCTTTGCGCAGATGCTGCTCAACGGCGGCAGTCTCGACGGCAAGACCATTCTCAAACCCGAAACGTTCAAGCTGATGGCGACCGACCAGATCGGCCCGGGCTCCGGCGTTGAGCGGGACTACTTCTATTTTCCCGGTGACGGTTTTGGCATGGGACTTGGGTTTGCCGTGCGTACCGATCCCGGTAATGCCAAACCGCCGCCTCCCGGCGATCTCGGGGAATTGAAGTGGGACGGCGCCAGCGGTTGCTATTTGGTGATCGACCGCAAGCAGGACATGTTCTTCGTGCTGCTGGAGCAGACCCCGACCGAGCGGCAGCGCGTCCAACGGACATTGAAGCAACTGGTCTATGAAGCCATGGAGAACTGACATATTCGGGCGCCGCGCGCTCCTCGCGGCGCTCGTTCTCTTGTTCGGTGTGGTCGGTGCGCAAGCAGGCTCTGAGGGCCGCGCGCACAGCTTCTCGACCGAGGGCCTCGCCAAAGTCTCCGACTACATCAGGAACGAGATCGCGACCGGCAGGATTCCCGGCGCGATCCTCCTGCTTCAGCAGCACGGCAAGCCGGTCTATTACGAGAATTTCGGCGTCCGTGACGTCGCGACCGAGATCTCGATGAGCGCGGACACGATCTTCCGGCTCTATTCGATGTCGAAGCCGGTCACGTCGGTCCTGGCGATGATGCTGGTCGAGGAAGGCAAGCTCGCCCTCGACGAGCCCGTCTCGAAATACATTCCGGCCTTTGCGGGCATGAAGGTCGGCGTCGAGAAGAAAGCCGAGGACGACAGGGTCTCGCTCGAGCTGGAGCCGCTCAATCGTCCTGTGACGATCGAGGATTTGATGCGCCATACCTCCGGGATTCCTTACGGCTATTATGGCGGAGACCTGGTGAACAAGCTCTATGCCGACGCCGGTCTGTTCGACAACAAGGCTTTGAACAATGCCGAACTGGTGGCGAAGATCGCCACGCTGCCGCTCGCCGAACAGCCCGGCACGATCTGGGACTACGGCCTCTCGATCGACGTGCTCGGCCGCATCATCGAGGTGATATCCGGGAAATCGCTGTTCGCGTTCGCGAAGGAGCGATTGCTTGATCCGCTCGGGATGAAGGACACCGCGTTCTATGTCGCCGATCCCGCCAAGTGGCCGCGCATTGCCGAGCCGATGCCGGAGGATCGCGCGCTCAGCCCGATGGCCAAGGTGCGCGATATCAGGAAACCGCTGCGGTGGGAGTCGGGCGGCGGCGGCCTCGTCGGCACCGTCGGCGACTATGCGCGCTTCTCGCAGATGCTGCTCAACGGCGGCACGCTCGATGGCCGGCGCTATCTCAAGCCGGAAACCATCGCCTTGATGGCGTCGGACCATGTCGGTCCAGCAACCCATGTCGAGCGTGACAAGAACTTTTATCCGGGCGCGACCAGCGGATACGGCCTCGGCTTCGCGGTGCGCATATCGGTTCCGGCGGGCACGTCATGGCCGCTTGGCGAATATCGCTGGGACGGCGTCGGCGGCACCTTCTTCTTCATCGATCCCGAAGACGATCTGTTCGGGATCTTCATGGTGCAGACGCCGTCGCAGCGCGGTCGGATTCAACTGGGGTTGAAGACGCTGATTTATCAGGCGATGGGACGCTGATTACGCCCCGCGCACGATCTCTCTGACATAGCCGATGGTCTCCTCGACCTGGGCAGCATTGACGTCGAGATGGGTGCAGGCGCGGATGCGGCCGTCCATTATCGCGAGCGTCACGCCGCGCTGGCGCAAGGCCGCGACCATCTTGTCGCCGGGCACGCCGGCGCCGTCGGGCTTGAAGAACACGAGGTTGGTCTCGGGCTCCTGCACCTCGATGCCTGCGATCTGCGACAGGCCGCGGGCGAGCGCGCGCGCATTGGCGTGGTCGTCGGCAAGGCGCTCGACATGATGGTCGAGCGCATAGATGCAGGCGGCCGCGCAGATTCCGGCCTGCCGCATCGAGCCGCCGAGGCGCTGCTTCCACTGCCAGACCGCATCGATGAAGGCACGGGTGCCGGCGAGCACGCCGCCGATCGGTGCGCCCAGGCCCTTGGAGAAGTCGATCCAGGCCGAATCCCAGCCCGCGGTCATGTCGCGCGGCGAGATGCCGCTTGCGACCGTCGCGTTCAGCAGGCGCGCGCCGTCCATATGCGTGACGAGGCCATGTTGTTTGGCGATCGCGACGATCTCGTCGAGCGCGGCCTTCTTCCAGATCGTGCCGCCGCCGATATTGGCGGTCTGCTCGACGCTGACGACGGTCTGTGGCGGCTGGTAGCGCGTGCGCGGATGCAGCGCATTCCGGAACGTATCCGGCGTGAACTGGCCGTCGGGCCCCTTGAGCTGCGTCACCTGGAAGCCGCCGATCGCGGCATGCGCACCGCCTTCGCGGGCGATGATGTGCGCGGTCTCGTGCGCGAGAATCTCGTCGCCGGGACGGCAATGCACCAGCGTCGCGGTGACGTTGCACATCGTGCCCGACGGCATGTAGACCGCGGCTTCCTTGCCCATCAGCGCGGCAACGCGCTCGCACAGCGCATTCACGGTTGGATCATCGCCGACCTGCTCGTCGCCCACTTCGGCCCGCGCCATCGCCTCGCGCATCGCAGCCGTCGGTTTGGTCTGCGTGTCCGAGAGCAGATTGATGCGCACCGGCGGCGCCTTGGGATCGATGGGGGGAGGGGTGTAGAGCATGCGACGGCTCCTCAAAGCATTGCGGCCACTGAAGTGTGGCTCTTAAGCAAAAAGGCCCCGGCGAACCGGGGCCTTTCGATATTCAGATCTTAGCGCGAATAGAATTCGACGACCAGATGGGGCTCCATCTGCACCGGGAACGGCACGTCGGAGAGGCCGGGGATGCGCACATACTTGGCGGTCATCTTGCCGTGGTCGACTTCGAGATAGTCGGGGGTGTCACGCTCGGGGAGCTGGCTGGCTTCGAGAACGTGGGCGAGCTGCTTGGAGGCTTCCTTGACCTCGACGACGTCGCCGACCTTGACCTGGTAGCTCGAGATGTTGACCTTGCGGCCGTTCACCTTGACGTGGCCGTGGTTGATGAACTGGCGGGCCGCGAAGATCGTCGAGACGAACTTGGCGCGGTACACGACCGCGTCGAGACGACGCTCCAGCAGGCCGATCAGGTTCTCGCCGGTGTCACCCTTGAGGCGGCTGGCCTCGACGTAAATGCCATGGAACTGACGCTCGCTGATGTTGGCGTAGTAGCCCTTCAGCTTCTGCTTGGCGCGCAGCTGCACGCCGAAGTCCGAGAGCTTGCCCTTGCGGCGCTGGCCGTGCTGGCCGGGGCCGTATTCGCGGCGGTTCACGGGGCTCTTCGGGCGGCCCCAGATGTTCTGGCCCATACGGCGATCGATCTTGTACTTCGCCTCACTGCGCTTAGTCATCGCGTCCTCTTCGGTTGCATGGTTTGAGGAAACGCGCCCTCCTGTGTGACGGGGAAATCCCGGCACCGACAGGTCCGATCCCCAAAGCTTAAGGGACTGGACCACGGGTCGCGAAACGCTTCGCGGGCCGAAATCGGCCCGCGAGCAGGTGGCTTTTAGGGGAGTTTGGGGTTCGCTGTCAATGCGAATGGCCCCGGAATCAGGTCCCGACGGCCCGGATCGGCTTGGCGCCGGCCGAGCGCAATTCGGCAGCAATTTCAGTGTTCAGGACCTGTTCCAGCCGGGTCAGGACCCGAGCGATGGGGGCAGCGTCCGTGACCCGGTGGTCCCAGCGGATCACGACATGGATGGTTTGGCCCGGCTCGACAAGGCCGTAGCTGACGATGAACGGGCCGGGCGTGATGGGGTGGAGCTCGCCGCCGCCATAGGCGGCCACCGAGCTCACTGCGAAGCTGCCGAACCAATTACCGCGCTGCCGGCCGAAATTCAGGCCCACCGCCCAGAACAGGCGCCGCAGCGGCAGCGGTAACCGGGTGACCCGCATGACCTTGCGGAACATGGGGACGTCCGCGACTGCGGCCGTTTTGGCGCGCCGGATCTCCATATCGACCGCGGCCAGCGCCATCGCCTCCGGGGCTGCGATCCGCTGCGGCATGACGCATTCCTCGCCATTCTCGAGCCGAGCGATCGCCACCGACGCAACGCTATTGGGGAGCTCGTAGAGCGTCGGCCAGGGCCATTTGGCGTAGACGGTGCGCAGCACCGGCTCATCTTTTGCCACCAGGGCAAACGCCTTGACGAGCATGGCTGCCCAGCCGGCCGGCGCCATTGCGCCAGCGCGGGCCTCCAACAGGGGGCGGATATTGAGCGAACGGGAGAGTGACACGAAGGGCACGCCCATCGAGGCGTGCATCAGGTCGATAATCAGGCGACGCGGCAGGGAAATGTTCTTGGGTTGACCGCGCATCGTTCTTTCGGTTCCGGCGGACTCAGATATGGGACTGACGGCGAGGGGCTCCCGCTCGCCGCCTGCTCTAGCACGCCGCGCCCTCCGAAGGCGAGAATGAGCATTTATTGAGCATTGTTCCGCCTGGGGCGACCGCTCTCCAGGGGGCTCGGCAAAGCGGCAGGCGGTTCAGCGCCTGATCCCGTCGAATGCCGCCGTGATGCCGCGCTGGAACAGCGACCAGTCGAACCCGAGCGCGATCGCGCGGTAGCCGCGGTCAATGAGCTGGTTGGCCTGGTCGGCGGTGCGCGCCACGCCGCCGATCGGCACGCCGCTTTTGAGAATCCCGGCCTCGGCCCGTGCGATCAGCGCCAGCAATTCCGGATCGTCCATCCGGCCGCGCTTGTTGATGGACGTGGCGAGATCGCCGGGGCCGATGACGGCAACGTCGATGCCCGGGGTCGCCATGATCTCGTCGATGCGGTTGACGGCATCGACATGTTCGATGGTGATCATGCAGATCATCTCATCGTCGGCCGATGCCATGTAGTCAGGCATCGACTGGCCCCAGCGGAACGGCGCGTGGAACGGTCCCCAGAGCCGGTCGCCGCGCGGCGGATAGCGCACGCTGCGCACCGCTTTCTCGGCATCGTCCCGATTGGTGATCATCGGAAAGTTGATGCCGAAGGCGCCGATATCCATCGGTGCTTTTGCAAGCCACGGCTCGTTCGCAGCGATCCGTACCAGGGGCGTGCACGGCGTGCCTGTGGTGGCGGCGATCATCGCATGCGCTTCGGTGAGCCCGATCGGCCCGTGCTCGAGATCGACGATGATCCAGTCCAGCGAGCGCGCCATGATCTGCACGGTCTGCACACTCGGGATCGTCGCGATCGCGCCGAAGGCGGGGCGCCCCTCGCTCCACAGCTGGCGGAGGCGATTGAGTGGCTTTGCGGGGACCGACATGGGATGACCTTGCGCGAGATGACGATGCGCGAAGCCTAGCAGTGCGCCGTGTCCGCGAAAAGTCAGGCGACTGCGCGCCCGCCGAAGAATGGCGTCAGCGTGGCGGAAAGGCCATGCACGCGGTTCGATGTGAAAATCATCTCGGCGCCTGATAGCGCGATGCTGCTGCTCGGCGCACCCAGCAGGTCGGAAACGCGGCGAGCGATCGCCGGCGCCGGGTCGATCCAGTCCACCGGCCAGGGCGCGAGCTTCTTCATCCGGTCGAGCAGCAGCGGATAATGCGTGCAGGCAAGCACCACCGTGTCGGTGCGTGCGCCTGCGTCCGCGGCATCGCCGACGAAACAGGGGGTGAGCTCAGTGAGGATGTCGCCGTCGCTGATCGCCTGGCCGCTGAGTTCACGCTCCGCAAGCGAGGCCAGCTCGGGCGAGCCGACCAGCGTGACCTCGCAGCCTTGCGCGAAATCGCGGATCAGCGCCTTGGTGTATTCGCGCTTCACCGTGCCCTTGGTGCCGAGCACAGAGACCCGGCGGGTCTTCGAGCGGGCGCAGGCCGGCTTGATCGCCGGCACCGTGCCGACGAAGGGCACGGAATAAGCGGCCCGCAAATGCGATAGGACCAGGGTAGAGGCCGTATTGCAGGCGATGACAACGAGATCAGGATCATGGGTGCCGAGCAGCTCCCCCATCAACGGCACGACGCGGGCGATGATTTCGTCCTCGCTGTGATGTCCGTAGGGGAAGAAGGCGTCGTCGGCGACGTAGGTATAATGCGCATCCGGGCGCGCGGCCACGACCTCACGCAGCACGGTGAGGCCGCCAAGACCGGAATCGAATACCAGGATCGTCGGGGAATTGGTCACGTCGCTACCCTAAGACCTCATGGTTACCATTCGGTTTTTGGGGCGGTTTTGCGGCGGGGGCGGCCTGCGCCCAGTTTGGAGCGATTCAATTTCGTGTTTGCCGCCTGTTCCCGCTATCAGCCGTGCTGCGCTGCGGTTGGGACATCCGCATATTTTCGGGAGCTGGCATGATCAGAAACACGGAAGACGGCTGGGGGAGCGTTGCCCGGTGGTTTCACTGGGGCTTGGCGCTGGCGATCATCGGCATGATCGGCTTCGGCTGGTGGATGAATCACATCCCGGCGCGGGCCGACAAGTTCTACTACCGCTCGATCCATGCCGATATCGGCTATGTGATCCTGCTGCTCACCGTGCTGCGCCTCGCCTGGCGCGCCATCAACCCGACGCCGGCGCTGCCGACGAAGTCCTTGCGCTGGCAGAGGATCGCGGCCCGCGCCAGCCACGGCGCGCTCTATCTCGTGGTGATCCTGGTCGCGATGCTGGGCTGGGCGCACTCGGGAGCGCTCGCCCAACTACTCCGACTTCTTTGGCCTGTTCAACGTGCCGCAATTTACCTCTCCGGACAAAGCGGCAGCCGGCGCCTATGAGGATCGGCATATCCTCTTTGCCTATGTGCTGCTGGCGCTGATTGTGATCCACGTCATCGCCGCCCTCTGGCATCACTTCATCCGCCGCGACCGCGTCGTGGCGCGCATGGTGACGGACGAGGCGCGGTAGAGGACGCTCTCTCCGCATCGTCATTGCGAGCGCAGCGAAGCAATCCAGAGTCTTTTCCGCGGGGGCAGTCTGGATTGCTTCGCTGCGCTCGCAATGACGGGTTAGGATGCAGCGACGCCACTGGTCCAGCTTCGCCCGTAAGGAGACACTATGCTCACCGTCTATCATCTCGGCAAATCGCAATCCGAACGCATCGTCTGGCTCTGCGAGGAGCTCGGGATTCCCTATGAGCTGAAGCGCTATGCGCGCGATTCCGTCACCATGTTGGCCCCGCCGGACTACAAGGCGTTGCATCCGATCGGTGCTGCGCCCGTCATCGCCGACGGCGATCTGGTGCTGGCCGAATCAGGCGCCATCGTCGACTACATCATTGCCAAATACGGCAATCGCCGGCTCGTGCTCCGCACTGACGATCCCGACTTCGCGCAATTCCTCTACTGGTTTCACTTCGCCAACGGCACCTTGCAGGCCGGCATGGGCCGGCTGATGCTGCTGAACCGGCTCAAGCTCACGGACGACAATCCGCTGCTGGTTGCCATCAGGGCGCGCGTCGACCGTGCCTTCGACCTTGTCGATGCGCGTGTACGTGATGCCGAATATCTGGCAGGCAGCGCCTTCACCACGGCCGATATCATGACCGTCTTCACGCTCACCACGATGCGCTATTTCCAGCCCTATGATCTCCAGCGCTGTCCGAACGTGGTCAAATATCTCGGCCGCGTCAGTGCGCGTCCGGCCTACCGTCGCGCGATGGAGAAGGGCGATCCGGGCATGGCGCTGCTGCTCAGCTGAGCGGACGATCAGGCGATCTTGTTCGTGGTCGCCGACCGCGCTGCCGCCAGCTGCTTCTGCAGGCGATCGATGTTCTGCAGCAGGCGCTGGCTGGTCAGCACCAGGAAATAATAGCCGAACTGCGGGTCCTGGAAGTAGATCTCGAGTAGGCGGTCATAGGTGATCGTGAGCACCTGGCCGTCTTCGATGCATTCGATCGTTCCGGTGCGGCGGTTGTCGGGCGTGAGGAAACCGAGCTCCCCCATCAGCGCCCCGGGCCCGATCTCGACGCCGATCTCCTTGACCAGGAACTTGCCGGTGACGGTGAGGAGCATCTCCTGGGCCGAATCGCCAAGTTTGAACAGGGTGTCGCCGCGGCGATATTTGCGCTCGGTCATGAACGGCTTGAGCCACTCGATCGACATGTCGCCTTCGGCGGCATGGCGCGCCTTCTTGACCAGCTTGAGCATCTGCCGCAGCCGAAGTGCGTTGATCGGAAGCATCAAGAGATAGAGCAGGAACGTCGAGACGTTGGCGGAGAGCGCGCCGAAGATGGCGAAGAACGCGCAGCCGATCATGTTGGCGACGCGCAAGGGCACCATCGTCCGCATCAGGAGAGTGGCGACGAAGAAGCCGGCGCCGATCGTAGCGAACAAATTGGCCAGCGTGATGTTGTGGACGAAGATCTCCAGCAGCCGGTTGAAGATCGCGTCCCAGGTGACGTTGTTGGGGTCAAGGCCCATCTGGACCAGGATCTTCGCGATCCTGAGATTGTCCGTGGCCGCATCGAGAATGCGGTCAAGGATCGAGGAGATGTCTGCGCTGCCGGACGGCATGGTACTATCCCTGCGTAAGGCCTTCAGTCCTGGGCGGTAGGCTCGACACGTATAGCCGAAATCGAATGACGACCGCTTGAATGAAACCTTCGGTCGCCGTTCCGCAACAGGCAAATTTTAGCCCGAACCGTCGTTTCGGCAATTGCCCGTTCGTTGCGCGCATGGTCTCCGGCCGCCCCGTGATTCGGGGGACGGCCGGTGGACTTCAGCGTCCGGAAGTGGCGCTCCGCGCCAAAAAGGTCAGCCGGTGGGCCTACGGCTTGACGGCAGGCTGGATGACCTGCTGCTCGACGAAGGTCAGGTGCCCGGGCAGCGAACCGGCACGCAGCTGCATGGCGATACTGTTGGCCTCCTCCAGGGTGAAATTGCCCGAGATCTGGACCGAGCCGCCGGTAATGGGCTCGCGGATCACGGGGGCCGAGATCACCGTGTCGTCGAGCGCGATGGCGATGGGCTTGCCGATATTCTCTTCAGTGAGATGGGCGAAACGTCGCGTGCCGCGTCCGTTGAAGCGGAAGGAGACGACCGGATCCTTCGTGCCGGGCGCGAAGCTAGGCGCCGCATCGCTGACATCCTCCCCGTCGAGCGCGCTCTCCTTGGCGACCAGGTAGGGCCGCTTGTCCTTGAACCCGAGCAAGACTTCCGTGCCCTCGGGCGGCTTTCCGGATTGCGCCAGCTCTGCTGGCATCGAAACATCGACCTGGCGGAGGCTGACCTTGACCCTCCGGGCGAAGATCGCGGTGACGCGCTCGGGATCGGTGACGCCGGGCAGGAAGATGCGAATACGATCAGGCCCGTCAGGGACGGCGCTGACAAGTTTGATGCCAGCATCCTTGAGACGCTGCTCGATCATCGCGATGGAATCGCCGACCAGCTCGGTCAGCCGTGCCTTGGATGCTGCATCGGTCGGCGCGAGCCGGACAGCTCCGTCGCCGCCATCGGTCACGGAAACTGCGTGCGACGGCACGCCTTCCGCGGCTGCGGCGAGCTTGCGCGCGAGCTGATCGCGTGCCTTGGCGTCGGCGATCTTCACATCGACGCCGCCGTCGCGGATCGCAAGATTGGAGAAGGCGATATGGCCGTCGTGCAAGACCTTGTAGACGTCGTCGCGCAGGTCCGTGACCACGCTGTCGCGCAAGCCCTCGCTGTCGACCTTGTAGATGATGCGTGATCCGCCCAACTTCTCCATCTTGTCGCCGACGAAGGCCGCGATCTTGGCGCGCATCTTGTCGAACTGGTCATCGGCGAGTGCGGCGCGCGGCAGGACGATCGCCGACGCGGAGATCACCGACGTCATGGCGAACGCAAGGATCAGTCCTCTGGTGCGGTCCCGCCGGGGTGTAGTCATGATCACCTCACGTCTTGCGGCAGGACGCTGGCAGATGAGCCCAATGCCAGTTCTTGGTACCCGGATCGGGCGGAGAGGTTCAAAAGCCCGTCGGGCGAGGTTTATCGCCGCAGCCGGTAGGCAATGGACGAACGCCAAATCATCCATCATTCTGGTTCCGCTCGGCCGGCCAATCGGCCGAGGCCCCCGCCGCACCAAATGTCAAAAGACAGGCGGCGAGGGACTGGATCTGAGGGAGGACGGAATTCCATGGCGGGCATTCACGCGCTCGATCGGCTCATCGGCAATGAGTATCCGGGGCTTTTGACGGACGAGGAGGTCCGGGCCTTCGAGCAGGTCCCGTACGCCGACCGGGTCGCGGCCGAGAGCACCTATGACGCCATCAGGCTTGGGGCCGCGCGCAACCCCGACGGCGCGGTGATCCAGTTTCTGCAAAATGCCGATCCCGCCGACACGCCTGTTGTGGTCACCTATCGTGACTTCATTGCGCGCGTCACGCAGGCGGCCAACATGTTTCACGCGCTCGGCGCCGAGAAGGGAGACGTCATCTCGTTCATGTTGCCGCTGCTGCCCGATGCCTTCGTGACGCTGTTCGGGGCCGAGGCCGCCGGCATCGCCAATCCCGTCAACCCGCTGCTCGAGCCGCATCAGATTGCGGAGATCCTGGAAGCGGCGAGCACGAAGATCCTGGTGGCGCTCGGGCCGATGCCGGGCACCGACATCTGGCAGAAGGTCGAGCAGATCCGCCCCTCACTCAGGCACCTAAAGGCGATCGTGCAGGTGGCTGGTGGCGGCGATCCTGAGAAGGGCATCTTCGCGTTCAACGATCTGATCAAGCAGCAGCCGGCGGACCGGCTTGTCAGCGGGCGCAAGATTCTCGGCAGCGACATCGCGGCCTATTTCCATACCGGCGGCACGACCGGCACGCCAAAGCTTGTGCGGCATACCCACACCAACCAAGTCTATCAGGCCTGGGCGCTCAACCTGCTGCTGAAGGCGAAGCCCGGCGCGAACATGCTGTTCGGCATGCCGCTGTTTCATGTCGGCGGCTCGCTGACGCAGGTCCTGGCGACACTGTCTGCCGGCGGCTCGTTGGTCGTGCTGTCGCCGAGCGGCTGGCGCAATCCGAACGCTGTGAAGAACATCTGGGGCCTGGTCGAGCGCTTCAAGGTCGAGGCATTATCGAGCGTGCCGACGGTGCTTGCCGCAACGCTCGCGGTGCCGCCGGGCCATGCCGATATCTCAAGCCTGAAATACGCTGCCGGCGGTGGCTCCGCGATTCCGGTTGCCGTCGGCTCGGCGATCCAGGACAAGCTCAAGCTGCCGGTGGTCGAGGTCTACGGCATGACCGAGACCTCGAGCGTGCATACGCTGGCTTATCCTTCACGTCCGATCCGGCTCGGCTCGGTCGGTCTTCCCATGCCTTACGCACGCGTGCGCATCGTGCAACTGGATGCCGACGGCAATCTGATCCGCGACTGCAAGGTGGACGAGATCGGCGTCGTCATCATGGCCGGGCCCGGCGTGTTCGGCGGCTATCTCAATGATGCCCACAACAAGGGTGCCTTCGTCGACAAGGTCTGGGTCAATTCCGGCGATCTCGGCCGGTTGGACGCCGATGGCTATCTCTGGATCACCGGTCGCGCCAAGGACCTCGTGATCCGCGGTGGCCACAACATCGATCCGGCCCCGATCGAGGAGATCATGTTCCGCCATCCAGCCGTGGGGTTTGCCGCGGTGGTCGGCCAGCCCGACGCTTACGCCGGCGAGCTGCCGGTCGGCTATGTCCAGTTGAAGCCCGGCGCGTCAGTCGAGCCGGGCGAGCTCGAAGCGTGGGTGCGTGAGCGCACGCCGGAGCGCGCCGCCGTGCCGGTGCAAGTCATCCCGATCGACCCGATGCCGGTGACCGGCGTCGGCAAGGTCTTCAAGCCACAGCTGCGCTGGGATGCGGCGCAGCGCGTGTTCACCAAGGTGCTGATGCCGCTCACCGAGCGCGGCATCGACTGCAAGGTGAAGGTCGGCGCTCATGGCAGCCACGGCTCGATCGCGACCGTGACACTTGCGGGCTTGCCGGCCGACCAGCGTGAGGCCGTCGCTGGCGAGGTGCATACGCTACTCGCGCCGTTCGTGATGCGGCACGAGGTGGTGCAGGCCTAGCGTCGCACCCACTCCGCAGTCGCGTTACGCCGGCATCGCGGTCTCAATCAAGCGCACCCAGAACGAAGCGCCGTGGCCGAGGATGTTGTCGTTGAAGACGTAGGCCGGGTGGTGGCATGCCGGGCTGTCGCCCATGCCCACCAGCACCATTGCGCCGGGGCGCTCTTGCAGCATGAAGGAAAAATCCTCCGCCCCCATCATCGGGACAATGCGGTCGTTGACGCGCTCGGCGCCGACGATGTCACGGGCGACGTCGGCGGCGACGCCGGCTTCGCGCGCATGGTTCAAGGTCACCGGATACATGCGCGTGTATTTCGTCTCCGCCGAGCCGCCATAGGCCCGGGCGACGCTGTCGGCGACTTCGCCGATCCGGCGCTCGACGAGATCGCGTACCTCGGGATCGAGCGTGCGCACGGTGCCGCTGAGCTCGGCGGTCTCCGGGATGATGTTGAAGGCGGTGCCGGCGTGGAATTGCGTGATCGAGACCACCGCCGACTGCAGTGGATTGACGTTGCGCGCGACGATCGATTGCAGCGCGCCCACGATCTGCGAGCCGATCAGAACGCTGTCGATCGCCTGGTGCGGCGTGGCGCCGGCATGGCCGCCCTTGCCGTGGACGGTGATCTGGATGTTGTCGGAGGAGGCGAGCAGCGGGCCCGCCGTGGTTGCGAAATGGCCTTCGGCGAGACCCGGCATGTTGTGCATGCCGTAGACCTGGTCGATGTTCCAGCGCGTCATCAGCCCGTCCTCGACCATGGCCTTGCCGCCGCCGCCGCCTTCCTCGGCGGGCTGGAAGATCACGACCGCGGTGCCGTCGAAATTGCGCGTCTCGGCGAGGTACTTTGCCGCGCCGAGCAGCATCGCGGTGTGGCCGTCATGACCGCAGGCGTGCATCTTGCCCGGGATCTTCGAGACGTAGGGCACATCGGCGGTTTCCATGATTGGCAGCGCGTCCATGTCGGCGCGCAGGCCGATCGCCTTGCCGGAGGTGGACTTGCGGCCACGGATGACGCCGACGACCCCGGTGCGGCCGATGCCCGTTACCACCTCGTCGCAGCCGAATTCCCGCAATTTGTCGGCGACGATGCCGGCCGTGCGGTGGACTTCGTAAAGCAGCTCCGGGTTCTCGTGGAAGTCATGGCGCCAGGCGGCCATTTCATCGGAGAGGGCGGCGATGCGGTTGACGATGGGCATGGGTTTGCGTCCGTTTCTTCTTCGTGGGGCGGGTTAGCGTCGCGTAACCCACCGGCTGGTGTGGCGGCGGATCATCTGGCGGTTCCAAGCGGCGGGCGGCGGCCTAAGCGTGTGGCGCCGGCCAAAATGCTTTGTACGCCGTGATTTGGCAGAGGGGGAGGGCGAAACAAGCGGTGCGGCAAGCAGGTAGGGAATGAGGGGATGATTGGGGCTGAATAGGTATCATGGTCCGCGAGGACGCGGGCCACCTCGGCCCAGAGACTGTGAGCGGCCACCAGCAAACATTAACTGTCAGTCACGGATCTTTGACTGACAGATATTGAAATCTGTCAGCGAGACGTGTATATCCGTTCTTGGACGCTCCGATTGGGCGTCTGGCGGCATCCCGGAAGCCCGACGTCCCAGCAAATGGGGATCGAGGGTCGAAATTGAACAACGGGGACCGCCAATGATTGGAGACTTACGACAATGACGACCGAAATCATCAATCTCACCGGGACGATTGGGCATTGGCTCAATTTGCTGGTTGCGCGCCAGATCGCGGCGCAGGCTGCAAAACTGCCTCATTAAGGCGAGAGCTTTCCGAACCGACCGGTATGGGCGCTTCGGTAAGCATCCATCGCCGGGTAACTGGACCCTAAACGGGAACATGGTGCTGGCATGAACGAAGCCGTTGTTTTGACGCCGGAGCGGATTCTCGAAGTGACCGAGGACGTGTTGCGGCGCTACGGACTTGCCAAGGCCACTGTGGTCGATGTTGCCCGTGCGCTCGATGTGAGCCACGGCAGCGTCTATCGCCACTTCCCGAGCAAGGCCTCGCTGCGCGAGGCTGTCGCCAAACGCTGGCTCGACCGCATTGATGCGCCGCTTCTGGCGATCGCGAACGAGCAGGGCCCCGCGCCCGACAGGCTCGATCGCTGGCTGCGCACCCTGTTCGCGGCCAAGCGCTCGCGCGTGCTCGACGACCCCGAGATGTTTGACACCTATCTGACGCTGGCGCGCGAAGCCTGCGCCGCCGTCAAGTGCCACAAGGACACCATGATCGACCAGATCGCGGCGATCCTGACTGACGGCGTGAAGCAGGGCGAGTTCGCGGCGACCGACGTTAAAACGACGGCGCGCGCGCTGTTCGACGCGACCTGCCGCTTCCATCATCCGGCCCATGCCGACGAGTGGAAGGATGCCGAGCTGCCTGCGCGCGTGGACGCGACCCTTGCGCTGCTGCTGCGCGGTTTGAAGGGTTAGATTCCGGCTTAGCTGACCCGTTTGCCCTGAAGCATAGCGCCGTCGCGAAGCGAGCGCGCCGGCGAACTGTGTTTTCGCGGCTGAAAGGCGCCGTCGGACGACGGCACGACCGGCGGACTCTCCGGATAGACAGAGATCGCAATCTCGACGTCGTCCTTCGATCGCTTTCGAAGCCGCTCGAATGTGAGTTCCTGATCCAGCGTCGGGCAGCGGAAGTGGACGACTGCGGTATCCGGCAGGCGGCAGAGCTCGTCGATGAGATCGCCGACTGTGATGATGGGGGGATGCGCGACTGCCTTGTGATGAATCTTACTCATGACCCTCTACTCCTTCACTCTGCTAACAGGAACGGAATAGCCTCTGTTCCAATCCGCTCGGCAGATTGAGAAATTTCATGTCATTCGGAAAACGGCAGCGCTGTTGCTAAATCCGCGTCAGCCCGCAAGCCGCGGCCAGCCGCACCAGTTGTGCGTCCGTGCGCGCGCCGGTCTTGGTCTTGATCAGATAGTGATAATTCTGCACCGTCTTGACGCTGAGATTGAGCTGCGCCGCGATCTCCTCGGTCGTGGCGCCCCCGGCGAACTGGCGCAGAATCTCGATCTCGCGCTCGCCCAATTGATCCAGCACCGATCCCGCCGACAGGCTGTCCTCTGCGAGCACATGTGCGATGTCGTCGCTCATGGCCCGCTCGCCGCGCGCGACGCTTCGGATCGCGTTGACGACAGCGGAAGGCGCGCTGCTCTTGGTGACGAAGCCGGAGGCGCCGGCATTGAAGGCGGCTTTCACCAGCACGGCCTCGTTGTGCATGGTGAAGACGAGGATGCGCGCCCGCGGGTTGCGCGCGCGGATGTTGCGGATCGCCTCGAGCCCTGAGGCGCCCGGCATCGAGATGTCCATCACCACGACATCGGGCTCATGAACCTTGAAGGCGCTGTAGGCATCTGCCGCGTTGTCGGCCTCCGCCACGACATGGAGATCGCCCTGGCTCTCCAGCACGCGCCTGTAGCCCTGGCGGACGATCGGATGGTCGTCGACCAGGAGCACGGAGACGCCTGTGGTTGCGACCTCGCTCATGACAGCCTCACGCAGCAAGCGGAATCGTCGCGGCGACGCTGAGGCCACGCCTTGCAGGCAGGATCGACAGCGAGCCGCCGGCCGCCGTGACGCGCTCGCGGATGCCGGTGAGGCCGAAGCCGGCGGAGCGTGCCACGCGGGCCGCATCGCCGCCGCCGTCGTCCTCGACACGGATCAGCAGCACGCCGTCCTCGCCTGCGCATCGTTCGACATGCAACGAGATCTCGCGCGCTGCACCATGGCGTAGCGCATTGGTCAGGCATTCCTGGGCGACGCGATAGGCAGTGGTGGCAGCCGGGCCGCTGATGTCGGTGAGGTCGCCCTTGAGGTCGAGCTGGATCGTTGGCTGCGTCGTACTCTGCGAGCGCCAGCTGTCGACGAGGTTGACGAGGCTCGCCCCGAGCCCGAGCTCCTCGGGCAGCGGATTGCGCAGGCGCTTCAGCGCATCGCGCAGCGAGGCCATCAGATGATGCGTGGCCTGCGAGATCATGCGTGCATCCTGCGCGATGCCATTATCGGTCTGCCGCGCGCTCGCGGTCTCGATCGTGTTGGCGAAAGCCAGGATCGCCGAAAGATTCTGCCCGAACTCGTCATGCAGCTCGCGGGCAAGCGCGCGTCGCTCATCGTCGCGGATCTCGATCAGGCGCCGTGTCAGCGCGGCGCGCTGCTCGGTGGCCTCCTCGAGCCGGCTGCCGAGCGCGTCGACGGCGCCGCCGATCATGGCGAGCTCCATGGAGCGGAAGCGCGGCAGCTTGGTGCGATACTGGCCGCGCGCCATGCGTTGCAGGGCGGTCACGATGGTGCGTGCCGGCGCCAGCGTGTGCGCGATCGCAAGCGAGGCGAGCAGCGCGATCGCCGCCGCCATCAAAAGCGCAACGTCTGTTACGTTGAGAACGTATTCCCAGGCGAGCGAGATTGAGGCGGCTTGGTCGGGTGTCGCAACCACCGTTCCGGCGGCTGCGGCTCGGGGGCTGATGGGGCGCACCACCTCGGCATGGCTGCCGAGGAAGGTCGGAACGATGGCGGCGAACCAGCGCGGCGGGGTCCGGCCGATCCCTTGGCTCTGGCCGCAGAGCGGTTTTTCGAATGCGGTGGCCGGCTGGAACTCGACGCAGACACCGGGTGCAATCAACTTCACCGTCTCAACTGTGCGCCATTCCGGAACCGGCACGAGATGCTCACGAATCCTGCTGCTGCGCAGCAACAGCTCGTGCCAGTACAGGCCCTGGAGCGCCTGCGCGACCCGCTGCGCGGACGCCGCGGTCGCCCGGTCGACGCTGCGATAGGCATCGAAGGTAGCCCATATGGTTGCCGCGCCCAGGCACAGCGCAACGATGAGAAGCAGACGGGCGACAAGCTGAAGCACGAGGCGCATGCGATCACCCCAAAGTTTGATAAGCTCAGCCTAACAACGCCGCCGCGCCTTGCCAATTGCAGGGTTCGGACCGGATGGCAGCTCGGGCAAATTTCCCAAGCCGGATTGGGCATGGGTCTTTGGACCCGAAGCGGCGGCTTTGATCTAATCGGGTGGAGACGTCGCAGGCCAATCCCTGCAAGTCAGGAGCGATGCAGCATGAGTTCGATGACGATTGGACCGATCGCGGCCGCGGCTGCCGACCCATCCGAGCGCAGCGCGCTGCTGTTCTGGATGATCTTCACGGGGCTCTCGATCTTCGCCGCGGTGCTGCTGTGGCGCTTCGGCCTGATCCATCTGATGCTGACCTCGGACCGGACGTACATTTCGAGCGTGATCGCGGCACTCTATCTCGTTACCTGCGGCCACTGCTTCCTGCGCACGCGGGCGATTGCCCGTGAAGGTGCCGCCGCCCGGCGCTGCCGCGCGGTGCTGGCGGCGCCAGATGGCGGCAAGGTGCTCGATGCGCGCGCCACCGCGCTGCCGCACGGGCTGGTGCGCGACCACATCGAAAGCCTGGTGACGAAGGCCGCGGCGCAGGATTACCGCCCGGTCGACCAGACGCTGCTGCTGCGGACGCTCGCCGACCGCCTGCGCGGCTCCAACGGGTTCGGCGCCTTCGTCTCCGACACGCTGATGAAGCTCGGCCTGCTCGGCACCATCATCGGCTTCATCATCATGCTGGCGCCGATCGCCGGGCTGGACGCCGCCGACAAGGTCGCGATGCGTTCCTCGATGGGGCTGATGAGCGACGGCATGGCGGTCGCGATGTACACGACGCTCGCGGGCCTCGTCGGCTCCATCCTGGTTCGCATCCAGTACTACATGCTCGATGCCGCGACCCAGCGGGTGTTCTCGGATGCAGTGGTGCTGACAGAGACCTATGTGACGCCGGTTCTCGAGCGCAGGGGATCCGAAATCAAGGGCGCTGGAACGCCGTCATGATGGATGATTTCGGCCTCTATCCGCGCGAGGAGCCGTTCGATCCCCTGGGCGTGATGCTGTTCAAGGCGCTCCAGGTGGTCGCCTTCCTGTTCTTCCTCGCGCTGCTGGCGGTCTCGCCCGATGCCAAGGAGGGCAAGATCGACTCCAAAGCCGAGTTCATGATCACACTGGACTGGCCGGACAATCATCCCGACGATCTCGACCTGTTCGTGCAGGATCCCGCCGGTAACATCGCCTGGTATCGCCACCGCGAGGCCGGCTTCCTCACGCTCGATCGCGACGACCGCGGCGGGGCCAATGACTTCATCATGGTCAACGGCAAGAAGATCGCTTCCCCCATCCGCGAGGAAATCGTCACGCTGCGCGGCATCGTCCCCGGCGAATACACCGTCAACGTCTCGCACTTTGTCGCCACGACCGGCGAGCCCGTGACGGCCAATGTGAAGGTGCAGAAGCTCAACCCGACCGCGCAGGTGGTCTTCGACAACAAGTTCACGCTCGACCACACCGGTGACGAGAAGACCGCGGTGCGATTCCGGCTCGATGCCGAGGGCAAGGTCATCGATGTAAGCCAGCGGCCGAAATCGCTGATGGAGACCTTTCGCAGCACCTGGCGCAACGGAGCCGATCTCGACCCGAGGACCGGTGTGAGCAAGAACGCTACGAGGATCCGCCGTGATTAATTTGCAGGCGGTCATCCTTTCGCTATCCGTAGCCTATGCGGTGATCGGGGCGCTGCTGTTGGTCGTGCTGGTCTATGCGCGGCTGCACTGGTCACTGAAGGCGATCGCCGTCGTCGTGACCAGCGCGTTCTATGTCGTGAGCTTCACGGAAATGCGTGGGTTGCTCGGCTGGGCCAGCAGCGAGCGGCTGCCGACCGCCTTCAAGCTGCTCAAGGCGCGGATCGTCGAGCCGCATTCGCTGGAGGGCGATCCCGGGTCGATCTATCTGTGGGTCGAGGAACTCGACGAAGATCATCGTCCGAGTGGCATTCCGCGGGCCTTCCGCGTTCCCTACAACGACACCCTGGCCGACAAGACCCATGCGGCGGAGAACGAGATTGCGGCGGGCCATCCGCAAGGCGGGCGCGCGGCGGACTTTGGCGGCGGCGAGGGCAGCCTGATCGACATGGTCCGGGAATATGTGACGCCCAAGGTCATCCTTGAGACCAGCGGCGGCGATTCCTCGACCGGTGAGTTCAATGCCCCACCGGCCGGCGCGCAGGGAGCGGTGTTTACACCCCTGCCGCCGCCCCGGATGCCGCCCAAGGACGAGCAATAGGCCCTTCACCATCGCGGCCGCCTGGCGCTGGTCAACTGCCTTGCGCTGGCGCATCTTGTTGACCTCCCTCAAATTGGCTTTATCGGCTTCCAATAAGATTATGAGGGTGGAGGGTGTGTGCTTCTCGCTGTCTTTTCGGATATCCACGGCAACCGGCAGGCGTTCGAGGCGTGCCTTAAGGTGGCCCGCGCGAAGGGCACGGAGCGGTTCATCCTGCTCGGTGATTTTGTCGGTTATGGCGCCGACCCGGAATGGGTCGTCGACACCGCCATGGATCTGGTCACCCGTGGCGCCGTCGCCGTGCGCGGCAACCATGACGAAGCCGTCAACACGACCTCCGAGAACATGAATAACGAGGCGCAGATCGCGATCGAGTGGACTCGCGGGCGGCTTGACGCAGCACAGCGGCGGTTCCTGGCCGAACTGCCGATGCTGGTGGAGGACAGCGACCGCCTGTTCGTGCATTCGGAAGCTTCGAGCCCCAAGCGGTGGCATTACGTCCGCTCGACCGCGGATGCCGCCAAGAGCCTGATCGCAACGCCGGCCCATGTCACTTTCTGCGGCCACATTCATCGGCCCGCGCTCTATTCGATGTCGGTGACGGCGAAGATGACGAGCTTCGTGCCCAAGACCGATGTGCCGGTGCAGCTGCTGCGCGGCCGGCAATGGCTCGCCGTGCTCGGCTCGGTCGGCCAGCCGCGCGATGGCGATCCCTCCGCGTCCTTCGTGCTGTTCGACACGGACTCGTGCCAGATCACCTATTGCCGCGTGCCCTATGACATTGCGAGCGCGGCAAACAAGATCCGCGAGAACGGCCTGCCGCCCTGGCTCGCCGATCGGCTGTCGCAGGGGCGCTAGAGGCCGATGCCCAAATCCCAGGTCAAGTCCGGCGCGGAGGTCGACGGCTATACGATCGGCGAATGCGTCCATGCCGGCGGCATGGCGACGCTATGGACGGTCACCCATCCCGGCATCGATGGCCCGCTGCTGATGAAGGTCCCGCGAGCCTCGGAAGGCGAGGATCCCGCCGCGATCGTCTCCTTCGAGATGGAGATGATGATCCTGCCGCGACTCGCCGGTCCGCACGTGCCGCACTGCTATGGCACCGGCGATTTCGCTCGCCAGGCCTATGCCGTGATCGAGCGCATTCCCGGAACCACGCTGTACAAGCGGCTGCCCGATCTGCCGCTGCCTTACGAGGAGGCGCGGCTGCTGGTTGCCAAGATCGCGGCTGCACTCGCCGATCTGCACCGGCAGAACGTCATCCATCACGATATCAAGCCGAGCAGCGTCATGTTCCGCGAGAGCGGCGAGGCGGTGCTGATCGATTACGGCCTGTCGCATCACGATCATCTGCCCGACCTGCTGCAGGCGGAGTTCCGTCTGCCTTACGGCACCGCGCCATACATGGCACCGGAGCGGCTGCTGGGCGTGCGTGACGATCCGCGCAGCGATCTGTTCTCTCTCGGCGTGCTGCTGTACTTCTTCACGACTGGCGAGCGTCCGTTCGGCGAAGGCGAGACGCTGCGCGCGATGCGACGGAGACTGTGGCGCGATCCGCATCCGCCGCGAAGCTTGCGGGCCGACTATCCGCCCTGGCTCCAGGAGGTGGTGCTGCGGTGTCTCGAGATCGAGCCGGTCCGGCGCTATCCGACCGCAACGCAGCTCGCCTTCGATCTCGCGCACCCAACACAGGTCAGGCTGACCGCGCGTTCGGAGCGGATGAAGCGCGATCCCTGGAGCGTGGCATGGCGGCGCCGTTTCAACCAGGATGCCACGCAGCCACGGGCGAAGCCGGATGTTGCCGAGCAGATCGCCTCAAGCCCGATCCTTGCAGTCGCGCTCGACACGGTAGAAGGTGAGCCGGAGTTGAATGAGGCGCTACGCGTCACCACGGAGCGCATTCTCGCCACGCTGCCGTCAGCGCGGCTCGCCTGCATCAATGTGCTGAAGCTCAACCGCATCGCCATCGACAAGACGCTGGACGAGCAGGGCTCCAACAAGCATATCGACCGCCTGGTCGCGCTCAGGCATTGGGCCACGCCCCTGAAGCTCGACGAGAGCCGGCTGTCGGTTCACGTGCTGGAGGCGGTCGATCCCGCTACGGCACTGCTGGAATTCGCCGAGATCAACCAGGTCGACCAATTCATCATCGGCGCCCGGCAGAGCTCATTCAGGCGCACGCTGCTTGGCAGCATCTCGGCCAAGGTGGCGGCGGAAGCGACCTGCACCGTCACCGTGGTGCGGCCGCCGCGGATGGCTATTGCCAAACCGGACGCCGGCGTGGTGTGGGGCTAGGAAAGTTCAGGCCGCGTGGGCGGTGTGGACCGAACGCTTGCGGCGGATCGGCCAAGAGAACTGAGGGCCGGGCTCGCCGTGATCCGGACTGCCGCCGAAGTACTGGATGATCTCGCGGCAGGGCTCGCAGTTGAAGAGGTTACGCGACGCGGACGCCTTGGTCATTTCCTTCAGGCAGTTCGGGCAATGCGGTTTCATTGGCTTAGTCCAGTATGAAATTTCAATGCCGGCGCGGTGACCGGAACGGGACGTCCAGGTCGGCCGTCTCGGCGCCCGGATCGTCGCGCATCTCGCCTTCGGAGCGTTCGAGCCGACCGAAGAAATAGTCGAGGTTCGGATGCGGGCGCCGCGGGATGCGACACCTGCGTTTCGGCTGACGCTTCACGAGGGCGATCTGCATGGTGTCAGCCCGGATAGCGGTTGCGACCGATGATGCGGATCGAACGTGCCGGGACCTGGACCGGTCCGGCCGATGGGCCGAACACAACGAACGCACAAAAACCGATCCACAACGCCACGCCAGTCCAAACCAGGGTCGTCGTCATGATGTGCTCCTGTCAAATCAGGCAGGAATCACTAGCGGTGATTTGCGCGAATCAGGGAAGCCCGGAGGAGTACGGGTCGTGGTTGCAATTTTAGGCATTGCGCGTCGCAACACCCGTAAGAACCGCAGATTTGCGGGCGTTCGCGTCGCTCTGAGAGCTTCAGATTGCTTCGCCGCGGGCCCCGAGCGCCGCGTTGCGGATCGCTGCAATATTGTTCTTGTAGGCGTCCTGCGTGCCGCCCTTGAACACGGAGGTGCCGGCGACGAACGCATTGGCGCCGGCAGCTGCGAGCGCGCCGGCGACATCGGGGCCGACGCCGCCATCGACCTCGATATCGATCGGACGCCCCGCCGTCATCGCGCGGATGTCGCGGATCTTGCCGATCGCGGAGGGAATGAAGGCTTGACCGCCGAACCCGGGATTGACCGACATCACCAGCACGAGATCGACGAGATCAAGCACGTATTCGAGCACGCTGATCGGCGTGCCCGGATTGAGCGAGACGCCGGCCTTCTTGCCGAGTGCGCGGATGGCCTGGAGCGAGCGGTGCAAATGCGGACCCGCCTCGGCATGCACGGTGATGTGGTCGCAGCCGGCCTTGGCGAAGGCCTCGAGATAGGGATCGCAGGGCGAGATCATCAGATGCGCATCGAACACCTTCTTGGTGTGCGGGCGCATCGCCTTGATGACGTCAGGGCCGTAGGAGATGTTGGGGACGAAGTGACCGTCCATCACATCGAGATGGAGCCAGTCGGCGCCGGCCGCATCCACCGCGCGGACCTCCTCGCCGAGCTTCGAGAAATCCGAGGCCAGAATCGAGGGCGCGATGGCCAGGGGGCGGTGGGCGAAAGCTTGGGTCATGGCGCTGTTTCCCGGGCGGCAGGGGCGAATGGCCTCGCCTAACATGGGCCTCACAGCCGGGCAATGCAGGGGCGGTCAGCTTCCTGTGGGCGGAAAATTCTGCCGCCGCCGGCATGAATTGCCGATGTTCCCGCACTCCGCAAAGCGCCGCCGTGCCGGATTTCATTGAGCTTTTTTCGCTGGCACGACGCTTGCTGACCTTAATGGCCGGAACATTGGCCGCGGCATGCCGCATGGGTTGGAGTTGTGCAATGTTGTTCGCGCTTGGCGCCGTCTCGACTGCGCTTGATGCCATTCAATCGCTGACGAGCTCGAAATCGTCCTCGACGCAGCAGACCGGCTCGTCGCAAGGCGCGACCAATCCGTTCGCGATCGACAGCAGCAACAGCATCAGCAGTTCAACCAGCAGCGCGGCTCCGTCGGTGAATGCGGGCTACTATCCGCAGATCTCCCCGGAGACGATGAATGCGCTGTTCGCCGCGCAAAGCCAGTCGAATTCATCGACCAGCTCAGCATCGTCGAGCGCGACATCCTCGGCCCCGATGAGCCGTGATGACGCGCTGAAGGATCTGTTCTCGAAGCTGGACGCCAATGGCGATGGCCAGATCAGCAAGTCCGAGTTCGAGAACGCGCTCGGCGCCGGGGGCACCAATCTGGCGCAGGCCGACGACGTGTTCTCCAAGCTCGATACCAATTCGGACGGCAGCGTCAGCCTCGACGAGATGTCGAAGGCGCTGAAGGGCGCCGGCGGCCATCATGGTGGTCACCACCACGCGCACGCGGCGAGCGGCTCGGGCGACGCGTCGGGCAGCGGTTCGGATTCCTCCTCGTCGTCGTCGAGCGGCGGGTCGACCTCGACCACCACGACCGCCGCCGACGGCTCGACCACCACCACCGTCACCTATGCCGACGGTTTCAAGATGACGACGACAGTGCCGGGCGCCTCCAACTCGTCGAACGGCTCGGGCGGCGGCAGTTCGCCCTATGACTGGTTCGGCCAGATGATGCAGCGCCAGGCCCAGACCGCAGCGGGTTCTGCGGCTTCGTCGATGTCGATGAGCGTGTAAGGCGCTCTCCGAGATCCTAGCCAAACCGATCCTTCCACGCCGGCTGCGCACCCGGGAACGGCAGCGCGGTTGCGCTGTAGACGCCGCGGGCGATCGCGCGGGCGACCACGTTGGCGGCGACCATGCCGAGCTCGGTGAGGCCGACGATCGGATCGATCGGCTTTGCGCATGTCGCGGCGGCGAACAGCACGTCACCATCGGTCGGGGCATGCACCGGATAGATCGCACGCGCAAAGCCGGTGTGCGCGATCATCGCCAGCCGTTTGGCCTGGGGCTTGCTCAGCACCGCATCGGTGACGACGACGCCAATCGTGGTGTTCTCGCGCTCGGTTGCGGCAGGACCACCCTTGATGCGCATCTTGAGCATGTCGTCGGTGAATTTGTCGGGCAGTCCGCGGCCGCCGAACTCGCCGCCAACCTCGAACGGCGCCGCCCAGAACCAGGGTCCGTCGCCGACGGTGGCGCTGCCGACCGCATTGACGGCGATGAGCGCCGCGACCTTGACGCCGCTGCTGGTGACTGCGGATGCCGAGCCGAGCCCGCCCTTGAACGTCGCTGTGGTGGCCCCCAGGCCCGCGCCGGCGCTGCCGAGCGCAAATTCGCGCCCGGCTGAGGCGGCCGCGGCATAGCCGAGATCGCGATAGGGCGCGAAGCGGCCCCATGCCTTGTCGCCGCCGTTGAGCAGATCGAACAGGATCGCGCCGGGCACGATCGGGATCAGGGCCTCGCGGACGCGGAAGCCGCGGCCCTGCTCGGCAAGCCAGGCCTGGATGCCGCCGCCGGTCTCGATGCCGAAGGCAGAGCCGCCCGACAGCGCAATCGCGTCGACGCGCTCGACCGTATTGGCGAGGCCAAGCAGCGCGTCCTCGCGCGTGCCGGGGCCGCCGCCGCGGATGTCGATCGCCGCAACCGCGGGCTCGTCGAACACGATTGCCGTTGCGCCCGACGCAAGCTCTGCGTCATCGGCATGGCCGACGCGGACGCCGGCGATATCGGTGAGGAGGTTTTTCAAGGACGGCACTCCATGCGGCTGGCACGGTCTCAGCGATAGCGCACGCGCGCGGCGCGCTCAACTCGCCAGCGCCGTCCTGAGCATCTTGGCGAGCTCCGACTTGCGATAGGGCTTGGCCAGCAGCAGCACGCCGGAATCCAGTCGGCCATGATGGACGATGGCGTTTTCGGTGTAGCCCGAGGTGAACAGCGTCTTCAGCTCCGGTCGCCGCCGTGCCGCCTCGTCGGCGAGCTGGCGGCCGTTCATGTTGCCGGGCATGATGACGTCGGTGAACAGCAGATCGATGCCCTTGTCGGCATCGATGATGACGAGGGCTTCGGCGGCGTTGGCCGCCTCGAGCGCGGCATAGCCGAGGCTCTTGATCTGGGTCACGACATACTGCCGCACCAGCGCGTCGTCCTCGACGATCAGGATCTTCTCGTCGCCGCCGGTGACCGGCACGTTCTGGAGCTGTTCGTACTCGGTCTCCTGGACGCCGCTGGATCGCGGCAGGTAGATCTTCACGCTCGTGCCGTGGCCTTCCTCGCTGTAGATCTTGATGTGGCCGCCCGACTGCTTGACGAAGCCGAACACCATGCTGAGGCCAAGGCCCGTGCCCTTGCCGACCTCCTTGGTGGTGAAGAACGGATCGAACACCCGTTCGAGCAGCCCGGCCGGAATGCCCGAGCCGGTGTCGCTGACCGCGATCATCACGTAATTGCCGGCGACGACATCGGGATTCATGCTGGCATAGCCGTCGTCGAGGAAGATGTTGCGGGTCTCCAGCACCAGCGTGCCGCCGTTGGGCATGGCGTCGCGCGCGTTCAGAGCGAGATTGAGGATCGCCGTCGAAAGCTGGCTCGGATCGATCAGTGCCGGCCAGGCATCTTCGGTGAGTTGCGGCATGATCGTGATCTGCTCGCCGAGCGTCGGATGCAGGAGCTTTGCGGCCTCCAGCACCAGCGCATTGACATCGATCTCGCGCGGCTGGAGCGGCTGTTTGCGGGCGAAGGCGAGCAGATGCTTGGTCAGCTGCGCGCCGCGCTCGGCGGCGTCGTCGATCAGCTTGGTGATGGCAGCAAGCTCTGGCCGGTCGGCGACCGCGTCCGCCAAAATACCGATCGTGCCGGTGATGACGGTGAGCACGTTGTTGAAATCGTGGGCGACGCCGCCGGTCAGCTGGCCGATGGAATCCATCTTCTGCGCCTGCCGGAACTGGGCTTCGGCGGCTTGCTTTTCGGTCAGGTCGCGGCCGATGAAGAAATGACGCTTCACCGGCTCCGACCAGTTTCCAACCCAGTTCAGCGAGACTTCGTGACCGTCATAGTGGTAATAGCGCGCCTCGAAGCTGCGCTTGGTCTGACCGCGCCGCGCGGCACGCATCTCTTCGCGCGTCCTGTCCAGGTCGTCAGGGTGGATGAAATCGATCGCGCTGTGCCCGATCATGTCTTCCGGGCTCAGGCCGAGGATATCCTTCACGCTCGGGCTGACCTGGATGAAATTGCCGTAGCCGTCCGTGACCAGGATCAGGTCCTGTGATGTCTCGAAAATACGCTCGCGTTCCTCGATCTCGCGGCGCAGCTTCTCGCGCGATTGCTTTTCCTCGGTGATGTCGTGGGCGATCTTGGAGGCGCCGATGATCTCGCCATTGTCCGATCGCAGCGGCGAGACGGTCAGGACGACGTCGATCTGCCGGCCGTCCTTGCGGATGCGGACCGTCTCGTGCTGGGCGATCGACTCGTTGCTGCTGATACGGTTGAGAAGACCCCTGGCTTCAGCCTTCCGATCCTCAGGCACCACGAGATAGATTGATTGACCGACGGCTTCAGTGGCCGAATAGCCGAACAGGCGCTCGGCAGCCCTGTTCCAGCCCGTGATGCGGCCGTCGAGCGACTCGGTGATGATGGCGTCGTTGGAGGATTCGACCACGGCGCCGTAGAGCGCGAGGCGCTTGCCGTAATAGTCGCGGTCGAACGCCGATTGCTCGCGCAGCCGGCCGACGAGGCCCATGGTGCTCGCCTGGAGGCGGACATTCTCGATCAAGAGCACGGCGAGCACGAAGCTCGCGGCGAACAGGCCGTAGATGCGGCCGGCGTAGAAGCCGAGGTCGTAGCGGGCGATGTTGACGATGGCCGACAGCGCGATGTCAAACAGCCAGGCGCACATCGTGACCATCAGCCAGACGTCGATCACGGTATGCGGCTTGCGGAACCACAGCGTGATCAGCGCCGCGAAGCTCAACGACCAGATAAAGGACACGACGCCGATCATGGTTGCGGTGTAGCGGCCGTCCCTTAGCAAGACCGGCAACAGGTCGTGCCGCGCGGTGACGGTCCAGGCGATGACGATCATCGCGACAATGACGGCGAGCACGGTGAGCACGATCGACCGCTGCGTCTGTCCCTCGATCTTGTTGCCACCGTTGCCGTCCTTCAGCCAGCCATAGGCCAACACGAAGAGCGGGAATCCGGCGTGCCAGATCATGTAGAGCCAGACCGTGGTCTGGGTGCCGGCGCCCAGCAAACCCGTCGGCGAGAACAGTCCGGGGAAGGTGAGGGCGTGCGTCACCGCCGCCGCTGCGGTGAACAGATACCCTGCCGACAGCAGCAGCAACGCGCGGCTGCGCAGGACCGCGAATTGCGACAGCAGCAGAACCGCGGTAATGATGTCGCTGACGGCGAGCGCCGACTGGTAGCTGGCCACGAAGGCCGGCACCTCGATCAAGGGAGTCCCCGCGAAGGGGACAGCCAGCGCGAACAGGATCGCGGAGATTCCGACGATCGCCAGCGCTGCGGTGCGATCGCTCTGCGCCGCCGGCAAGGTCGAAAGGAATGTGCTTCGGTCGTTTCTGGCGTGCACGTTGACCTCTCGCAGGGGCAGCATGGGTAGTCCACGTGACTTCATTGGCCGGCTGCCTTGGCGTGTCGGCCTTGGCCTCCATGGTAACCCGCTCTGGGCGCGTGTCCCGAGGGGATACGCCTACGACTCAACCGAGGGTTACAGCTTACTTAACTGGGACAGGGAATCGGAATAGGGAATCGGTAAGGTTGGCTTTACTGGACGGACCCATACTGCCTTGCCGTACGTCGCCGTTTGAATTGAACCAATTAATGATACGAATCCGGGAGTTGTTCCCATGCCCCGTGTCCTTGTTGTGGATGACCAGAAGGACGTCCGCGCCATGGTCTCGATTGTCCTTCGGGTCAACCATTATGACGTGGTTGAAGCCGAGAGTGGTGTGGCCGGCCTCAAGGCCTTTGGCGAAGAGGTTTTCGACGCGGCCATTGTCGACATTTTCCTGAGTGACACCAGCGGTATCGAGGTCATGGCCGCCATCCGGGAACGGGTTCCCGGATTTCCGATTGTGGCGGTGTCAGGCATGACGACACTGGATTTCATCGGTGAGGCGCCTGGCCTCGATGGCGTGGTCTGCCTGCAAAAGCCGTTTCGGCCGAACGATCTGCTGCAAGCGCTTCGGAAGGCGCAGGCAGCTGCGGGCGGCGAGCTGTCTGCAGCCGTCTGACCGGCTTGCAAAAAAAACGCCCCGGCGGACCGGGGCGCTGACGTCGATCTGGTTAAAAGGTCAGGCGCCCTGTCTCAGGTGCCGTTGGCATTGAGTTCGGCGTAGCCGCCCTTGGCGTCCCACTTGTAGACGACATAGTCGATCTGCTTGATGTCGCCCTTGGCGTCATATTCGAGCGGACCAAGCACCGTATCCCACTTGCCGGCCTTGATAGTCTCCATGACCTTCTTGGCGTCGGTGGTGCCGGCTTTCTTGACGGCCTGAGACCAGACCTGCATCGCGGCATAGGTGTAGAGCGTGTAACCTTCCGGATCGATGCCCTTGGCCTTGAAGGCCTCAACGATCTTCTTCGCGCTCGGCTTGTTGCGCGGATCGGGACCGAAGGTGAACAGCGTGCCTTCGCCGGCCGGGCCCGTGATCGAGGCGTATTCCTTGTCGGCCAGCGCGTCGCCCGACATCAGGACCGTCTTCATGCCCTGGTCGCGCATCTGGCGCAGGATCAGGCCTGCCTCCTGGTGATAGCCGCCGACATAGACGAGGTCGATGTTCTCCTTCTTCAGGCGCGAGACGATCGCGTTGAAGTCCTTGTCGCCCTTGTTGTAGGACTCGTAGAGCTTCTCGGTGACGCCGGCCTTGTTGAGCGCCTTCTTGGTCTCATCCGCCAGACCCTTGCCGTAGGTGGTCTTGTCGTTGAGAATCGCGATGTTCTTGCCCTTGAAGTTCTTCGCGATGTACTGCGCGGCGATCAGGCCCTGTTGATCGTCTCGGCCGCAGACGCGCGCCACGTTCCAGAGCTTGCGCTCGGTGAACAGCGGGTTCGTCGAGGCGGGCGTGATCTGGAGGACATTACCGTCGGCATAAGCTTCCGAAGCCGGGATCGACGACGACGAGCAGAAGTGGCCCGCGACGAACGGGATCTTCGCACCCGCGATCTTTTCGGCAACCGAGCGGGCCTGCTTGGGATCGCAGGCATCGTCCTCGGCATCGAGCACCAGCTTCTTGCCGGCAACGCCGCCGGCGGCATTGAGGTCGGCAATCGCCAGGTCGGCGCCGTTCTTCATCTGGCGGCCGAAGGCGGATTCGGTGCCGGTCATCGGGCCCGCGACTGCGATGGTGAGGTCGTCTGCGAACGCCGCCGTTGACAGCGCAACGGAAGCGCCGAGTGCCAGACCGATGAGTTTCAGTGATTTCATGAGATACCTCGCGGGTGATCGTCTGTGGGAGTTGCCGGGCAAGCCCGGTTCAAACCGGCGCCATTCTTCAATGAATTGTTCGAGAAGTCACCGGCAAAATACGGGCATTTGCAAAGATATCTCGCCGTATTCGGCCGCACGCGAGGGCTGTCAGGCGTGCCGGCCGCCTTCCAGGTAGGCCGCGCGAATCTCAGGGCGCTGCAGCAACTCGGCGCCGGTCCCGGCCAGCGTGATCAGGCCGTTGACCATGACATAGCCGCGGTGGGCGAGTTTCAGTGCATGGTTGGCGTTCTGCTCGACAATGAGAACGGTCAGGCCGTCCTGGCGGTTCAGGGTACGGATCGCATCGAAGATCTGCCGCGCGATGAGGGGCGCGAGCCCCAGCGAGGGTTCATCGAGCAGCAGAAGGCGCGGGCGGCTCATCAGCGCCCGGCCGATCGCCAGCATCTGCTGCTCGCCGCCCGACAGGGTTCCGCCGCGCTGCATGACGCGTTCCTTCAACCGTGGGAACAGCGCGAACACGCGCTCCAGGGTGCTTTCCCGCTCCGCCGCGGTGGAATCGGTGACGTCGGCGCCCATCTGGAGGTTTTCCGCGACGCTCATGCGCGGGAAGATGCGGCGGCCCTCCGGCGACTGAGCGATACGCAAATGCGCGATCTGATGGGTCGGGACAGAGGAAATGTCCCTGCCGTCGAACAGGATCTGGCCGGCGCGGGCGCGCGGCTTGCCGAAGATCGTCATCATCAGCGTCGACTTTCCGGCGCCGTTGGCGCCGATCAGCGCGACGATCTCGCCGGCATTGATCTCGACATCGACGCCCTTCAAAGCCTCGATCTTGCCGTAGGCGGCGCGCAGGCCGCGGATCGCGAGCAGGGGAGTGGCAGCCGTCACGATCCGCTCTCCATCACGGCCGCAGCCTCTTCCTCGTCGGTGCCAAGATAGGCGGCGATCACCTTCGGGTCGTCGCGCACCTCCCGCGGCGTGCCTTCCGCGATCTTCACGCCATGGTCCATCACCACGATGTGGTCCGATATCTCCATCACCACCGACATATCGTGCTCGATGAGCAGGATCGAGGTGCCGAGCTCGCCGCGGATCGACCGCAGCAGCTCGCTCAGCGATGCACTCTCGCGTGCATTGAGGCCGGCGGCGGGTTCGTCCAGGCAGAGCAGCGCGGGCTCAGTGCACATCGCGCGCGCGATCTCGAGCCGGCGCTGGTCGCCATAGGCGAGGTTGCCTGCGGCATCGTCGGCGCGGTCGAGCAGATTGATCCGTTTGAGCCAGTCGGTCGCGAGCGCGATCGCGCGCTTTTCGGCGTCGCGATAGGTGGGGACGCCGATCAGGCCGAGAAACGTAAAGCCTGATGCGCGCATCAAGGCGTTGTGCTGTGCCACCATCAGGTTCTCGAGCGCCGTCATGCCGGGAAAGAGGCGGATGTTCTGGAAGGTTCGGGCGACCTTGGCCTGCTTGGCGATGCGGAAGTCGTTCAGCCGCTCCAGCGCGGTCTGCCTGCCGTCGTCATGATTGAGACGAATGGCGCCGCCGGTCGGCTTATAGAAGCCGGTGATGCAGTTGAAGACAGTGGTCTTGCCAGCGCCGTTCGGTCCGATCAGCGCGGTGATCTTCCCCCGTTCGGCTGCAAACGACAGGTCCTGCACGGCGACGATGCCGCCGAACCGCATGGTGAGCCGGTCGACGCTGAGAATTGGTTCGCCGCTCACCCGTGGCCCTCCTTGACGAGGTCGGAGGAGATCGCCTGCGCCTTGGTCAGATACACGGTCGGCGCGCGATGGCCGATGATTCCGCGCGGTCGCCAGATCATGATGAGCACCATCGCCATGCCGAACACCAGCATGCGGTAGGTCTCGAGGCCGCGGAACAGCTCGAAGCCGCCGATCATGGTGAGGGCGGCGAGCGCGACACCGAGCTGCGAGCCCATGCCGCCGAGCACGACGATGGCAAGCACCAGCGCCGATTCCTGGAAGGTGAAGGATTCCGGGCTGATGAAGCCCTGGCGTGTTGCGAAGAACGCACCGGCAAAGCCACCAAACATCGCGCCGGTCGCGAACGCCGTGAGCTTGGTGGTCGTGGTGTTGATGCCGAGCGCGCGGCAGGCCACCTCGTCCTCGCGCAGCGCTTCCCAGGCGCGGCCGATCGGCAGGCGGCGCAGGCGGATCGTCACCCAGTTGGTGAGCAGCGCCAGCGCCAGGATCAGGTAGAACAGGAATATGATGCGATGGGTCGGCGAGTACTCGATGCCGAGCTTGGCGGCGAGCCCGTCATCACTGTTGTCGAGCGGAATGCCGAACAAGGTGGGGCGGGGAATACCGGAGACACCGTTGGGGCCGCCGGTCAGTGATTGCCAGTTGAGGATGACCAGCCGGATGATCTCGCCGAAAGCGAGGGTCACGATGGCGAGATAGTCGCCGCGCAACCGCAGCACCGGAAAGCCGAGCATGACCCCCCAGATCGCGGCGAGCATGCCGGCGAGCGGAAGGCAAACCCAGAACGACCAGCCGAAATTCGTGGCGAGCAGCGCATAGGAATAGGCACCCACGGCGTAGAAGGCGACATAGCCGAGGTCGAGCAGGCCGGCGAGCCCGACCACGACGTTCAGGCCCCAGCCGAGCATCACGTAGGTGAGCACGAGGATGCCGAGGTCGAGGATATAGCGCTGATTGTAGAAGATGACAGGAACGAGCAGGGTGAAGACGAGCAGGGCCGGACCCAGGAAGCGGCCCGCCAGTGACAGGCTGCGCTGGATCGGCGCTGGCACGAGCTTTTCCGCGCCGGTCGGTCCGATCCATTGCCGCAGCAGCTCAATGACGATGGAGCCGCCGAACACGAGGCCGACGATGGAGGCGAGGTCGCCGAAGCGCGTCCACCAGGTCAGCTGCCCGTCGGGGCCGGCCTCGGTGCGGATGCCGATCATCAGCGAGAACAGCACCAGCGCAACGCATGCGCTGAGGAAAGCTTTTTTCAGGATGAACGGAATGCCCACCGTGCGGCCGGCCTGCGTGGTTTCGGTTGAAAGGGCTGTCACGCGAGGGGCCCGTCAGACTTTTTCGACTTCCGGCCGGCCAAGCAGACCGGTCGGCATGAAGATCAGGACGATGATCAGGATCGAGAAGGCGGCGACGTCCTTGTACTCCACCGAGAAATAGGCCGACCAGAGGGTCTCGATCAGGCCGATCGCGAGCCCGCCCAGCACCGCGCCGGGCAGCGAGCCGATGCCGCCCAGCACGGCCGCTGTGAACGCCTTGATCCCTGCAACGAAGCCCATGAAGAAATCGACCTGGCCGTAATAGAGCAGGTACATCATGCCCGCGACGGAGGCGAGCGCCGCGCCGATCACGAAAGTCATGGAAATGGTTCGATCGACGTCGACGCCGAGCAGCGCCGCCATGGTCTGGTCCTGCTCGCAGGCCCGCATGTCGCGGCCGAGCCGTGTCCGCGAGACAAGCCAGGTGAACATGGCCAGCAGCACGATGGTGACCAGCACGACCATGATCTGCATGTTGGAGAGCTGCACCGCAAACCCCTCGGGACCTTCATGCAGCGTGTAGCCGCCCGTGATGATCGGCGGGACCGGCTTGACGCGGGCGCCCTGCGCGACTTGCGAATAGTTCGTCAGCACGAAGGACATGCCGATCGCCGACAGCATCGGTGCGAGCCGGAAGGAGTGCCGCAGCGGCCGATAGGCGATGCGCTCGACTGTCCAGCCATAGAGTGCGGTGACCGCCATCGCGACCAGCAGGACGAGCAGCAAGATCAGTGGGATCGCAGTCAGACCGAGCGACACCAGGAGCAGGAAGGAGATCAGCGCGATGAAGCCGCCG
Source organism: Bradyrhizobium sp. CCBAU 11434 (assembly GCF_028128895.1). Taxonomy (NCBI): domain Bacteria; kingdom Pseudomonadati; phylum Pseudomonadota; class Alphaproteobacteria; order Hyphomicrobiales; family Nitrobacteraceae; genus Bradyrhizobium; species Bradyrhizobium sp. CCBAU 11434. The sequence goes on from NZ_LBJX01000002.1 coordinate 427,804, forward strand.
ATCATGAAGATGTCGCCATGGGCGAAATTGATCATGCCGACGATGCCGTAGACCATCGTGTAGCCGATCGCGATCAGACCGTAGATGGAGCCGAGCACGAGGCCGTTGATGAGCTGCTGGGCGAAATAATCCATAGGCTGCCGTTACCAAACCTGACGTTGAAAGGGAGCTCTCGAGAGAGTGCGTACGTTTCTTCTCGGGCCCGGCAGCCCCGTCTTCTTCCCGTTTTGTAACAGGAGGGAACTGGCGGCCGCAACTGGTGATGCCTTGGCATAAAGGCTTGTACAGAGCTGATTTCGGTTTCGGATGTCAGCTCCCGGTTCCGCACCTGCGAGGAACCGGGTTCCGCGGAGCAACCAAAAACGTCGCCGGCAGTTGTCTCCGACTGACGTCCAACAAGGGAGTTTCCCCCAATGACGAAGCAGCAGAACCAGAATCCGGGCCAGCAGAACCAGAGCCCGGCCAGCAGCGCCCGAGCCAGCAACCAGGGCAGCAGCAGGGCGGCGGCCAGAAACCCGGACAGCAGCAGCAGAACGATCCGATGCGCCAAGGCGACAAGCCCGGCCAGCAGCAGGGCGGCAAGCAGGACAACAGACTGGATTGAACGTCCAGGGAGTAGCGTCGCGTGGCCCCGCCGAAAGGCGGGGCCTTATTCTTTGGAAGGTGCTGGTCATTCCGGGGCGATGCAAAGCATCGAACCCGGAATCTCGAAATTTCGGGTTCGGCTCTACGAGCCGCCCCGGAACGACGAGCTTATCCACACGCCGATTAAGGTAAACAAAGGGTTTAAATTGCCGCCGCAGTCCGGTGCGAGTTAGCTCCCGGCAAAGCCTTACCTCGAAGGCATGTAGACGAAGCGGGAAGCGGCATGTTCAGAAATTGGCGGATCGGCTCGGTCAACGGCGCGCTGCTGGCAGCTTATTTCATCCCGGCCTGGACGGTGGTCGCCTTCAACATCGTAGTGGCGCCGGTGCACGGTCTCTACGAGCGGCCGAGCGTCGCGGTGGCGCTGTTCCTCAGCGACCAGCTGCAGATGTCTGGCGTAAGCACGGTGCGCGCTGCCTGGCTGCTGGCGCTCGGACGGCTGACCGTGGTGGCGTTCTTTGCGATCTGTCTTGCGCTTCTGGCCATTCCGCGCACCCGCAGGAGCGGGGCCAGCGACGAGGCGCTCGGCATCGCGCTCGCGATCGGCAGCCTGATCTCGTTCGCGAGCATGATCATGGCCTCCAAGGTCCACGAGATGGCCGCCCTTCGGTTGCACGCCACGGAGCTGTTGCTGCTGCTTGGCGCCGCGATCGTGCTGCTGATCGAGCGGCCGGCGCCAGCGCCGAAGACGGTTGCCGTTCCGGATGCCGCGCCGCTAGCCTTTGATAAGGCCGAGCTCCTGCACAATCGCTGAGGCTTCCTTGACGGCGTGGTTCGCCGCCGGGACGCCGCAATAGATTGCCTGCTGCAGCAGGATCTCCTTGATGTCGTCGGCGGTGAAGCCGCCCTCGGCCAGCGCCGCGCGCACGTGCAGGCGGAATTCATCCCATTGTCCGAGCGCGACCATGGTGCCGATGACCAGCACGCGCCGCGTCCGCTCGTCGAAATGCGGCCGCGTCCAGATCTCGCCCCAGGCATAGCGCGTGATCATGTCCTGGAAATCGGTATTGAAGGAGTTGCGGTTCGCGATCGATTTGTCGACCCAGGCATTGCCAAGCACCTTGCGGCGTACGGTCATGCCGGCATCGCGGCGCTTCTGGTCGTCCATTGTGCTTCTCCGGATCAGTCATTCCGGGGCGATGCGAAGCATCGAACCCGGAATCTTGAGATTCCGGGTTCGCCTCTTCGAGGCGCCCCGGAATGACGGTGATTACGACTAACGCTGCGTCAAGAATCCCACCACCGCGTCGGTGAACGCGTGCGGCTGCTCGACATTGGAAATGTGGGCGGCGTCGATGATGGTCATGCTGGCGCCGGGAATGCTCGAGCGGATCATCTCGCCCGCCGAGATCGGGGTTGCCTGATCGTGGCGGCCGGCGATCACCAGCGTCGGGCTCTTGATCTTGGGCAGCAGAGCGCGCTGGTCGAGCGTCGACAGTGCCTCGCAGCAGGCGAGATAGCCCTCGACCGGGGTGGCGACCAGCATCGCCTTCATCCTGGCAGTGATCTCGGGCTCGCGCTCGCGGAAATCCTGCGTCAGCCAGCCGGCGATCACGCCGTCGGCGACCGACGCGATGCCGCCCTTCTTCACGGCGTCGATGCGCTCCAGCCATCTGGTCGGCTCGGCATAGTAGCAGGAGGTGTTGGCGAGGATGAGCTTGCCGAATCTTTCAGGCGCGTTGGCGCCGAGCCATTGCCCGACCATGCCGCCCATCGACAGGCCGCACCAATGCACCTTCTCGATGTTGAGGTCGTCGAGGATCGCGAGCACGTCGCGGCCGAAGCGCTCCATTGTGTAGGGGGCGGGCGGCACGTTGGACTTGCCGTGGCCGCGGCGGTCGTAGCGGATGACGCGGAACACTTGCGTCAGCGCCTTCATCTGCGGCTCCCACATCTGCAGCGTACAGCCGAGCGAGTTCGAGAGCATCAAGGTCGGCCCGCCGTCGCGGCCCTCGACGGAGACGTTGATCAGGCAACCGTCGGCATCGATCATCGGCATTGCGGCGTCTCCGTTCAGCTTTATTCACGGTCAAGGTTGTCGAGCAGGCGATCGATCAAGGCCTGTGACGCACCTTGATAGGCCATCGGCTCGAATAATTCCGCAATTTTCTCCGGCGTCAGATGCGCGGTGACCTGCGAATCGGCGGAGAGGATGTCGCGCAAGTGCTTCTTCTCGGCGACCGCGCGCTTGCTCGCGACTTCGATGAGATGATGCGCGTCGCTCTTGCCGATCTTGTCGGCCAGCGCAAAGGTGACGGCCTCCGCCATGATCAGCCCATGCGTCGTATCGAGATTGCTGCGCATGCGCGCCGCATCGACGTCGAGGCCTTCGGCGATGTCGACGATCGCAGCGAGCGCGCCTGATGTGACCAGCATCAATTGCGGCAGCGTCGGCCATTCCGCATGCCAGGGCCCGGCGCTGCGCTCGTGGTCCTGCACTTGTGCTGCAAGGATCGTAGCGGTGAGCTGCGGGGCCATGGTCGCGCAGCCGAGCGCGCTCGCGGCGGCAACAGGGTTGCGTTTGTGCGGCATGGTCGAGGAGCCGCCGCGGCCTTCGCCGGCCGGCTCGAAGGCTTCGCCGACATCGGTCTGCATCATCAGCGAGACGTCGCGGGCGATCTTGCCGCAACTGCCGGCGAGGATCGCGAAGCTCGATGCCGCTTCCGCGATACGGTCGCGATGGGTGTGCCAGGGCGCCTCGGGGAGCGGCAGGTTCAACTCCTGCGCCAGCCGTTCGGCGACCGAGAGCCCTTTGTCCCCGAGCGCTGCGAGCGTGCCGGCGGCGCCGCCGAATTGGAGCGCGAGGCCCTCGCGGCGGAGCCGCCGCAGGCGGCAGCGCGCACGGGCAAGGCTTGAGGCATATTCAGCGGCCTTCAGGCCGAACGGCATCGGCAGAGCGTGCTGGAGCCAGGTCCGCGCCACCATCGCCGTGTTGCGGTGGGCGCGCGCGAGCGCGGCAAAGCCCTTGATGGCGCGGCTGAGGTCGGCATCCAGCGCGTCGATGGCAGCGCGCAAGCTCAGCATGGTCGCGGTATCGATGACGTCCTGGCTGGTCGCGCCCCAATGCACGTAGCGCGCGGCTTCAGCGTCGGCTTTGCCGACATTGGCGGTCAGCAGCTTGACCAGGGGGATCGCGAGATTGCCCGACCGGGTCGCGGCCTCGGCCAGCGCGGTCATGTCGAAGGTCTCGGCCTTGCAGGCCGCTTCGATCGGGCCCACTGCCGACGCGGGAATCACACCGGTCGCGGCCTCGGCCCGGGCCAGGGCTGCCTCGAAATCGAGCATGTTCTGCAGCGTGGACCGGTCGTCGCAAACGGCGCGCATGGCTGCGCTCGACAGCATCGGCGCAAGCAGGGGGGAGAGAGCTGTGGTCATGTTGCGCCGGACCTAATCACCATGATCAGGCTCTGCCAATCCCCCGACTATCAGGACAAGACCTTTTGCAGGTGCGAATATGCATTGCACGTGACCAGGGCCACCCTTTTCTTTGCGGCCTCCGTGCGTTACTTGAGCATCCCACCTTTTGCGATCCCCGGAGGCACCCCATGGCCATGACAATGAACGGCGAAGTCCAGCTTGCGGCGCCGCGCGAGGCCGTCTGGGAGAAGCTCAACGATCCCGCGGTGCTGAAGGCCTGCATCCCCGGCTGCGAGGAGCTGGAGAAGACCGAGGACGGCGGCTTTCGCGCCACCGCGAAAATGAAGGTTGGTCCGGTTTCGGCGCGCTTCAAGGGCAAGGTGATGCTTTCGGATCTCGACCCGCCGAACGGCTACAAGATCTCAGGCGAAGGCGAGGGCGGAGTGGCTGGCTTTGCCAAGGGCGGCGCCGCGGTGAAGCTTGCCGAGAAGGATGGCGGCACGCTGCTCTCCTATGACGTCGAGGCGCAGATCGGCGGCAAGTTGGCGCAGCTCGGGCAGCGGCTGATCAACGGCACCGCCAAGAAGCTGGCGGACGAATTTTTCGCGAATTTCGTCAAGGCGGTACAGGGCTGACGGCTCTGGCTTTTCGTCATGGCACCTCGCGCTTGGGGCAATGTTGCCCCCGGCCATAATGGCCCATATGATGGGTTGGAATAATTATAAGAAAGAACCGCTTCGACGGGACCCGTCGGGGCGCTGACAGAGAGTGCTTATGGCAAAAATCTCCCTCATCGTGAACGGCAATCCTGTTACCGGCAATGTCGACCCGCGGACGCTTCTGGTGCAGTTCCTGCGCGAGAATCTGCGGCTGACGGGCACCCATGTCGGCTGCGACACCTCGCAGTGCGGCGCCTGCGTCGTGCATCTCGACGGCAAGGCCGTGAAGTCCTGCACCACGCTGGCCGTGATGGCCGACGGCCACGAGGTCAAGACCATCGAGGGATTGGCCGCCGATGGCGCGCCGCTACATCCGATGCAGGAGGCCTTCCGCGAGCACCATGGCCTGCAATGCGGCTTCTGCACGCCGGGCATGATCATGACCGCGATCGACATCGTGCATCGCAAGGGCAACGAGCTCGACGACCATACCATCCGGGAAGAACTGGAAGGCAATCTCTGCCGTTGCACCGGCTACCAGAACATCGTCGCCTCGATCGCCGCCGGCGCCAAGGCGATGGCGAAATCCGATCTCGCGTAACCGCGCCCTCCGCGATCAGGACACACTCATGTACGAATTCAAATACCACCGCCCCGGGACCGTCCGGCAGGCCGCGAATCTCCTGGTGAAGAACGAAGACGCCAAGGTGATCGCCGGCGGTCACACGCTGATTCCCGTCATGAAGCAGCGGCTCGCAAGCCCGCCGCATCTGGTCGACCTCTCCCATATCGAGGGGCTGAATACGATCGAGATGAAGGGCCGTTCGCTGGTGATCGGCGCCACCGCCAAACACGCCGAGGTCGCGACCTCCGCCATTGTCGGTGAGGCCATTCCGGCACTTGCCAATCTCGCCAGCCAGATCGGCGATCCCGCGGTGCGTCACAAGGGCACGATCGGCGGCTCGCTCGCCAACAACGATCCGACTGCGGACTATCCGGCCGCCGTGCTCGCGCTCGGCGCCACCATCGTCACCAACAAGCGCCGCCTCAAGGCCGAGGAGTTTTTCCAGGGCCTGTTCTCGACCGCGCTGGAAGCCGACGAGATCATCACCAAGGTGATGTTCCCGCTGCCGAAGAAGGCCGCCTATATCAAGTTCCGCAACCAGGCTTCGCGTTACGCGCTGGTCGGCGTGTTCGTGGCGCGGCGTCCGTCGGACGTGCGCGTCGCCGTCACCGGCGCCGGCTCGGACGGCGTGTTCCGCGTCGAGGCCTATGAGGAAGCGCTGAAGAAGCGGTTCTCGTCCAAGGTGCTCGAAGGCATCGACGTGCCGGCGGAAGGGCTGAACAGCGATATCCACGGCAGCGCCGAATACCGCGCGCATCTGATCGGCGTGCTGACACGGCGCGCCGTCGACGCGGCCAATGCCAAGGAGTGAGTGATTCTCACGCCTCGGCCAAACTTGTCCCGGTGAGGGCGTAGCGAGACTGGCTTTTTCATGACTTCAGCGACCCTGCCGGCATCGGTCGATGCGATGCTCGAACTCTTGACCTCGCGCGGCTATCTGGCCGAGCGGTCGCTGGCGACGGTGACGTACCTCTCGCTGCGCATGGGCCGGCCGCTGTTCCTGGAAGGCGAGGCCGGCGTCGGCAAGACCGAGATCGCGAAGGTGCTCTCGGCGGCGCTGGGGCGGAAGCTGATTCGCCTGCAGTGCTACGAGGGCCTCGACGTCTCCTCCGCGGTCTATGAGTGGAATAGCGCCGCGCAGATGATCGCGATCCGGATGGCGGAAGCCGCCGGCGACACCGATCGTGATCAGCTCTCGAGCGACATTTTTGCCGACCGCTACATGATCAAGCGGCCGCTGCTCCAGGCACTGGAGCCTGACGTCGCAGGACCGCCGGTGCTGCTGATCGACGAGCTCGATCGCGCCGACGAGGCCTTCGAGGCCTATCTGCTGGAAATTCTCAGCGACTTCCAGGTGACGATCCCCGAATTCGGCACCGTGAAGGCGCCGCATCCGCCGATCGTCATCATCACTTCCAACCGCACCCGCGAGATCCACGATGCGCTGAAGCGGCGCTGTCTCTATCATTGGGTCGACTATCCCGCCGCCGAGCGCGAGCTGGCGATCGTCAAGACGCGCGTGCCCGGCATCTCGGCCAAGCTCTCGCAGCAGGTCGTGCGCTTCGTGCAGGCGCTGCGCAACCAGGATTTCTACAAGTCGCCTGGCGTCGCCGAAACCATCGACTGGGCCACCGCCTTGTCCGAGCTCGATGCCCGCTCGCTGACCCCGCAAGTGGTCGGCGACACGCTCGGCGCTCTGCTCAAATACCAGGACGACATCACGCGGATGCAGGGCGACACCCTGCAGAAGGTGCTGAAGGAAGCGACGAGCGAGAATTGACGCGCGTGCGTCATAACGAACCCGTCATTCCGGGGCGCGCGTCAGCGCGAACCCGGAATCCATCGAGCGGCATGGATTAAGGATGAATGGATTCCGGGCTCGCGCCAAGGGGCGCGCCCCGGAATGACGGCTGAGAGTGTGGACGCATGGCCATCAACCACCTTGCCCCGGAGCAAACCGAGCAGTTCGCCGACAACATCGTCGGCTTTGCCCGGGCGTTGCGTGCGGCCGGCATGCCGGTCGGCCCCGGCGCGGTGATCGATGCCATGAGCGCGCTGCAGGTGATCGACATCGGCAACCGGGCCGACGTCTTCACCACGCTGGAGGCGATCTTCGTCAAGCGCCATGAGCATGCGCTGATCTTCAAGCAGGCTTTCAACCTGTTCTTCCGTGCCTCGGAAGAATGGAAGCACCTGCTGGATTCGGTGCCGCTGCCGGAGCAGGCCAAGAAGAAGCCGCAGGCCGGCTCGCGCCGCGTGCAGGAGGCGATGTCGCAGCCGCGGATGACGGAGACGCCGCAGCACCAGGAGCAGGATTTGCGCCTGTCGGTTTCCGACAAGGAGATCCTTCAGAAGAAGGACTTTGCGCAGATGAGCGCCGCCGAGATCGCAGAGGCGCTCCGCGCCATCGAGAGGATGCGGCTGCCGCAGGCGGAATTGCTGACGCGCCGCTACCTGCCCGACCCGCGCGGCTTGCGGCTCGACATGCGCCGCACGCTGCGGGCCTCGTTGCGCACCGGCGGCGACATTATCGACATCCATCGCCTCGGGCGGATCGAGAAGCCGGCCCCGATCGTGGCGCTGCTCGACATTTCCGGCTCGATGAGCGAGTACACCCGTCTGTTCCTGCATTTCCTCCATGCCATCGGCGATGCGCGTAAGCGCGTCTCGGTGTTTCTGTTCGGCACCCGGCTCACCAATGTGACGCGCGCGTTACGCCAGCGCGATCCGGACGAGGCGCTGGCGAGCTGCTCGGCGGCGGTCGAGGATTGGGCCGGCGGCACGAGGATCTCGGCCTCGCTGCACAACTTCAACAAATTGTGGGCGCGGCGGGTGCTGAGTCAGGGCGCCATCGTGCTGCTGATCTCCGACGGGCTGGAGCGGGAGGCCGATTCCAGGCTCGCCTTCGAGATGGACCGGCTGCACCGGTCCTGCCGGCGGCTGATCTGGCTGAACCCGCTGCTCCGGTTTGGCGGCTTCGAGGCCAAGGCCCAGGGCATCAAAATGATGCTCCCGCACGTTGACGAATTCCGCCCGGTACATAATTTGAGTTCGATCCAGGAGCTGATCACCACGCTCTCCCGGCCGCTGCCGCCGCATCACCGCAGCCTGATCCGCTCCGCAGCCTGAGAGGCAAAAGCCCATGCTCGATCGCGACGAAAATATTCTGAAGGCGGCAGAGGACTGGCAGAAGGCCGGCCGTGGTGTCGCGCTGGCAACCGTTGTCGAGACTTGGGGCTCGGCCCCGCGCCCGGCGGGCTCGAGCCTCGTTATCAACGACGAGGGCACCTTCCTGGGCTCGGTCTCCGGCGGCTGCGTCGAGGGTGCCGTGGTTACCGAGGCCATGGACGTGATCGAGAGCGGCAAACCCAAGATGCTGGAGTTCGGCGTCGCCGACGAGACCGCCTGGAATGTCGGTCTGTCCTGCGGCGGCACCATCCGCGTCTTCGTCGAGAAGGTCGGCTGACCGTGAAGCTCGCAATCCTGCATGAACTCAATGCCGAGCGCGCCGCGCGCCGGCCGGTGATTTTGCTGACCGACACCGAGAGCGGTGAGCAGCGCCTGGTGAAGGCTGCCGATTTCGCCAAGGATCCGCTGCGCGCGGAATTGGACAAACAGCTCCGCATGGGCAAGAGCGCCAATGTCGAGGCCGGCGGCAAGAAGCTGTTCTTCAACGTCTACGCGCCAACCGCAAAGCTCGTCATTGTCGGCGCGGTCCATATCAGCCAGGCCCTGGCGCCGCTGGCGCGTTCTCTCGGCTATGACGTCACCGTCGTCGATCCGCGCACGGCCTTTGCGAGCCCCGAGCGCTTCCCTGATATTCCGCTCGTCGCCGAATGGCCCGACACGGCATTGCCGCCGCTCAATGTCGATGCGTACACCGCCTTCGTCGCCGTAACGCACGACCCCAAGATCGACGATCCAGCACTGCTGCATGCCTTCGAGCGCAACTGCTTCTATATCGGCGCGCTCGGCTCGCGGAAGACGCATGCCAAGCGCGGCGACCGGCTGCGGGCGCAGGGCGCCAAGGAAAGCGATATCGCGCGCATCCACGCGCCCATTGGGCTGGCGATCGGTGCGGTCTCTCCATCCGAGATCGCGGTGGCGATCATGGCCGAGATCACCGCGGTTCTGCGCCTGCCGCCCAAAGAAAAAGAAGAAGCGGCATGAAATTCGGCCCGGCGAGTCCCAGGGATGCGATCGGCGGGGTGACCGTCCACACCCTGCGCCAGGGACCGCTCGTGCTGAAGAAAGGCACGACGATTGGGCCTGCCGAGGTCGAGCAGCTCGAGCGCGCCGGCATCAAGGACATCGTCGTGGTGCGGATGGAGGCGGGCGACGTCTCCGAGGATGTTGCCGCCGCCAGCATCGCGCTTGCGATCGGTGGCGAGGGCATCCATGTCGAGCGCGCCTTCACCGGCCGCGCCAATTTGTTCGCCGCGCAGCCGGGCGTGCTGGTGATCGACCGCGCCGCGGTCGACCGCATCAACAATGTCGACGAGGCCATCACCTTTGCCACGCTCGCCGCCTACAAGCCGGTGGTCGAAGGCGAGATGGTCGGCACCGTGAAGATCATCCCGTTCGGCGTTGAAGGAAATTTGCGCGATGCCGCGGTGAGGGCCGCCGGCAAGGACGTGCTGAAAATCGCGCCCTATGTCGTCAAGCGTGTCGGTGTGGTCTCGACGTTGCTGCCGGGCTTGTCGTCCAAGGTGGTCGACAAGACACTGCGCGTGACCGCCGAGCGTCTCGCGCCGGCGGGTGCCAGCATCATCGCCGAACGGCGCGTACAGCATGAGGAGCGCGCGCTGTCGGCTGCGATCAAGGAATTGCTCGCGCTTGGCGCTGAGCTCGTGATCGTGTTCGGGGCATCGGCGATCGCCGACCGCCGCGATGTGATCCCGGCTGCCGTTACCGGAATCGGCGGCGAGATCGAGCATTTCGGCATGCCGGTCGATCCCGGCAATCTGCTTTTGATCGCGCGCGCCGGCAGCGTGCCGGTGCTCGGGGCGCCCGGCTGCGCGCGTTCTCCGGTCGAGAACGGTTTTGACTGGGTGCTGATGCGGCTGCTCGCCGGCATCAAGGTGACGCGCTCCGAGCTGATGGGCATGGGCGTCGGCGGCCTGCTGATGGAGATCGTGACGCGCCCGCAGCCGCGCGCCAAGCCCGAGATCGAGGACAACAGGCAGGTTGCGGCCATCGTGCTCGCGGCCGGCCGCTCCACCCGCATGGGCGGGCCGAACAAGCTGCTCGCCGAGCTCGACGGCAAGAAGCTGGTGCGGATCGCCACCGAGCAGGCGCTGGCGTCGAAAGCATCCGAGGTGATCGTCGTCACCGGCCATCAGACCGAGCTGGTCGAGCAGGCGTTGCAGGGACTGAAGGTGAAATTCGTCAAGAACCCGGATTTCGCCGGCGGCATCGCGGGCTCGGTCAAATCAGGCATCGCGGCGGTGTCTGACGCCAGCGATGGCGCCGTGATCTGCCTCGGCGATATGCCGCTGATCGATGCCGGCCTGATCGATCGTCTCATCGACGGCTTTGCGCCGGATCGTGGCAATCTCATCGTCGTGCCCGTCAGCGAAGGCCGCCGCGGCAATCCGGTGCTGTGGTCGCGCCGCTTCTTCAAGGAATTGATGACGCTCGACGGCGACGTCGGCGCGCGGCATTTGATTGCCAAGCACACGGAAGCGGTGGCCGAAGTGCCTGTTGATGGCGAGGGCGCGTTTCTCGACATCGACACGCCGCAGGCCTTGGAAGCTGCTAGAGGCGGATGAAGGTGCCGTAACTTCGTAGGGTGGGTTAGACAGCGGCGGCGCGAAGCGCAGTCCGCTGGCGTAACCCACCACTTCCGTTTCCGCAGTGACACATTTGGCGGATTTACGCTTCGCTAATCCACCCGACGGCTCCTCGATTTCAACTCTCCATTCACCATCTGGAAACGGTCCCAGCTTAGAGTCGCCTGCACCTGCCTTGGGGGGAGGGGTTTTTCCATGGTTTCGAACCTCGTCGCGCGCCGTTGCGCGATGTTTTTCTTTGCGCTGTCGATCTGTGTCGCTGGCGCCCGTCACATCACCGAGGCTCATGCGGCCGGCGCCTTTGCCGTCGGCAGGTGCGGCGCCTATGGCCAAGCCTATGATTACGGCGCCGAGCACGAGGCGCGTGCCGCCGCTCAAAAGCAGTGCAAGGGTGAATGCACGACGGTGACAATGAAGCGGGCCTGTGCGGCCATGTCAGTCGACATGACCAACCCCTGTGGCGCTTATGGCTACGCCGTGAAGCCGAAGATCTCGGCCTCGCTCAACGCCGCCACCCGCGAATGCTACAAATATGGCGGCAAGGAATGCGTGATCCGTGCCTGGGCCTGCGACGCCAAGGGGTGATCAAGGGTTGAGCTGCGGTTAGCGCAGCCATCCCGCGTTGGCTTGCACCAGCTTGACCGGCTGCTCCGGCGCGTCGATCGACCAGGGCACCTTGGCCCCGGTGAATTCCGACCAGGCTTTTAGCAGGCGGACCTCGACGCCGACCATGGCGTGGGCCTGCCAGCCCGCGATCGCGGCTGCCGCCATGCCGCTGCCGGTCGCGCCGGCGTTGACGTCGGCAAGCAGTGACGTCGTCGTCGCCATGTCATTGTAGACGCCGAGCTGCTGCTGAAGGTCGGCCAGCCTGCGCGAAAATCGCTTTGCGGATTTGCCGTGCCCGCAGAGCGGAAGCAGGAAGTCGGCGACGTAGCGCAGCTTCTTGGCGGCGAGGCGGACACGATGCCGCTCCTCGATCGGCAGCGATTTGAAACGGCGACCGCGCTTCAGCACCTTGGCATGCTGCGCCGACAGGATGTTGCGGGCGAAATTGATCGCCGGCTCTGCCAGTTGCGCCAGGCCTTCGGGCGCAACGTCGCTGCGCCAGCCGCGCGCTTCGATCCAGGCGCCGAGCCCGATCACGAAGTAAGCGCAGCGCCGGTCGGCAAGGGCGCGGCGGGCCTCGTCGTAGAAGCTCGCGCGGCGTTCGTCGGCGAGCGCGCCGAGCGTGTCGAAGCCTGCAACCGACGGGCAACCCTCCGCAACGGTGTGCAACGTTTCCTGCCGGAACACATCCCAATCACGCGCGCCCGAAAGGCTACCCGCAAGCCATTTTGCTTCGGCGCGCATCAGGTCGAGCTTGGCCAGCGACACCACCGACCGCATCAGGTCCAGCGCGGAGCGCAGGCGGCGCAGCGCGACGCGAAGCTGATGCATCCCCTCGGGGTCGCGGCCATCCTCGGCGGCAGGCAACGCCTGGAGCAAGTGCAGGAGACAGGATCGCAGGATCTCGGAGAAGGCCTCGTCCAGCGAGATCGACGGATCGAGACGAAGCTTCGGCGGCTTCGGTGTGCGCGGCGGCGTATCGGCCGCGAGGTCAAATCCACGCGCCGATTTGGTGCGGATCGACGGCTTCACTTGACCATGCTCGGCGAGCCGAAGCGCGAGGTCCCAGATCGCGGACGGGCTGCCGCTCCTAAGCTCCAGCTCGATCTCGCTGACGGGCAGCGAGCGATCGCCTGACGTCAGATGGCCATGATCAAAGGCGACCTCGACCGTGCCCGACGGCAAGTCGACGAGGCGTTGATGCCGGTGGATATCGCTGCGGAAGACGGCTTCGATCGGGTGACGCTCCAGCTCGGCGCGCAGCTTGTCCGAAACGAGCGGCATCGCCAGCGCGATATCGGGCGCCATCGACGGCACCGCTGCCTCCCACTCGCCACGTCGCAGCGGATCGTTGCTGGATTCCGTTTTCACGGTCTGCGTGAATCGCGTGCCGCTCTGGCGAACCCTGAAGCTGAATCCATCGCGGCGAAGCGTGCGCTTGGGCGTATCGTAGTAGACAGCCTTGAGATGCTTGCGCGCCCCCTTGTTGCGCGCATTCGCGGCGATGATCGGCGCATCGTTGAAGTCAGCCAGACGATCGGAGTCCACGAGCAGCTTGAGTTCGATTTCAGTCGCGCGAGGCACACCGTCGCGGGGCGAAGACACATCCGGCCTCGTCGCATCGGCGCGAATATCTTCGGCGGACAGGTCGGCGTGAGAGAAACCGCTGCGCGGGGGCCCGTTGTCGGAGATTTCGGAACCAGGCTTTTGTTCCGCGTTGGAAGTTGCGGCGTTCCTGATCGCAATGTGTTGATTGTTTGACCCGGCGAGACGCCGCCTCGGTTCGAGGGCTCCCTTGATGGCGTCAATTTCGGACATTCGCAGCTTTATGACAGTTCAGTGACGGGCATCGACATATATCCGAGTTGTCCTGCGGAGAGAAGCACAGCCGATCGCATCCCGCATTGAAATTTCTACGCTGTGATCGCCCGGACAATCCGCGTTACATTGACATAAGCCGTCGCAGCGCTCGGAATTTCTTTTTCTTTCCAGACGCTTGGATGTGCGCGGGAGAGTTCATGCAGTTCGATACCAAGATTGCCGTTGTCATTCGCAACGACCTCCAGACTTGGCAGAAGCTCAATGTTGCGTCATTCCTGACGAGCGGCGTCGCGGCTGCTTTTCCGGAGTGCATCGGCGATGCCTATGAGGACGCATCGTCCACGAAGTATCTTGCGCTGATCGGCCAACCGATCCTGATCTATGGTGCCGATGGTCCGGCGCTGTCGCGTGCACTCGATCGCGCACTCACGCGCAATGTCACGCCGGCGGTCTATACCGAGGACATGTTCAAGACCACGCATGATGCTGCCAATCGCGCAGCTGTGAGAGCGGTCGCGCGCGGCGATCTCAATCTCGTCGGCCTCGCAATGCGCGCCGAGAGGAAGGTGATCGACAAGATCGTCGATGGATTGAAGTTCCATAGCTGACGCCAGGCGCGCTCTGCGCTGCCGCGGGCGTTCTGCGCAGCGCGACCAATAAACTTGCGTCGTTTGACTCCAATCAAGTGAGACCTGGGCGGTATCGCTAGTCTGCTTACGTAATGCAATGGAGCAGACCGATGCCGACCATGAAAGCCGCTGTTGTCAAACAATTCGGCAAGCCCCTGGCGATTGAGGATGTGCCGGTACCGCAGCCCGGTCCCGGCGAAGTTCTGGTCAAGGTGAAGGCCTGCGGTGTCTGCCACACCGATCTGCACGCCGCCTCCGGTGACTGGCCGGTCAAGCCGGTGCCGCCGTTCATTCCCGGCCATGAAGCAGCCGGCATCGTCGCGGCGCTCGGACCCGGCGTCAAAAATCTGAAGGTCGGCGATGCTGTCGGCGTCGCCTGGCTGCACGATGCCTGCATGTCGTGCGAATATTGCGAGACCGGCTGGGAGACGCTGTGCGAGCATCAGCACAACACTGGCTACAGCGTGAACGGCGGCTTTGCCGAATATGTCATCGCTTCGGCGGCCTTTGCGGCGAAGCTGCCGCCGACGATCGATTTCGCGGCTGTTGCGCCGATCCTTTGCGCTGGTGTCACCACCTACAAGGGACTGAAGGAGACCGACGCGCGGCCCGGCGAGTGGGTCGCGATCTCAGGCGTCGGCGGGCTCGGCCATGTCGCGATCCAGTACGCCAAGGCGATGGGGTTCAAGGTCGCGGCGATTGATATCGCCCAGGACAAGCTCGAGCTCGCGCGCGAGACCGGTGCCGATCTCGCGGTCAACGCGCTCGCAAGCGATGCCGTTGACAAGGTGCTCACAGCGAGCGGAGGAGGGGCTCACGGCGTGCTGGTCACGGCGGTGTCGACCGCCGCGTTTGCTCAGGCGCTGAAGATGGTGCGGCGGAAGGGCACCGTCAGCCTCGTCGGCCTGCCGCCGGGTGAATTCCCGACGCCGATCTTCGATGTCGTGCTCAAGCGCATCACCGTGCGCGGCTCCATCGTCGGGACCCGCAGGGATCTCGACGAAGCCATTGCGTTCGCTGCGGACGGCAAGGTGAAGGCCGAAGTGACGAAAATGCCGCTTGCGCAAATCAACAACGTGTTCGAGCGGATGAAGGCCGGTACGATCAACGGCCGCATGGTGCTCGACTTTGGCTAAACTCTCAGCCCGGCGGCATCCTCTCGAACTTCGTCAGGCCGGAATCGAGAGGATCCCAATCATACGCGCGCACGGCGTAGGTGATCGCTTGCGGCTTGTAGCGGGCCGGCTCGTCGAGGCTGGCAGCGCGGATGGTGAAGATATCGGGCATGGCCTTGAAGGTCATGTAAACGGCGACGCCGCATTCGGGGCAGAAGGCGCGCGTCTTCACGTTGCCGCTGTCGCCGGTCATGTCCCATGTCCTGGCTTCGCCCGTCACCGTGACGCCGCCGCGCGGAAAGGTGGCGTAGGAGCCGTGGCCGGTGCCGCTTTCACGCTGGCAGTCCCGGCACTGGCAATGGTTGGAGAACATGGGCTCGCCGACAATCGAATAGCGGATCACGCCGCAGGCGCAGCCGCCGGTATAGGGCTTGGTCATCGCATTAACTCCTCAACTGTCTTCGCCGCTGATTTCGTCGAGCTGCCGAATGACCTTCTTCCATCCGCCGCTCATGACGGTGTAGGCGCTGTCGTTCCTCGGCATGACGAAGCCCGCATGAACCAGCTGAATGCGCGTGCCGGCTTCGACCGGGGTGAGGGACCAGGTCACAACAGTGTCGAGCGGCGCGCCGTAGCCGGTGTTGCGTTCATCGCCACCCGTCCAGGCGTAGACCAGACGCCGGTTCGGGACGACTTCCAGGACGCGGCAATGGATGACGCCGTCCCAGTGGCCGCCCGGCTTGGTCTGGTAGGTGAAGACATTGCCTTCGACAGCCTCGAAGCCGGTCGGTGGCATGAGCCAGCGCGCGATCAACTGGGCAGATGTCAGCACCTTCCAGACCGTCTCCGGCGCGTGAGGGAGCACCTCGTCCATCACGATATCTTTGGTTTCGGCTTTCAACGCGGCTGCACTCACGGGTCGATCTCCTTCAACAGGTCACGCAGGTTCTGGAAGCGCTCGCGCCAGAAGACACCGTAATGATCCATCCAGGTGACCAGCGGTTCGAGACCTTGCGGCGCGGCGCGGTAGTAGACGTTGCGGCCCTCGGCGCGCTCGGCGACGAGGCCCGCCTGCTTCAACGATTTCAAATGTTGCGAGATCGCGCCCTGCGTCACGCCACTGCCGCGCGTCAGCTCGGCGACGCTGATCTCCTTGCTGTCGAACACGCGCTCGAACACCGCGCGCCGGGTCGGATCGGCGAGGGCGCGCATGACGGCGGTGACGGGACTGGGGGCGGCATCGATCATGTCAACAGATTAGTATTCGCTAATGCATTAGTCAATACTAATTTGTTTGAGCGACGATCGAGTCAGCCCCTCTCATTGACTATGACTGACTAGTCAGTCATAAATGCAAAATGACAAAGAAGCTCACTAAAGCGGCTGCGGCCAAAGCTGCGACGCGCAATCCCGAAGCCGGCGAAGACGCCGCGCCGATGTCGAACCGCGCCACGCGCGCGGCCGAGCGGCGCGATGCGATCGTCGCAGCGGCGATGGAGGAGTTCATCGCGCGCGGCTTTGCCGCGACGCGGCTCGACGACATTGCCAAGCGTGCCGGCGTCGCGAAGGGCACCATCTACCTGCACTTCAAGGACAAGGAATCGATGTTCGAGGAGCTGGTGCGCACCGTGATCGTGCCAGTGGTGGTGAAGCTGAGTGCACTACCGCCGCCGACGGGCTCGGTCCGCGACCTCATTGAAACCTTTGCCGGCAACTTCCTCAAAGAGGTGATCGGCACGAGGCGCGGCGATCTCGTCCGCCTGATCGTGGCGGAGGGTCCGCGCTTTCCGGCAGTGGCCGACTTCTACTACCGCGAGGTGGTCTCGCGTGGGATCGCCGGCATGCGCGCGCTGATCGAGCTCGGCATTGCCCGTGGCGAGATCCACCAGGCAAATCTCGCGCGCTATCCGCAGATTGTGATCGCGCCGGCGATGATCGCGGTGATCTGGCAGAGCCTGTTTGCGCGGCACGCGCCGCTCGATGCGCAGGACATGCTGCGCGTCCATCTCGATTTGATCTTTGGCGAACGGAGGACGACATGACGTCGTCGCAAAGGATTTTTGCAGTCGCATTGGCCGCCGTGCTCGCAACCGGACTAGCCGGCTGCAAGGAGAAGCGCGATCCCGGTTTCCAGGGATGGGTCGAGGCCGACATGATCTATGTCAGTCCGGACGAGGCAGGCCGCGTGACCAAGCTCGATATCCGCGAGGGCGATTTGGTGAAGGTCGGCGATCCCCTCTATTCCGTCGACGACGACCTCCAGCTGGCCGATCTCAACCAGACCAAGGCGACGCTGGCCAACGCGCAGCAGGTGTTCGATCGCGCAGAGTCCCTGCGCAAAACCGGCTCCGGCACGCAAGCCACTCTGGATTCCGCTGTCTCTGACTTACGGGTCGCGCAGGCGCGGGTGGTGACGTCGGAGACGCGGCTGGCGCGGCGCAAGGGCTTTGCCCCGGTCGCCGGCACCATCCAGCAGATCTATTTCCGCGAGGGCGAGATGGTCGCCGCGCAGCGGCCGGTGCTCTCGATCATGCCGCCCGGCAACATGAAGCTGCGCTTCTTCGTGCCGGAAACGGAGTTGCCGAAGCTGTCGATCGGCGACGAGGTGCGGGTCGCCTGCGACAATTGCGCCGCCGACCTCACCGCAAAGATCTACTTCATCGCGACCTCGGCCGAATACACCCCGCCCGTCATCTACAGCCTCGAGGAGAGGGACAAGCTCGTCTACCTCATCCAGGCGCGGCCGTCGCGGCCCGATGCGTTGCGGGTCGGCCAGCCGATCGACGTCTATCTCAACCCGAAGACCCCGGTGGCGGACAAGCGATGAGCGTGAGCAACGAGATCGCGATCGACGTCAAGGGCCTGACCAAATCGTTTGGTGGTCGCGAGGTCGTGCACGACCTGTCGATGCAGGTGAAGCGCGGCTCGATCTACGGCTTCCTCGGGCCGAACGGCTCGGGCAAGACCACGACCATCCGCATTCTCTGCGGCCTGCTGACGCCCGACAGCGGCGAGGGCACCTGCCTCGGCTACGACATCCTGAAGGACGCGGAAAAGATCAAGCGCAAAGTCGGCTACATGACGCAGCGCTTCAGCCTGTACCAGGATCTTTCCGTGCGCGAGAACCTCGAATTCGTTGCGCGGCTCTATGGCCTTGCCGACGCGCGCGGGGCTGCCCGCGACATGATCAAGCGGCTCGGCCTCTCGGGCCGCGAGGAGCAGCTCGCGGGCGAGCTTTCCGGCGGCTGGAAGCAGCGTCTTGCATTGGGGGCCTGCACCCTGCCCAATCCGGAATTGCTGCTCCTGGACGAGCCGACCGCGGGCGTCGATCCCAAGGCGCGGCGCGATTTCTGGAACGAGATCCATGCGCTCGCCGCAGGTGGTCTCACCGTGCTGGTCTCGACACATTACATGGACGAGGCCGAGCGTTGCCATGAGATCGCGTATATCGCTTATGGCCATCTCCTGGCGCACGGTACCGTTGACGAGGTGATCGCGAAGTCCGCGCTGACGACCTACACCGTCACCGGCGAGTTGAATGGCCTCGCGGCCCAGCTCGCCGGCAAGCCCGGAATCGACATGGTGGCGCCGTTTGGCACCTCGCTGCACGTCTCGGGCCGCGACGTCGCGGCTCTCGAAGCCAGCATCGCGCCGTGGCGCGAGAAGGGCGACCTACACTGGCTGAAATCGGCGCCGTCGCTGGAAGACGTCTTCATCGAGTTGATGGGCCGTTCCAAGGACAATTTCCAATGAGCAGCATCCGGACAACCGGCCCAGTGCGGGAGATCCGCGACCGCTTCGGCTTCTGGCGCCGCTCCTATGCCATGATGGCGAAGGAGTTCATTCAGCTTCGGCGGGACCGCGTGTCGTTTGCGATGATCGTGGCGATCCCGGTGATGCAGCTCCTCCTGTTCGGTTATGCCATCAACACCACGCCGCACCATCTGCCGAGCGCGGTGCTGCTGCAGGAGGACTCGGATCTTGCCCGCTCGGTCCTGAAGGCGTTGGAGAATACCGCCTATTTCCGCTTCGTCTACGAAGTGCACGACGTCGACGAGTTCGACAATTTGCTGAAGTCCGGCAAGGTGCTGTTCGGCGTCGAGATCCCGCGCGGTTTCGAACGCGCTGTGCGGCGCGGCGACAAGCCGGCGCTGCTGGTTGCAGCCGACGCGACCGATCCGGTCGCCGCAAGCTCCGCACTCGGCGCGCTCGGCATGATCGTGCAGACGGCACTTGCGCACGATCTCTATATCGGCGATCCCCCGGCGATGCCGTTCGAGATCCGCGCGCATGCGCGCTACAATCCGGCGGCGGAATCGCGGCTCAACATCGTGCCGGGACTGGTCGGCACCATTCTCACCATGACGATGCTGATCTTCACGGCGCTGTCGGTGACGCGCGAGATTGAACGCGGCACTATGGAGAGCCTCCTGTCGATGCCGATCAAACCGGTCGAGGTGATGATCGGCAAGATCGTGCCCTACATCCTGGTCGGCTTCATCCAGGCCTTCCTGATCGTCAATATCGGAGTGTTCCTGTTCGGCGTGCCGGTGCTCGGCAGTCTGTTCCTGCTGGCGGCTCTTTCGACCCTTTTCATCGCTGCAAATCTCGCGATCGGCTACACGTTCTCGACCATCGCGCAGAATCAATTGCAGGCGATACAGATGTCATTCATGTTCTTCCTGCCAAGCATCTTGCTGTCCGGCTTCATGTTCCCGTTCGCGGGGATGCCGGCCTGGGCGCAATATGTCGGCGAATGCCTGCCGCTGACGCACTACATTCGCATCGTCCGCGCCATCATGCTGAAGGGCGCCTCCATGCCGAACCTGCGGTTCGATACGCTTGCGCTGGCAGCGCTGATGCTGGTCGCCATGACCATCGCCGTGACGCGCTTCCGCCGCACGCTGGATTGAGGCAAACTGCCCCGGAATCGGGGGATGGAATGGTCAGCTTTTTGAAAGCCCGGCAAAGGGCCGTCTTGTCGGAGGAGTTCGAGCGCGAGCTGACGCGCGAAGTGCTGCGCACCGAGTTGCTGCGGGTGAAGGCGCTGATCGCCACGGGCCTCGTCATGCTGGTCTTGCTCACGGCGACCTTCGTGATCGACCCTGCCATCGCGAACCGGATCTGGCGCGGGACCGAGGGGATGGTCCGCGAATACGTCCTTGTGGCAGGATTCCTGCTGTTCGAGGTCTGGGTCCACAGCCAGATCAGGCGAAACCTCAAGCTTGATCGCGACCTGCCGGTGGTCAGGCGCTATATCGGCGCCTTTATCGAGACGTCGCTGCCGACGCTCATCTTGATCCTGCAGATCCGCAGCATGGGCGCTGGGCCTGCGCTCGGTTTCGTGTTGCCGATGGTCTATTTCATCTTCGTCATTCTTTCGACGCTGCGGCTCGATTTCTGGCTGTCTACCTTCACGGGATTTGTCGCAGCCGCCGAACTCCTGACAGTCGCGCTGTATTACAATTCCGCAAGCGACACCGGAGAACCCCTGATCTATTTCCACACCGTGCGCAGCATGGTGATCCTGGTCTGCGGCGTGCTTGCGGGCTCCGTCGGCGCGCAGTTGCGGCGACAATTCAGCGCGAGCATCGCGGCGGCCACCGCGCGCGATCGGGTGACCAACCTGTTCGGCCAGCACGTCTCGCCGCAGGTGGTCGAGCGGCTGATGGCGGAGGGGACGAGCGTCGCCGGCGATATCAGGCGCGTCGCGGTGATGTTCGTCGATTTCCGCGGCTTCACCGCCGGCGCGCAGTCGCGCACCCCGCAAGAGGTCGTCGACCGGCTCGACGGCGCATTCGCCGTGCTGGTCGACATTCTCGACCGCCATGGCGGCATCGTGAACAAGTTTCTGGGCGACGGATTTCTCGCGCTGTTCGGCGCGCCGCTGGAGGCGTCCGATGCCGCGCATCGTGCGGTCGCCGCAGGCCGCGACATGCTGACCGCGATGGATCACATCAATGCGCAGACGAGCTGGCCGCTGAGAATCGGCATCGGCATTCATTTCGGCGAGGTCGTCGCCGGCAATATCGGCTCGCCCCGGCGCAAGGAATACACCGTGATCGGCGACACCGTGAACTTTGCATCGCGGCTCGAGGCGCTCAACAAGGAGTTCGGCTCGCAGCTCCTGATCTCGGCGTCCGTGCGCGAGGCGCTCGGAGACGACGGCGAGGATGCGGTCGCGCTCGGCGAAGTCACCGTGCGCGGTTATGAGCAGCCGGTCGCGGTGTTTCAATTGGGGTGAGGGGACTGCTCGCGTTTCTTTGAAGGCGCGTGCCGAAATATCCTGGGCTGCCCTCCGCTCTTGCATTCGGGACGTCGAAATTGTTTCGACCTCCATTTGCTACGCGGAGAATATCCATGATCCGATTGAGCGTCGTCTCGGCCGCCGTGATTGCCGCGGCCGTTTATCAAATCGAGGCCGCGTCGGCCCGCGATGCGGCCCCCGCCCGGCGTGGTGTTGCGCATGCGACGGCGGATTGCGTCAGGGCGCCGGCCGAGGCGGCCTATGCGACCGCTCCCTACAAGGAGCCGCCCTGCATGCCGAAAGCTACGAACTGAGTTCGAACCCGGCGAAGCCGGGCTGGCCAGTGCCGCCAGCCCGGCTGTTTCTGCTGGCATATGCGGTATTCCAGTAGCGCTTGACTCCTCTTTCAACTAGTCATCTATATGACTATATGAATTCAGCTCCGCGCGACGGTCGTCTGCCCCGCTACCAGCGCCTGCGCGACGACCTCGCCGCGCGGATCAACCGCAATGAATGGCGGCCGGGCGAGCCGATTCCATCGGAGGCCGAGCTTGGCGCGCATTACGGTGTCGCCATCGGCACCGTGCGCAAGGCGATCGACCAACTCGTGGCGGATGCCGCGCTGGAGCGCCAGCAGGGCCGCGGCACCTTCGTGCGCCGTGCGCGGTTCAATTCCTCGCTGTTCCGCTTCTTCCGTTTCCAGTCCGAAAGCGGCGAGCGGCGCGTGCCCAAGAGCCGCATCCTCCGGCGCAGAAGCGTGCCGGCGACTTCAGCCGTGGCATCGGCGCTGCGCATGCCGGTCGGTGAACCCGTTGTCAGCCTGTCGCGCCTGCGGTTGATCGATGATGTGCCGCTGCTCGCCGAAGAGATCTGGCTCCAGCAATCGCGCTTCGCGCCAATTCTCGAAATCGATACCGCTGAGTTCGGCGACCTGCTGTATCCGCTATATGAGGAGCGCTGCGGTGAGGTGGTGGTTTCCGCCGAGGAAATTCTGACGGTCGAGACCGCCAACGAGATGCAGGCGCGCCTGCTCAGGCTCGAGGCCCATGCGCCGCTGATCGTGATCGAGCGCCTCGCGCTCGACCTCGAGCGGCGGCCGATCGAATGGCGCAGGTCGCGCGGGCCGGCGGACCGCTTCCGCTACCATGCCGAGATCCGATAAAGCGGCTCTTCAACGTCATCAAGCAATAACGAGTACAGGGGTAGGGAACATGTCGAACTGGTATAGCGAAAGCTCGCCGCTGGAGCGGCGCACGTTCTGGGCAAGTTTTGGCGGCTGGGCGCTGGATGCGCTCGACGTTCAGATGTTCGGCCTCGCGATTCCGGCGTTGATCGCAGCCTTCGGCATCAGCAAGGCTGATGCGGGACTGCTCGGCTCGGTTACCCTGTTCTTCGGCGCGTTCGGCGGCTGGCTCGGCGGCGCACTCGGCGATCGCTTCGGCCGCGTCAAAGCACTCCAGATCACGGTCGCGACCTTCGCGCTCGCGACCTTCGCGTCGGCATTCGCGATGAGCTACACCCAGCTCCTGGTGCTCAAGGCGATCCAGGGCCTCGGCTTCGGCGCCGAATGGGCCTGCGGTGCGGTGCTGATGGCCGAGATCATCCGCCCCGAACATCGCGGCAAGGCGCTTGGCACGGTACAGAGCGCCTGGGCGGTCGGCTGGGGCGCGGCCGTGCTGCTGTCCGCGCTGGTCTTCACTTATGCACCGGCCGATATCGCCTGGCGCATCCTGTTTGCGATCGGATTGTTGCCGGCGCTGCTCATCATCTTCATCCGCCGCGGGCTGAAGGAGCCGCCGCGCGCCGTGGCCAAGGACGCAGAAGCGCCGTTCTTCGCCACGCTGGCAGGCATCTTCCATCGCGATGTGCTGCGCTCGACCCTGGTCGGCGGTCTGTTCGGCATCGGCGCCCATGGCGGCTATGCCGCACTGACGACGTTCCTGCCGACTTACTTGCGCGAAGTGCGGCACTTGTCGGTGCTCGGCTCCAGCGGATATCTCGCCGTCATCATCATCGCCTTCTTCTGCGGCTGTGTCGCCAGCGGGATCATCAGCGACCGCATCGGCCGTCGCGCCAATGTCGCGTTCTTCGCCAGCGCCTGCATCGTCACCGTGCTGGTCTACATCTTTGCGCCGCTGACCAACGGCCAGATGCTGTTGCTCGGCTTTCCACTTGGCTTCTTCTCGGCCGGAATCCCTGCGAGCATGGCCGCGCTGTTCAGCGAGCTCTATCCGGCCGGCGTGCGCGGCACCGGCGTCGGCTTCTGCTACAATTTCGGCCGCGTGGTCTCCGCCGCGTTTCCCTTCCTGGTCGGCTTTCTCAGTGATCGCATCGGCCTCGGGCCCGCAATCGGCATCGACGCGGCGTTCGCCTATGCGCTGGTGCTGATCGCGGTGGTTCTCCTGCCCGAGACCCGCGGCAAGGTGTTCGAGCAGGCCGCAGCCGCCCGCGTTTGACGGGAATGAGGAGCAACAACCATGACATCGTTCAAGCGCGGCCTGACGCGCCGCCAATTCGGCGCGGGCGCTGCAGCCCTGGTGGCAAGTGCGGCTGCGGGCAAAGCGGCAGGTGAGGCGACGATGCCTGTGATCGATACCCACGCCCATGTCTTCCATCGCGGATTGAAGCTCGCACCGGGCCGGCGCTATGCGCCCGAATACGACGCGCCGCTGTCGCTGTATCTCGAGCAGCTCGACCACAACGGCATGAGCAACGGCGTGCTGGTGCAGCCCAGCTTCCTCGGCACCGACAATTCCTACCTCGTCGATTGCCTGAAGCAGACCAATGGCCGCCTGCGCGGCATCGCTGTCGTCGATCCCTCTATTTCGGCAGATGAGCTGCGCGCGCTCGACAAAGCCGGCATCGTCGGCATCCGCCTCAATCTCGTCGGCCAGCCCTTGCCCGATCTCGCGGCGAGCGAATGGAAGGGACTGCTCGCCAACCTGAAGGCGATGGGCTGGCAGGTCGAGATCCAGCGCAACGCGTCCGATCTCGCCGTGCTCACCCCGCAATTGCTCGATCTCGGCGTCACTGTCGTGCTCGATCATTTTGCGCTGCCGGATCCCAAGCTCGGCGTCTCAGATCCCGGCTTTCAATCCGTGCTGAAGTTAGGGGCGACGCGAAACGTGTGGGTCAAGATCTCTGCGCCGTATCGCAACGGCCCAGCCGGCGAGAGCTTTGCGAAGGAGGCCTATCCGCTGCTTCGCAGTGCCTATGGTCTCGATCGCCTGCTGTGGGGCAGCGACTGGCCGCATACGCAGTTCGAGGCAACGCAAACCTACGCGAAGAACCGCCAATTTCTCGACATCCTCGTGGCCGACGGGCGCGAACGCGCGCAAGTGCTGTCCTCGCCGCGGCCTCTCTTTCGCTTCTGATACGCGCAGCGATTGCTCCGATTGCACTCAATTTTGGGGCATGACGAGCGATATTTTGCCCTTGTAGAGTGCTGCGGGAGGCGGCCGGTTTGCGGCCGCCATTTGCGTGAGGAAACACCATGCAGCGCCGCTACGTCACCGTCGACGTGTTCACCGACCGCGCCTTCGGCGGCAACCAGCTCGCCGTGGTGCTCGATGCTGCCGGGCTCTCGACGCGTCAGATGCAGGCGATCGCGACGGAGTTTAACTATTCCGAGACGACCTTCGTGCTGCCGCCGCGCGACAAGGCCAACGACGCCGAGGTGCGCATCTTCACGCCGGTGAGGGAGATGCCGTTCGCCGGTCATCCCAATGTCGGCACCTCCTTCGTGCTGGCAAGTCTTGCGAAAGAGCCGAAGCCACGCCTTTTGTTCGAGGAGATTGCGGGCCTCGTGCCGGTCGACATTTTTCGCGAGCAGGGAAGGGTGGTCGGCACCGAGCTCACCGCGCCGCAGCCGCTGTCGCGACTGGCGGAAGTCTCGGCCGCTGACGTTGCAGCCTGCATCTCGTTGACGGCTGATGACATCAGGACCGATCACCATGCGCCGCAAGTGGTCGGTGTTGGAACGCCGTTCCTCGTGGCAGAGGTGCATTCGCGCGATGCGCTCAAGCGCGCGAGGCCCGACGCAGCCGCGTTTGGCAGGGTCCTTCCTCGCGACGATGCCCGCTCCGTGTGGTTCTACACGCGCGACGTGCCGGCGTCCGAGGCGCCGACCGAGCGGCAGGCGCGTATGTTCATGCGCGGTGCTGGCGGACTCGCCGAAGATCCCGCCACCGGCAGCGCCACCGTCGCCGCCGCCGCGCTGTTCGCCGATCTCGATCCCTTCAGTGACGGCGAACTGAAGCTCACCGTTGGCCAAGGCTTTGACATGGGCCGGCCGAGCATCCTGCAGACGCGCGTCGTCAAGCGGGACGGCAAGATCGTGTCAGCGCATGTCGGCGGTGCCTGCGTGCAGATGATGGAGGGGACGTTCAAGCTGGCAGGAGCGGAATGACGGCTACAGCTGCCGCCCCGCCAGATTCTTCACCGCCACGCCTTCGCGCTCCTCGATGATTTCCGCGATCATCTGGCGGTGGCAATGGGTGTGGTCGCGCTCGTAGCAGAGCAGGCAGACCGGGCCGGCCTTCTTCACCAGCGCCGAGAGTTCGTCCATCTGCTCCCTGACCTCCGGTGTCTTCAGGTGCTTTGCGAAGATCTTCTCCAGCACGTCGTATTGGCCGCTGCGCGCGGCGAGGCGGCCTTCCTTCGGCGTGCCGAGGCCAGCAAGGTGGACATAGGCAATGCCGCGCTCGTCGAGGCCAGCGGCCAGCTGCTTCTTGGAAAAGCCCGGCCGCCGTGACGACGTCACCGCGCGTACGTCGACCACAAGCTTGACACCGGCCTGCTCGAGCTCATCCAGCACGGCCTTGGGCGGCGTCTGCTCATAGCCGATGGTGAAGAGTTTCTTCGCCGTGGCCATCCATTCTCCTCAGCTCACTCGCGCGATCAATTCCATGGCGCCGTGCGGTGCGCGCACCTTGCCCTCGTGGATGACATAGGCGAACACGTCGCGCGGTTCCTTCTTCGGCTTCGCCTTGTCAACCTTCGGCAGGTCGTCGGGTTCACTTCCCTCCGCCCAGGCTTGAAAACGTTCGGCCCAGGCGTCCAGCTGCTTCGGCGGATAGCAGGTCTTGATCTCGTCATTGCCCTTCTGCAACCGGGCATAGACGAAATCGCCGGCGACATCGGCAATCGCTGGATATTTTCCGTGTTCGGCAAACACGACCGGCGTCTCGAATTGGCGGATCAGCGCGATGAAATCGGGTGTGCAGAAACTGTCATGGCGCACCTCCACCACGTGACGCAGCGGGCGTCCGTCGAGCTTGCGTGGCAACAGCTCCAGGAACTTGCCGAAATCGGCGCCGTCGAATTTCTTGGTCGGCGCGAACTGCCACAGCGCCGGGCCAAGATGGTCGCCGAGTTCCAGCACGCCGGAATCGTAGAAGCGTTTGATGGAATCGCCGGCCTCGGCCAGTACGCGCCTGTTGGTGGCAAAGCGCGGCCCCTTGACCGAGAACACAAAACCATCGGGCACTTCGCTCGCCCATTTGCGAAAGCTCTCCGGCTTCTGCGAGCCGTAATAGGTGCCGTTGATCTCGATCGAGGTCAGCTTCGAGGCGGCGTAGGACAGCTCCTTCGCCTGCGTCAGCTTCTCTGGATAGAACACGCCGCGCCAGGGCTCGAAGGTCCAGCCGCCGATGCCGATGTAGATGTTGCCGGATTTCTTGGACGCGGTTTTTGCTTTGGCCACGGAGGATCTCGCATCGACGGGAAGGGGATGGCTGCATCCTATTCAAACCAGATGTGATTGGCCAGTTGTCGCATCCCGTCTAAGCTCGCCTCGCGATCTGCGAAAAAAAGGGAGAACAAGATGCGGATGCTGATACTGGGAGCGGCGCTCGTCATGATGACATCTGCTGCCATGACGCCTGTTGCGAGGGCGGATGACGACGATGCGAAAGGCGCGCAGAAGCTCGCCATGCAGGGCCGCGACGATTACTGGCATTGCCTGGCGCGGGAGTATTCGCGCGACAGCAATCAGGGCCTGTCGGAGCAGGAGTTCGGTCGCTCGGTGGCCGGGGCCTGCCCGTCGGAGCGGCAGTATTACCGGGTGGCGCTACTCGACTATCTCACCTCGCAATATCCGAACATCGATTCCGGTGCCCATCTCGCGACCGCGAACAGGGCGGTGGAGTCGGCGCAGAAGGACATCGTGACCGCCTACGTCAAGCACCGGCCGCCGACGAAATAGGGCCATGACCTGTTGCGGCCCGGCAGCCCTTCCGACCGCGCCTTCATCCGTGATATGAGAGGGCTCATCTGGAACAGGGACGTGGTGGTATGTCGTCTGAGTCGGTAGGTGGCATTTTTGGCGCGATCGTCGCCGCGGTCGTGCTCGCAGTCGCCGTCGTCTTCGGGCCGATCGGCCAGTACGGCAAGCCCCCCAAGCCGGCCAAGGTCGATCCAGCCCCCGCCGCCATGGCGCCTGCCGCCCCTGTGGCCCCCGCGCCTCGGGGCCCGGTGATCCGGGAAGTCCCGAATCAATAATGGCCTGAAAAGGGCGGTTTCGGCCACTTGCAAAGCGGCTTAGCCATTCCCATTTAGCTTGTAACGGCGACGTTGAGTCAAAAGCTCCGGCGCTGGAACGACCTTGGAATAGCTTGGGCCTGCGCCGGATGTACGCGCGGTCCCGCCGTTCCGGGGTCGTTGGCATTTTAGGCCCCCTTTTGGGGCTGTCTCCCTGAAAAAGCTCCGGCTTGGCAGCGCAGGACGCGGCGGATATACGCTGCCGTCATGAATGAAGCGATCAAACCGGGCGTCGACGGCCAGACCCAAGAGGGGCCGGAACTGTCGGTCATTGTCCCGACCTTCAACGAGCGCGACAACGTCACCGTGCTGTACCGGCGGCTGGAGGCGACGCTTCCCAACGTCGCCTGGGAGGTCGTGTTCGTCGACGACAACTCGCCTGATGGCACCTGGGACGTCGTGCGCGAACTGGCGCAGAAGGACAGCCGCGTGCGCTGCATCCGCCGTATCGGCCGCCGCGGCCTGTCAGGCGCCTGCATCGAGGGCATTTTGGCCTCCAGCGCGCCTTATGCGGCCGTGATGGACGCCGACCTCCAGCACGACGAAACCCAGCTGCCGAAGATGCTGCTGCTGCTCGCAAGCGACAAGGCCGACCTTGTCGTCGGCAGCCGCTACATCGAGGGCTACAAGAGCGAAGGCTTCAACAAGCAGCGCGCCGGCGCCAGCGCGCTGGCGACCGAGGTCGCCAGGAAGATACTCCGGGTCGAGATCGCCGATCCGATGAGCGGCTTCTTCATGGTTCGCCGCGACCGTTTCGAGCAATTGGCGCCGAAACTCTCGGTGCACGGCTTCAAGATCCTGCTCGACCTCGTTGCGACCGCGCACGGCTCCCTGCGTGCGATCGAAATTCCCTACACGTTCGGCGCCCGCCAGCATGGCGAAAGCAAGCTCGATTCCCTGGTGGCGCTCGACTTCCTCGGCCTCGTGCTGGCGAAGCTGACCAACGACATCGTCTCGCTGCGCTTCATCCTGTTCGCGATGGTCGGCGGCATCGGCCTCATGGTGCATCTCGCAACGCTGTTCATCGCACTTCAGCTGATCAGGGTGCCGTTCGCGGAGGCGCAGGCCGCCGGTGCGATCGTCGCCATGACCACCAATTTCATCATGAACAACTTCCTCACCTATCGCGATCAGCGGCTGAAGGGTTTTGCGATCCTGCGCGGCCTGATCATGTTCTACGTCGTCTGCAGCGTCGGCCTGCTCGCCAATGTCGGCGTGGCCTTCTCTGTCTACGATCAGGAGCCGATCTGGTGGCTGGCCGGCATGGCCGGGGCGCTGATGGGCGTGGTGTGGAATTACGCGATGTCCGGACTGTTCGTCTGGCGCAAGAAATAGCGCGCCAAGGATTCAGCTATGGGTGGGGCTGACGCGCGGATCGTCCGCAATACGGCGCTGGTGATTCTCGCGCTGGTCGTCTTGCGGCTGGTCGCGGCCGCCTTCACGCCGATCACCTTCGACGAAGCCTATTACTGGATGTGGTCGAAGAATCTGGCGGGCGGGTATTACGACCACCCGCCGATGGTGGCTTACGTCATCCGTGCCGGCACTATGATCGCCGGCGATACCGAGCTCGGCGTCCGCCTGGTCTCGATCCTGCTCGCGCTTCCGATGAGCTATGCGATCTATCGCTCGGCCGCGATCCTGTTCGGCGGTGCGCGGGTGGCTGCGACCAGCGCCATCCTGCTCAACGTCACCATGATGGCCTCCGTCGGCACGCTGATCGTGACGCCGGATGCGCCGTTATTGGTTGCCTCCAGCTTCGTGCTGTTCTTCCTCGCCAAGGTGCTCGAGACTGGCCGCGGTGTCTGGTGGCTTGCGGTCGGCGCAGCCGTCGGCGCGGCGCTGCTGTCGAAGTACACTGCGATGTTCTTTGGCGCTGCGATCCTGATCTGGCTCGCTTCCGTGCCGAAACTGCGGCGCTGGTTCCTCTCGCCCTGGCCCTATCTCGGCGGCCTCGTCGCGCTGGCGCTGTTCTCGCCGGTGATCCTGTGGAATGCGGATCATCATTGGGTCTCGTTCGTCAAGCAGCTCGGGCGCGCCAAGATCGAGGATTTCCGCCCGGTCTTCATCGCCGAGCTGATCCCGACCCAGATCGCATTCGCGACGCCGCTGGTCTTCATCCTTGGCGCGATGGGCCTGCATGCGCTGACCTGGCGCCGGGCCGGCGCGCTGGCCTCCCGCGTGCTGATCGAGACGATGTTCTGGACCATTGTCGTCTATTTCTTCTGGCATTCGCTGCATGCGCGCGTCGAGGCCAACTGGTTTGCGCCGGTTTATCCGCCGTTCATTGTCGCCGCCGCAGCCGCCGCCAACCTTGCACAGTGGAAGCCGCGGGCGCGACGCCTGGTGGATTTTTGCCTGCGCTGGGCCGCGCCTGCTGGCATCGTGATGTTCGCCGCACTGATCCTGCAGGCCAATACAGGCTGGCTATCCGGTTATCGCCGCGATGCGACCGTGCGCAGCGTCGGCGTCGGCTGGCGCGAGCTCGCTGCCAATATCGAAGCAGAACGCGTGCGCCATGGTGCGACCTGCGTGCTCACGCCTGATTACGGCACCACCGGCTGGCTCGCCTTCTATCTGCCGCGCGGGGCCTGCGTGGTGCAGCAGAACCAGCGCATCCGCTGGGTCAACATGCCCGAGCCGGATCCGAAACTGCTCGCAGGCAAGCTGCTCTATGTCGACGAAGTCAGGCCCGATGGCCATCCCTTCCTCAACGATCTCTTCACGCATGTGACGCGTGTCGCCGAGCTGCAGCGCAAGCGCGGGCCGCTCGTGGTCGAGACCTACGGCGTCGACCTGCTCGAGGGTGCCAAGGGCGACGTCCTGGATCGCTCGCCGCCGCCCGAACTGGTGCCTTGAGCGATCACAAGATCTTGCCGTTGAACGACAATTCCTTGATCCGCTTTTCCCAGTCGATCAGGGAACGGTACCATCCCAGCGTATGGGTGGTGGGATCGTCGCCACTCACCGTGCCACGCTCCAGAGCCTGTTTTATCTCCACGATACCTTCATGGACGCGGGAGGATGGATCGAATTTCAGGCGTTGGATGATCTTGGCAAAGGACAAATTATAGGTTCGCTTGTCCGTCGCATCCGGGATCGTATGCGTAACGATGTTCGGGATGATGTCCTTGACGAAGTTGGCGAGCTGCTTGATCTGATAGTTGAGATCGTCACTGCCGACGTTGAACGTTTCCCCGGACACGACTGACGCTTCGCTCTCGATGCCCATCATCAGGGCGCGGCAGACGTCATGAACGTGGATGAACGGCCGCCATTGCTCGCCGCCTCCCATGACGTAGATCACCCGCTCCTTCCAGGCGCGGAGCGTCATGACGTTGATGGCGAGGTCGAAGCGCATGCGCGGAGCCAGGCCAAACACGGTGCTGTTGCGCAAGATGACCGTTTCGAACGTATCGCTTTGCAGCTTGCGCAGCTCGTCCTCGACGTGGAGCTTGCTTTCGGCATACAGCGTCTGCGGCCGGCAGACCGCGTGCTCGTTGAGCGACACTTCCTGGCCGTGGCCGTAGACCGACGCCGAGCTCGAATAGACATAGCGGCGAACGCCGGCCCGCTTAGCCGCGCGAGCCAGACGAACGCCCCCCTGATGGTTGATCGAGACCGTCAGCTCGGGGTCGATTTCGGCGGAGGCGTCGTTGCTCAGTCCCGCCAGATCGATGACAGCGTCCATGCCTTCGAACTGTTGGGGGTCGACGGTGCGGATGTCGTCGACGAGCATCTTGATGTTCGGGTGGGAAGCCGCCTGCATGAATCGATCCCGGCCGAAAAAACATCGATCGAGCGCAGTCACCGAATAACCCTTTTGGGCCAGCATCTGGCACAGTGGAATGCCGATATAGCCGCCTGCTCCAGTGACGAGAACTTTCTGCATGTCCTAGACTTCTATATGCTTGGGAAACATCGGGTTGGCTGCGACTATGCGATTAAGGCTTCGTTCTGTTTTGCGCCGATTGGCGCGCATACCGGATGGCGGCAACGATGAGATCGCATTCCTCGTCGGTCATGTCGTTGTAGACCGGGAGCGCAATGACGTTGTAAGCGACCCTTTCCGTCACGGGTAAATTCACTTCCCTCTGCGTCGTGTAGGCGGTCATGTGGTGGCAGGGCGGGCTGTAATACTTCCGGACGAAGACATTGTGGGTCTCGAGCGCTGACGTCAGTGCATCCCGGTCGAGCCCGAACTCCCTGGCGTCGACGACGACCGGCAGATAGAGCCAATTCGTTTGCACGCCTGCAGGCTCTCGCCCCACACGCAAACCGGGAATTTTGGAAAGCCCGGTCCGCATGCGCTCGACGGCGTGTCGGCGCGTCGCAATGGCCTGCTCGAACGTCTTGAGTTGCTCGAGGCCGATGAGGGCCGATATCTCGAGCATTTTCCCGTTCAAGCCCGGCTCGTGACAATCGGCGCCGTCGACTTGCCCGAAGTTGCGCATCGCCTTGACGCGCGCGAGCAATTCCAAATCGTGGCTGCAGACGCAGCCGCCTTCCATTGTTGCGAAAGCCTTGGTGGCGTGGAAGCTGAACATCTGCGCGTCTGCGCAGCCGCCCACCAATTGCCCATTGAATCGCGTTCCGAAAGAGGGCGCGCTATCGACCAGAAATCTCAGCTTGTGAGTTTCGGCTATCCGGGCGAGCGTCGCGTAATCGCTGGCGATCCCATAAGCGTCGACAGCAAGAATGGCGACGGTACGGTCAGTGATCCTGCGCTCGACATCATCAGGGTCGAGGCGCATCGTCTGGTCGTCGAGAATGTCGGCAAAGACCGGTTCGGCGCCGACCCATTTGATGGCATGCGGTGTTGCGCTGAACGTGAACGACGGCACGATGACTTCGCCGCCGGTGATTCCCGCAGCCCGCAACATGGCCATCATCCCGATCTGGCCATTGCAGAAAACAAGGGTAGGAACGCCGAGATACTCGCTCAGGCGCGTCTCGAATTCGACGACCCAGCGGGAATTGTTCGTGACCTGGCCCGTCTCCAGCGCGGTTTCGAAAGCGGCCAAGAACTGTTCGGTTCTTGGAAACCTTGGACGCACGATATGAAGCGGGCTCCTGGCCAGGGGCGTGAGAGATTCAAGCGGGACTGCGGCAGTCATCTCGAGTCCTGAATATCGATTCAAGTCTGTGACGGCTTACCGATATAGATCGAGACTTGCGTGGAGCATTCGTGCGCGACGTGATCCGCGATTGACAGGCGCGTTTGGACTAGCCCCGACTGGCGAATCAATATTCTAGTGGCGCTCTCCGGCATCCATTCGCGAACGGTCCTTTTGGCATATGAAGAATTTCGTCATTAATCTCGATCGCCATCCAGAGAAATTCGAGAACTTCCTGAAGCGCAATGCGGGCTGTGGAATCGCCTTCGAGCGCTTCTCCGCGACGAATGGCCTTGAGTTGACCGATCAGGAGGTGATGGCGATGCGGCTCGTTGCGCCCGGATCGCAGTTCACCAGGGGAGCCGTTGGCGGCGCCGCTTCACTGTGGCGGATCTTGAACTGGATCGCCAAGCAGAATGAGCCTGCCCTTGTCTTTGAGGACGATTGTACCATCCGCCACGACATCATCGGACGCCTGGAGGCGCTTCTTCCGTCCCTTGGGAGCTGGGATCTTTTGGTGCTCGGATACAATACGGATTCGATACTTGATCTCGAGCTCGCGCAGGGCATGAAGTCGATGATGGTCTTTCGGCCCATCCACCCGGATGACGCGAGTGATGCCGCTTTCCAGAGGTCGAATTCTCAGGTGGCCGCGCTCCGGCTCAATTGTTGTTTCGGCCCGGCCGGGACCGCGATCTCTCCCCAGGGAGCGTCGAGGTTGCTGGAGCTCTGTTTCCCGATGGACAACCGGCCTGTCAGAATCGAGGCGCTCGGAAACCGCATGCTGCCAACGATAGGATTGGATGGGATGGGGAACAGCACCTACCACCTCTTCAAGGCGTATGCTTGCTTCGCGCCGCTTGTGGTGCCGCGCAACAACAATGCGACGTCGACTACCTATACTCACGATGCGCGCATCTGGGGCTAACAGGGCGTCGCGCACGATGAAACTCGCGATCATGCAGCCGTATTTTCTTCCTTATATCGGCTATTATCAGCTCATTAGTGCGGTCGATCTCTTCATCGTCTATGATAACGTAAAATATGTAAAAAAGGGCTGGATCAACCGCAACAGGATGCTGGTCAACGGCAAGGACGCGTTGTTCTCGCTCCCGTTGAAGAAGGACTCGGACGCCCTCGATATTCGCGACAGGGAGTTGGCGGCCGACTTCGACCGTGCAAAGCTGCTCAATCAATGGCAAGGGGCCTATAGAACCGCGCCTTTCTTCAAGCAGACCTTTCCACTTCTGGAAGAGATTGTTGGCTTTCAAGATCCTAATCTATTTCGCTATCTCTTCAATTCGTTGCAGATGACCTGCGAGCATCTCGGTTTGAAGACCTCATTCAAAATCTCGTCCGAGGTGCCGATCGATCATTCGCTCAAGTTCCAGGATAGGGTGCTTGCATTGTGCGAAGCGGAAGGCACGCAAAAGTACATCAACGCGATCGGCGGCCTGGAGCTCTACGATGCCAATGCTTTCAGTGCCCGTGGAATCGAATTCAGAGCGCTTCGCGCGCGACCGTTTCCTTATCAGCAGTTCGGGCAGCCTCATGTGCCGTATCTATCGATCGTCGATTTGCTGATGTTCAACTCGGTATCGAAGCTGGGCGAGATCATCGCCGAAAACTACGATCTGGTTCAACAGAACGTATAGGCCTTAAGCCCGGTTCGTCCGAAAACGGTCCGGCGTCGAGATCGACGCCTCATTCGAATACGACGTAACTCTGCTGCGGCGAGATCGTGCTGCGGCAGATGCGATAGCCCTGGGTGCCCCATGCCTCGCGCAGGGCCAGGGTTTCGCCCGGATTCTCGGCGAGGACCAACTCGTCAAACCCGACGATGCTGTTCTTTGCCAGATAGGGGCGAATGAGTTCGAGGCATCTCTTCGTCGGCTCGTAGAGATCAAGGTCGAAATAGGCCAGCGAGATGATCGTCTCGGGATGCTTCTCCAGATACACGGGAAGGGTTTCGGTCACGTCGCCCTTGACCAACTCGAACTTGCGAAGGTGGCTGCGCGGTGCGAGCTTCTCCTGCGCCGACAGGATGTCTGCCAGTACGTCTTCGTAATGGGGCGTGACGCTGAGCCCGCCGACCTTCAGCCCGTCGAAATCGCCATCCTGGGGCGCTACCGACGGGAAGCCCTCGAACGTATCGAAGCCAACAACCTTGCGGCTCATGTTGTAGGGCTCGTAGATGTGGCGCATCGTCGTGAACAGCGCCATGTTCTGCCCCCAGCGCACGCCGAATTCCATGATGACGCCATGCGTGTGCAGGGTCATCGAATAGAGATCGTGCATGAAGAGAATACGCGCCAGCGACGGGCGATTGAGGAACAGGCCGAGATTCGCGTGGAATTCGCGCGCAGGCATCGGCGACGTCTTCATCAGTTCCTGCAGCCGGCCGTAAGCGGCCACTTCGTCCTGGGCAGCAAAGGTAAAGTTCTGCGCGTCCTGCGGATCGCTTGGCGTCATGATTTGTGCTCACACGTTGCTATGTTGATGAGAGGAGAGGGCGCTGAGATCCCGACGCTCAATCCGCGAGCCGCCTGAGATTTTTCGCGCCAGTCTTCAGCCCGCCATAGTAGTAGTCGTGGAATCCAGCGGTCTCCATCAGGTCAAAGACCTTTTGCATGTCGTACTTGACCCGGTGCAGCGCGAAGGTCTCGCCGTCGAAGGTTGCAAACGCGGCGCGTGGATCGCCGTCGCGCGGCTGGCCCACGGACCCCGGATTGCAGTAGGTCTTTGCGCCGAAGCGGTGGATGCTTTGCACGTGGGTATGGCCGCTCACGAAATGGGTGCCGGACAGGCGCGCGAAATAGTCTTCGCTCGGGTTGGTCAGGTACTCGTCGATCGGATCGCCCCATCCGGCGTGAACGACCTGAACATTCCCGACCTGCATTTGCAGGTGAAAGGCCCTCAGCCAGTTCACGTTTTCGGACGTGATCGCCTTTCTCTGATAAGCCAGGCACTCGTTCACGCTCTTGGATCGGGTGCAGAACCCGCCGAAGCCCAGGTACCAGTCGTGGTTGCCGAGAACGCTGTGGATGCCGCGTCGCTTCAGTTCATCGCAGCATTCGTTCACCTGGGAATAATAGCCGACCACGTCGCCGACGCAGACGATCTCGGCGACGCGCATACGGTCGATCTCGGCGAGAACCGCTGTCAGCGCCTCGAAATTTCCGTGGATGTCAGAGATGAACGCTATTGTCATGGAAGATGAAATCCTCGGTATAGCGGACGGCTCTGCCACGCTTTATGTCCGGTTGCACCGGCAGTCGTTGCTCGATAGCCATGTCGACCGCCATGAGCGCTTCGTTGTAGCCAAAGGCGGCGCGGATCGAGGTGGATGACGAAATCCGCGGATTGATCTCGAGCAACTTCAGACCTGCATCGGTCTTGCGAAACTGAAAATTTGTCGGTCCGATCGGCGAAAACGCCTTGCACAAATCCCGGACCGCTTCGGAGAACTCGGCCTGGTCGACGACTTCGGCCTTTTCCGTGAATCCATCCTTGGAAAGTCTTCGCTGAAGCGCCATCGAGGCTGAATAGCCGCCTTGACCGTCGCAGAACGCGGACACCGTGAATTCGTCGTCGTCTCGCCCGACGATGGGTTGAGCCATCAACGTTGTCTTTGTCGCGGGAGCAATCTTGGCAAGCTGCTCCGCAGTCTCGACCACCACGATGCCCTTCGAGCCAAAGCCCCGACGAGGCTTCAGCAAGAACGGCAGGCCGCAATTGGCTTTGAGGGCATCGAAGTCCATGTCCAGATAGCTCGGGATCGCATAGGTCGGCATCAATTCCCGCTGCCGTTCGTAGAATGCCCATTTGTCCGAGCACATGGAGATCAGCGCTCGTGAGTTGAGAACCACCTTGGTTCCCGTCGCTTTAAGTTCAGCGACATGATCCGCCCACTTGTACATGTCGGCATCGATGCCGGGGAACGCCACGTCGACCCGATGCTTGCGCAGGAGCGCGACAAGCTGATCGATGTAGTCCGAAGCATCGGTCCTGGGTACGGCTTCAAACACGTCGCAAAATCCTGGTGCGACCGAGTCGGTATAGATCGAGGTGCCGATGAGCTTCATCGGTCGCTTCGACATCCTCAGGGAGCGAAGGATTCCGTAGCCGACGATTCCGGCGGCGCCGGAAACCAATATCGTCGTCACGATGCCAGCTTTCGATGAACCGCTTCCATCTGCATGCCTTGCACGGAGGAAACGCGGGGAAGATAGTCGACCATCCGGAATAACGTGTCGTCGCAGGAAAAGCCGTTGTCCGGGATATCGGGCTTGTCCGTCAGGAACCTGACTTTGCTCGTGCTTGCAAAAGCCGAAATCGCCGCCGCCGCGATCTGCGAATATCTGACGTTGTCGGGGTTCACGCACCGATAGACGCCTTCGATCTTCATCGCAATGATGGCCGAGATAATTTTGGCGATGTCGTCGGCGTGAATGAAGTTTCTCAGCGGGTCGTTCGAGCCGAAAATGTCGATGTCTTCGTTTCTCTCGGCCTTGTCCATGATGGTGTACAGGAAAGGCTGATGTTTTCGAAACGACTCTCCCACCCCATAAATCTGAGAAGGCTTGAGTACCGCGACAGGCAGCCGAAACTTTCTGGCGCAGAACTGCGCAACATCCTCGGAATGCCTCTTTGAAAGAGCATAGGCTCCGAAGAAGGGAGAATCGTTCGCGAGATCCGAGAAAATACTGGAGATGTGCACGAAGTGCTTCGTGTTTGCTCTTGAGCTTGCGTGACAGAGCTTCATCAGGCCGAGTACGTTGACATTCATGATTTGCAGCGTGTCGGGCAATTCATTGCCATCGAAGGCGGCCGCCATATTGACCACGCAGTCGATCCTGTCGGGAATCTGGACGTGGTCCGAACAGAGGTCCAGCTCGACCTCACAGCCCCGGCGCCCGGCCGTCAGCACGTCGTACCGTTCACGAAGCAGCGGGATAACCGCCTGCGCTAGCGCGGAGGTTCCGCCTATGATCAACACCCTCATGATCGCGCCGAATCGTCCGGCGCGAGTTGCGCGAGTAGCCCGCAGGACAGTTCTGGGTAGTCAACACCGATCTCGCACAGGGCTCGGATGATCTTGGTGTCGAGATGTAGCGACAGGAGCTGACTTGTCGCAAAGGGCTTGAGATAGATGCCTTCGATCTTCTCTATCTTGTAGCCGGCATCGGTCGCCAGCTTGGTGAGGGAGCCGACCGTAAAGTACCGCTGGTGCCCAAGAACCAGATCGTTGTCCGAAAGAGCCTCCATGTCCGGCAGCATTCCCGCAAGATGTCCAAGCCTTCGGTTCATGACCTCGGCATTGGGAACCGCAACAAAGAGCTTCCCCGCGGGGGCCAGAAAGTTCCTGAAACGGTTCAAGATCAGAAGCGGGTCGTCGACATGCTCGAGGATGAAGCCCATGACGATGAGGTCGAATGTTTCGTCCGTCTCGAACTCTTCGAAATAGGTTTCAATGATCTCGCTTCTGCTCTCCGGAAACCGCAGCTTGAAGTTTTGGATCACCGCGGGAGAGCCTTCAAGAACCACATGACGCTTGCAGCCGTCCGAAAAGAGTTCAGTGGCGAAGCCGTGCCCCAGTCCGAGATCGAGGACGGCACGTGGATCTTTCACGACACGAGCAATGCGCTTCGGATACCAGGTCAGCGAAATCTCGTTGTCGAAATCGTAGATGCTTTTGCCCTCGTAGGCAGCGACATGGACATCCAGCCGACTGTTCATGGGTTCTCTTTCGTCAAATTCGATGCGCCATTGGACGCCCGATCTCACGCTTATCAACGGCCCCTTTGATTCGCCACGCGCCGGCGCGGTAGAGCGAAGGCGGTGTCAAGCCTCAAGCAAGCTTCAAGCAAGCTACGAGCGGGATAGTCGAGATGCGGCGAGCTTCCCAAGAGTTGGGAAGCGGATTGCTGTCTGCTGTGCCATGATCCGGAAGGTCCCCATGAACTATCACGACGGCACTCTCGCAAAGGCAAACGAGATCTCGACAGAGCCGTCTTCGCTGACGCGGGATGAAGTTTACCGGATCTGCCTTCGGCACCTGAAGACCGGTGAGTTCGAGCAGGCCGAAGCCCGTTGTCGGGAAGGCCTTGCCTCGGACGCTAACCATGCCGGGCTGCTTCATCTGATGGCCGGCGTCTCTCTGCTCAACGGCGATTACGACGCGGCCATCAACTGGGCCGGCCGCGCTCTCACGAACGAGATGAAGGCGACCTATCTCGCAACGTTCGGGACGGCACTGCTGGGCAAGGGGCTCCAGGCGCAGGCGCTCGAGGCGTTTCAGCGCGCGGTGGCGCTCGATCCCGTTGATCCGTCGATCTGGGAGAATTTCGGCAACACCCTGAACAGGGTGGGGCAGGCCAACCAGGCGAGCTTCTGCTTCCTGATCGCGCGGGCCTATCAGAAATTGCCGTTCCTCGGCGAGTGCCGCTCCGTCTCCCGCATTGCCTGGAACGCCCTGACGGCGCAATTCAATCCGCATCTTCGAACCCGCGCGACGCCGGACGTGGCGCGCGATCCCATCCACTGCTTCTGGTCGAACGCGCCGCTGAGCGACATGTCGCGCCTGTCGCTGCAATCGATGGTCCGTCAGGGCCATCCGGTGAAGCTGTACACCTATGACAACGCCGCCGCGATGCAGGCGCGCGTGCCGCCCGGGGTGATGGTGGTCGATGCGGCAAGCCTCGTGCCTGCTGCGATCTACCAGCATGCCGTTCTCAACAGCGAGATCCGCTATTTCAGCGACATCTACCGCTATGCCGTTCTTCACGAGTTCGGCGGCTGGTGGCTCGATACGGACATCGTGCTGGTCAAACCCCTGGATTTCGGCAGGGAGCATGTGTTCTCCGCGCAATGGTCCGGCGTCGAGCAGGGGCATGTTTGCGGCGGCGATGTGATGCGCGCGCCCAGGGGCTCGATTCACATGGCCAATCTCTATGCGCTGTCGCTCCAGCGGCTGTTCAGCGAAAAGCGCGTCGAATACGGCGCGGTGGGGCCGCTGCTGCTGAGCGAATATCTGCTCGTTGCCGGCGATGAGGATCTTCTGGCGTCGATCGTGCCGCCGACGACCTTCAACGCGATCGATCGGCGTGAAGTGGAGCTGTTCGTCTCCGAGAGCCGCGCCGGCTTCGAGCTGTTGAGCGACCCTCGCGTGACCGGTGTCCATCTCTGGGGCAGGATGTGGGCCGAGCGCGGCTTGCGCATCGATGCCGTCCCCGAGCAGAGTGTGGCGGGTTATCTCAAGAATCTGGTGCTCGAGCCGAACTGGCTGACGCAGCTCGCGGCGAAATACGACTCGGACAAGGGTGCGGTCTACAAGGGGCATGTTGCCCACCACTACACGCGCATCTATCACCAGCTGTTTCAGTCGAAGGCACTCGAGCCTATCCGTATCCTGGAAATCGGCCTGTGCCGCGGCCGCGTCGAAGGCTGGGCCCAGGATCAGGTGCCGTCGCTGCAGATGTGGCTGGACTACTTCCCGAATGCCGAAGTTATCGGCGTAGACATCGAGGATTTCAGCTGGTTCTCGCATCCACGCGTCCGGATCCATCGTGTCGATCAAGGCGACCGCAGCATGCTGGAAGAGCTGGCACGCAAGGAGGCGCCGCTGGACATCATCATCGATGACGGTTCTCACGCCTCAGTGCATCAGCACCTGACGCTCGGCGTGCTGTTTCCTTCGCTGAAACCGGGCGGCCTGTTCGTCATCGAGGATCTGGATTGGCAGCCGCCGGAGATCCCGTCCAATGGCGCGCCGCTGGTCAAGGATGTGCTCAACGCGATGAAAGCGGGCGGCGCGTTCACGTCCAACGTCATGACCGAGGCGGAGGCGAAGCTGATCTCGGACGAGGTCGACGAGATCCTCATCAATGACAGTTTCCGCGAGCTGATGTCGCGCGGGCTGCTCGGCGGCCTCGGCGTGCTCAGGCGCAAGGCGCAGAAGCTCAGTCGATCATCTCGGCCCGCGCAGTGATCTGGCTCGGGCTGTCCTGGTCGCGCCAGAACCAGACGGTCACGACGCCGGAGCGGCCGCGGACCTGGGTGAGCAGGGGACCCGACAGCACGCCGTCGGGCGCGCCGTGGAAGTCTGCGGCGTCCAGCAGCGTGTCGGTCAATGCGAGACGCGCATTGTTTTGCGCGGCGACCTCCATCAGCCGGCTGGCGAGATTGACGGTGTCGCCATTGGCCGTGATGTGCTGATGACTCTCGCCGAGACGCGAGGCGACGATCGGACCACAATGCGCGCCGATCTTGAAGCCGAGCCGTCCGCTGATCGCAGGCGGCAGCGATGCGATCCACCGTTCGACGCCGCGGTGCAGGTCGATCGCACATTTCAGTGCACGCGCCGCGTCGTCGGGCATCGCGCGCGGCAGGCCGAACAGGATCATGGCGCCGTCGCCGAGAAAGCTCGTGATCATGCCGCCGCAATCGACCGCGGCCTTGTCGATCAAGGCGTGGAACGCCTTCAGAATGTTCTGAAGTTCGTCCGGATCGATCTGTTGGCTCAACGCGGTGAAATCCGAGAGATCGATGAAGACGATGGCCCCATCCTGCCGAACGGGCTTCGCCAGGAAATCGGGATCGCGCGCCAGCCATTCCTGCACCGCTGGCGCCTGGAGTTGCGCCAGCGACCGGCTCTTGGCGGCGAGGTACTGCGTGCGGCGGGCTCCGGCCCAGGTCTGCACGCCGACGAACACGGCGACCGGCGGCACCGCGGCCGCGAGCGTGGTCGCGGCATCGAGCCAGACGCCGTGCGTGAACGCAAATAAATTGAGCCCGGCCCAGGCGATCATCAGCGCGGCCGCCGCGACGAAGCCGAGCGCGCTGCGCCGCCAGGCCAGCAGGCCGACCAGCAGCATCGGCAGCAGGATCGCGATCAGCGCATCGGCGATGTGGACCTTGCGGTCGCGCACGATGTTGTCGCCCGCGATGAGATGCGTGATTGCGGTCGAGATCACCTCGGCGCCGGGCATCAGGGAATCGAATGGCGTGGGGAAGAAGTCGCCGCCGCCGGCAACCGCAGCGCCGATCACGACGATCCGGTTCTCGATCACCTTGCGATCGAGCGTGCCGTCGAAAATGCTCTGCGCGCTCACGGTGCGGATGGTGCGGCGCGGGCCGTAGTAAGTGATAGGCAGCGAAAAGTCGGTGTCGGTCGGCACCGCGCGATCGCCGAGCATGAGGTGATCGGGCGCGATCGTCAGCTTCTTGTCGAGGGCGCGGCTTGCGACCCGCAGCGGCAACGACAGTTCGACCCTGTCGCGGGTCCGGAACAGCATCGGCACCGAGAGCGGCGAGCCGGATTGCCCGGTCGCGACGTTGACGACGCCGACATCGGCGTGATCGGCGAAAGCAGGTAACGGCAGCAAGAAGCGCTCGGCCTGGGGCAGAGCGGCGAGCGGCCCGGCGCTGCCGGGCGCCACCGTCTCGCTCGCGCTCGGGAAGATCGCCGCGGCCGCGAGCACCATGGGACCGGTCGCGAGCGTGTTGGCCAGCGTGGCGTCGCCGATCGCAGCGCTGCGGTCGACCAGCAGCAGATCGATCGCGATGACCTTCGGCTTGAACTGCACGATGGTGTCGACCACGCGCGCCAGATCGGCGCGCGGCAGCGGATAGCTGCCGCCGCGCTTGACCACGGTGTCGTCGATGGCGACGATGGTGACGAGATCGGGCGGCGCTTGCACGCCGCGCGCGAGCGTGCGCAGGTCCGTCAGCGTCGCCTCGAGCCGGTCGAGAAAGGCGAGATGGCCGTAAGCGTGAGCGGCAAAAATGCCGGCACCCCACAAAGCAGTGAGGATGAGGGCCACCAATATCTGTACGCGTCTATTCATTAGGTCTGACTTGCAATCTTCTTTTTGTTCTCAGGGCCTGCCTGAGCAGGTCGTGCGGACCGGGGCCTATTGACCCAGCCTTGCCATCAGCGCGTCGACGCGTGGCTGGCCCCAAGTCTTGACAGTCAGCGTCTTGACGGTCAGTGGGCCGGTCGCTTCCACGTCTACGCCTTCGCCGGGGCCGAGCACCACGCCGCGTCCACGTGCCGCCCTGCGGGTTACGCCAACGCGGCCGTCGGCGACGAATACGGAGGTTTTGGTCTCTGCGACATCGACCGCCCATTTGGTCCCGCGCACCGCGGCAATCGCTTGCGGTGTCAGCACCTTGAAGGGATTGCCGCCGGGTTTCTTGGGCACTTCGACCAGCAGCGCTTTGTCGCTCAACTCGACGGCATCTATATGTCCGTCGCGGTTGGCGTCTTTCAGTTCAAATCTCGCGCCGTTTTCCGCAACGATCGTGACGCCGTTGTCGCAACGCCAAACTTGCGGGCCGGCGGCGGATGGCGATGCCGTGCAGCCCGCATCCGTAGCGGGCTGAGCCGTCGCGGAGCCAATCAACAACAACGACCACGCCAGGGCGCAAAACCCCGCGCGCGAAAACCCTCTCATGCCAGCCTCCGTTTGACGGGCTCGGCACAGTTCAAGGCGATGTTGATACGGTACCGTATCACACGCAGAGGCTGCTGAAAAGTGCCGAGCGTGTAGCTATTTTCGCGGCTCGGCCATTTCCAGATTGGCGCGATCAACTTTCAGTCAGGGCAACGTTTCTCTTCCGCCTCTCACCGCAAGCGGGGAGAGGCGGAGAGCGCGCAGCTCACCAGCCTCGCGCAACGCTTCCCCGTTATCTTCCCGATATTGATGACCACGAAAATGACTTGGTTGGCGGGTCCAAAGGTGAGGTCGGTGAGGCCCTCTGACCGTGCTAAACCGGCCGAGAATTATGGTTAACAGCGTCGTCTAAGTCCGTATTTCTGCGGGCTTTTTTCTCGAAATGGCACAGCGTTAACGAGTTGCCCTACAACTGCCCGAACTTAATCTGCATTTAACTAAAAGTCGCCTTAATGACGCTCCGACCCTCTGCGAGATGCTGGTTCCGGAACGTGACCAGCGGCACTTCGAAGGGGGACTGAGTGACACCGTCCTGGACGCAAGGCGAATGAGTACGAGTATCGCTGCGCAGAGTTACGCGGCACGGAAGCCAAACAATTCTC
This sequence comes from Bradyrhizobium sp. CCBAU 11434, assembly GCF_028128895.1. Taxonomy (NCBI): domain Bacteria; kingdom Pseudomonadati; phylum Pseudomonadota; class Alphaproteobacteria; order Hyphomicrobiales; family Nitrobacteraceae; genus Bradyrhizobium; species Bradyrhizobium sp. CCBAU 11434. The sequence goes on from NZ_LBJX01000002.1 coordinate 472,016, forward strand.
GGAAGTCTTCCCGGAAAATGACCACCCAAAACGTGCTTGGCGCCGCCGTGGCCGGCTGCGTCTTGCTTGCCGGCTGGACCGTCTACAACAACATCTTCGCCGCCAGCGTCTATCCGACCGTCGGCAGCGCCGGTTACGACGAGCCCGTGGTCAAGCGCGCGCCCAAGGTGGCGCTGCGCGAGGCGGGCGAGGCGATCCGGGAAACCTTTGCCTTGCTGCCCGACCGGCTGCAGGTGGCTGCACCGATTTCGCGCGAACAGTTCAACGAGCGTTTTGCCGCAGCGGCGACGCAGGGCGTGGATTCGAACGCCGCGAGTGCTGCGCCTGCGACGAAGGTCGCCGAAGCCACTTCGAAGCCGACCGTCGTCGCGAAGGTCGCCGAAGTGCTGAAGCCGCTCAACCCCGCCAAGGTGGCTGAGAGGGTCGCCGACAAGGTCGCTGACGTCGCGAAGGGCAAGCGCTCCGACGCGCCGGTGCAACTCGCCTCCGCCGATCCGGCCCAGATCGTGCCGGCGCCGGAAGCCAAGCCAAAATCCTTTGCCGACCGCGCCAAGGCTGCGGTGATGTCGATCACCGGTCCGCGCCAATCGATGGTGGAGAAGCTGTGGGGCAAGCGTGAGCCCTCCGGCGGTCTGCTCGCCTATGCTTCGGCCGATGCCAGCGTGACCTCGGCGATCGCGCCGAAAGAGCAGAACCCGATGTTCGGCGGCGCGCCGCCCTATGAGCGCGACACCGCGGTCTACGACATCACCGCCAAGACGGTTTACCTACCCGACGGCACCAAGCTCGAGGCGCATTCCGGCCTCGGCTCCAACCTCGACGATCCGCACTCGCAGCGTGTCCGCATGCGCGGCGTCACCCCGCCGCACATCTACAATCTGAAGCCGCGCGAGGCGCTGTTCCACGGCGTGCCCGCGCTGCGCCTGACCCCGATCGGCGGCGAAAGCGCGATCTATGGCCGCGACGGCCTGCTCGCACACACCTTCATGCTCGGGCCAAACGGCGATTCCAACGGTTGCGTGTCGTTCAAGGACTACTACGCATTCCTCGACGCCTATCGCAACAAGGGCATCCGCAAGCTCGCGGTGCTGGCGCGGGTCGAGTAGATCAGGTCAATTCGAGATCATGCAAAAGGGCCGCTCGCTGCGGCCCTTTTCATTTTCTGCTTCCAGAGTGACCCGCTACGCTGCGTTGACCGGCACGGCCTTGCGCAGCACCATTTCGGTGGCAATCGCCTCTCGCACCACCGGCCGCGCCTGCATGCGCTCGAGATATCTGGCGAGCGAGGGCCATTGCGCGATGTCGACACCTGCGGGACGAAGCAGCAGTAGAGCCCAGGTGAGATGTGCATCCGCAACGGTGAAGCTGCGACCGACGAGGAATTCGCGGTCCGCAAGATGCGCTGACGGCACCGACAGCGTTTGCAAGATCCGCGCGCGCGGCTTGGCGAGCGAGCCGTCGTCCTTGTACCAGAACGTCGGAAACAGGAACGCCTTGTGGATCTCGGCGCCGACGAAGCTCAGCCATTCCTGCAGGCGGTAGCGATCCAAATCTCCCGGCCGCGGTGCAAGGCCGCGCTCGGGCTTCAGGTCAGCGATGTATTGCAACACCGCCGCGCACTCGGTCAGCCGCTCGCCGTTTTCCAGCACCAGCACCGGTACGGCGCCCTTCAAGGAGATGTCGCGAAAATCGCCGTCGCCGTCCGCGACCGTCTTGGTCGCGAGATGAACTTGGTGATAGCGCGCATCGAGACCTGATTCCATCAGCGCGATGCGGCTCGCAAGCGAGCAGGCCATCGGTGAGAAATAGAGTTGCAGCATCAGCTTGCTCCGTTATCTCAGTGCATCGCCGCGCGCGATGATCGCGAAGCGGTCGGAGAGTTCGGCCAGCGCAACCTCGTGAATGGTGCGCGCGTCCAGCGTGCCGCCGCGTCCGTCGGGCAGGTCGCGCGTGGCGCAGGCATCGGCATCAATAGTGGTGCGAAAGCCGAGATCGAGCGCGGCGCGCGCCGTGGAGCTGATGCACATATGCGTCATGAAGCCGGCCAGCACGATGTTCTTCTTCTCGGTCGCGTCAAGACGCGCCTTGAGATCGGTGCCGGCAAAGGCGTTGGGCAGCTCCTTCTCGATCACGAGCTCACCGGCACGAGGCGCGAGTTCGGCGACGATGGCACCGCGATCGGCGCTGCGATCGAACAGGCTGCCAGGCTTGCCGCGATGGGCGATATGGATGATCGCGGCTCCGCTCTCGCGCGCCCGTGCCAGCAGCGCAGCCGCCCGCGCGATCGCGGGGCGCGCGTCGGGCAAGGCGAGGGGGCCTGCAAGATATTCATTCTGGATATCGATGAGCACCAGCGCGGCGTCGGAGAGGCGCGGCGGGTTGAGGTCGGCGCCGGCGAGCTGGAGCAGGGTCTTTGCGGTCGTCATGGTCGGGCAATCTCCGGGGCGAAAGGCTTGGCCAACATAGCGCCGGAGCCGCCTGCCGATATGCAGGGATATTGCAGCCGGTGGCTGCGATATTGCAGGCATCTCGCCGCCGATGTAGCCTCAGGCCCATGAACTGGGACGATCTGCGCATCATCGCCGCCGTCAGGGACGAGGGCACCTATGCAGGCGCCAGCGCGCGGCTGCGCATCGACGAGACCACGGTCGGGCGCAGGCTGTCGCGCATCGAGCGCGCCCTCGGCCTGCGCCTGTTCGAGGCCGCTGACGGCGTGCGCCGGCCGACGCGGAGCTGCGAGGCGGTGCTGGCGCATGTCGAGGCGATGGCCGCGCATGCCGCCGAGATCGGCCGTCTCAGCGAGAACCTGGAAGGACCGGTGGGGCGCCTGCGCATTGCCTCCACCAACACGGTGGCCGAAGCGGTACTGTCGCCGCGCGCGAGCGACTTCCTGCACGCCAATCCGGGCCTGACGCTGCAATTCCTCACTTCCAGCGAGAACGTCAAATTCTCGCGCTGGGAGGCTGATCTCGCCATCCGTCTGCGCAAGCCCGACAAGGGCGACTTCGTGATCTCCAGGCTTGGCGACATCAAGCTCTATTACTTCGAGCCTGTGACGACCGAGGGCGAGTCGATGCTGTGCGCCTATCCGGACGAGCTCGGCGCCATTCCCGAGATGCAATTCCTGCGCACCAAGACGTCGCGCGCGCGCTGCGTCACCGACAATGTCCGCGTCATCCGCAATCTGATCCGCGCGCATCGGGCCGCCGGCGTGTTGCCGGAATATGTCTGCGCGGACCTGCTCGGCGATCGCCGCCTGCGCGCCAGCCTGCTGCCGAAACGGCGCGATGCCTGGCTGCTGGTGCAAAACCACCTCAAGCGCGACGCCGCAACGCGCGTGACGATCGACTGGATACGCCACTGCTTCCGGGATCTGGCGCAGAGTTGATTGCCGGCTAGCGGCGGCCTTGAACGCAGCCCGTCATCCGCACGACCTAGTCAGGAAGGCCGGGATTGCGCGCGCCGACAGGTTGCGCAATCCTGTGGCCGCGACAATCTCGGGCAGGGAAGGCGATGACCACGCTTCAGGACACCGTCCGGCCGAAGGCCAGATCCAGCGGGTGGAAGGCGACTGTCATCCTGATCCTGCTCGTGCCCGTGCTGTGGTCGCCACTCCTGCTGTTTCGCTACGTCCTGTATCAGCCGTTCAATATCCCGTCCGGCTCGATGATGCCGACGCTGGTGGTCGGCGACTACGTCTTCGCGGCGAAGTATGCCTATGGCTACGGCCGTTATTCGTTTCCCTTCGCGCCGTCGTTCATCTCCGGCCGTTTCCGCGCCGCTGATCCCGCCTATGGCGACATCGTCGTCTTCCGATCGCCGAAGGTCGATGAGATCGACTATGTCAAACGCGTTGTCGGATTGCCTGGCGATCGCATCCAGATGCGGCAGGGACAACTCTTTCTGAACGACAAGCAGGTCGCGCGCGTGGCGTTGAAGGAGGTGGCCGCGGGCTCTGCCTGCGGCGGCGAGACCGGGACCAGGGTCAAGCGCTGGCGCGAGACGATGCCGAACGGTGCGAGCTACATCACCTACGATTGCGTCGACAATGGCTATGCCGACAACACCGAGGTTTACACCGTACCTCCGGGCCATTTCTTCGCACTCGGCGACAACCGAGACAACTCCACCGACAGCCGCTTCAAGTCGGTGATGGGCTTCGTCCCAATGGACAATCTCATCGGCAAGGTGACGCGGATCTTCTGGTCGCTCGATTCCGAAGGCGAGCTGCGCGTAGACCGGCTGGGGAAGGTGGGGTAGCCCCGCTGTCATTCCGGGGCGGCGCGCAGCGCCGAGCCCGAAATGACAAGGGGGGAGAGAGCCGACGCCCCCCAAACAAAAACCCCGGCATCGCTGCCGGGGTTTCGCATTTCGTTGTTTTGCCAGAATGGCTGGATCAGAAGTCCATGCCGCCCATGCCGCCGCCCGGGGGCATTGCGGGGCCGGCGCCGCCCTTCTTGGGCAGCTCGGCGACCATGGCTTCCGTGGTGATCAGAAGCGCTGCAACCGAGGCTGCGTTCTGGATCGCGGTACGGACCACCTTGGTCGGGTCGATGATGCCCTTCTTGACGAGGTCGCCGTACTCACCGGTCTGGGAGTCGAAGCCGAAGGCGTACGACTTGTTCTCCAGCACCTTGCCGACGATCACCGAGCCGTCTTCACCGGCGTTGATGGCGATCTGGCGAGCGGGAGCCGACAGCGCCTTGCGCACGATCTCGACGCCGGTCTTCTGGTCGTCGTTCTTGGTGCGCAGGCCCTTGAGCTGCTCGGAAGCACGGAGCAAGGCGACGCCGCCGCCCGGGACGATGCCTTCCTCGACAGCCGCGCGGGTCGCATGCATCGCGTCATCAACGCGATCCTTGCGCTCCTTCACCTCGACCTCGGTCGCGCCGCCGACGCGGATCACCGCGACGCCGCCGGCGAGCTTAGCCAGACGCTCCTGGAGCTTCTCACGGTCGTAGTCCGAGGTGGTCTCCTCGATCTGCGCCTTGATCTGGGCCACGCGCGCCTCGATGTCGGCCTTCTTGCCGGCGCCGTTGACGATCGTGGTGTTCTCCTTGTCGATCATCACCTTCTTGGCGCGACCGAGCAAGTTGAGCGTGACGTTCTCGAGCTTGATGCCGAGATCTTCCGAGATCGCCTGGCCGCCGGTCAGGATCGCGATGTCCTGCAGCATGGCCTTGCGGCGATCGCCGAAGCCCGGAGCCTTGACGGCCGCGACCTTCAGGCCGCCGCGCAGACGGTTCACGACCAGGGTCGCGAGCGCTTCGCCTTCGACGTCTTCGGCGACGATGACCAGCGGCTTGCCGGTCTGCACCACGGCCTCGAGCAGCGGCAGCAGCTCGTTCAGCGAGGAGAGCTTCTTCTCGTTGATGAGGATGTAGGCGTCGTCCATCTCAACGCGCATCTTGTCGGCGTTGGTGACGAAATAGGGCGAGATGTAGCCGCGGTCGAACTGCATGCCCTCGACGACGTCGAGCTCGGTCTCGAGCGACTTGGCTTCCTCGACGGTGATGACACCCTCGTTGCCGACCTTCTTCATGGCGTCGGAGAGGAACTTGCCAATCTCCTGGTCGCCGTTCGCCGAGATGGTGCCGACCTGGGCGATCTCGTCGTTCGAGGTGACCTTCTTGGAGTTCTTCTGCAGGTCCGCAACCACGGCCTCGACCGCGAGGTCGATACCGCGCTTGAGGTCCATCGGGTTCATGCCGGCGGCAACGGACTTGGCGCCTTCGCGCACGATCGCCTGGGCCAGCACGGTCGCCGTGGTGGTGCCGTCGCCGGCCGCGTCAGCGGACTTGGAGGCGACTTCGCGCACCATCTGCGCGCCCATGTTCTCGAACTTGTCCTCGAGCTCGATCTCCTTGGCGACGGTGACGCCGTCCTTGGTGATGCGGGGAGCGCCGAACGACTTGTCGAGCACGACGTTGCGGCCCTTCGGACCGAGCGTGACCTTCACCGCGTTGGCGAGAATGTCGACGCCGCGCAGCATCTTGTCGCGCGCATCAACCGAGAATTTGACTTCTTTGGCTGCCATCTGGAATTTTCCTTGGATAGTGTTTGACTGGAGGGAGAGAGGGGCTCTTAGGCCGCCTTCTTCTTGGAAGCGGGGACGTCGAGGACGCCCATGATGTCGCTTTCCTTCATGATCAGCAGGTCGACGCCGTCGATCTTGACTTCAGTGCCCGACCACTTGCCGAACAGCACGCGGTCGCCGACCTTGAGGTCGATCGGAACCAGCTTGCCGGCTTCGTCGCGGCCACCCGGGCCAACGGCGACGACTTCACCCTGGGAAGGCTTTTCCTTGGCAGTGTCGGGGATGATGATGCCGCCGGCGGTCTTCTCTTCTGCGTCGATGCGCTTGACCACGACGCGGTCGTGAAGCGGACGGAATTTCATGCAGCTCTCCTAAGCATTTGCTCAGATTGATGTTTTGAGGGTGTTAGCAATCGATGTCCGCGAGTGCCAATGCGGACATAGCTCAAATAGGACAGGAATTTTGCGGGGACAAGGGCTTCTAGCAGAAAAATCGGCACTCAGAAGGACCAAGTGCCAGAATCCCTCTCCCGTCGTTAACCGATTTCGGAGGGCTTCTTGGCACCCCCCTTGGGGACCGTATTAGCACGGGGGCGTCTCTGCTGCTAACGCATTGAATTTCAACAGCTTGTTAAACTTTTGGGCTTGAGATGGATTGTCAGTTTGCGTCACATTTCTCTCATGTGAGCGCATCGTTTCCGGGTGGCTCCCCGGGGCACGGATCAAGCCACCCCCTGTATGCGCTCCTGCAAAGGAGGTTTGGCATGGGACTGCGCGTTGGGGGCGTTTCCGAGGATTTCCGGAAACAGATGCTGGGTTACGGGCTGACGACGGCGGAAATTCTCTATCGGATGCCGGATCATCCCTCGCTGCTTCAGACTTACGTCTGGCAGAACTACGACATGTTTCCGAAATTCCCCGCGCTCAAGGATTTCCTGGCGTTCTGGACGGAGAAGCTCGACGGCCCGCTGTATTCGGTGACCGTGGCGCACTCCAAGCTGATCAAGCCGGCCGAGCTCCGCGCCGTGGACGGCGTGTTCCGGTTGAATTGACGAGAACACCGGTCTCGTAAGGTGGGCAAAGGCGCGCTCTTCGCGCGCCGTGCCCACCATATCTCTCCGATCGCACACGATAGGTGGGCACGCTGCGCTTTGCCCACCCTACGATATCTCGTTCTGTGGTAGCCTCCGCCATAACAACACGGGAGGCCGGCCCATGGCCAAGAAATCAAAATCGAAAGCAAAGTCGCGCAGCGCAGTCCAAACCGCGGTGAAGAAGCGGAGCGCGGCCAAGTCCGTTGCGCGATCATCAGCGCGCAAGACGGTGAAATCCAAAGCCCGCGCAGCGCCTGCCAAGACCTCGGCAAAGAAACCCGCGCGCCCGAAGCAGCGCATCGCCATCAGCCACCACCGTGAGGAGGACTTCAAAGCCGACGGCCTGCGTGCCTATGCCAAATACCGCGACCTCGGCATCGCCGCTGCCAGCCAGGGCCTCGCGCAAGCCCACGTCATCCGCCTGCAGGGCCCTTGCGATCCGGCGGAAGTGTCGAAGCTGCACTTCCACGACGTCGACTTTCAGATGGTCTACGTGCTCAAGGGCTGGGTGAAGACCTACATGGATGGGCAAGGCGAGACACTGATGCTGGAGGGCAGCGCCTGGACCCAGCCGCCGAAGATCAAGCACATGATTCTGGATTATTCTGACGACGTCGAACTGCTGGAGGTGATCTTGCCGGCGGAGTTCAGGACGGTGGAGTTGAAGGCTTGATGTCATTCCGGGGCGCGCGTAGCGCGAGCCCGGAATCCATTGGGCGACGGAGTCGGTGGATGAATGGATTCCGGGCTCGCGACTTCGTCGCGCCCCGGAATGACTGCGTGGAGAGACCTACGTCAACACCCCCACGATCGCGCCCATCAGACACGTTGTCAGCGTCCCCGATACGATCGACTTCAGCCCCAGCGCGTTGATCTCGTCGCGACGCTCCGGCGCCATCACGCCGAGGCCGCCGATCATGATGCCGAGGCTGGCGAAATTGGCGAAGCCGCACAACGCGTAGAGCATGATCAGGCGCGAGCGCGGATCGAGCGTGTCGGGCGGCAGCTTCGCGAAGTCGATATAGGCGACGAGCTCGTTGAGCACGGTCTTGGTGCCCATCAGGCTGCCGGCGGCGATCGCCTGGTCCCAGGGCAGTCCCATCAGCCAGCATATCGGCGCCATGATCAACCCCAGCACCCGCTGCAGCGAGATCGCGGCGCCGCCGACGGCAGGCAACAGGCCGAGCACTGCATTGGCGAGATAGACCAGCGCCACCAGCACCAGCAGCATCGCGACGATGTTGATCAACAGCTCGATGCCGGCACTGGTGCCTTTCACGATCGCGTCCATGGTGCCGGAGACCGCCATCTCCGGATCCTCAAGAGCGCCGCCGGTGCGCTTGTCGGAGGTTTCGGGGATCATGATCAGGCTGACCAGGATCGCGGCCGGCGCGCCCAGCACGGAAGCGATGACGAAATGCGCGGCCGCATCAGGAATGAGGGGAGCAAGCAGCGTCGCATAAAGCACCAGCACCGTGCCGGCGATGCCCGCCATGCCGCCGGTCATCACCAGAAACAATTCGCTGCGCGACATCTGCGCCAGATACGGCCGCACGAACAGGGGTGCCTCGACCATGCCGAGAAAGATGTTGGCGGCGGTCGAGAGCCCGACTGCGCCGCCGACGCCCAGCGTGCGCTCCAGCAGCCAGGCCATGCCGCGCACGATTGGCGGCAGCACGCGCCAATAGAACAGCAGCGTCGTCAGCACGCTCATCACCAGCACGATCGGCAGCGCCTGGAACGCCAGAATGAAATCGGCGCCCGGCACCTTCAGCTCGAACGGCAGGGCGCCGCCGCCGACATAGCCGAACACGAAGGAGGAGCCGGCGCGCGAGGCCGCGGAGATGGCGCCGACCGCGTCGTTGATGGCGCCGAAGGCATGGGCCACGAACGGCACCTTCAGCAGCACGATCGCGGTGACGAAGGTCACGACAAGGCCGATCAGTGCCTGGCGCAACGAGACCGCACGGCGATTCTCCGCGAGCGCGAAGGCGATCAGCAGCAATGCGAAAACGCCGAGTGTCGATTGCAGCCGCAGCATGATGTCCCCAAACCCCCAATCATTATGGCCGCGCCTGCGTTGCAAACGCAATGCCGGGAATGTTGCGGGCGGCCCGGCTGTTGACATCCAGGCCCGGGTCGGCCACCCCGGCGCGTCGATATCAAGGGCCGATCATCCGCGCGTGACCGAAGAGGCGATGCCAGAGCAGCCAGGATCCGTCAGTCCGCCGGTCACCGCCGGTGAGCTTCTTCGCCATCCCGCCTTCCTGTTCTTCCTGCTCTCCCGCAACCTGTCGCGCTTTTCCAGCCAGATCGCGGCGGTCGCCATCGGCTGGCAGATCTACGACCTCACCGGCTCGGCCTTCGACCTCGGCATGGTCGGGCTGGTGCAATTCGCGCCTACCGCGCTCTTGGTGTTCGTCGCGGGCCACGCCGCCGACCGTTTCGAGCGCAAGCGCGTGGTCCAGCTCTGTCAGCTCGTGGAAGCCGCCACCGCGCTCTATCTCGCATTGATCACCTATCTCGGCGCAGTCAGCGAAGTGCAGATTTTCGTCGCGACCTTCGTGCTCGGCATTGCCGGAGCCTTCGAGAGCCCGACCACCGCGGCGCTGCTGCCGCTGATCGCACCGCAGGGCTCGCTCCAGCGCGCGACGGCGATCGCGAGCGGGGCAGCTCAGGTCGCGACCATCACCGGGCCTGCGCTCGGCGGCTTTGCCTATGCGATCGCGCCGCATCTCGCCTACACCATGATGCTGCTGTTCTGGATTTTCGGGATGATCCTGACCGGATTCGTCCGGCCGCGGCCGCAGGCGGTCGCCAAGGAGGGATCCGACGAGGACAACATCTTTGCCGGCGTCCGCTTTATCAGGAGCAATCCGGCGATCCTCGGCACCATCTCGCTCGACCTGTTCGCCGTGCTGTTCGGCGGTGTCACCGCGCTGTTGCCGATCTATGCCCGTGACATTCTCCAGACCGGCCCGGTCGGGCTCGGCGTGCTCCGGGCTGCGCCTGCCGTCGGCGCGCTCTTGATGACCGTGGTGCTGGCGCGTCACGCCATCTCCAGGCATGTGGGCCTGCGCATGTTCCAGGCGGTGATCGTGTTCGGCATCGCCACGGTCGTGTTCGCGCTGTCGTCCTGGATGTGGCTGTCGGTGCTGTCGCTCGCCGTGCTCGGCGCCGCGGATACAATCAGCGTTGTGATCCGCTTCTCGCTGGTGCAGCTCGCCACCCCCGACGAGATGCGCGGCCGCGTCGGGGCGGTGAACTTCCTCTTCATCAACGCCTCAAACCAGCTCGGCCAGTTCGAGAGCGGTCTGACGGCAGCCCTATTCGGCGCCATGCCGGCGGCGGTGCTCGGCGGCGTCTGCACCGTCGCAGTGGCGCTGCTCTGGATGAAGCTGTTTCCGAGCCTGCGGCGCGTGGAGAGTTTGGAGTAGGAGCCGGGCCGAGCCCGAAGGCAGCCGATATTGCAGCGCCCACCGAACGAATGTCAAAAGAGTATCGGTTGGGCGTCTGAATCGTGGTGGCGGCAGCGGCTCCCACCCGATACGGTTTCGAACAATAGATAGAGCTGAGCAAAATTCAGCCGTCGGGTACGAGCTCAGACGTTCATAAACCGGGCCGGCCCAGGAGGGAATGGATATGGAACCAGACCTGGAAGTCGTCCAGATACGGCGCGGCGAGTCCTTCAAGGCTTGGTCGCACGGGTATCCCTTCCACACGGTCAGGTGGCATTTCCATCCGGAATACGAGATTCATCAGGTCGTGGCGACGAGCGGTCGCTACTTTGTCGGCGATTTCATCGGCCAATTTGAGCCGGGCAATCTCGTGCTCACCGGACCCAACCTGCCGCATAATTGGGTCAGCGATCTGCCGCCGGAAATGACCATCCCGCTGCGCGGACGCATCATCCAGTTCAGCGAAGAATTCATCGGCGACACGATGAGGCTGATGCCGGAATTGTCGGGTCTCGGCGCGCTGCTGGAATCCTCCCGACGCGGCGTCCTCTTTGCCAGCAGAACGAGCAAGGAGCTTGCCCCGCTGATGGAGGAGATCGTGGCGGCGACGGGTGTGCGCCGGATCGAGCTGTTCATGATGATCCTGGGGACGCTCTGTCGCGCCCGGGGCGCACTGCCGCTCTCCAGCCCAAACTATTTGCCCGACCCGTCCGGCTACATGTCGGCGGGAATGAACAAGGCGCTCGCCTTCATTCGCGAGAACCTGACGCAGCCGTTCGGCGAAGCAGATCTCGCTGCAATCGCCGGCCAGTCGCAAAGCGGGTTTTCGCGTTCGTTCCGCCGGCACACGGGGATGTCGCTGGTGCAATACGTCAAGCGGCTCCGCATCAATCTCGCCTGCCAGATCCTGATGAGTGACGAACACGCGTCGATTACCGACATCTGCTTCCAGGTCGGCTTCAACAATCTCTCCAATTTCAATCGTCAGTTTCTGGCCGAGAAGGGCATGCCGCCCTCGCGTTTCAGGCGATTGCTGGCGGACAACATCAACGCGGCACGCGCCGCCTAACCGGGAGGAGCAAGGGAGGAGGACGATTACGGGAAGTATGACGTGGGCGCGCCGATGGCAGCCCGCGAAGGAGAACGTCTGTCCGGAAATTCCGCGTGGCCTTGGAGGATATCGGCGCTCACCGCCTTTGCCATCCGGCTGCGGAAGCAGGAATGGCGCGTCTCCAGACCTCAACGAGCAGCACTTTAACACCCAGTTTCCGAAAGGGAAGTCCGAATGACAAAGCCCTCGCTCAAGACTACGCGCTCTGCCGCTCTCGCCCTGTCGCTACTCGGCGCGACGGCCATGTCCTCGCATGCCGCCGAGGTGAAAGACGCAACCGTCGCCTTCCTCATGCCCGACCAGGCGTCCACCCGCTACGAACAGCACGACTATCCAGGTTTTGCTGCCGAGATGAAGAAGCTCTGCGCCAGTTGCAAGGTCATCTACCAGAATGCCAGTGCGGACGCCGCGCGCCAGCAACAGCAATTCAACTCGGTGATCTCGCAGGGTGCCAAGGTGATTGTGCTCGATCCGGTCGACTCGGCTGCCGCCGCGTCGCTGGTGAAAATGGCACAGTCCCAGGGTATCAAGGTGATCGCCTATGACCGTCCGATCCCCGACGCCAAGGCCGACTTCTACGTTTCCTTCGACAACGAAGGTATCGGCAAGGCCATCTCGGAATCGCTGGTCAAGCATCTGAAGGACGCCAAGATCACGCCGAAGGAAGGCGAAGGGGTGCTCCAGATCAATGGATCGCCGACCGATGCCGCCGCGGGACTTATCAAGAAGGGCATCCACGCGGGCCTTGATAAAAGCGGCTATCCGATCCTCGCCGAATACGACACGCCGGACTGGGCACCACCCAAGGCGCAGCAATGGGCGAGCGGCCAGGTCACCCGCTTCGGCAAGAAGATCCTTGGCGTCGTCGCCGCCAATGACGGTACGGGCGGTGGCGCAATTGCCGCTCTCAAGGCTGCCGGTGTCGATCCGGTGCCTGCGGTGACAGGCAATGATGCGACGATTGCCGCGCTTCAGCTCATCATCGCCGGTGATCAGTACAATACGATCTCCAAGCCCAGCGAGATCGTTGCAGCCGCCGCGGCGCAGGCCGCGGTGGAGTTCCTCTCGGGCGGCACGCCCAAGGCGGAAACCACGCTCTATAATACGCCCTCGAAGCTGTTCATTCCGGCTGTGGTGACCGAACAGAATTTGAAGGCGGAGATCATCGACAAGAAGATCCAGACCGCCGATCAGCTTTGCACCGGACGATATGCCGCCGGATGCAAGAAGCTCGGCATCACGCAGTAAGCGAAGCTGCATCCCGGCCGCGCAATGCGGCCGGGATGAACCAAGGGAAGGCGGACGCGGACATGTCCACGAGCTCGGATGTCGATCACCCGCAGGAGGGCCCAGGCAAACTGGTCTTGAAGCTTCGCGGCATTTCCAAGAATTTCGGCGCCGTGTCCGCCCTTGCCGATGTCGATCTCGACGTCCATGCCGGCGAGGTCGTGGCGCTTGTCGGTGACAACGGTGCCGGAAAGTCCACGCTGGTGAAGATTCTGGCCGGCGTGCACCAGCCCACTTCGGGGACGATCGACTTCGATGGCGAACATGTCGTGCTGTCCGATCCGGCCACGGCACTAGGCCTTGGCATCGCCACGGTCTTCCAGGACCTGGCGCTCTGCGAGAACCTCGATGTCGTTGCCAATATCTTCCTTGGCCGCGAACTCAATCCCGTCAGGCTCGATGAAGTGTCCATGGAGATCCGGGCCTGGACATTGCTCAACGAATTGTCGGCCCGCATTCCGAGCGTGCGCGAACCCGTTGCGTCGCTGTCGGGCGGGCAGCGCCAGACCGTGGCAATCGCGCGTTCACTGCTGACAGAACCCAAGCTCATTCTGCTCGACGAGCCGACCGCGGCGCTCGGCGTCGCCCAGACCGCGGAGGTACTCGATCTGATCGAGCGCGTGCGCGCCCGCGGCCTCGGCGTCATCGTGATCAGTCACAACATGGAGGACGTCCGGGCCGTCGCCGACCGCATCGTGGTGCTGCGCCTCGGCCGCAACAACGGCGAATTCGGACCCGATGTTTCCAACCAGGATCTCGTCACGGCCATCACGGGTGCCGACGAGAATTCGGTCTCCCGACGCGCCAGCCGACGCGGCATGCAGCAATCGCGGGAGGCGCTGATATGACCGACGATACGCAACGGGTTTCGACCGCGCGGTTGCTCGACCGTCGCGACGAGCGCGTCGCACACGCGGATACTCTCAGTGGCACGATCGGCGCCTTCGTCGACCGGGTCCGGTCGGGCGACCTCGGCTCCCTGCCGGTAGTTGTCGGCCTGCTGATCATCTGCACCGCATTCCAGAGCCTCAATCCGGTTTTCCTGGCGCCTGACAATCTGGTCAATCTGCTGTTCGATTGCTCGACCGTCGGCGTCATCTCGCTCGGCATCGTTTGTGTCCTGATGGTCGGCGAGATTGACCTTTCGGTCGGTTCGGTGAGCGGGTTCTCCTCCGCGCTGATCGGCGTGCTCTGGGTCAATCAGGATTGGCCCGTCGCGGTGGCAGTCGTCACGGCGCTGGTGCTGGGCGCCTCGATCGGCGCACTCTATGCGTTCCTGTTCAACCGCCTGGGCATGCCGAGCTTCGTCTCGACTCTATCAGGCCTGCTGGCGTGGCTCGGCCTGCAACTCTACCTGCTCGGCTCGTCCGGCTCGATCAATCTCCCTTACGGATCGCCGCTGGTCAATTTCGGACAGATGCTGGTCATGCCGCCGATCGTATCCTACACGCTCGCGGCACTTGCCGGCGTGGTCGTGTTCGCGACTGGTTACCGCATGGCTGCGCGCAGGCGAGCGGCAGGGCTGTCTGCAAGTACGCTCAGTCGCCTTCTGCTGAAGGCTGCGCTCGTTATCGTCGTGCTCGAATTCATTGTCTACTATCTCAATCTCGCGCGCGGCGTTCCGTGGATGTTCGGCCTGTTCGTCGGCTTGTGCGTGGTCATGAACTACGCACTGAAGCGGACCAAATGGGGCCGCTCAATGAGCGCGGTCGGAGGCAATCGCGAGGCCGCCCGTCGTGCCGGCATCAACGTTCGCCAGATCCATATGACCGCCTTCATGCTATGCTCCACGCTGGCAGCCGCCGGCGGTATCCTTGGCGCCGCGCGGCTGGCCTCTTCCAGCCAGCAGGCCGGTACGGGAGATGTGAACCTCAACGCCATCGCTGCAGCGGTCATCGGCGGCACCAGCCTGTTTGGCGGCCGCGGCAGCGCTTATTCCGCGCTGCTCGGTATCATCGTCATCCAGTCGATCGCCAGCGGCCTCACGCTGCTCGATCTCTCTTCGTCGCTTCGGTACATGATCACCGGCGCCGTGCTTGCCGTTGCGGTTATCGTCGACTCGCTGGCACGACGCTCGCGTGTCTCCCATGGCCGAGCCTAACAAACTCCAACAAGAGGACCGACCGTGGGCCAGGAACTTGCAGGAAAGGTTGCCGCCATTACCGGTGCTGCGTCGGGCATCGGTCTCGAGTGCGCCAGGGCAATGATCGCAGCAGGCGCGCGCGTGGTGCTGGTCGACCGGGCGGAGGAGGCGCTGAACAGTGTCTGTTCCGAGCTTGGCGATAACGCGATTCCGCTGCGTATCGACCTGACCGATGCTGCTGACATGGCCGGCATGATGCCGCAGGTGCTCGAGAGGGCGGGCCGGCTCGACATCTTTCATGCCAATGCCGGCACCTATGTCGGCGGCGAGGTGCTTGGCGGCGACCCCGACGCCTGGGACCGCATGCTGAACCTCAACGTCAATGCGATGTTTCGCTCCATCCACGCGGTGTTGCCCCACATGGTCGAGCGCAAGAGCGGTGACATCATCGTCACCAGTTCGATCGCCGGTCTCGTCCCTGTCGTCTGGGAGCCGATCTACACCGCCTCAAAACACGCCGTGCAGGCTTTTGTCCATACCGTGCGTCGGCAGGTCGCCAAATACGGCCTGCGCGTCGGCGCGGTGGCGCCCGGCCCGGTCGTGACCGCACTCATCAGCGACTGGCCGAAGGAGAAGCTCGAGCAGGAAATGGCAGCCGGTGGCCTAATCCAGCCGACGGAAGTTGCGCAGGCCGTACTGTTCATGTTGACCCGTCCGAGAAATGTCACGATCCGCGACCTCGTGATCCTGCCGCAGAGCAACGATCTCTAAGCTACCGCGTCTGCGCTCTGTATGTCGCTTCATGTGAGGGACTCCGCGATGACTCGTCATTTTCTGGGCATCGACGTCGGCACGGGCAGTGCGAGAGCAGGGGTCTTCGATCGCTCCGGCAGGCTTGTCTCCTCCGATAAGGCCGACATCATGCTGTGGCGGGAGGCCGGCGATATTGTCGAGCAGTCGAGCGAGGACGTCTGGCGCGCCGTATGCCTCAGCGTGCGCGGCGCGGTCGAAAAGGCCGACATCGCGCCCGACAGCATTGCCGGCATCGGATTTGACGCGACCTGCTCGCTGGTGGTGTTGGGCAGTGGCGGCGCGCCGCTTGCCGTCGGCCCGTCCGGCGATTCCGCCCGCAATATCATCGTGTGGATGGATCATCGTGCGGTCGATCAGGCGCGCCGCATCAACCGCGCCGGCGCGAAAGTTCTCGACTATGTCGGGGGAACGATCTCACCCGAGATGGAGACGCCGAAACTGTTGTGGCTTGCCGAAAACATGCCGCGCAGCTTTGCGGACGCCTGGCAGTTCATGGACCTCACTGATTTCCTCACCTGGCGTGCAACCGGGAGCCTTGCCCGCTCCACCTGCACCGTCACGTGCAAGTGGACCTATCTGGGCCACGAAGATCGCTGGGATGCCGATTTCTTTCGCTCGGTCGGTCTCGGCACGCTGGCCGACGAGCAGTTTCGCCGCATCGGTACCGAGATCGTGCCCGGCGGCACACGGCTGGCCGCCGGCCTGACGGCAGAGGCAGCGACCGACCTTGGCCTGAAGTCGGGCACATCAGTTGCGGCAGGTCTTATCGACGCGCATGCGGGCGGTGTCGGCACGGTCGGCGCGCGCGGAACTGCGGGTACGGCGCTCACCCGCATGGCCTATGTGTTCGGAACGTCGGCCTGCACCATGTCAACCACCGAGAATCCGGTCTTCGTTCCCGGTGTTTGGGGACCTTATTTCTCCGCCATGGTTCCGGGGCTGTGGCTCAATGAGGGTGGACAGTCGGTCGCCGGTGCAGCCATTGACCATCTCATCCAGATGCATCCGTATTCTGCACAGGCGACACAGACGGCGCGTCAGCACCAACGGACGCTCGCGGATTGGCTGGCCGCGCAGGTGGACGCGCGCGGCGGTGCGGAGATGGTTCGCGACCTGGTGGGCGAGCTTCATGTCGTGCCAGAGTTTCTCGGCAACCGCGCGCCTTTCGCGGATCCCGATGCGCGTGCGCTGATCGCTGGACTGGATATGCGCTCCGACCTGGAGAGCTTGCTCGCCCTCTATCTTGCTGGCCTGTGCGGCCTCGGCCACGGCGCGCGCCAGATCGTGCGCACCCAGCAGGACAAAGGTATCGCCATCGATACGATCGTCGTCAGCGGTGGAGCGGCTCAGAGCCGCCTGGTGCGGCAGGTGCTCGCCGATACGACCGGCCTCACGGTTGCTGCCTCGGCATCTCCGGAGCCGGTGTTGCTCGGCTCCGCGATGCTCGGATCGGTCGCTTCCGGCGACCACACCGATGTCAGAGAGGCGATGGAGGCGATGTCGGCCCTAGGAGAAATCCATCCACCGCACGGGGCCCTGGCCAGTTGGAACGCCAGGCGGTTCGCAGCCTTCGAGGCCTTGCAGCAGGTCGGCCGAGCGATCCGAAGCACCGCTGGCTAGATGGCAACCCCATGCCTCTACTGTGCATGGGGTTGTTTTCGCGTTTTCGTTCAGCCACGGCCCACGAACGGCATCTTGGTCGCCATGACCGTCATGGTCAGCACGTTGGCGTCGAGCGGCAGGCCGGCCATGTAGGCCACGGCATCGCCGACCGCCTTCGCGTCCATGCGCGGCTCGTGCTTGGTGGTGCCGTCGGGCTGCAGCACGCCGGGGCCGTTGACCATGCGATCGGTCATCGGGGTTGCGGCATTGCCGATGTCGACCTGGCCGACCGCGATGTCATACATGCGGCCGTCGAGGTTGCTGGCCTTGGTGAGGCCCGTGATGGCGTGCTTGGTCGAGGTGTAGGCCGCCGAGAACGGCCGCGGCGCATGCGCCGAGATCGAGCCGTTGTTGATGATGCGGCCGCCGCGCGGGCTCTGGTCCTTCATGATGCGGAAGGCGTGCTGGGTGCACAGGAACGGGCCGGTGAGGTTGGTGTTCACCACCGCCTGCCACTGCTCGAGGCTGAGGTCCTCGAAATTGACGGCGGGCGCACCCATGCCGGCATTGTTGAAGAGCACGTCGAGGCGGCCGTAGGTCGCCTTCACCTTGTCGAACAGCGCGGCGATGGACTCCGGCTTGGTCATGTCGGCGGTGACGCAGAGGCTCTTTCCCGCGGGGCCGAGCTTGGCGGTCTCCTCGAGCATCTCCATGCGGCGGCCTGCGAGCACCACGGTGAAGCCGGTGTTCATCAGCGCCAGTGCAGCCGCGCGTCCGACACCGGTGCCGGCGCCCGTCACCAGGGCGATCTTTTTTGCTTCACTCATCGTTTCCTGCCTTTTCTTTGAGTTGTCAGGTTTTGGGTTCTTTTTCGTTCTTGTAGGGCGGCCGCGGAATGTTCTGATGCGCCGCGCGCAGTGCCGCCGACCAGCGCGAGCGAAGGTCGTGGAAATAAGGCTCGCCGGCCTCGATGCGGTGGTTCAGGTCCGCATCGTAAGCGTCCGAGCGCACCACCAGCACGTCGATCGGAAGGCCGACGCCGAGATTCGAGCGCATCGTCGAGTCCATCGAGATCAGGCCGGTCTTCAGCGCCTCGTAAAGCTCGACGTCGTAATGCATGGCGCGGTCGAGCACCGGCTTGCCGTATTTGTGCTCGCCGATCTGCAAGTAAGGCGTGTCGGTGGTGCACTCGATGAAATTGCCGGCGGTGTAGACCATGAACAGGCGCATGCGCGCGCCCTTGATCTGGCCGCCGAACAGGAACGAGACGTCGAAGGAGACGTCCTCGGATTTCAGCGCCGGTCCCTCGGTCGCATGCACCGCCCGGATCGCCCGGCCGATGCGCTGGGCCGCCTGGAACATGGTCGGCGCGTTCATCAGCGTCTCGATCTCGCCCGTGTTGGGGTCCTCGAGGCCTTCGGTCAGGGTGGACAGCACCGACTGGCTGATGGCGAGATTGCCGGCGCTGGCGATCGCCATGATGCGGTCGCCGGGCTTGGAGAAGATGTGCAGCTTGCGGAAGGTCGAGACATTGTCGAGGCCGGCATTGGTGCGGGTATCGGCGATCATCACCAGACCGTCCCGAACCAGGATTCCGCAACAATAGGTCATTTCCAGTCCCCGAACGCGTTTGCGCGAAATTACTAGCCAATTTCGCCGCCCGCTCCAACCCCCGATTCCCAGGGGGAGGTCGGCGATCTCAGTCCGCGGCGTCGGCGAGGAACGCCTGGTCGACGGGAACGCCGAGCGCGGTGACCAGCCGGTTGGTCTCGGAGGCCATGCCGACGATGGCGAGCAGCTCGCCATATTCGGCCTCAGTCATGCCCTTGGCCCGCGCGGCGGCCGTGTGCGAATGGATGCAGTAGCTGCAGCCATGCGCGATCGACACAGCGACATAGAGCATCTCCTTGACCTTGGGATCGAGCGCGCCCGGCGCCATCACCTCCTTCGGGCTCTCCCAGGTCCGCCGCAGCGTCTTCGGATCATGCGCCAGCGCGCGCCAGAAATTGTTGACGAAGTCCGACTTCCGCACCTTGCGGATGTCGTCGAAAACGGCGCGCGCCTCGAGTGAGAGCTCGTCATCCGAAAGCAGTTTGACTGTCGCCATGGGGTCCTCGCAGGGCCATTTGATCCCGCGATCATAGCACGCCTGATGAGACTGGCCGTTGGCGTCTAGCTCTGCCGCTGCGACTGCGATTGCGACTGCCCGCCGCGGCCGGCCTGCTCGACCTTGACCGCGACGGTCAGCGTCTCCGCGCCGCCGCCATAGCGGGTGCCGCGCACGGGGGCTGCGCCGAGATAGTCGAGCCCGATCGCGACGCGGACATGGGCATCTGTGGTGCAGATGCTGTTGGCGGGATCGAAGCCGACCCAACCGAGGTCAGGCACATAGGCTTCCGCCCAGGCGTGGCCGGCGTCCTGATGCACCGTGCCGTCGGAGCGCAGGAAATGGCCGGAGACGAAGCGCGCCGGCACGCCGCCGGTGCGGGCGCAGGCGATGAAGATATGCGCATAGTCCTGGCACACGCCGCGCTTCAGCGTGAACGCGTCGGCGGCCGAGGTGCCGCTGTTGGTCGGGTCCTCGTCAAAGGTCATGTGATCGCTGATCTCGCTCATCAGCGCGTGCAGGAAACCGAGCGTGTCGCTCTCGGCCTCGCTGCGCAGCTGGCGCGCGACCGCCGCCATCGCCGGATTGACGGTCGTGAGGTCCGTGGTGCGCAGGAACATGTCGGCGGGAAAGCGCTCGTCTGCGCCGCGCAGCACGCCGCCGGTATCGTGCGTCTCGATCAGGCCTTCGGCCGTGATCTTGATGTCGCTGACGGGGCCGCAGGACAGCACATGGGTGACGTTGCCGAACGCGTCCTCGTGCATGTCGAGCTTGGTGTCGGTGGAAACGTCGATCTGCCACTCCGCCACATACTGCCCGTCATGGCTGCACGGCGTCATGCGCAGGATCTGGATCACGCTCGTCGCCGCCGGCTCGTAGCGATAGGTCGTGGTGTGCTGGATTCGCAGGCGCATGGTGTTTTGATTCCGTCAGTCCGGGTGTCCCGGAATGACTGCGTGGATCAGATCAAATACTGCTTCGTGATGATTTCGCCCAGCCTGGAATTGTCGGCGATGAATTCCTGAATGAATTCATGCACCCCATGCTGGAAAATGTCGTTCATGTTGCTGTGTTCCAGCCGGTTGCGGATGCCGCGGGCGTGGCGCTGGGCCGGGCCTTGCCGGCCATAGGCCACACCGATCTGGTCGAGATTGCGCACGAGATTGTCGTAGCAGCTCGCCAGCGAGCGCGGCAGCGTGCCGTTGAGGATGAGCAGATCCGCCACCAGCCAAGGCTTCAGCGTTTCGCGATAGACCCAGTGATAGGCCGTCAGCGCCGAGACCGAACGCAGGATCGAGCTCCACTGGTAGAAGTCGAGCGGGCCGCCGACATGCTCCTCCTCGGGCAGCAGCACGTGATACTTCACGTCGAGAATGCGGGCGGTGTTGTCGGCGCGCTCAAGATGCAGGCCGAGGCGGGAGAACCAATAGGCGTCGTTGCGCAGCATGGTCCGGTAGGCCGAGCCGTCGAAGCGCAGCGAGGTCTCCTGCACGAAGCGCAGGAACTTTGCCAGGTCCTCGCGCGTCGAGGTGCCCTTGCTCCAGACCTCCTGCAACTCGATCCAGGCCGAGTTGATGGTGTCCCACATTTCGCTCGTCAGCGCGGTGCGCACCGAGCGCGAGTTCAGCCGCGCCGCTTCGATGCAGTTCCGGATCGAGGACGGGTTGTCGGCCGAGAACGAAAGGTAGTCGACCACGTTGTGCTCGTTGGCTTCCTCGTGGGTCTGATAGAAGCTCTCCGCGACGCCGGCGGTGAGCAGCGCGGAGTCCCATTCGTTGGTCTTGCCGATATAGGCGGCTGGAAGCGCGGTGACGCGCAGGGTCGCATCGATGGTGCGTGCGAGATATTCGGCCCGTTCGACGTAGCGGGCGAGCCAGTAGAGGTTTTCGGCGGTACGCGACAGCATCTCTCTACTCGTCCAGAATCCAGGTGTCTTTGGTGCCGCCGCCCTGGCTCGAATTCACCACGAGCGAGCCTTCCTTCAGCGCCACGCGCGTCAGACCGCCCGGCACGATCGTCGTGTTCTTGCTGCCGGTCAGCACGAACGGGCGAAGATCGACATGGCGCGGGGCAAGGCCTGACGCCGTACAGGTCGGGCAGGTCGAGAGCGCCAGCGTCGGCTGGGCGATAAAGCCTTCCGGCTCGCGCTTGAGCTTTTCGCGGAAGGCTTCGATCGTCGCCTTCGTCGCGGCAGGGCCGATCAGCATGCCGTAGCCGCCGGAGCCGTGCACTTCTTTCACGACGAGCTCACCGAGATGGTCGAGCACGTAAGCCAGATCCTTCGGCTCGCGGCAGCGCCAGGTCTGCACGTTCTTCAGGATCGGCTCCTCGCCGAGATAGAATTTCACGATCTCCGGCATGTAGGAGTAAATCGCCTTGTCGTCGGCGATGCCGGTACCGACTGCGTTGGCGAGCGTGATGTTGCCGGCGGCGTAGGCCGACATCAGTCCGGGCACGCCCAGCGCCGAGTCGGGCCGGAAGGTCAGCGGATCAAGGAAGTCGTCGTCGACGCGGCGATAGATCACGTCGACCCGTTTCACTCCCTCTGTCGTCCGCATGAACACTTCGTTGTTCTTGACGATGAGGTCGCGGCCTTCGACGAGCTCGATGCCGAGCTTGTCGGCCAGGAAGGAGTGCTCGTAATAGGCCGAGTTGTAGACGCCAGGCGTGAGCAGGGCGACGGTCGGCTCGCCCGAGGCGCCATGCGGCGCGACCGAGCGGAGCGCCGAGAGCAGCTCGTCCGGATAGCGTTCGACCGGCGCCACCTTGTGGCGGGCGAACAGATCCGGAAACAGCCGCATCATGATCTCGCGGTTTTCCAGCATGTAGGACACGCCAGACGGCGTGCGCGCATTGTCCTCCAGCACGATGAAGTCTTCGGCATCGACCCTGATGATATCGATTCCGGCGATGTGCACATAGACGTCGTGCGGCACCTGCTGGCCGTTCATCTCAGGGCGAAAAACCGGGTTCTGGAAGATCAGATCCTCGGGCACGACCTCGGCGCGGAGGATGTCGCGGCCGTGATAGATGTCGCGCAGGAACATGTTCAGCGCCTTGACGCGCTGCTTCAGCCCCTTTTCCAGCACCGTCCATTCCTTGCCGGACATGATCCGCGGGATGACGTCAAAGGGGATCAGCCGCTCGGTGGATTCGGAATCGCCATAGACCGCGAAGGTAATGCCGATGCGGCGGAACAGGAGCTCGGCCTCCTGGCGGCGATATTCAAGCGCCTCGGGAGGCGTCTCCTTGAGCCAGCGTGCCAGCTCCTGATAGGCGGGGCGAAGGTCCCCGCCCGGAATATTCATTTCATCAAACGCGACTGCCATAGATCCCGACTTGTCTCCCCAAGGCGTTGCGCCAATGGTCAGGCCGAAGAGGTCCTAGCGCAGACCGCAACGTCCTGTGGCCATGCGGCAAGAGTGCATGACTTTCATGTGGTAGCAAGGGGCGGGCCAGCGGGATAAGCATGGTGAGAGGGCATTTGCCTGACATGGCTGGCGGCCTGCCTGAAAAAATGGCTGAGGACTGCTTATTTCGGCAGCAAAAGCGCGTGACTTCAACGCGTTACCCCGGCAAATTCGGCGGGACAGTGAGGGACTTAAGGTATGAGCGAGATCGTCACGGCGGGCATTTTGGTCATCGGGGATGAAATCCTGTCCGGCCGGACCAAGGACAAGAACATTGGCTTCATCGCCGAGTACCTGACCAATATCGGCATCGACCTGAAGGAAGTCCGGGTCGTCTCCGACGACGAGGACGACATCGTCGCCGCGTTGAATGCACTGCGGCAACGCTACACCTATGTCTTCACCACCGGCGGCATCGGGCCGACCCATGATGACATCACCGCCGACAGCGTCGCCAAGGCGTTCGGGGTCGGCATCGACCACCATCCCGAAGTGGTCGCCCGCTTCCGCGAGCGCTGGAGCGAGCAGGACCTCAACGAGGCCCGCCTGCGTATGGCCCGCATCCCCGATGGTGCCGAGCTGATCCAGAGCGCGACCATCCTCGCGCCCGGCTTCAAGATCGGCAATGTCATCGTCATGGCCGGCGTGCCCTCGATCATGCAGGCGATGATGGACATCGTCTCGCCCAAGCTGAAGTCAGGCGTCCGCATGCTCTCTGAATCGGTCCGCGCCAATGCGCGGGAAGGCGACATCGGCAGCCCCTTGAGGGCGATCGCCGCCGCTCATCCCGACACCATCATCGGCAGCTATCCCTTCATGGACGAGGACTCGAAGCCCAACACCAATCTGGTGGTGCGTTCGCGCGACGCAGATAAGCTGGCCGCCGCAATGGCTGCGGTGAAGGAAATGCTGGCGGGATTGAACATCACCCGGTAGCAAATGCCGGCAGGCGAAAGCAGGAGACGACGATGGCTGGTGAAGCACCGGAACTGAGCGCGCAGGAACGGGCAGGCAGGCCCTTTCCGGTGTCGTGGGACCAGTTCCACCGGGATTGCCGGGCACTGACCTGGCGGCTCAACGAGGTCGGGCCGTTCCACGCGGTGATCGCGATTACCCGCGGCGGTTTGGTGCCGGCTGCGATCGTGGCGCGCGAGCTGGGCGTGCGCGTGATCGACACGGTCTGCATCGCCAGCTACGACCACGACAAGCAGGGCGATCTCCAGGTCCTCAAGGGTATTTCAGAACAGGCGATGAAACTTGGTGGCGGCACCGGCAAGGGGCTGTTGATCGTCGACGACCTCGTCGACACCGGCAAGACCGGCAAGCTGGTGCGCGAGATGCTGCCGGATGCGCATTTCGCCACTGTTTACGCCAAGCCGAAGGGGCGTCCGCTGGTCGACACCTTCATCACGGAAGTCTCGCAGGACACCTGGATCTTCTTCCCCTGGGATACCGCGCTCTCCTACCATCCGCCGCTCCGTGACGGCGCTGCGTGACCTTTCTTCACCTCGCCCCGCTTGCGGGGAGAGGTCGCGCCGAAGGCGCGGGTGAGGGGGACTCTCCGCGAGTCCAATTCTCACCGACCTTGCGGAGGCGCCATCTTATCCCGACCTTCTCAGCGCGAGCGAAAGCTCGTCGCGGCCTCGCGAGCGGGGAAAAGGAGAAGAGCCACCATGCCCCTGCAAAACCGCGTCACGCCGACTGGCGAGATCATCGCAACGCCACATCGCGGGATGTTCACCGGCAATCGCGGCATCATCCACGATCCCGCGACCAAGACGCTGCTGAGGAAGCGCTGGTCGTCGCCGGCCTGGCTCACCTGTACCTGCGAATTCCGCGGCCGCCGCCGCGAGGTGATGGCGCAGCGAAGCTGGACCGAGCTGTTCTTCCTCGATGAAGCCACCGCGCTCGCCGCCGGGCATCGCCCTTGCTTCTATTGCCGACGAGACGATGCCAATCGCTTCCGCGCCGCGTGGGAGAAGGGCAATCGCGTGCACGATGTCCGCATGCACGACATCGACACGGTGCTGCACCAGGAGCGGCTCGATCACGGCAAGAAGCGACTGCACGCGCTTCTGGTGCCGCTCGACCAATTGCCCGACGGCGCGATGGTTCAGCACGGCGAGGCAAGCTTCTTAGTGACGCAGGGCAGGGCGCTGCTGTGGTCGCCGGCGGGATATGCCGCGGCGGAGCAGCTCCCAGGCGAGGCAACGCTGCTCACGCCGCCCTCGACACTCCGCACGCTGAACGCCGGCTATCGGCCGGTGCTGCACCCCTCAGCGCAGCCCTAGCGCCGAATCCTTGCCATCACCCCAGCTTTTCGCGCGCCAGCGCGGCGCCGGCACCGAGCGCCATCAGCTTGGCTTCGGCGATCTCGCGCCGCATCGGTGCCATGCCGCAATTGGTGGTGGCGATGATGTTGCTCTTGGGCACGAATTTCGAGACAGCGTCGATCACCTGCACGACATCCTCGGCGGTCTCGACCGTGTCGCTGGCGACGTCGATGACGCCGGCCTGCACGATCTTGTTCTTCAACAGCGCGAGCAGATCGAGCGGGACCTTGGAATTGCGGCACTCGATCGCGACCTGCTGGATCGGGCTGGCATCGATTGCCGGAAAAATCTGCTCGTACTGCCGCCATTGCGTGCCGAGCGTCTCCTTCCAGTCGGTGTTTGCCTTGATGCCGTAGCCGTAGCAGATGTGCACGGCGGTGGTGCAGGTGAGACCTTGCGCGGCGCGCTCCAGCGCCTTGATGCCCCAGTCGTTGACCTCGTCCATGTAGACGTTGAAGGCGGGCTCGTCGAACTGCACGAGATTGACGCCGTCGGCTTGCAGCGCCTTGGCTTCCTCGTTCAGCAGCTCGGCGAAGGCGAAGGCCATCTTGACGCGGTCGCCATAGTAACGGTCCGCAATGGTGTCGATGATCGTCATCGGGCCGGGCAGGGTGAATTTCAGCTTCTTTTTCGTGTGCGTGCGCGCTACGCGTGCCTCGAAGGCATGGACACGGTCCTTGAGCCGGAGCGGGGCGACGACCTGCGGCACCATTGCCTTGTAGCGATCCTTGCGGATGCCCATCTCGACCTTGTGGGCGAAGTCGATGCCTTCGATCTTCTCGAGAAAGCCGTGCACGAAGTGCTGCCGGGCCTGCTCGCCCTCGGTGACGATGTCGATGCCGGCGTCCTCCTGGATTTTGAGCCAGATCAGTGTCGCGTCGCGCTTGGCGCGGAGCAGCTCGTCGCCTTCAGACTTCCAGGGCGCCCAGAGCATATTGGGCTCGGCGAGCCATTCCGGCTTCGGCAAGGAGCCGGCGATCGTGGTTGGAAACAGCATGGCGGCCCTCCCGGCAGGTTGTGTTGCGCCCCTTCCTGCCATGTCCTAACGTCAAGGTACAGAACAACAAAAGTCGCCCTCTATTCCGGCGGTGATGACAGGCAAGGCCCAAGGAAAGGCCAGAGGACAGTCATGATCGACCTCCATTACGCGCCGACGCCGAACGGCTGGAAAATCTCGATCATGCTGGAGGAGCTCGGGCTTCCCTATCGAGTGAAGCCCGTCAACATCCGCGCCGGCGAGCAGTTCAACCCTGAATTCCTGGCGATCTCGCCCAACAACCGCATTCCCGCGATCGTCGATCACGAGCCTGCCGATGGCGGCGGCCCGTTTTCGGTGTTCGAGACCGGCGCGATCCTGATTTATCTGGCGGAGAAGACCGGCCGCTTTCTGCCCAGCGACCTGCGCGGCCGCTCCACCACCATCCAGTGGGTGATGTGGCAGATGGCTGGGCTCGGTCCAATGCTCGGTCAGCACGGCCATTTCGCGCTCTATGCAGCGGAGAAAATTCCTTATGCGATCGAGCGCTATCGCGACGAAGCCGCGCGGCTCTATGGCGTGCTCGACCGCCAGCTCGCCAAGACCGGCGCCTATGTCGCCGGCGACTATTCCATTGCCGACATCGCCTGCTTCCCCTGGAGCATGACCCACAAGGCGCAGGGTTTTACGCTCGACGACTATCCGAACGTGAAGCGCTGGTACGCCGAGGTCCGCGCCCGGCCGCAGGTGCAGGCGGGGCTCGCGATCGGAAAATTCGTGAAAGAGCCGTTCGACGAGGAATCACGCAAGATCATGTTTGGCCAGCGTGCGAAGGAACTGTTGGGAAGGAAATAGACCTCCGCTCTCGCCTCGTCATTGCGAGCGCAGCGAAGCAATCCAGAATCTTTCGGCGGAGGGACTCTGGATTGCTTCGTCGCTTCGCTCCTCGCAATGACGGGGAGAGAGCGGGACAAGATACATAAGGAAAAACACCATGATCGAATTCTTCTTTGACTGCTCCAGCCCCTGGACCTATCTCGCCTTCCACAACATCCAGCCGCTGGCGAAAGAGGTCGGCGCCGAGATCATCTGGCGGCCGATCCTGGTCGGTGGCATCTTCAACACGGTCAATCCGAGCGTCTACGCGCAGCGCGAGAAGCCGGTGCCGTTGAAGGCGCGCTACATGAAGAAGGACCTTGCCGACTGGGCGCGCTCGGCAGGGCTTGCGATCAAGATGCCGCCGACGGTGTTCCCGGTGAACAGCGTCAAGGCGATGCGCGGCTGCATCTGGCTCGGCAACGAGATGGTGCCGTTCGCAACATCAGTATTCGAGGCCTATTGGGGCGGCGACAAGGACATCTCGCAGGATGCGGTGCTGGCCGAAATCTGCAAGAAGGTCGGCATCGACGAGCAGAAATTCTTCGCCGGCATTTCCGAGCAGGCGATCAAGGACCAGCTCAAGGCCAACACGGAAGAGGTCGTTGCCCGCGGCGGCTTCGGCTCGCCGACGATCTTCGTGAACAAGACCGACATGTATTTTGGCAATGACCGGTTGCCGCTGATCCGCGAGGCGCTGCTGCGCAGCAAGGCGAGCGCGGCCTGATGGTGCGGGCTGTCGTCTGCCGCGCACTCGGCGCGCCCGAGACCTTGCGGCTGGAAGAGTTTCCCTCGCGCGCTCTGGAGCCGGGCGAGGTGCGGATCGCCATCCGTGCTGCCGGATTGAATTTCCCTGATGTGCTGATGGCGGCCGGCGAGTATCAGCTCAAGCCCGAGCTGCCGTTCACGCCCGGCATGGAAGCCGCCGGCGATGTGATCGAAGTTGGCGCGGAGGCGAAGGGTGTTTCGGTCGGCGACAAGGTCATCGTGAAGATGCGCCACGGTGCGTTCACGGATGAAGCGGTGGTGATGCCCTCGCAGCTGACGCCGATGCCGTCGACCTTCGATTATGCGGAAGCCGCGACCTATCTCGCGGGCCATGGCACCGCCTATCACGCCCTGATCGATCGCGGCCGGGTCGAACCAGGCGAGGTGCTGCTGGTGCACGGTGCGGGCGGCGGCGTCGGCCTTGCCGCCGTCGAGATCGGCAAGATGCTGGGCGCCACCGTCATCGCAACCGCCTCCAGCGATGAGAAGCTTGCGATTGCGAAATCACGCGGCGCCGATCATCTCGTCCGCTACGACCGCGAACCGTTTCGCGATGCCGTCAAGCGCATCACCGACGGTCGCGGCGCCGACGTCGTGTTCGATCCTGTCGGCGGGCAGGTGTTCGAGGACTCGATGCGCTGCATCGCCTGGGGCGCGCGGCTCCTGGTGATCGGCTTCACCGGAGGCATCGGCTCGGCCAAGACCAATCTTCTGCTGATCAAGGGCGCCAGCGTGCTCGGCGTGCGCGCGGGCGAGGCGGTGCGGAAAAATCCCGCGCTCGGCGAAATCAGGCTGAAGGCGCTGCTGCAATGGGCAGAGGAGGGCAAGCTGCGCCCCAACATCTCGCACCGGCTGCCGCTGGAGGACTGTGCCAAGGCGATGCGGCTGTTGCTCGATCGCAAGGCGATCGGGCGCGTGGCGCTGGTGATGCAATGAAGGTAACGTAGGGTGGGCAAAGCGAAGCGTGCCCACGATCTGTATCCATCACGCAAAGATCGTGGGCGCGGCGCAAGGGCGCCTTTGCGACCCTACAAGAGCATCACTTGTATTCCCGCTCCGTCCACCACGGGAAATAGTCCGGCATATCGATCGACACCTTGTTCTTGAATTGCGCCGGCCTCTTCTCAAGGAACGACACCACGCCTTCTTTCACATCCTCCGAGCGGCCGCGGGCATAGATGCCGCGGCTGTCGACCTTATGCGCTTCCATGGGATCGTCCGCGCCCATCATGCGCCACATCATTTGGCGGATCAGCGCCACCGACACTGGCGCGGTCTTGGCACAAAATTCCTTGGCGAGCGCGCGGGCTGTCGGCAGCAGATCATCCGGCGCCACGACCTTGCTGACGAGGCGGCCGGCAAGCGCCTCCTGCGCCGGGAAGACGCGGCCCGAGTAACACCATTCCAGCGCCTGCGAGATGCCGACGATGCGCGGCAGGAACCAGCTCGAGGCCGCCTCCGGCACGATGCCGCGCTGGGAGAACACGAAGCCGAACCGCGCGGCCTCCGAGGCTATGCGGATGTCCATCGCAAGCTGCATGGTGACGCCGATGCCGACAGCGGGACCGTTCACCGCGGCGATGACGGGCTTCAGGCATCTGAAGATGCGCAAGGTGACCTGACCGCCGCCGTCGCGCACCTGCGGATCGCTGTAATCGACCTTGCCGTCGGCAAAGCGCTTGACCGGCCCGCGCCGCGCGTCGCGATCGAAGGTGTCAGCGCCCGAGGAGAGATCCGCGCCTGCGCAAAAGCCGCGGCCGGCGCCAGTGACGATGATGGCGCGGACATTGTCGTCCTTGTCGGCGGCGTCGAACGCGTCGATCAGCTCGGCCTGCATTTGCGCGTTAAAGGCGTTGAGCTTGTCGGGCCGGTTCAGCGTGATGGTGAGGATCTGCTCGGCGACCTCGTACTTGATCGTCTCATACGCCATGGCGTGGTTTCCTTCCTTGTCTTGAATGCGGTCTCGATGAGACGAGACGCACGCTCGCCGCTGTCCGTCTTGCGCGGACTGGGCATCTACTTCGCCGGCGGCTTGGGCCACGGCCTTTGCGCCCCGCGCAGGCCCTCGAACGCCTTGGCCATGCCGAGCACGCCGATGTCGTCGAAGCGGCGGCCGACGAGCTGTACGCCGATCGGAAAACCCGCGTCATCGAAGCCGCCATTGATGGACACGGCGGGGTTCTCCGACATATTCCACGGCACGGTATAGCAAATGTGTTCGAACGGCCGCATCGGATCGTTGGTGGGTGAGGCCCAGTCCGCCGCATAGTTCACGTTCGGCGCCGTTGGCGAGATCACGTAGTCGAGCTCGCAGAACAGTCTTGATGCCGCCGCGCGGATCGCCATGGTCTGGTTGAAGCCTCTGATGACGTCGACGCCCGACAGCTTTGCACCGGAGGCGCCCCATTTGAAGATATAGGGCAGCACCTTTGCCTGTTCGGCTGGCGCGAGCTTCGAAAGGTCATCCCACATCCGTGCGCGCCAGAAATTGTCGAGACCGTCGAGCATCTCGCGCGTGAGGATGCCGTCGACTTCGGTGACGACGGCACCGGCGGATTCGAACGCCTTTGCAGCTTTCACCGCGACATCGCGGACGAGCCGTTCCGCCGGCAGGCCGACGCCGGCATCGAGCATCAGGCCGATGCGCAGTTTTCGCGGCGACTTCTCCAGGCCCTTCCAGTTCAGCGGTTCGGCGGGCAGGCTCGTGCCGTCGCGCCGGTCGGGCTTGGCGATCACGCTCATCATCAGCGCGCAATCATCGACGGTGCGGGTCATCGGGCCGGCGACGCGGCCGACATAGGCGGGATCGATCGGCACGCGGCCAAAGCTCGGCTTCAGGCCGACGAGGCCGCACCAGCCGGCGGGCAGGCGCACCGAGCCGCCGATATCGGTGCCGAGATGCAGCGGACCATAGCCGGCCGCTGCCGCAGCGCCGGCGCCCGCGCTGGAGCCGCCGGGGTTCTTGGAGAGGTCCCAGGGATTGCGCGCGAGCGCATGGAACGAAGAGAGTCCAGAGGACAGCATGCCATAATCGGGCATCGTGGTCTTGGCGAAGATGATCGCGCCTGCCTCACGCAGCCGCGCGGCGGGCGGGGCGTCCTTCTCGGCTGGGACCAATTTGACGCTCGCGGCACCCAGCGGCACCGGCACGCCCTTGGTCGCGATGTTGTCCTTCACCGTGACAGGCACACCGTCGAGCGGACCAGAGGGCTCGCCCCCGGTCCAGCGCGCGGTCGAGGCTTTTGCGGCCGCGCGCGCACTTTCAGGGTCGAATGCATAGAGCGCCTTCAGATGCGGCTCCCACGCAGCGACATGCGCGAGCAAATCCTCCAGCACCTCGCTCGGCGAGAATTGCTTGGCCCGATAGCCCGCGATCAGATCGACCGCCGAGAGATCGTGCAGCGAGGTGACCGCCTCCGCGGCGCTCTTCTTCATTGCTAACCGACCGGCATGCGCGTTTCGATGATCCGGGCGAACATGCTGGCGCCGATCGGCAGGATCTTGTCGTCGAGCACGAAGCCGGGATTGTGCACCGGCACGGAGCCGTCATGGCCGACCCAGAAATAGGCGCCGGGAATGGTCTCCAGCATGTCGGCAAAATCCTCGCTGCCCATCTTCGGCTGGCTGCGGGTGATCACCTTGGCGGGATCGACAACGGTGCGCGCGACGTCCTCGACCACCTTGGACTGCTCGACCTGGTTGACCAGCACGTTGAAGGTGTCGCGGATGTCGACGTCGATCACGCACTGATAGGCGCTGGCGATGCCGGCGCAGATGGTGCGGATGCGTTCGCTGACCAGGGTGCGGACTTCCTTCGAGAAGGTGCGGATGGTGCCGCACAGATGCGCATCGCCCGGAATCACGTTGTAGGCGGAGCCCGCATGGATCTGGGTGATAGATACGACAGCAGCCTGAAGCGGCTCGACGTTGCGGCTGACGATGGTCTGGATCGCCTGCGCCAGCGTGGTCGCGATCACGACCGCGTCCTTGGAGCGCTCGGGCATCGCGCCATGCGCGCCATAGCCGGTGATGCGGAGGTCGAAGAAGTCGGCGCTGGCCATGGCCGGGCCGGGCAGGATGGCGATTTCGCCGTGGTTGAGGTCGGGCGCGTTGTGCAGGCCGTAGAGCTCGTCGCACGGAAACTTCTCGAACAGGCCGTCCTTGATCATGGCGCGGGCGCCGCCGAGGCCTTCCTCGGCCGGCTGGAAGATCAGGTGCACGGTGCCGTCGAAATTCCTGGTCTCGGCGAGATAGCGCGCGGTGCCGAGCAACATGGTGGTGTGGCCGTCATGGCCGCAACCGTGGAAGCGGCCGGGGATTTTCGAGCTCCATTTCAGATTGGTGTTCTCTTCCATCGGCAGCGCGTCCATGTCGGCGCGCAGGCCGATACGCTTGCTGCCCGAACCCTTGCCCTTGATGACGCCGATCACGCCGGTGCCGCCGAGACCGCGATGCACCTCGATGCCCCAGCTCGTCAGCTTGTCGGCGACGATGCCGGACGTACGCACTTCCTCGAAGCCGATCTCGGGATGGGCGTGCAGGTCGCGGCGGATAGCGGTGAGTTCGTCGGCATAGCCGTCGATGCGTTCGATGGTGGGCATGTGATCCTGTCCGGTTAGCGTGAAGGGGGATTGAAAACGGGGCCGTTCGGCTTGATGCGGATGCCCGGGCGCAGGCGCGTCCATGGCAGGGAGGCGGTGTCGGCCGGCATCGCGCCGGGGGCGGCGCAGATCATCGGCTGTTCAGCGATCGGTTCGAAATCGGCGCGGAAATGCACCGAGCTCTTGTTGACCAGGATTTTTTCCTTCGTCGGTTCGATCCCGACATAGCGGTACATCGCCTGGTCGGCCAGCTGCGCCTTGTGCGAGGAGACGACGACGCGGACGTCGCCGATGCGCAGGGCTGCGGAGAGGCCCATCTCCATCTCGCGGCCGCCAAAGTAGGGGCCGGGCGCGATGAAGCGGCCGTCGGAGAGCTTTTCGACGACGAAGGTCTCGGTGTAGGGCTCGTCGCCGGCGATCCCCGACTTGCCGCCGAGCGAGAGCGTGACGGCGGCGCCGACGCCCGCCGCATGCGCGGCCTTGGCGGATTCTGGATCGTAGATCACACCGGTCGCAGCGCTCGCCTTGTTGCGCACCAGCGCGCGCAGCATGCCCGTGGTGTCGGAATCGCCCCCGGCGCCGGGATTATCCTGGGTGTCTGCGATGATGATCGGCTTGCTCGCGTTCTTGGAGAGTTCCATCGCGTGGCGCACGCCGTCATCGGGCGACCAGATCTTGCCGTCGAAATCGTCTTCGTGGCTTTCAATCAGCTTGACGATCGCGTCGGCGGCGCGATCGGCGTCTTCCTGCGTCTTGCCATAGGCGAACACGCTCGGCCCGCAATCGCGGAAGTCAGCGGCAGGGAAGCCCGGCGCGAAAGACAGCGTCGGAACCGCATCGTTCTCCAGCGCAGCAAGCTTCTCGTAGATGCCCTTGGTGGGGAAGTCGTCGGTGCATTGCCAGCTGATCGCGATCAGGAACGGTATCTGGCGGAATGACTTTGCGAAGCGAAGCTTCGTCTTCAGGAGCAGGGCAAGATGTTTTGCCGAGGCGCGGCCGGTCTCGGCCATGTCGATATGCGGATAGGTGCGGTAGGCGATCAGCGCGTCCGCATGTTCCATCATCGCAGGCGTGACGTTGGCGTGCAAATCGAGGCTTGCGACCAGCGGAACATCCTTGCCGATGACGCGGCGTACGCGCGCCAGAATCTCACCTTCGCCGTCGTCGAGATGCTCGGTGACCATGGCGCCGTGCAGATCGAGATAGACGGCGTCGATCGGGCCTGCGGCCGCGATGCCGTCGACCATCACCTTCACGATGCGCTCGAACGCATCCTTCGTGACATGCGCCGACGGGCTCGCACCGCAGGCAATCGTCGGAACCAGTTCCCAACCATTGGCTTCAGCGCTGTCGACGAAACCGGCCAGCCCGACATTGATGCGCCGCATCACCTTCAGCACGTCGGGGCCTACAGTCATCGCCGGCCAGCCGCCGCCATGCTGGAAGTCGGCGTAGGTCGCCTTCGTCGGCGCGAAGGTGTTGGTCTCGTGCAGGAAGCCGCCGACGGCGATACGTGTCATCAATGCATCTCCAGCCGATTGAAAGTGCGCGACGTTAGCCTTGGCTTTGCGAGGAGAGCAAGGCGGGAAGCAATCGCGCTGCGCATAGGGTCAGATCGTTTTGGGAATGCTGCTCCCCCGTCATTCCGGGGCGCGCGCAGCGCGAGCCCGGAATCCATTGGGCGACAGACTCTGCGGCTTGATGGATTCCGGGCTCATCGCTTCGCGATGCCCCGGAATGACGACGGAGGGACTGACTAGGCCGTCGCCACCACGCCCTCCGACACCGGCCGGAAGTTCGCAAAGTCCCAGCCGCGGCCGGGCGCCGCTTCGAGCAACGCCCGGGTGTAGGCCTCCTGCGGGTGTGTCAGCACTTCGGCGGCGGGGCCCTGTTCGACGACGCGGCCGTGCTGCATCACCACGACTTCGTCGCAGATTTGCGCAGCGACGCGCAAATCGTGAGTGATGAACAGGATGGCGATGCCGAGCCGCTTCTGGATCTCGTCGAGCAGGTCCAGCACCTGCGCCTGCACGGAGACGTCGAGCGCGGAGACCGCTTCGTCGGCGACCAGCACGTCAGGATCGAGCGCCAGCGCGCGCGCAATCGCAATGCGCTGGCGCTGGCCGCCGGAGAACTGGTGCGGATAGCGCGACACCGCGTCGGCGGGCAGGCCGACGAGCTCGAGCAGCTCGCGCGCCCGCTTCATCGCGTTCGCATGTGAGACGCCGTAATTGATCGGGCCTTCGGCGATGCTCTCGCCCACGGTGACGCGCGGATTGAGCGAGCGGTAGGGATCCTGGAACACGATCTGGATCTTCTGCCGATGCGGCTGCAGCAGCCGGCGCGAGATGTCGGAGATCTCGCGGCCGGCAAGGCGCACGCCGCCCGAGGTCGGATCGATCAAGCGGACGATGCAGCGCGCTACCGTCGACTTGCCGGAGCCGCTTTCGCCGACGATGCCGAGCGTGCGGCCTTTGCGCAGGGTCAGCGTCACCTTGTCGGCGGCGACGACTTCGCGGCCTTTGCCGAAGAAGGCGCGCTCCTTGTAGATCTTGCTGAGGTCGTTGGCCTCGAGCACGATCGGTTCCTTGCTCTCCTCACGCGGCGGCCGCGGCACCAGGCTCGGCACGGCGGCCAGCAGGTTACGGGTATATTCCATCGTGGGATTGCGCAGCACGGTGTCGAGCGGGCCGGTTTCGACCAGGCGCCCCTGGCGCATGACAGCGACGCGGTCGGCGATCTCGGCGACCACGCCCATGTCATGGGTGATGAACAGCACCGCGGTGCCGTGATCGCGCTGGAGCTCGCGGATCAGCGACAGGATCTGCTTCTGCGTGGTGACGTCGAGCGCGGTGGTCGGCTCATCCGCGATCAAGAGCTTCGGCTCCAGCACCAATGCCATTGCGATCATGATGCGCTGGCGCTGGCCGCCGGAGAGGCGGTGCGGGTAGGAGGCGAAGATGCGCTCGACCTGGGGCAGGTGGACCTGCTCCATCATGTCGAGGATGCGCTTCTTTCGCGCCTTCGCATCGAGCTTGGTGTGGGCGCGCAGCACCTCGTCGATCTGGCGGCCGACCGGCACGACAGGATTGAGCGCGGTCATCGGTTCCTGGAAGATCATCGCCATCTTGGTGGCGCGCAACTGGCGCAGGCGGCGATCGGTCGCGGTGAGGATCTCCTCGCCGACGAGCTTGACGCTGCCGCCTGATGGAACCAGCGTGCCCTTCGGCAGCAGGCCCATCGTGGTCAGCGAGGTCACCGACTTGCCCGAGCCGCTTTCGCCGACGAGGCATAGCGTCTCGCCTTCGTGCACCTGGATCGAGATGCCGTCGATGATCTTTGCTCCGTTCGGCTTCTTGCCGACGGAGACGACGAGGTTGTTGATGTCGAGGACGGGGTTGGTCATTTGATCGGCCATCACTTGCCCTCCCGCTGCTTCATGCGGGGATCGAGGGCGTCGCGGGCGGCGTCGCCGATCAGGTTCATGCTGAGGATGGCGATCGAGAGCAGCAGGCCCGGCCAGAAGATCAGCGTCGGCTTGAGCTGAAAATACTGGCGCCCCTCGGCCATGATGTTGCCCCAGGTCGGCGTCTCCGGCGAGATGCCGGCGCCGAGGAAGGAGAGGATGGCTTCGGTGAGAATAGCAGAGGCGCAGACATAGGTGCCCTGGACGATCAGCGGCGCGATCGTGTTCGGCATCAGGTGCCGCCACATGATTTTCGGCAGGCTGGAGCCGACCGAGATCGCGGCCTCGACATAGGGCTCCTCACGCGCGGACAGCACGACCGAGCGCACCAGGCGCGCCACGCGCGGGATTTCGGGGATGGTGATGGCGACCAGTACGGTCCAGATGCTGGCGCCCGACAGCGAGACCACGGCGATCGCAAGCAGGATGCTCGGCATCGCCATCAGGCCGTCCATGATGCGCATCATCACGGAATCGACCAGCTTGAAGAAGCCGGAGACGAGACCGATCGCGAGCCCGATGGTGATCGAGAGGATCGCCGAGCCGATGCCGACCAGCAGCGAGATGCGGCCGCCATAGATGACGCGCGACAGCAGGTCACGGCCATAGGCATCGGTGCCGAGCAGGAATTGCGCCGAGGAGGGCTTGAGGCGCTGCGAGGGCGCAAGCTGGATCGGATCATGCGGCGCGATCAGCGGCGCCAGGATCGAGATCAGCACGATCAGCGCGAGCAGGATCGTGGCCGCCGCGATGATCGGCGTCGAGGTGAGGAATCCGAGACGCGGCCGCAGTGGCGACGTGATCGGAATCGAGGATTGGGGAAGGCTATCGACCGTCATCGTTGTTCTTGTCCTTAGCCTTAGTACCGGATGCGGGGATCGAGCAGCGTGTAGGCGACGTCGATCAGGAGATTGACGACGACGTAGATCAGCGAGGTCAGCAGGATCATCGCCTGGATCACCGGATAGTCGCGGGCCAGCACCGCATCGACGGTGAGGCGGCCGATGCCGGGGATGTTGAACACGCTCTCGGTGACGACGACGCCAGAGATCAAAAGCGCAAAGCCGGTGCCGATCACGGTGATCACGGGCACCGCGGCGTTGCGCAGCGCGTGTCGCAGCATTACCGCGACCTCGTTGATGCCCTTTGCGCGCGCCGTTCGCACGTAGTCTTCGCCCAGAACATCGAGCATGGCCGCGCGCGTCATGCGCGCGATCAGCGCGATGTAGATGAAGGACAGCGCGCAGGTCGGCAGGATGATGCGCTCGAAGAACGGCCCGAAGCCCGCGCTGATGCTCTTGAAGCCCTGCACTGGCACCCAGCGCAGGTCGATCGCAAACACCTGGATCAGGACATAGCCGACCACGAACACCGGCACCGAGAAGCCGAGCACCGACAGACCCATCACGAAGCGGTCGATCCAGGTGCCGTGCTTCCAGGCCGCGATGACGCCGAGCGGCACGGCGACCATGACGGCGAGGATGATGGTCGAGAGCGCGATCGAGATCGACGGCTCGACGCGCTGTCCGATCATCTTCATGACCGGCAGGTTCGAGATCAGCGAGGTGCCGAGATCGCCGTGCAGCAGCTTGTTCACCCAGGTGATGAACTGCACGATCAAGGGCTCGTTGAGGCCGAGCGAGGTGCGGATGCGCTCCAGCCGTTCCGGCGTCGCATTGTCGCCGGCGAGGATCGCGGCTGGGTCGCCGGGCGTCAGCCGCAGCAGCAGGAAGACAAACAGCGCGACGACGCCCATCACGGGCACGGCGGCGAAAATTCGGCGGAGGAGATATCCGAGCAAGTTGGATCCCGTCAGATGAGAGTCAAATCGGCGGCAGCGGTCATGGCCCGTTCTGCCATCAGCCTAACATTTCAGCAATTCCTGTGCCATCAGGGCCACAGATTTTGCAGTGCGGCCAGTCTTCGTAGGGTGGGCAAAGCGGAGCGTGCCCACCGTTCGCTGCAGTCGGCGAAAGGTCGTGGGCACGGCGCAAGCGCGCCTTTGCCCACCCTACAGAACGGCTTCGCGATCACTCCAGCGTCGCCAGCAGCCCCGCCATCAGGCGGCCACGCTCAACGAGGCTCTCGACCTCGATATACTCTTCCAGCGTGTGGCCATTGCCCCCACGCACACCCAGGCCGTCGAGAGTCGGAATGCCCATGGCGCCGGTAAAATTGCCGTCGGAGCCGCCGCCGGAGCTCGCATGTGGTAATTCCGCGCCGAGAGATTTGGCGATGCCGCGCGCCTTTTCATACAGCGCCATGGTGCCCGCATCCGGCTCCCACACCGGCCGCGTCACGCCGCGCGTCACCTTGAAGGCGACGTCGTTGGTGGTGCCCGACAGCGCCAGCATGCGTTCGACGCCGCGGTCGAGATCGGCCTGGCGCTTGGCCATCGACAGCGCTTCGCCGGTGGCAGTCGTTGCAACGCAATTGACCCATTGCCCCCCGTGCACGACGCCGACCGAGAAGGTGCAGTCCTCCGTCGTCATCGCGTCGATCGCAAGAATCTGCCGCGCCATCTCGCGGATGGCCGAGCGTCCGGCCGACAAGGTCGCGCCGGCGTGGCTCGGTCGCCCTGTCGCTTCAAGATTGAAACGCGCGATGGCGTAACGTCCGGTGGTGACGCCGTTGTCGGCGCGGCCGGGCTCGGGCACCAGCACATATTTGTTCCGCGCAGCCTCCGCCTCGATGATGTCGCGCGTCGAGGGCGTGCCGACTTCCTCGTCCGGCGTGAACAGGATGGTGATCGGCAGGGGCGTCGTGAAGGACGCGCGCGCCAGTTGGCGGATCGCTTCCAGCGACAGGTAATTGCCGCCCTTCATGTCGTAGATGCCGGGGCCGTAGCATTTGTTGCCCTCGCGGCGCCATTTCAGCTTGTCGATGGTGCCGACCGGGTGGACGGTATCCATATGTCCAGCGATCAGGATGCCCGGCTCGCCTTGTTTCGGATGGGGAAAACGCGCGCGAACGACGCCGCCAAAGCCCTGACGGCCGGCGATGCGTTCGATGGTCGCACCCATGATCGCCATATCCCGCGCTGCGATATCGAGCATGCCGTTCACCGCGCTCGCGTCCCAGGTCGGGCTTTCGCATTCCACCCAGGTGCGCAGGCCCGCGAGCATCGTCTCCGAATCGAAGGGAAGATTGGCTGGATTCATCTTAAAGTCTCTCAAGCTTCGAAAGATGGAATGCGCATTGCATCGGCGCAGGCAAGACTGGCAGGCAGGACGAGCGGAGTTGAGTTGTAGAGCCAATCCGGACTTTGTAGAGCCCGCGCGTTCGCCGCAAGGGCCTGCGCCGAAACCGGATTGACGCGCTCAGGACTGTCTGCAAGTCTCGAAAAGATAAAGGCATTGCACGAGGTTAGTTCGCCTAACGAACGAACCAAATGCTCAACCAATAATCCGCCTTTGAACAGTTTCACGCCAGGAGAAACTTTATATGTTCCACTTGATGCGCATGGGGCGTCGCGCGATCGCCTCCAAACTTGCGCTGTCGGTCGTCGCGCTTGCAACGGCGATGGCCTCGCCGGTGTTTGCAGCGGGCAAGACCATCACCGCCGTGATGCATTCGGATCTGCGCATCATCGATCCGATCTTCACCACCGCCTACATTACGCGCGATCACGGCTACATGGTCTACGACACGCTGATCGCGACAGACTCGAACTTCAAGATCCAGCCGCAGATGGCGGACTGGAAGATCTCGGACGACAAGCTCACCTACACCTTCACGCTGCGCGACGGCCTGAAGTGGCATGACGGCACGCCGGTGACGGCGGAGGACTGCGTCGCCTCTCTGAAGCGCTGGGCCGCCGTCGACGGCATGGGCCAGCAGATGATGCAGTTCACTGCGAGCATCGAGGCCACCGACCCGAAAACGATCACGCTGAAGCTGAAGGAGCCCTACAGCCTTGTACTGGAGTCGATCGGCAAGCCGTCCTCGCGCGTCGCCTTCATGATGCCGAAGCGCCTCGCCGAGACACCGCCGGACAAGCAGATTCCCGAACAGATCGGCTCCGGTCCCTTCAAGTTCGTACAGGGCGAATTCCAGCCGGGCGTGAAGGCGGTCTACGAAAGGAATCCTGATTACGTGCCGCGCAAGGAGCCGGCGAGCTGGACCGCGGGCGGCAAGGTGGTGAAGGTCGACCGCGTCGAGTGGATCACCATGCCGGACTCGCAGACCGCAGTGAATGCGCTGCAGTCGGGCGACATCGACTTCATGGAAGTGCCGCCGTGGGACCTGCTGCCGGTGCTTGAAGGCAATCCCGACCTCAAGGTCGAGACGCTGAACAAGTTCGGTTACCAGACGCTCGGTCGCATGAACTTCCTTCATCCTCCCTTCGACAATCCGAAGATCCGTCGCGCCGCGCTTCTGGCGATGAACCAGAAGGACGTGCTCGACGCGCTCGTCGGCAATCCCAAGTACTACAAGATCTGCGGCGCCTTCTTCATCTGCGATACGCCGTTCGCGACCGACGTCGGCTCCGAATCGCTGGTCAAGGGCAACGGCATGGCGGAAGCCAAGAAGCTGCTCGCCGAGGCCGGCTATGACGGCACGCCCGTCGTCGTCATGGTGCCCGGCGACGTCGTGACGCTGAAGGCGCAGCCGACGGTCGCGGTGCAGCTGCTCCGCGAAGCTGGCTTCAAGGTCGATGCGCAGGCGACCGACTGGCAGACGGTGGTGAGCCGCCGCGCCAGCCAGAAGCCCCCGAAGGAGGGTGGCTGGAACATGTTCTTCACCAACTGGGTCAGCGCCGACGTGTCCAACCCGATCTCCAATCTCTCGATCGGCGGCCAGGGCAAGAAGGGCGGCTGGTTCGGCTGGGCGGAGGATGCCAAGATCGAGAAGCTCAAGGACGACTTCGTCCGCGCTGCCTCGCTCGACGATCAGAAGAAGATCGCGACCGAGATCCAGAAGGAAGCCTATGACCAGGTGATCTACATCCCGCTTGGTCAGTATCTGGCGCCGAGCGCCTGGCGGAAGTCGCTGTCCGGCGTGCTCGACGGTCCGGCAACGCCGATCTTCTGGAACATCGACAAGTCGGAGTAAGACCAGGTCGAAACGAGCGAAGGGCGCATTCCGCGCCCTTCGTCTTTTCCATCGCGCAGCGCCGTGCTTGCAGCGGTGCCGCTCTCGCCAGGAGGGCTTCAATGTTCCAACTCATGCGGCGGGGGCGTCGCACGTTCGCCTCCAAACTTGCGCTGTCGGTCGTCGCGCTTTCCACGGCCATCGCCTCGCCGGTGCTTGCGGCCGGCAAGACTATCACCGCCGTGATGCATTCGGATCTGCGCATCCTCGATCCGATCTTCACCAGCGCGTATATCGCGCGTGATCATGGCTACATGGTCTTCGACACGCTGATCGCGACGGATTCGAACTTCAAGATTCAGCCGCAGATGGCGGACTGGAAAATCTCTGACGACAAGCTCACCTATACATTCACGCTGCGCGACGGCCTGAAATGGCATGACGGCGCGCCCGTCACCGCGGAAGATTGCGTTGCCTCGCTGAAGCGCTGGGCCGCGGTCGACAGCATGGGGCAGCAGATGATGCTGTTCACCGCGAGCATCGAGGCGACCGACCCCAAGACGATCACGTTGAAGCTGAAGGAGCCCTACGCGCTCGTGCTTGATGCGATCGGCAAGCCGTCCTCGCGGGTCGCTTTCATGATGCCGAAGCGTCTGGCCGAGACGCCGGTGGACAAGCAGATCCCCGAGCAGATCGGCTCCGGCCCGTTCAAGTTCGTGCAGGATGAATTCCAGCCGGGCGTGAAGTCGGTCTATGTCAAGAACACCGACTACGTTCCGCGCAAGGAGCCGCCGAGCTGGACCGCGGGCGGCAAGGTGGTGAAGGTCGACCGCGTCGAATGGATCACCATGCCGGACGCGCAGACGGCGTTGAACGCGCTGCAGTCGGGCGACATCGATTTCATGGAAGTGCCTGCCATCGAGATGTTGCCTACCATCGAGGCCGACAAGGACCTCAAGGTTGATATCCTGAACAAGTTCGGATTCCAGACTGGCGCGCGGATGAATTTCCTCCATCCGCCATTCGACAACGTCAAGGTTCGTCGCGCAGCATTCATGGCGGTCAACCAGAAGGACGTGCTCGATGCGCTGATCGGCAATCCCAAATACTACAAGACGTGCGCTGCGGCCTTCATCTGCGACACGCCGTTCGCGACGGAGATTGGCGGTGAGGTCCTCGCGAAGGGCGGCGACATGGCTGCGGCCAGAAAGGCGCTCGCCGAGTCCGGCTACGACGGGACACCGGTTGTGCTCATGGCGCCGGGCGACGTCGTGACGCTGAAGGCTCAACCGATCGTAATGGCCCAGCAACTACGCGAAGCCGGCTTCAAGGTTGATTTGCAGGCCACCGATTGGCAGACGGTGGTAAGCCGGCGCGCCAGCCAGAAGCCTCCGAAGGAGGGCGGCTGGGACATGTTCGTCACAAACTTTGTCAGCGCCGACGCCTCGAACCCGATTTCCAACATCGCCGTCGGTGGGCAGGGCAAAAAGGGCGGCTGGTTCGGCTGGCCGGAGGACGCCAAGGTCGAGCAGCTCAAGGACGCGTTCGTTCGCGCGGCTTCGCTCGATGAGCAGAAGAAGATCGCGGCCGAGATCCAGAAGGAAGCCTACGATCAGGTGCTGTACATACCGCTCGGCCAGTATCAATCGCCGAGCGCGTGGCGGAAGTCGCTGTCTGGCGTGATCGAGGGCCCCGCGACCCCGGTGTTCTGGAATATCGATAAGTCGGAGTGACGAAGCAGGGATAAGGGAACTCCCGCAACCTCATAGCATCGACACGCGGCGCCGCTGTCGTCAGCGGCGCCGTTGTCTTTTGCCGTTCCTCCTACGGCGGGAGCCCTTCACTGAAAGCGGGGCGCCTTTAACTCTTCCGGTTTCCAATTGTTGCTATTTGTTTCTGATCTGAAATAGATGGTTTGCCAGCACCGCTTGCCCTTCTTTGATTTGAGTCTCGTGCCGATCGATTTTGCATTCCAGGCGATGGCCGAACGGTCGGATCGCGCGCCGGCGCGCTGGCGGCGCCCGTTGCTGCGCTGGCTCGATGGTGTGGAGGCGGGCTGGGCCGTACCACTTCTTATTGCGTGCTTCGTCGCAAGCTGGACGCTGTATCTTGCCATCGCCTATGCCGGTGGCGGTCTGCACCCCGACACGCTCGAGGCCTGGACGCTGGGGCGGAATTTCGCTTTCGGTTATCACAAGCATCCGCCGCTGATGGGCTGGGTCGCAGCAAGCTGGACCTTCGTATCCCCGGTCGGCGACGTGTCGCTGCAACTGATGGCGATGGTGAATGCGGGGCTCGCGCTGTTCTTCGTCGACTGCGTGGCGCGGCAATTCGTCACCGGACACAAGCGCATCCTGGTGCTGCTGTTGTTGATGCTGACGCCGGCCTATCAATTCCACGCCCAGCGCTTCAACGCCAACTCCGTGCTGCTGGCGACATGGCCGCTGGCCACATGGTGTTTTCTGCGCGCGTTCGAAACACGGTCGGTGTTCTGGGCGGTCGCGGCCGGGTGCACCGCGGCGCTCGCCATGGTCGGCAAATACTATTCGATCTTTCTGGTCGCGAGCTTTGCGGTTGCGGCGCTGGCGCACCCCTCGCGTCGCGCTTATTTCACCTCGGCTTCGCCCTGGATCTCGGCCTTGACCGGGCTCGCGGTGCTGTCGCCGCACATCTATTGGCTTGCGACCACGGGAGCGTCGACCTTCGGCTACGCGCTGGCCCATGCCAATGGCAATGCTGTCAGCTCGCTCAGTGACGTGAAGAACTTCCTGCTGGGGCTTATCGCGGCCATCAGCGCTGCGGCCTTGATCTGGGTGATGATATCGGGCACGCGCCTGAAACAATTTCCGGCCGACTTTGTTGCGATGAGCGCGGGCCTTCGGCTTCTCTTCTACGTCGCCATCGGCACGATCGTCCTGCCGGTTCTGACCTCGCTCGCGATGGGGACTGATCTGCCGTCGCTATGGGCCCTGCAGGGGCTGTTTCTATTCGTCGTGCTCATCGTCTGCGGCGCTCGCTACCCGATCGAGCGCTTCTACACCGTCAATGTCACGGTCATCGTTGCAGGTGTTGCGCTGGTCGCCGTCCTGGTCGCGGCCCCCATCCATGACTTTTATCGCAATATCAACGGCTACGAAGAGGGACGGAATCTTTACGCGCAAGCCGCAAGCGAGCTCACAAGACAATGGCACGAGCTGACCGGCGAGCCCCTCAGAGCCGTCAGTGGCGACGATTCACTCGCTTTCGCCACCGCATTCTACAGCCCCGACCATCCGCTCTACGCGCGTCCATTCGAGCATCAGCACAATTGGGGGCTGCCGCGCAGGACGACACTGGATCGCGGCTGGGCCGCACTCTGCTTCAAGGGTCAGGACGATTGCGCTCGCTGGATGGAATGGGTGACCTCGCGCACCGCGACATTCGTCAGACGGGA
The DNA here is from genome assembly GCF_028128895.1 of Bradyrhizobium sp. CCBAU 11434. Taxonomy (NCBI): domain Bacteria; kingdom Pseudomonadati; phylum Pseudomonadota; class Alphaproteobacteria; order Hyphomicrobiales; family Nitrobacteraceae; genus Bradyrhizobium; species Bradyrhizobium sp. CCBAU 11434. Next base: position 516,504 of record NZ_LBJX01000002.1, read on the forward strand.
GTTCACCGTGCAGGCCTCGCTGTGGGGCCGAACCGGCCTGTCTCGGGACGTGGTGATGATGATCGTGCCGCCGCGCGCGAACGGTGATGCATCGCCCGAGAGCGCCGCGCAGGATTTCAGTGCGAGCAAGCGCGGCCTGGACTGAATCGTTTTCGAGCGAAGCGGGTGCCGATTCGCGTGAAGCAAGCGCTTCACAACGATAATCGAGAGCGTTCAGCAGTGGCTGTCGCGGACCTGTTCGAGTCCCTCGCTGGCGAAGGGCGGGTCGACTGCGGCTTGTTCAGCGCGCGATGCCGCGGGTTCGGCGGGCTGCCGGTTCGACTTGCGACGTTCGTCGCGCTGTTCCAGTTCCATTGAAGCGGCCTCTCGAATTGCTGCAGGACAACATCGAAGCGCCTTCGAGGTTCCTCACACGATCGGGCGATGATGCGGCTTGAACAGCCGTCCCTTCTCGACGACAATCACGATTGCGAGCGCCGCGAGCGTCGACAGGAAGAAGCCGATCGAGAACGGCAGCAGCGTGCCATCAAAGCTCTGGCCGATCGCGGTGCCGACCACGATGCCAATCAGCGTCGTGATCGAGCCGTAGAGCGAGGAGGCGGTGCCGGCGATATGCCCCTGCGGCTCCATCGCGAGCGCGGTGAAATTGGCAACCATCATGCCGAACGAGAACATCATCAGCGCCGACAGCGCCATGAACAGGGGCAGCGGCAGCACGCCGAGGATCTCGGTCAGCAGCATCACGCCTGCCACCGCAGCATAGAGCGATAGCGCGCCGTGCGAGATCACGCGCATCCCGAGCCGCCCGACCAGCTTTGCGTTGAGGAAGCCAGCGACGGCGGTGCCGGCCGCGATCGCGGCGAAGGCAAGCGGGAAGTAATGGCCGAGATGATAGATGCCGGTGAAGACCTGCTGCGCGGAAAACACGAAGGCGAACAGCGCGCCCATGACGCTGCCGGCGGCCGTCGCATAGCCGATGGTCTGGCGGTTGGTGACGGTCTGGCGGAACGCCGAGAGCACGTCGGCAGGTGCGAGCGACCTGCGCTCCGTCTCGGGTAGCGTCTCCGGAAGCCGCCACACGCTCCATGCCAGCGCGATGACACCGTAGAGCATCAGCACGACGAAGATGCCGCGCCAATGCGTGACCAGCAACACCGCCTGTCCGAACGAGGGCGCGATCACGGGCACCGCGATGAAGATCATCATTGCAAGCGACATCACGCTCGCCATGCGGCGGCCGGCATAACAGTCGCGCACGATCGAGGTCGCGATGACGCGCGTCGCTGACGTACCGAGCCCCTGAAGCGCGCGGGCCAGCAGCAGCGTTTCGAAGGTGGGCGCCGCGACCGCCAGCACGCTCGCCACCGCATAAACTGCCATGCCGCCGAGCAGCACCGGCCGTCGCCCGAACCGGTCCGACAGCGGGCCCATGATGAACTGGCCGGCGCCGAAGCCGATCAGGAAGGTCGACAGCACGAGCTGGAGATGGTTGGCGTTGGGAATGTTGAAGGCCGCCCCGATATTGGGCAGCGCCGGCAGCATCATGTCCATCGCGAGCGGATTCAGCGCCATGATGGACGCGATCACGATGACGAATTCGGGAAAACCCATCGGACGGTGTCCCGAGGACACCCATTCGTCGGCATTGACGTCGGACAAGCAGCACACCTCTGATTTCAGAGGTCATATCTAAGGCTCGTGCTGCATCGCACAACCCATGTTTTGGGATGGCTGTCCGGCGGGGCCGGGGAGGGACAACAAATGGTGAAGACGGGGGCTGGAGTCAGCTCGCACGCCGGGACCGCTCGACCAGGTCCAGCGCCATCAGGCCGGCGGTCTCCACGTAAGCGAGATCGCGATGGATCAACATCACGGTCGTGGCGCCGTCGAGCAGGATCACGATCTGACGCGCCAGCGCAGCCGCGCCGCCAATGTCCTGGTTGCGCAATTCCGCCTCAAGCCACGCTTCGAAACGTTTCTTGTGGGCCGCGCCGGCCTTGACCGCCGGGTGCGCCGGCGTGTTGGCGAGCTCGGCGATGGTGCGCAGGAAGCCGCAGCCGCGCCATTTCGGCGTATCCACCGACTTGCCGAGCTTGGTGAAGAGGCCGCGGACCTTGTCGGCCACGGAGCCATCGGTCTCGGCGAACCAGCGCATGTACAGCTCCAGCGTCGGCTGGTCCCTCGCTGCGATGGTTTCGGCGACGAGCTCGTCCTTGCTGGTGAAGTGATAATACAGCGTCTTCTTGGTGACGCCGGCCTTCTCGGCGACGGCGTCCATGCTCACCGCCCTGATGCCCTCGCCATAGAACAGCCGCGTCGCCGCAACGACGATCTGCTCGCGTGTGCTGTCACCCCTGGTGGCCATGCCTGCAATGTATACTGCCTAGTGAGTATACACAACAATTCCGCTGTGGCTGACTTCCGCTCCCGTTCGATCTGGAAGGAACCTGCTCTTGTCTGACCTCGTCCTCTTGGAAACGCGCGGCGCCGTCGCGCTGCTGACCCTGAACCGCCCGAGCAAGCTCAATGCGTTGAGCTACGCGCTGATCGATCAGATGATGGCGATCCTCGATCGCATCGAGGATGATGCGCGCATTCGCGCCGTGGTGCTGACCGGAGCCGGCGATCGCGCCTTCTCGGCGGGCGCCGACATCGCCGAATTCGCCGAGAGCGTGAAGATTGGCCCCGATGCTGCGGTGAAAGCCTTCGTGCGGCGCGGGCAGGCGATGACGGCGCGCATGGAAGGGTTTCCGAAGCCGATCGTCGCTGCGGTCAACGGCATCGCCTTCGGCGGCGGCTGCGAGATCACGGAAGCCGTGCATCTTGCCATCGCCAGCGAGCGCGCCAGCTTTGCCAAGCCCGAGATCGCAATCGGCATCACGCCGACCTTCGGCGGCACGCAGCGCCTGCCGCGACTCGCGGGCCGCAAGCGGGCGCTGGAACATCTCCTGACCGGCGATTCCTTTTCGCCGCAACGTGCCTGCGAGATCGGCCTCGTCAACCGCATCGTGCCGCACGAGGAGCTGCTGGATACCGCCCTGGCGCTGGCTGATCGCATCATCAGGCATTCGCCGCTTGCGGTGGCCCGGGTCATTACGGCGGCCACGCGCGGCCTCAACGCTTCGATCGCGGAGGGGCTCGCCATCGAGAGCGAGCAGTTCGCGCGGATGGCGGCGACGCAGGACACGCGCGAGGCGCTCGATGCCTGGCTGGCCGCCCGCGCCGGAAGGTCAGGTTGACCTGCCGTCCCTTGCAGGGGTTGGAAACCAGGGATTCACCATAAGAGCGGCGACAACCGCTTGGGAAGATGAATCCGCAACAAATCCTGTCCACTGTGTGCCGACTGGACGCCAGATCAGGCGCCGGGGGAACTCAAGCAGCACACAGGTATTTTGCGGTGTCCGACGTCACGGGTGCGACACGATGGTTGGGGCCGTCGGCCGACACGGCTGCGAAGCGGAATGTCTGGCTTGGTTCCCTGATCGCGATCGTAACCGTGCTGGCGCTCTACAATCTCGCCAACGACACGGCGCTGGGAACGGGTTACGGCTGGGACGCCCGTGTCAATTGTGCGGCAGTCGACGCGCATGTCGCAGGGCTCGATCCCTACTTCGTCAAGAACCTGAAGGGCACCTCCTACTCCTATCCCTATCTCCCGGCGACGCTTGACGCGTTTCGTCCGTTTTGCGCAGGCGGCCTTCTCGTCGATCACTACAGAGGCTTCTATCTCGTCCTCGCGGCGCTCTGTGGCTTGCTCCTCCCTGGACTACGCAGGTCGCGTGCGGGTCTGCGCGATGTCGGCCTCAAGGTGCTCTGTGCGCTCGGCGCGTTCGTCGGTTTCGAATGGGTGCTGGCATCCGGAAATTTTGCGATTCTGGGCGGCCTTTTGACGGCGGTTGCGCTGGCGCTGCTGCTTCCAGCCGAAGCGAATGGCGATCGGCGCTTCCTGATGCGCGCCGCCGGCGCTGCGCTGCTCGGTCTCGTCGTGTCGTTCAAGCTGGTGTTCTGCCCCGTCCTGGCCGCACTTTACTTCCTGCCGCTGCGACGGGCCCGGAAACTCGGTCTTCTCGCGGTGGCCGGCTTTGGTTTCGCGCTACCGATCCTGATCTCGGTGGTGTTCTATCCGGAGCTGTTCGCGAGCTGGCTGCTGGCGATTAAGGGACAGATCCCCAACCAGCATTCGGTCCATCTGGAGGAAATCAATCCATCGCTGCTTCTGGTCGCGCGGAATCTGATGGACCATATCGGGCTCGCGGACAGCAGGCCGATCGAGTTCGCGATCTACGCGCTTGCCGCATTCGCGCTCGTGATCACGCCCTTTGCCCTGGTGTTGCTGAGCGCGCTCGGAATTGCCGCCGGTGGAGCATCATTCCCGGCACGGCTCGACCGCTGGCTGATGGATCACCCGCAAACAGCCATGCGCGTCACCGTGCTTGCGATGTACGGCCTCTATCTGTGCTCGCCGCGCATCAAGGAATATGCCTTCTTCGAGCTGGCGCTCTATCTCGCCGTGCTCGTCGTCGATCTTTCGACGCCGGCGCTCGCCATGGTCTTGACCGTCGCCATAGCCAGCCCCGCAATGGCTTCGATTGCCGGCGTTGCGTTTGAGGGCAGCTTCGCTCTGCTCGCCATCGCGCTGGTTTGCTTTTGGACCATGCTGTTCGATTTTCGCAGCATGCTGGCCCGCGACCAACGGGAAGAGTTGGTTCCATGAAGAGCGGCGGTGCTACATCCATCGCCGCCACGGGGCGGCCACATGCGGCCGATGCGCCGGGCACGAGCTGGCTGACCCGCCTCATCGTGGTCGTGGCCATGCTGGTCGCTGTCGCTACCGCGATCTATCTCAGCATGGACGAGACCTTCGGCTGGGACGCGCGGGTGAACTGCGCCGCCGTCGATGCCCATATCGCCGGGCTTGATCCCTATTTCGTCAAGAACCTCAGCGACGCGAAGTATTCCTATCCTTATCTGCCCGCGACGCTGGACGCTTTTCGTCCGCTCTGCGCCGGCGGCGTCCTGGTTGCCCATTACAAGAGCATCTATCTCTTTCTAGCCATCCTGTGCGCGCTAGCGTTGCCTTGTCTCGGCGAGAGACGCCGAAGCCTCCGCGACACCGCGCTACGGGTCATCTTCGTGCTTGGCGGCTTCGTCGGGCTTGAATGGATTCTGGCGACCGGCAATTTTGCGATCTTCAGCGGCCTGCTGACCTCGGTGGCGTTGGCTCTGTTGCTGCGTCCGGCCCGTTCCGAAGGGCAGGGGAACAAGACCTTGTCGCTGCAGCTGGCCGGGGCTGCGCTGCTCGGCCTCGTGACCTCGTTCAAGCTGGTCTACTGTCCGATCCTCGCTGCGCTCTATCTCTTGCCGCTGCGGCGCTCGCGCAAGCTGATGCTGATTGCTGTTGCAGCCGGTGCATTCGCGCTGCCGATTCTGATCTCGGCGGTGTTTTACGCAAACCTGTTTCCGAGCTGGCTGAGCGCGATCTCCGGCCAGATTCCGGGGCAACATTCGCCAGGTGACGACCTCAATCCGTCGCTCCTGTTCCTCGCGCTCGCTCTCGCGGACAGTCTCGGGCTCGGCGGCAGCAAGCTGATCGCTGCCTCGCTTTATGGCTTCGCCGCGGTGGCGCTCGTGATCGCGCCGCTCGCTGTTTCGGTCTGGCGCATGGTTGCTGCGCACGGGCCGGCCGACGCAAGATCACCCCTAAAATGGTTCGACCGCTGGCTGATTGAGCATCCCGTCCCGGCAATGCGCCTCGTCGTGCTGACGATGTATGCGCTCTACCTCTGCGCCCCGCGACTGAAGGAATATGCCTTCTTCGATATCGCCCTCTACGCCGCCATTCTCGTCGTCGATCTTCCTGCAGCCGGGCTTGCCGTCGTCCTGGCAATTGCGGTCGGCATCCCTGCGCTGGCGTCGATCACAGGGTATGTCTTCATAGATGGCTTTGATCAGCTGGCGATCGCGCTGCTGTGCTTCTGGATCATCCTGCGGGCGCAATCGGCAGCGCCGGGGCAGGTGGTGCGGGCAGCCGGAATCGAACCGGCACAGCGCTTGCGCGCCGAGGGATTTTAAGTCCCTTGCGTCTACCAATTCCGCCATGCCCGCTTGATCCAACGAGATCAAACACTTAAGTCCCGTCCAACCGTCTGGAACTGGCGCTTCGGCCGGACAGGGGGTTCTTCCTTAAGCGAGCCGGCGGCACAAGGCAAAGCCTCAATCCGGACATCTGGTCCTGCTTTAGGCATTCTCAATTCACGGGGACTATTTTGCGACCCATGCCTGCTTTGCCTTTCTCCTCCCTGCGCTTGCCTTGCGCGGTTGCCGCGCTCGTCGGGGCCGGCTTCGCGCTGTCAGGCTGCGCCGGCGTGAGCGAGACGATCGCTCCAGCCTTCGCCGATCCTGCCAGATACGAATTGTACGACTGCAAACAGCTCGAGGCCGAGCGCAAATCGCTCGCCACGCGTACCGCGGATTTGCAGAAGCTGATGGACAAGGCCGAGACCGGGACCGGCGGCGCGGTCGTGTCCGAGCTCGCCTATCGCAACGACTATATCGCGGTCCGTGGGATGGCGCAGCTGGCCGAGGATGCGTGGCGCCGCAACAGGTGCCGGGAAACACCGCCTGCTGCGGCGTCGGCGGCGACCGCGCCCCAACGGCCGGACATCAAGCCCGCGCCGAAACGCTAGGGCCTCCAGCCGTAAATCCAGTCCTGCCGCGCCAGCATGCGCTCAGGTCCCAGCGCGCGGATCACGAGATCGCGCGCGATCGCGAAGGGGCCGCCCAGATGATAGATGCGGCCCTGCTGCCGCGCGGTCTGCTGCACCTTCCTGACACGAGCCTGACGTGCACGACCATATTGGGTCAGCGCCGCGGTGATGCCGGCCGTGTCCTCGGCCGTATCGAGGCTCAGATGCCGGGCGAGCATGGCTGCATCCTCGATCGCCATGCCGGCGCCTTGCGCGGCAAACGGCAGCATCGCATGCACGGCATCGCCGAGCAGCGCGACCGGGCCCTTGCTCCAGGGGCATCCGTCGGGCACGCCGAACAGCGCCCATTTGCGCCAGCTGTCGACGGCGGCCAGCAGCATCCGCGCCGTCGGCGGCCAGCGCGGCGCGGCGAAGGCCTCCATCACCTCGAAGGGATCGCCGGGCGTACTCCAGCCCGGCCTGTTCCAGGTGCCCGGCAGCACCGCCACCACGTTGAGCTGGCGTCCGCCGGCGATGGGGTAGGCGACCAGATGCGCGTTCGGGCCCATCCAGAGCTGCACCCGCCGCGCTGTAAAATCCTTCGGCAATTGCGTGGCATCCAGCGTGCCGCGCCAGGCGATCAAACCGGAGAAGCGCGGCTGCACCTCGGGAAACAGATGCTGGCGCACCGTCGACCAGATGCCGTCGGCGCCGATCAGCGCGCTGGCGAGATCGCTGCGCCTGATGGTGCCGCTGCGATGGACGACTGTCAGTCCCTTGGCGTGAGGCGCGACATCCTCGAAGGTCGCGCCCAGCTTCAGATCGATATCGGGATGATCAGCGACTGCGCCCGCGAGCGCCGATTGCAGGTCGGCGCGGTGCACGACCCAATAGGGCGCCCCGGCGCGCGCTGACGCCGCATCACCGAGCGGCATCCGCAACAGCTCCCCGCCGGCGCGCGCGCTCATGATCGACACCGCGTCCGGGACCACGGCGCGCAGCTTCAGCCGCTCGGCGAGGCCGAGCTCGACCAGCACGCGGCTGGCATTGGGAGAGAGTTGCAGGCCGGCGCCGACTTCCTCGAGCCGCTCGGCCTTTTCCAGCACGACGATGCGAAAACCGCGGGCCGCGAGCGCGAGCGCAGCCGTCAATCCTCCGATGCCGGCACCGGCAATGACGATCGTTCGCGGGAGAGCCACCCCTGACCGAGGGGGACGGTCAGGCCACCTTGTCCTTCAAGACGCATTCCGGCGGACGGGCCTCGCCCGCCTTCAAATCGGCGGCGAAGCGGTACAGCGTCGAGCAGTACGGGCAGATGATCTCGTTGTCGTTGCCGAGGTCCAGGAAGACGTGCGGATGATCGAACGGAGGGTTGGCGCCGACGCACATGAACTCTTGCGAGCCGATCTCGATGACGGGGACACCGGCATCGTTATGGAAGTGCGGGACGACATGGTCGGACATCGTAGTTCATCCTGGAGTGGCAATGGCGGCAGACACAATCAGCAGTGACGCGGCATATTATCGACGCCGCGGACCATACTGATGGGTGCAAGTGATTGCTAGCCCGGCGGAACCGAAAGGTTCGCAATTGCCCCATGCTCATTTGCTCATGCAAATTCGACACAATCTTGTCGCCTCAGAGAAGCCCTTCTTTCGTCGGGGACGTTGTGTCGCAATTTTGGCATACTATGTCTGTGGACACGCGAAATTGCGACGAAAGACGAACCATCAGGCGCAAAATGATTCTGCCAATGTCCAGGCTTTCAGCATGAAGTGGCTGCGAATCAGCTCAGCGTTGGCAGGAATTGCTGCATGCAGCCTTGTGCTCGCGCAGGTAGCGCCGCATGCCCGGCAGGCCGGCGCTATCCTCGCCGCCCAGGATGATCCGGCGGCGCTGTCCGAACTCAAGCTCGATGCGACCCTCGCGAACAACGATCGCCTGGTTCAGGACAATATCGAGACTGCTCTCAAGGCTGATGATGCCGACCTCGCCGACAGCTTTGTCGCGCTCGCGCGTGACCGCAACATCGCACTGCCCGACGACCTGCTCGGCCGGGTCAGCGACGCCGTCAAGTCGGAAAACTCCTCTTCGCATTTCGCCAAGCGCTTCGCCACCGGTCTCGTCACCGGCAATGCCGAAGATGTCGCGAGCCTGTCAGGGACGGTCGCCGGCGATCTCTTCGTGATCGGCGATATCAGGGACGTCGTGCGCGAGGGCAAGCATCTTGCGATGGGCGAGGATACCGATCGCCTGGTGCTTGGTCTTGCCACCGCGGGTCTCGCGGTGACCGCCGTGACCTACGTATCCGCCGGCGGCGCCGCGCCTGTTCGTGCCGGGCTGACGCTGGTGAAGGATGCCCGCAAGGTCGGACGGCTCGGCGAAGGTCTCGCCGAATGGGCCGGCCGGTCCGCGCGCGAGGTGGTGGATACGCCGATGCTCCAGAACGCGGTCGCCTCCGGCTCGGTGCTGCGGCCGGGCGAGACGGTGAATGCGATCAAGGCCGGGTTCCGCGTCGAGAAGGCGGGTGCGCTGGTCCGGCTTGGCAAGGACGTCACGCGCGTGGCCGAGAAATCAGGCACGCGCGGCGCCATGGATACCTTGCGCATCGCCGAGGGTCCGAAGGATGTCGCGCGCGCGGCGCGGCTGGCGGAAGCACAAGGCAGCAAGACGCGCGCGATCATGAAGCTGCTGGGGCGCGGTGCATTGCTGCTCGTCGGCGGCGCGTTCGATCTCACGCTGTGGCTCCTCGGTGCCGCGCTGACGCTGTTCGGCCTGTTGTCCTCGATCAAGGCGACCACCGAGCGCCTCACGCAAGGATGGTGCGACCGCAGGCGGGCCCGGCGGCTTCGCCAGGCTAAACTGGCTGCCGAAGCCGCACTGGCCAACGCGGCCGCCACGGCCTAAGATTAAACCTCTCCCCACAACATTGCGGACCTGCTGATGCCGAGCTTTCACAACGGCGCTGTTGAAATTGCCTATCTCGACGAAGGCGAGGGCGATCCGATCATCCTGGTGCACGGCTTTGCCTCCAGCAAGAACGTGAACTGGGTCTATCCGACCTGGGTCTCGGAGCTGCGCAAGAACGGTCGCCGCGTCATTGCACTCGATAATCGCGGTCATGGCGAGAGCGCAAAGCTCTACGATCCCGCGCAATATTCGATCCCCACCATGGCCGGCGACGTATTGGCGCTGATGGATCATCTCGCCATCCCTCAGGCCGACATCATGGGCTATTCGATGGGCGGCCGGATGACGGCCTGGCTCGGTCTCAATGAGCCGCAGCGCCTGCGCTCGGCGATCCTCGGCGGCATCGGCATTGGCGGCCTGATTGAAGGCACCGGGCCTGGCGAGGTCGTCGCCGAGGCGCTGGAAGCGGCCTCGCTCGACGACGTCAGCGATCCCGTCGGTCGCACGTTTCGTGCGTTTGCCGATCAGACCCGCTCCGACCGCGTGGCGCTGGCCGCCTGCCTGCGTGGCACGCGCGATCTCATGACCCGCGACGAGGCCGCACGCATCGATGTGCCCGTGCTGATTGCAGTCGGCTCGACCGATGACGTTGCGGGCTCGGCCGGCGCGCTCGGCGCGATCATCCCCGGGTCCGAAGTGCTCGACATCCCAAACCGCGACCACATGCGTGCGGTCGGCGACAAGGTCTACAAGTCGGGCGTGCTGGATTTCCTGTCACGCCGCGGTTGAGCTGTCTCGACTGGATCGTCGTCGCCGAATGCACGAAACAGCGCCATCAGCACCACGAAGGTCGCGACCCACACCATCCGCGCGCCGTAGCGGTCGTGCGGGCCTGAGATCACACCGCAGATGAAGGCGTTGCCGAGCAGGGCCAGCGTCACGGTCCCCGCCAGCAGCGTCAGGTCGTCGAGCCGGCGATGGGCGAGCGCGTATCCGAGCAGCGCGAGCAGCCCCAGCATCGAGACCAGCGCGACCGGCACGTGCAGCCAGTTGACGTAGTCGAAATCGAGCTCCCAATTCTGCTGACGCGCCGCGCGCATCGGCGCGACCTGCGCCGGAATGTAGCGTTCGATGATGCCGTAGGTGTGCGGAATCCAGACACTGGAGCCTTCGCCGGTCGCCACATGCAGCAATTGTTGGCCCGTCGCCCGCAGCGCCGCACCGGCCTGCCACGCCGGATAGTCCGCGAGCGATCGTTCGACGATGGTGCCCATCTCGTCATTAAGCCCATCGAAGCGGCCGAGCGTGTTGAACATGCTGTGGCCCCATAGGAATTCGTCAGCGGTGGCCGGCAGCTCATTGCGATAGGGACAGAGCTTGAAGTTTTCGCGCGGGCAATGGTCGTTCAGGAATTGCGCAACGATGCCGTCCTGCATCATGCGACCGAAGGCGACGCCGGTGCCGCCCGGCGTCCAGGCCCATTTGCCTGACAGCGCGTGGTTGGCTGCGATCAGCATCAGCGCCCCTGCGACGATTGTCAGGCTCGCCTGGGCCAGTCCAGCGATCGGCAGACGAGGCCCAAGCAACGGCCGCGCCATCCAGCCGACGGCGCAGAGCCCGAACAGCACGCCGAGCGTGGCGCTGTGGGTTGCGGCCGCAAAGGCGGTGAAGACAAACAGCGCGGCCCGCTCCGCCCAAGAGATGCGGCTGCCGCCAACGACCAGCAGAAACAGCGACAGCACCGACAGCCCCGCGAAGATGTCGGTGAGCAGCATGCTGGCAAGCCAGGGCAGGGCCGTCGACAGGATCAGCAGCAGGCTGATGGCCGCGAAGCGGGCCGTCTGCATCATCGAGAGGACGCGTAAGGTGAGCTGCAACAGCCACAATGTGACCAGCGACTGGACCGCGAGATTGATCCAGAATCCGGAGCTCTCGCCAAGGTGCAGATAGATGCCGAATACGGTGGACCGGCTCGGCACCAGATAGCCTTCGTACCAGCGCGCCAGATAGCCGCCGGTATCCCATTGCAACAGCGGATAGCCGTTCCAGAACGCCGGCGCGATCAACAGGAGAGGCAGCGCCACCGCCGCCAGCCGCAGCCAAAACGTACCCGCGGCGCGCGCGCGCAATTGATCGGTGGTGATGCTCAAAACGGCTCCGTGGTCATCAGGACCATGCCCGCAATAAGGGTCGGGACGAAATTCACCAATAGTTTGACGCGACCCGGCTTGAATTTGGCGAGACTCTGACCATTTCAAGCCGACCTTGCCGCCTGGGGACGCCAGAAGAAGTTCTTGTGTTTCAAGGCGTTGGCGTGCTTTCGCGGGGCAAGGCGCTGTTCACTCTCAGGCAAGCCCGTCAGGACTTTGTCGCCTACACTGTGCTATAAAGCCAACAAAACCAGCCGTTCGAAAGAGCAGATTCCAGAGAGACAATCATGGCAGTGCATCAGGTCAATCCGGGAGGAAAGCTTGCTTCGCTCGATCCGATCTGGGACCGGATCCGTGGCGAGGCGGAGGACATCGTCTACCGCGAGCCCGAGCTTGCGACCTTCATCTACTCGACGGTGCTGCACCACAGCCGGCTCGAAGATTCGGTGGTCCACCGCGTCGCCGACCGGCTCGATCACGCCGCGCTCTCGGGTGATCTGGTGCGCCAGACCTTCGACGAGGCGCTGCGCGACGATCCTGATTTGGGCAATGCCTTCCGCGCCGATCTCGTCGCCGTCTACGACCGCGATCCCGCGACCTCGCGCTTCATCGATCCCTTGCTCTACTTCAAGGGCTTTCACGCGATCCAGACCCATCGCCTCGCGCACTGGCTCTATTTGAAGGGCCGCAAGGACTTTGCTTACTACCTGCAGAGCCGCGCCTCCGCGGTGTTCCAGACCGACATCAATCCCGCCGCGCGCATCGGCCGCGGTATCTTCCTCGACCACGCCACGGGCTTTGTCTGCGGCGAGACGGCTGTGATCGAGGACGACGTCTCGATCCTGCACGGCGTCACGCTTGGAGGCACCGGCAAGGAGAACGAGGACCGTCATCCGAAGATTCGTCATGGCGTGCTGATCGGCGCCGGCGCCAAGATCCTCGGCAATATCGAGATCGGCCATTGCGCGCGCATCGCCGCAGGTTCGGTCGTGCTTGAGCCCGTGCCGCACAACGTCACGGTCGCGGGCGTGCCGGCCAAGATCGTGGGCAAAGCCGGCTGCGCCGAGCCATCGCGCACCATGGACCAGATGATCAACGCGATGGGACTTTAAGCGTGCACGTTAAGGGCCGGATTTGCCGGCCCTTTTCGTCCCCAAATTCTTTGGCAATTCATGCTGGCGGTTCGCCGCATCTCGTCCTAAAACCCGCCGACCAATTTTGATCGGAGACTTGCCGTGGACGTCAAAGAAGTCAGAAAGCTGGATGCGTATCTGAAACGCGTTTTCGGCAACCCGAAGATCCGCGTCGTGCCGCGGCCGAAGAAGGACGATTCCGCCGAGGTCTATATCGGCGAGGAGTTCATCGGCGTGCTGTTTGTCGACGACGAGGACGATGATCGCTCGTTCCAGTTCCAGATGGCGATCCTCGAGGACGATCTGGTCGATCAGGAATAATTCGACGCACGGGTCGTCCTCTTGTGTCCCGGACGCACTGCAACGCCTAAAGCGTTGCAGTGCAGAGACGGGACGCCGAAGCCACACAGCGCATCTCTGCAACATGGGCCCTGGCACTGCAGCGCACCGTCGAAAAGACGCTGCGCTGCGTTCGGGGCACGAGATCGCGTTTTGAGTACAACTGCATCAACATCGTCATTGCGAGCGCAGCGATAATTAGCCGAAGCGCACCATTTCAGCCTCAAATTAGAATCGAGAGTATTCGGAGTGTTCTGCCAGCAGCACAATCTATGTACCGAAGGCTTCTTCCTCGCCTGTCACTCGTCTTCAGTTGCAGATTTCCACGCTTGAGGCGCCCGAAGAACTCGGAGTGCTTTGGCCGGGCTTCATTCCAGTAGCCTCAAGGTGGCAGCCCGGCCGGACTGAACGGCAACCCGCATTGTTACAAAACATTTGACCTGTCGCCTGCGGCTTCGCGGGTGAGGACTCGACTTTCTTCCTCGCGTCGTCTCGCGGCTTGGCATCCTCGCGAGTGGCAACCGGCTTCTTGTCCTGAATCTTCTCGCATTCGTTGTCGTCGTTGACGCGATAGCCGATGCGGCAGGCGATCTTCACGCAAGCATCGCCGTCGGCCTTGAATCCGCGATCGCACACCAGCGGGCAGACCCGGCCCGGCTTGGCCTTGATTGCGTCGAGCGCGTCGAAGCTCGCCTGCTTGGCATCGAACTTCGTTCCGGCATATTTGTTGAACAGCGTTAGCGAGCGCTGCGATGTCGCATTCCAGTCGCCGTCGGCCGCGGCCGCCAGACAGCCGACTCGACGCAACTCGGACTGAACCAACTTTGCCGTCTCTTGCGGCGACAGGCTCGGCTGCGACGACGTCGGGGTCACGGCGGCAACTTTCTGTTCGCTCTCCCGCGCTTTTGCGTCCGCAGCCTGCTTCGCAGCCAAATCGGCAGCGGCCTTGTCACTTGCGACCTTGTCGGCGAGCACCTTCTCGGCGGCCTGCTTGTCGGCCAGCGCCTTGGCAACAGCGGCCTCGGCATCCTTTCTACGCTGCTCTGCTGCGGCCGCCTTGGCTTCCTCGATTTGCTTGGCCTTTTCTGCCGCTAGCCGGGCATCTTCGGCGGCCTTGGCTGCCGCTCCTGCCTTGTCCTGCTCGGCCTTCTTCGCTCGTTCGGCTACCAGTCTTGCTTTCTCCTCCTCGGCTTGTCGCACCTTCTCAGCCGCTGCAGCACGGGCGTCTTCGGCGGCAATCCGATTGAGCTGGGCCTTGGCGAGGTCTGTGTAGAATCCGCTCGGGTAGCGGTTGAGGAACGCCGCCCAAACTTCGCGCGTGCCGAGTTGGAGCGCCAGTTCGTAGGCGCGCCGGATTTCGCTGTCCGGGTTTGCCTGCGGTCCAGCCGCGACTGGCTTCGCCGGAACCAGGGCTAAGTCATCTCCGCCGAGCGAGCCGTAGACAAAGGGCTCCTGCTTGTTGCCGGTGGCCTTGAGCACGTCGTCACGGACGAATCGAAAAGCCTTGCCGAGATCGAGGCCCGGCGTCGGCAGGCGTTCGACCAGAGCGGCGGCAAACGGGCTGTTCTTCGCATCACCATCCGAGGCAGTCGAGCCGGCCTTGGCCGCAAAAGCGATCATGGTGTTCGGGCTGGTCGGCTCGACCTTGGCGAGGCCGCGGCCGATCGCGCGCGAGGCCATGGTCCGCTTCATGGTCTTGGCGAAGGGATTGTCGCGACAGGCATCCAGGATGACGAGCCGGAGCTGCTTGGCCGATTCCACGGCGAACAGCGCGCGGTCGAGCGCAACAGTCTCGTCGAGCACGTCGCCGTCGGTCTCCAGAGCGGCGTCGGTGGGGATCAGGTAGTTGGTGCCGTCGAGCTCGATGCCGTGTCCCGCATAGTAGATCACCGCAACCTCGGCATCGCGGGTCTTGCCCGCAAATTCGCGCAACGACCTGCGCATGTCTGCAGCATTCAGGTCGAGCCTGACATCGACATTGTCAAAGCCGGCGGACTTGAACATGCCACCGACCAGGGTGGCGTCGTTCACCGGATTGGTGAGCCGCGGGGCGCTCTTGTAGGCCGAATTGCCGATCACCAGCGCGACACGCTTTTCGGCAAACGCCGCGCCGCAGGTGAAACTTGTAAGAAGAAGGGCAATCAGGACTCTCAGCATATGCGGCCAACCCTCAATCGCAGACCTCAGTCATATGTCCCTGAGTGAAAGCAGCCTTAGGCAGCTGCAAGCGGCATCCTTGTCGCACCGGACGACACATTGTCGAGTTGCAATAGATCTGCCCCGTGGTCTGCGGCTTTGCCGGCGTGGCTTCGCTCTTCTTTCTCTCGTCGTCTCGCGGCTTCGCATCCTCCCGGGTGGCAACCGGCCTCTTGTCCCGCGTCTTCTCGCACTCGTTGTCGTCATTGACGCGATAGCCCGCGCGGCAGGTGATCTTCACGCAGGCATCGCCATCGGCCTTGAAGCCGTGCTCGCAGACCAGCGGGCAGACCCGGCCCGATTTGGCTTTGATGGCATCGATCGCGTCGAAGCTCGCCTGCTTGGCGTCGAACTTCGTTCCCGCGTATTTGTTGAACTGCGTCAGCGAACGTTGCGATGACGCATTCCAGTCGCCATCGGCTGCGTCCGCGAGACAGCCGACACGGCGCAACTCTAACTGAACCAGCTTCGCCGTTTCCGCGGGGGAAAGTCTCGGCTGCGACGAGGTCGGGGCAACTGTTGCAACCTTCTCTTGACCGTCGGCCATTTGCGGCTTCTCGGTCACTTGCTTGTCAGCCGCCGCCCTGTCGCTCGCGATCTTGTCGGCGAGCGCCTTCTCGGCGGCCTGCTTGTCGGCCAGCGTTTTGGCAACGGTAGCCTCGGCATCCTTTCTGCGCTGTTCTGCTGCGGCCGCCTTGGCCTCTTCGATCTGCTTGGCCTTCTCGGCGGCAAGCCGGGCGTCCTCTGCCGCCTTGGCGGCCGCAGCGGCTTTCTCCTGTTCGGCTTTCTTGGCGCGCTCGCCCGCGAGCCGGGTTTTCTCCTCTTCGGCCTGTCGTGCCTTGTCGGCAGCCGCGGCGCGGGTTTCTTCGGCGACAATCTTCTTGAGCTGCACCTTCGCCAAGTCCGCATAAAAACCGCTCGGGAAGGCCCGCAGAAACGCCTCCCACGCGTCGCGATCGCCCGCTTGAAGTGCGAGTTCGTAGCCCCGGCGGGTCGCATCATCGGGGCTCGCCTGCGGTCCTGTGGCCGCTGGTTTCGCTGGTACCAGCGAAACATCATCGCCGCCGAGCGAGCCGTACACATAAGGCTCCTGCTTGTAGCCCGTACTCTTCAGCACGTCGTCACGAACGAATCGAAAAGCCTTGCCCAGGTCGAGCCCCGGCGTCGGCAGACGTTCGACGAGAGCGGTGGCAAACGGGCTGTTTTTCGCATCGCCGTCCGAGGCGGTGGAGCCGGCCTTGGCCGCAAAGGCGATCATGGTGTTCTGGCTGGTCGGCTCGACCTTGGCAAGGCCGCGGCCGATTGCGCGCGAGGCAACCGTGCGCTTCATGGTCTTTGCGAACGGGTTGTCGCGGCAGGCATCAAGGATGACGAGCCGGAGCTGCTTGGCCGGTTCGACAGCGAACAGTGCGCGATCGAGCGCAACGGTCTCGTCGAGCACGTCGCCGTCTGTCTCCAGCGCGGCGTCAGTGGGGATCAAATAGTTGGTGCCGTCGAGCTCAATGCCGTGTCCGGCATAGTAGATTACCGCAACCCCGGCATCGCGCGTCCGGCCCGCGAACTCCCGCAGCGCCCTGCGCATGTCGGCAGCATTCAGGTCGAGCCTGACATCGACATTGTCGAAGCCGGCGGACTTGAACATGCCACCGACCAGGGTGGCGTCGTTAACCGGATTGGTGAGCCGCGGGGCGCTCTTGTAGGCCGAATTGCCGATCACCAGCGCGACACGCTTTTCGGCGGCCAGTGCGGAGCCGGTCCCGAGCCAGGCTGAAAGCCAGGTCGCCACAACAAACAAAACAAACAGCCGAAGCCGCATTCCAGCCCCCGAATGCAATAGCGTCAGATTATCCGCATAATGGCCGAATGCAATTTGTGGTCTGTGACATCAGTCACATTGCTGGCAACCGCGTTATTCAAGTCAATCAATCCCTCCATGATACCATCATGCCCTGTATCGGCCGAGGGTAAATATCGAAAAAGCAGAATTATTGAAAATCAGAAGCCGTGACGGGCGCCGGGCTACTTTGCATGTGCGGATCGCGTCCGCAGGTGCCGACCTTTTGGCGTCGAGATCTGGTTCTTCGCCAGAATACCGCGCGCCGTGGCGTCAGGCAGTAATTGCCTTTCAGCCGTGCCTCAATTGCACACTTCGTATTGTTTCCCTGAGTCCATTGAATTCCTCCCGCTAACAATGCGACAGCCGGGGGTTACCGGCCGACAGCCTGTCGTATTGCAAAGGATCTGACCAGACGCCTGCGGCTTCGAGGGCGCCGATTCGACCTTCTTCCTGTTGTCGTCTCGCGTCTTGGCATCCTCGCGGGTCGCAACCGGCTTCTTGTCCTGCACCTTCTCGCACTCGTTGTCGTCGTTGATGCGATAGCCGGCGCGGCACGCGATCTTGACGCAAGCGTCGCCATCGGCCTTGAAGCCGTGATCGCACACCAGCGGGCAGATCCGGCCCGGCTTGGCCTTGATGGCATCGAGCGCGTCGGAGCTTGCAAGTTTGGCGTCGAAGTTCGTCCGGGCATATTTGTTGAACTGCGTCAGCGAGCGCTGCGACGTCGCATTCCAGTCGCCGTCGGCCGCGGCGGCCAAGCAGCCGACACGACGGAGTTCGGACTGAACCAGCTTCGCGGTCTCCTGGGGAGAGAGGCTCGACGGTGAAGAGGTCGGGGCAACGGCGGCAACTTTCTGTTCGCCCTCCTGCGATTTCGCGTCCGCCGCCTGCTTCGCAGCCAGTTCGGCAGCCGCCTTGTCACTTGCCATCTTGTCGGCGAGCGCCTTCTCGGCAGCCTGCTTGTCGGCCAGCGCTTTGGCGACGGCGGCCTCGGCATCTTTCCTGCGCTGTTCGGCTGCCGCAGCCTTCGTTTCCTCGATCTGCTTGGCTTTCTCGGCCGCGATCCGGGCGTCCTCGGCGGCTTGGGCAGCCGCAGCGGCCTTCTCCTGTTCGACCTTCTTGGCGCGTTCGGTTGCCAATCGGGCCTTCTCGTCCTCGGCCTGCCTGGCCTTTTCCGCAGCTGCAGCGCGAGCTTCCTCGGCGACTATCTTGCTCAATTGACCCTTGGCAAGGTCGGTGTAGAAGCCGCTTGGGTAGCGGTTGATGAACGAGGACCAAACGTCCCGGGTGCCAATCTGGAGCGCCAGTTCGTAGTCGCGCCGGATTTCGCTGTCCGGGTTGGCCTGTGGACCGGCTGCTGCCGGCTTGGCCGGTACCAGCGAAACGTCATCTCCACCAAGCGACCCGTACACATACGGCTCCTGCTGGTAGCCGGTGGTCTTGAGCACGTCGTCGCGAACGAATCGAAAGGCCTTGCCCAAGTCGAGGCCCGGCGTCGGCAGGCGTTCCACCAAAGCGGTGGCAAAGGGGCTGTTCTTCGCATCACCGTCCGAGGCGGTCGAGCCGGCCTTCGCCGCGAAGGCGATCATGGTGTTCGGGCTGGTCGGCTCGACCTTGGCGAGGCCGCGGCCGATCGCGCGCGCGGCGATCGTGCGCTTCATCGTCTTGGCGAACGGGTTGTCGCGGCAGGCATCCAGGATGACGAGGCGCAGCTGCTTGGCTGGTTCGACTGCGAACAGGGCCCGGTCCAGCGACAGCGTTTCATCGAGGACGTCGCTGTCGGTCTCGAGCGTCGCGTCGGTGGGGATGAGGTAGTTGGTCCCGTCCAGCTCAATGCCGTGACCGGCATAGTAGATCACCGCGACGTCGGCCTCGCGCGCTTTGCCGCCAAACTCGCGCAGCGCCTTGCGCATCGCGGCGACGTCCAGGTCGAACTTGACATCGACCGAGTCAAAACCCGCTTTCTTGAACATGTCGCCAACCAGCGCGGCATCGTTCGCTGGGTTCTTCAGTCGCCCCACGTTCTTGTAGGCCGAGTTGCCTATGACGAGCGCTACGCGCTTTTCGGCGGCCAATGCAGAGCCGGCCGGCGCTAGCCAGGTCGCAAGCCAAGTCGCAACAATTGACAAAATGAACAGCCGAAGCCGCATTCCAGCCCCCGAACGCAATAGCGTCAGATTATCCGAAGAATGGCCGAATGCAATTTAAGGCCTGTGACATCAGTCACATTCCTTGCAGCCGGGTCGTTCAGGTCGATCACCCCACGTTGCCATTGTGATCCTGTTTTGCCCGACGGGTCAAGCCGGAATTCGAAAAATACGAAACCGCGCGGCTGGCCCCCCGGCTACTGTGCATGGGGTTGTTTTCGATTTTTTGTTGCGGTGGCCAGCGCTCAGCCCTTCGGCCCGCGCAGCTGCGCCGTCAGCCTGTCCATTGCACCGGCGACATCGCGCCATTGCGACAGCCAGCTCCGCGGAAAGCGGAAGGTGAGATCGGCGCCGTCGACGCGGCGCTCGGACAGGCACATGCCGGGCGTCGATGCATCGCGCGTGCAGCGCGCGGCGAGTGCGGGCGCGCTTGCGGAATACAGATCCTCGCTGCCATAGGGCGTGTCGCTGCGGAAGGCGCGCATCGTCAATCCGTCGTCCGGCGCTGTCGCGGCCTGCTCGAGATAGCGCGGATAGATTGTCGCCGTTCGCTGCTCGGGCGAGAGCGCATCGTGATGCGCCGCGATCGACAGGAAGATGCGGTCGATCGGCTGCATCGCCGTGTCGACGGTGTCGGCGGTGACATGCGTCGGCCCGCTCGGTGCGTCAAGCGAAGGATAGAGGAAGTCGAGATCGATGCGCTCCTGCGGTCCGGAGTGCCGCTGGATCTTCATCCGGATCGCGGAGATCGGCAGATTGAACAGCGTGCCGCCGACGCTGACGGGCAGCTTGTCCGGTGCATCAGCGCCGCCCGTGCTCCAGGTCGGCCACAGCAGATAGGCAACCAGGCCGACGGCGCTCACGGCGAAGGCACAGGTGAGCGCGAGCGGGATGAGATGGGTCCGCGCACGCGCCTTTGCGCTCATCTTGGCGTTCGTCCTGGAAGAGCGAGGGGAGGTTGCCGAAAACACCGTCATGACGTCGCGCAAATGGGTCCGGGGCCGGTCGGCCGATGGCCGACGAATCACCGGCGAATATGCCACGTGGCGGCGATTTCGCGGAGGGTTCCGGGTTGCCGGGAGGGCGGGGGGCTCTGCTTGGGCCGGGCGGCGGCGTTAACCTTCGCTTAAGGATAATGTAGCGTTAGCCGGCACTATTTGTCACAGGAAGGGTCCTCGCGTTGCGTATGGGCGGACTGTTCCGATGACACCTGAAGCTCTCAACACCTTCTTCTCGATCTGCATCGGCTTCGCGCTCGCGGGTGCGCTCGCGAATGGATACCAGGCGATGTCGCAACGGCCCGCAGGTTTCGGATTGCTGCAGGAGGGCGTGGCGCCGAAGACGTTTGCGGCCGTGCCGTTCCTGGTGTTCGCGGCGCCCTTCATCATCATGCGCAATACGCTGCGCGGCATGCGGCTCGAAAGCCGCCGCTTCGAGTTCGTGATGATGGCAACCGTCATCGCCTGCTTCTGGAGCATGATGAGCGGCACCTTCTTCCTGATGACGCTGCGCGCGACCGGCGTGATCGGCTGACGTCTTGCAGGGCTGTGCGGCAGCCCTTTGCTTCCGTGTCGTCGTTTCGCTATGGCTTGGGTTGACGTGACAGGAGACCTCCATGGCGATCTACGAGCTCGACGGGCAGGCGCCCGATCTTCCCACCGACGGCAACTACTTCATCGCGGAAACCGCGACCGTGATCGGCAAGGTGCGCCTGAAGCCGGGCGCGAGCGTCTGGTTCGGCGCGGTGCTGCGCGGCGACAACGAGTGGATCGAGATCGGCGAGGGCGCCAATGTGCAGGACGGCTCGACCTGCCACACCGACCTCGGCTTTCCGCTTGTCATCGGCAAGAACTGCACCGTCGGCCACAACGTCATTCTGCACGGCTGCACCGTCGAGGAGGGCGCGCTGATCGGCATGGGCTCCATCGTCATGAATGGCGCGAAGATCGGCCGCAACAGCATCGTTGGTGCCGGCTCGGTCATCACCGAGGGAAAAGAGTTTCCCGAACGATCGCTCATCATCGGCTCGCCCGCGCGCGTCATCCGCACGCTCGACGACGCCCAGGTGCAGAAGATGGGAAGCGCGGCTAGGTTCTATGTCGCCAACGGCCCCCGCTTCAAAAAGGGCCTCAAGCGGATCGGCTGATCCGCACTCCGGTTCCATTTGCTCCTGCCGTAAAAATACCGGCAGGTATTTTAATCCTCCGCTAGCGCAATCAGGCCTATCGTGACGCTCGTTCAACCAGGGAGAGCGGCGCCATGGACGCTGCAGCGTCACAGTCGGGTCTCGAGGCCGTCATCCGGCTTTTGAAGAAATTCGTTCGCTTCGCGCGCGGCGCCGACACGCTCAGCGTCGCGGAGAAGGTCTACAGCATCGCCGGCTGCCTCGCGATCGTCACCACCTTCCTGCTCGTGATGTCGGTTCAGACCGTCCGGTTGCAGACGACCTACCGCCACATGTATGCCACCTCGGCGGAAGCCGCGATCAGCATCGGACGCATCAACGCGCTGATCTATGCCATCGTGATGGAATCGCGCGGCATCTACATGTCCGGTGATCGCAGCACGATGAAGCCGTTTGCCGAAGGGCTCGAGCGTCGCAACCGTGAGCTCGCTGACGCCGTGAAGGGATTGGAGCGGACCGCCGGTGACGACGATGCCGATCAGTTGGCCAGCTTCCGCGAGCGCATCGCGCAGTTCATCGAATTCCGCCAGGAGCTGGTGCGGCGCGGGCTCGAGATCGGTCCGGCGGCCGCGCGCGAATGGGGCGACAATGACGCCAACCGGACGCTGCGGAGCAAGCTCAACGTCGACCTCGAGACGCTCGAAAGAATTTATCGCCAACGGGCCCAGGAAGCCGACGAGCTCGCCGACACCAACCGCTACGCGGCGGCCTATCTGTTCATGCTCGGGCTCGCCGCGCTCTATCTCGCCGGCCTCAACGTCGTCGTGATGCGAAGCTCGGTGGTCGGGGCGCTGGCCGAGATCACGCGGGCGACCGACCGGATCGCCGACGGGGACGTCAAGAGCGAGGTGCCGCATCTTGGCCGTCACGACGAGATCGGGCATCTTGCGCGCGCCGTGCAGCACTTCCGCGACGCCGTTGCGCGCATCTTCGAGCTCGAGGAGCTCGAGCTCGACACCGCGCAGGCGCGCGACGCGGCGATGACCGAGCGCGACAAGTTCAACGACAAGTACCAGGCCAAGAAGTGGCAGCTCTCCGCCGCGATCAACAGCATGCCGCAGGGCCTGATCATGCTCGATGGCAAGGCGACCGTGGTCGCCATGAACGCCAATTATCGACGGATCTATAATCTGCCGGAGACGATCCAGGCCGGCTCGACGCTCGAGGAAATCCTCCAGCACCGGGTCAAAAGCGGGTTGTTCAGCGGCGACGTCGCAAAATATGTCGGGGCCGTGCTCGATCGGATCGCCAAGCGCGAGCCAACCGCCTACGAGATCGCCTTGAACGACGGCCGCATCATCAAGATCTACGAACGGCCGATGGACGGCGGCGGCTGGGTGTCGGTTCAGGAGGACGTCACCGACCAGCGCCAGCGCGAGCGCATCCTCGAGCGGATGGAGCGCTTCCTCGCCACCATCATCGAGAATGTCGCCGAGGGCATCATCGCCAAGGACGCGCGCAATCTGCGCTACGTCTTCGTCAACAGGGCCGCCGAGAAGATGATCGGGATGTCGCGCGGCGAGATCATCGGCAAGACCGCGCGGGAATTGTTCTCCGCGGATGCCGCCGCATTGATCGAGAAACGCGACCAGCAGCTCCTGGCGCAGAAGCAGCAGCTGGAGCCGATCGTCGACACCATCGACAATCCCGCCCGCGGCCGCCGCGTGATCTCGGCCCGTCGGGTCCAGATCGGCGGCGCTGGCGAGGAATCCCACATGTTCGTGACCATGGTCGAGGACCGGACCGAACAGATGGTGGCCGCTGCATAGCGGCCCGCGCGGCGTACATCGACGCGTCAGCTTCCCTCGGATTCGCGCGCTTCGATTGCGCCCGCGACCTTCTCGTGGCCGGCGGCCCACAACGCGTGCTCATCACTGCCGTCCAGGTAAGGATTGGCTTCGGCGGGGATGTTCTCGCGCGCTGCGCACTCGCCCTCTGCAAAGGGATCGCGATCGGTCATCGTGCTCTTGCCTTTCTGGTCCGGGGGCGTGGGGGCGATTTGTCTGTCGCGCCTTCGACGCGCGCGCTCTCGCGCAGGGCGTCCCTGAGGTCGATGGGAATGCCGTGCTTCTTCAGGAGGTCGGCGAAGGCTTCATCCGCAAGCTCCTGAAAGGTCGCCATCCTGTCGCGTCCCAATTGCTTCAGCTTGTCGAACGTGTCCTCGTCGAATGCGATCAATTTGCGCATGATCGTGGTTGCCTTCCTGTTTCAAGCTGATGTGACGGGATTTGTTCCGGAACCTGTCTTTGCTGCAACGGTTGATCGGGCAGGGAGATTTTCCAATGGCCCAACCGTCTGCAAGCGCTTCGATCAAGATGTTGATCGTCATCATCGGCCTCGCTGCAATGCCCGTTGTATCGTTCGGACAGACGACCGGCGGTGCGACCGGATCGACCGGCGGCGTCGCCAATGCGCCGGCGCCGCCGCCCGGCACCAACAGTCTGGGCACGGCGCAATCCTCCGGCGCGAACACTGCGGCCGGCGTCACCACCGGGGCGGCCTCGGGCACGAACCCCGACGCCGATGCTGCGGTGAGTGCCGAGAACCGGCTGCTCGACAAGAAGATGAAGAGCATCTGCCGCGGCTGCTGACGCTCGCGCGGAAGTGAGCCGGTCCGCCTATCATCAACGGTCGAGGGACATTAGCTTGCCCCGGTTTTCAAGTGTGGAGTGTTTCCACGCGGAGGGTGAGTTGATGTTGCGCAAGATGATCGTGGCCGCACTGGCCATCGCGGCGGTTGGCCTCGCAGCGCCCCAGGCGGCGCAGGCGCGAGGCGGTTTCGGTGGCGGCCATTGGGGTGGTGGTGGCCATTGGGGCGGTGGCGGGTTTGGCCATGGCTGGCACGGCGGCGGCTTCTGGCCGGGTGTCGCGATCGGCGCCGGTATTGCAGGCGCCGGCTATTACGGCGCCTATGGCTACGGCTACCCGTACTATGGCGAATACTACGGCGTCGGTTACGAGGACTATGGCGCGCAGTGCTACCCCGTGCGGCAGCGCGTGATGACGCAATGGGGCTGGCGCGTCCGCCGTGTTCAGGTCTGTGAATAGCGGCTGCCAGTAGGGTGCGACTCGATCGAGGCACCGGGATACCGCAACATTAAAAAACAAGGCCGTTGACGCAGTATACCGTCAACGACCTTGCCAGCCCCGGATATTGAAATCGGCTCACGCCATCCGGTAGAGGGCAGCATGGCGCGGAATCATACGGACGAATGTGATCCATTTCACATCTGGCGAAAATAAAGGGCCGCGGCGCGGGATCCAATCAGCCGCGAGAGCGTTTGCGGGCGCTGGCATGAACGCGGTGACGTGCCGGTTTCCTTGGAGTAACCGAGGGTGTGTCGGCCTCGGTTGACCGGACGCTGGCAAAGGATTGCCGCAACCCGTCGATGGACTCGTTCAGACTGGCGACCTGATCCGACAGGCGCTTGGTGTCGGCCTGCTGCGAGGCGAGCAGCTTCTTCATGGTCTGAAGCTGGTCCTGCACGACCTGGAGCTGGTCGATCGATTCCTGCTGGGTCGCCTCCAATCCCTTGGTCTTCTCGACCAGTTGTTCGGAGGCCTGCGCCGCGCGCACCTGAAGCTGCCGCGAGGCGACCACACGGTCGGTCTCAGGCGCAGCACCAGTATAGGCGCGCCAGATCGCGATCGAGGTGACGCCGGCGATCAGGAGCAGCAGCGCGGCAGCCGTCAACGCTATCGGCTGGGCACCGAGACGAAGGAGGGGATTGGACGGTGTGTCCTCTGCGAGATCGATCATCGCTGACAAAGCCCAAATTGAAACTTGGAGAGTGGCGAAGAACGGCAGCACAAGAACGCAGAACAAGGCGGCCGGTGCGCCCCGAAAGTGTTACTGTTCGGCAACAATTGGGACGAAAAGGTGGCCGCTTGGGGAAAAAGCTAAGGTTCCGGCGGAGCTTCGGCGCCGCTTAGTGACGGGCTGCCGTCAACGAAGGCTGGATCGTCATGCGATAGGCGATGAACGCGGTGCCGTCGAAGGTTTCCACGACCTCGTCGCAAGCCGGACAGCGATACTCGCCCGAGTTGGCGGGCGGCGTGGCAAGCTCGAGCCGTCGAAAGCCGGCTCCGCACGCTAAACAGGTGACATCGTTCTTTTTCGTGCACGGCCCCGTAGAAATACTGGTGCGGGTCTTAGCACGGCTTGAGGCAAACTGGGGTCGCTTGTGACAGACACATCAAAGTTGATCGCGCCGTCAGGCGCGGAATGTCAGGGCTGAAACGGCGCAAACGGGCCTGAATAGGTCTTCGCGCGCGGCGCTGCGTAGGGCCCGAGCCGGGATGTCGAAAGCCCGAGCCGGACCAGTCCTTCCGCCAGCGTCACCGCGGCAGCAACGCCATCGACCACGGGCAGACCATGGGTGCCGGCGAGTTCAGCTGCAAGATCGGCCATGCCGGCGCAGCCGAGCACGATGGCCTCGGCGCGGCCGCCGCGGATCGCAGCCGTGATCTCCGTGGAGATCTTGCCGAGCGCTTCAGTATTGCGGTCCTCGAGCGCGAGCACCGGGACTTCGGCGGCGCGGACGCAGGCACAGCGCTCGGCAAGGCCGTATTTCCGCAAATTATGTTCGATCGGCACGATGGAGACGCCAAGCGTCGTGACCACGGCAAAGCGCGCCGCGACCAGGCTCGCCACGTGAAAGCCGGCTTCGCCGATGCCGATGACCGGCGCTTTCGCGATGGCGCGCGCGGCATCGAGGCCGGTGTCGTCGAAGCAGGCGATGATGTGCGCATCGGCACCGTCGCGGTCGGCCTCGCGGATGCAGCCGAGCATACCGGGGACAGCGAAGGCCTCGTCGTAGAATCCCTCGATCGAAACCGGCCCCATCGCGGGCTGCCGCGCGTCGATCACCGTGTCGGGCAGCGCGATCGCGCGCGCCGCCGCGGCGATCTTCGCCGTCATCGTGGTCGTGGTGTTGGGATTGACGACGTGCAGTCGCATCGCGATCAGACGAGCCCTTTGCCGGCGTCCGAGCCCTTGGCCGCCTGGCGCTTGTTGAGCATGTGGATGGTCCCCAGCGCAAGCGTGATCACCGCGAAGGACACCGCGGAGATGATGGTGCCCAGCGCATAGATATCCGGGTTCGTCACCGTCGTGGTAAGGCCCTGAAGGTCGAGCGGCAATGTATTCACTGCCCCGATCGCCTGGCTGGAGCGCGCGAGTTCGTCCCAGGACAATGTGAAGCCGAACAGGCCGATGCCAATCACCGACGGCAGGATGATCGGCAGCACGACGTAGCGGAACGTTTGCCACGGCGTCGCGCCAAGATCGCGCGCAGCTTCCTCGAGCCTGGGATCGAAGCGGTTGAAGATCGCAAACATGATCAGCAGGCCAAACGGCAGCGTCCAGGTCAGGTGCGCACCCAGACCGGAGGTGAGCAGGCCCATCGAGGTCTCGAAATTCTCGTTCCAGTGCGCCTTGATCAAATCGTCGATGATGCGGAATTCCAGCGAGATTCCGAGCGAGGTGATGATCGAGGGCACGATCAGGCTCGCGATCGCCGAGTAGAACAGGATGCTCTGCATCTTGAACTTCCTGCGGAAGGCCATGCCGGCGGCGACCGACAGCACGACAGTGACGGCCATCACGATGACGCCGAGCAGCAGCGAGCGGCGGAAGGACGCACCGAGATCGACGATGCCGGTGCCCTGGAACAGCTTTGTCAGCCAGTAGGTCGACACGCCGTTCATCGGGAAGGTGAGGCCGCCCTGCGGTCCCTGGAACGACAGCACGTAGATCGCGATCATCGGGCCGTAGAGAAACAGCACATAGGCCGCGAAGAAGATCGCAAGCAGGTAGAATGAGCGCGGGCGTCCTTCCTTCATCGCCTACAGCTCCTTCTTGATGTCGACGATGCGCGACATCATGGTGATGATCAGGAACGTGATGACGAGCAGGATCACGGCATTCGCGGCCGCAGCCGGGAATTGTAGCGCGTTGACCCGGGTCTCGATGATCTTGCCGGCGGCGGCGATCTGCTGGCCGCCCATCACGCCGATGGTGATGAAGTCGCCCATCACGATGGTGATGACGAAGATCGAGCCGATCACGATTCCTGGCTTGGCCAGCGGAATGATGACGTTGACCAGTGTCTGAAAGCCGGAGGCGCCGGCGTCATAGGCGGCCTCGATCAGCGACTTGTCGATGCGGATCATCGAATTGAAGATCGGCACCACCATGAAGAAGGTGAAGAGGTGGACCAGCGCCAGCACCACGGAGAACTCGGAGAACAGCAGCCATTCCACCGGCTGGTTGACCAGGCCCGTCTTCATCAGGCCGGAGTTAACGAGGCCATTGCGCCCGAGCAGCGGGATCCAGGCGATCATGCGAATGACGTTGGAGGTCCAGAACGGGATCGTGCAGAGCAGCGACAGTCCCATCTGCCAGGTCTTGGACTTGACGTGGAAGGCGAGGAAATAGGCGACCCAGAAACCGATGAAGAGCGTGATGGCCCAGACCAGGAAGCAGAGCTTCAGCGTCTTCAGATAGGTTTTGCCGATCGTGCAGAGATCGGGAAGCTGCGCGATGCAGCCCTCGAACGTGTCGGTGTAGCCGCGGCCGGAAAAGGCCGGCAGCAATTGATATTCGTTGTAGTCCCAGAACGAGACGATGACGACGAAGACCAGCGGGATCAGGAAGAAGGCGAGAAACACCAGCATCATCGGCCCGGCCTGGAGCCAGGAGACCAAAGACGGCGACAGGCGCGCGGATTTCGCCGCGCGCCTCGTCTCGGATCCCCGGACGAGGTCCGGGGATGCCTGTTGCAGAATGTCTTCCGACGTATCCATCACGCGGCGATGAACTCGTTCCACTTGCGGACCATGTAGTCGTTCTCGTCCATCACGGCGTTCCAGCAGGCGACGCCGCCCATGCGGTCCTCGTAGGAGCCGCCATCACGCACCGCCCCGGCCTTCTCCAGCAGCGAGCCGTCGGGCGCCTTGATGTCCTTCTCGGCCGCCTTGCCTTCCATCCAGTAGGCCCACTCGTAGGGCTCCATGTTGGCCTTCGCGGTCGAGAGTACGGCCGAGTAGTAGCCTTGGCGGTTGAGGTAAGCGCCGGCATAGCCGGACAGGAACCAATTGACGAACTCATAGGCCCAGTCGAGCTTCGCACCCGACACGCCCTTGGAGACGCAGAAGCCGGAAGCCCAGGAACGATAGCCTTCCTTGAGCGGCTGGAAGGTGCAGGCGATGCCCATCGAGCGCACCTTCGTCACAGCGGGCGACCACATCGACTGAATGACAGTCTCACCCGACGCCATCAAGTTCACGCTCTCATTGAAGTCCTTCCAGAACGCGCGGAACTGGCCGGCCTTCTTTGCCTCGGTCATCACCTTCATGGTGAGATCGATCTCTTCCTTGGTCATGTTGCCCTTGTCGGCATATTTGTACTTGCCGGTGGCTTCCACGACCATCGCGGCATCCATGATGCCGATCGAGGGGATGTTGAGGATCGAGGCCTTGCCCTTGAATTCGGGATTGAGCAGCTCCGACCACGAGCTGATCGGTCGCTTGATCAGATCGGGGCGGATGCCGAGCGTGTCGGCGTTGTAGACAGTCGGGATCAGCGTGACGAACTCGGTCGCCGTCTTGGAGAACGTCTTGGAGTCCTTGCCTTCGAGATAGAGCACCTTCCAGGGCGCGGTGCCCTGACCGCCGATCTTCTTGCCGCCGGGCGTCTCGCCCTTGGTGAAGACGGGGGTGATGTTGTCGAATTCCTTGATCTTCTTGGCGTCGAGGGCAAGGATGTTGCCCGACGGCACCAGCTTCTTTAGCGAGAAATATTCGGTGTCCAGCACGTCGAAGGAGTTCGGCTGGGTCATCACGCGCTTGGTGACGTCGTCGGTCGTCGCGGTGATGTATTCGATCTTGATGCCGGTGTCCTTCAGGCACTGCTTGGAGATGTCGTCGCCCTCGTTCACGGCGGTGCCGAGATAGCGCAGCACCTTCGGTTCGGCCGACATCACGTAGGGAAAGCCGGTGATGGCGCCGGAGCCGGCGGCAAGGCCCGCGAGACCCGCGGTGCCCTTGAGTAGCGTGCGGCGGCTGACGCCGGTCTTTTTGGTCGTCTCGGTCATTCCAATCACTCCTCTGTGTTGCGCATTTTCTAAAATGACGGCGCTATTGCAGACGTTGCGCCTTGGCGGGATCCCAGGTGGCCAGCACGCGATCGCCCGGCCGGAACGGGTGGACGTCGAAGGTGGACTCGGGAAGATGGGAGAACAGGGCGGTGCCGTCGTCGAGCGTGAGCGAGACGGCAACATAGGAGCCCTGGTACTCGGTCTGGGTCAGCCGCGCCGGCGCGCCGAATGCGCCGTCAACGAACGGCATGATGCCGAGCTGATCGGCGCGTACGGCGATGAGGCTGCCGGCGTCGCTGAGAACGTTGTGGCCGCCGATGAAGCGCGCCACGAATTCGGTGCGGGGATGGTGGAAGATGTCGCGGGCCGTGCCCTGCTGCTCGATCTTGCCCTGGTTCATCACCACGATGTGGTCGGCAAGCGCCATCGCCTCTTCCTGGCCGTGGGTGACCTGGATGAAGCTGATGCCGAGCTCGCGCTGCAGGCGCTTCAGCTCGCCGCGCATCTTGACCCGCAGGAACGGATCGAGCGCGGACAGCGGCTCGTCGAGCAGAAGGATCTGCGGCTCGGTGATCAGCGCCCGGGCGAGCGCCACGCGCTGCTGCTGGCCGCCGGAGAGCTGGGCCGGCAGGCGGCTGGCATAGGGGCTCATCGCCACCAGCTCCAGAAGCTCGCCGGCGCGCTTGTGCCTGGTCGCGCGGTCGATGCCGCGCATTTTCAGGGCAAACGCAACATTGTCGAGCACGGTGAGGTGCGGAAACAGCGCGTAGGACTGGAACATCATGGCCGTGCCGCGCTTGGCGGGCTCGAGGTCCGTGACGTTCTGCGGGCCGAGGATGATGTCGCCCTCGCTGACCGCTTCATGACCGGCGATCATGCGTAGCGTCGAGGTTTTGCCGCAGCCGGACGGGCCGAGCAGGCAGCAATAAGTGCCGGCCGGGATCTTCAGATTGACATTGTCCACCGCCAGCGTCGTGTCATAGCGCTTGGTGACGGCAACCAGTTCGAGAGCGGCAGGAGTGGCCATGGCGTGTCCGAGAGGAGGGCGGTGCTCCGCCTCTCTCCGCAAGGTCCGTGCCAACCGCGGCAGGATTGCCGAATTCGGAAACTGTGCTGCGGAGTCAGATCGTTAGATTGAATCCAGTACGATTGTGCGGCACATGGTGCCGGCAGAGATGTGCACACAAAATGGGCGAAGATTGTATAAAGTTTCGCCTGTGATTGGATACAGCTCGTCGATTACCATCGAAGGCCGAACGCTGATCGCGCCCTCAAACCCACACTTCGAACTGATGGCCGCCAAATCCCGCCCGAAACCCGATGCGCCCGACGTGAGCGATCGCGTCAGCCGGATCAGGGAGGGCGTGACCGCGGCGATCCTCGAGCATCGCCTGTTGCCGGGCACCAAGCTTGGCGAGGATGAGATCGGCGAGATCTATGGGGCGAGCCGCACGCTGGTCCGCACCGCGCTGCAACAGCTTGCGCATGAGGGCATCGTCAATATCGAGAAGAACCGCGGCGCTTTTGTTGCGCGCCCGACGCCCGCGGATGCCCGCGAGGTGTTCGAGGCGCGCCGCCTGGTCGAGCCCACTATCGTCGATCACGCCGTTGATGCCGTTTCGCCCGCGTGGATCGAGCGCCTTCAGCAACACCTCACTGAGGAGCGGGAAGCCGAGCTGCGCGGCGACGCGCGCGCCTCGGTCCGGCTCTCCGGCGACTTTCATCGGCTCATCGCCGAGATGAGCGGCCACAGCATCTATCTCGGCTTCCTCAAGGAGCTGATCGCGCGCTCCTCGCTGATCATCCTGCTCTATCGCCGCCACGACACGCCCGCCTGCGGCACTGATCATCATGCCGAGATCGTCACCGCGATCCGCAAGCGCGACAAGCAGGCGGCGCGCACGCAGATGCTGTCGCATCTGAATGAGATCGAAGCCGAGCTGTTCCTCAAGGATCCCGCCGCGGACGAGTTGCGGCTTGCCGACGTGCTCGGCGCGTAAGCGGGCCGCATCGCTCGGCTATGGCCGCGAAGATCCTTCGTTGCGCCTGACTGTGATGGTTGCAATCTTTCGTTGATTTGTCGGTTGCTCCTATTGCTCGACTTTTGAATAGAGTTCGATGCAAGCGAGGCAGCCTCGCTTACTTATGTGCCGCAACTTCCCGATAAATGTTTCTGGAAATGCATCTCCGTTGGACTCGAATGGCTGTAATGCAGAATCGCCCTATAGTTGCAAATTGACTCTGCCTGATGGCAGGCATCAACTCTCGCTCTCCCATGACATCGGCTGGCTGACTTTTGCCTGGCGACCTGTCGCAGTGGCCGCATAGCGGCACCCCAGCGGGGAGTTGAACATGTCGGGATTGCGTAGGCGGATCGGCCTCACGGCGGTGCTCGCGACGATCGTCTGCAGCGCATCGCCTGCACCGGCTCAGCAGGACGGCGCCGTCCTGTTCCGCAACGTCAAGATCTTTGATGGCAAGAACGCAGCGCTCTCGGCGCCATCCAATGTCCTCGTCAGGGACGGCAAGATCGAGAAGATCTCGATCGCGGATATCGCGGCCACTGGCCAGGTCATCGACGGCGGCGGCCGGGTGCTGATGCCTGGACTCATCGATGCGCATTGGCACGCGATGCTGGTACGCCCGACGCCGATGGCGGCGCTTGCAGGCGATATCGGCTACAACAATCTTGTTGCTGCAAGCGAGGCGACTGCAACGCTGATGCGCGGCTTCACCACGATACGCGACATGGGTGGACCGACCTTCGGCCTCAAGCAGGCGATCGACGAGGATCTCGTCGCCGGCCCGCGCATCTATCCGTCTGGCGCCATCATCACCATCACCGGCGGCCACGGTGACTTCCGCCAGCTCTCCGACCTGCCGCGAACCATCGGCGGAATGCTCAGCCGCATGGAGCGGATCGGCGGCAGCATGGTCGCCGACAGTCCCGACGAGGTGCGCGTGCGCGCACGTGAGCAGCTGATGCAGGGCGCCTCCCAGGTCAAGCTGACTGCGGGCGGTGGCGTGGCTTCGCCGTTCAGTCCATTGGACGTCTCGACCTTCACCGAGCCCGAGCTGCGCGCCGCCGTCGAGGCCGCCGAGAACTGGGGCACTTATGTTGCCACGCACGCCTATACGCCGGTTGCGATCCAACGCTCGATTGCAGCCGGCGTGAAGTGCATCGAGCACGCCCATCTCATGGACGAAGCGAGCGCGAAGCTGATGGCCGAGAAGGGAATCTGGCTCAGCACCCAGCCGTTCCTGGACATGTCCATGGGTGCCGGGCTTGGGCCGGCGGAGCAGGACAAGCTGCGGCAGGTTGTCGCCGGCACGGACCGTGTCTATGAGCTGGCCAGGAAATACCACCTCAAGACCGCGTTTGGCACCGACGTCCTGTTCTCGCAGGCGCTAGCGGAGAAGCAGGGCTCGATGCTGGCGGCACTGACACGCTGGTACACGCCGGCCGAAGCGCTGGCCATGGCAACGTCGACCAATGCGGAACTGCTGAGTTTGTCCGGCCCGCGCAATCCATATCCGGGCAAGCTCGGCGTGGTGGAGGAAGGCGCCTTCGCCGATCTTCTGCTGGTCGACGGTAATCCGCTCGACAACATCAACTTGGTCGAGGACCCCGCGAAGAACTTCGTGGTGATCATGAAGAACGGCAAGATCTACAAGAATGTTCTGCCACGCTGAGCATCGCGCCTTGGGCGGCGTGGGATTGTGGGATTGTAAG
Source organism: Bradyrhizobium sp. CCBAU 11434 (assembly GCF_028128895.1). Taxonomy (NCBI): domain Bacteria; kingdom Pseudomonadati; phylum Pseudomonadota; class Alphaproteobacteria; order Hyphomicrobiales; family Nitrobacteraceae; genus Bradyrhizobium; species Bradyrhizobium sp. CCBAU 11434. The sequence goes on from NZ_LBJX01000002.1 coordinate 549,920, forward strand.
GCCGAGAGGCGCGTGCGCCTCCCGGCCGGAGTCGCCGTCAACGCCAGCGGGCCGTCACTGTCTTTGCCGCAGCCGCAGGCTTCACTTTCGGCACGATTGCGACCTCGCCACCGCGGCCGAACACCAGGATCTCGGTGACGTCGCGATCCATCTTGATCACATAGTTATAGCCGTCGAGCAGTCGCGCCACGACCCGCGACAGTGTGCCGGAGTAGCTGCCGCTGACCTCGCTCATGAGCGGGACCGCGGACCGGACCTTCACTGCGAACAGCTTGTCGAAGCGGGCCAGAACGTCGGCAAGGCTGTCGCCACTTGTCTGCAACTGTAATGCCTGCAGATCACCGTCGACGCGAATGTCGGCTTTGGCCGGGGCAATCAGGCCGCAGGCAAGACTCATCGCGACCGCCAGAGCGGCATGGCGGTCGCGCGGGGCGGAAGGACGATCAGCCACGGCTAATGATTGCCGTTGCCTTGATCGTCATCGTCATCGCTGTGCCTGAGCTTGATGTAGATTCGCGAGCGATGGCAGATCCGCGGCTCGACATCGCCATTAGAGTAGGTATGCGTTTCCACGGCTGTCGTCACATGCGCCGCGGTCAGCGTCTTGCCGCCCTCGGAGATTATGCCCGTCGTCGGCGGGATCGCGTCGACCGTCGAGGTCTGGCCAGTCCGCGGGCCGGTCAGGTGCGTCTCGGTGTAGCTGCCCGGCACCATGGTGCTGGTCCAGGTCCCGTCCTCGTTGACGGTGTAGGTAAAAGAGAAGCTGAAATCGGCGGAGCCGGCGGCCGGCGGGAAATGCGGAAAGCCGCCGGGGCCGGGGGTGGGACGAATGGTGATGCCGACCACGGTGCCTTTCACGGTGCCGGTGCCATTGCCGTTGAACTTGCGGATGCCTTCCACTGCGAATGAGTTGGCATAGGCGTCTGTCGAGGATCCCGGCACGGCGTCATTCGGGCGCAGATTGGTCTGGAATCCCGAGTTCGGCAGTGCAACGCCCGGCGTTGGGTTGGGAAGCCCCGGGCCGTTCGGATCGCCGACATGACCCGGCGCGACCAGGCATTCGGCCGATCCCGTGAAGCCGTAGGATCCTTCAGCCTGGGACCATCGAAATCGGCTGAGGCCGGGCCGACGCCGGCGAGCAAACCAAGAACGACAAGGCTGCCGGCCAAATCAATGCGTGAATTGAATTGCATGGAGTCCTCCTCAATGAATTTTCTGAGTGCCTGAACGGAAAAACGCCTGGTGATATCGGTGCTCACGACGTCGCGGACGCGGTGCCTCTGACGATCGTGCCGGATGTTGCAGCGCTTCCAAATCCAGCCTCCCGCGCTGTCGCACATCGAGATTCGAAACAGTGCGGTAGCCGCCGTCACGGGAGCGCAAAAAAAACGTGAAACCCGGCAGGAAGGTGTGACCTATCCCACTTGCCCTCGCCGGTGGCGCTCGTAGGATCGCGTGAAAAGAGCGGATCAACCGTCGCTAGGGGGAGGAGCCGGTGTGGGTCCGCAACTGACATCGCGCAGCACCATGCGATTGCGGCTGCTTGGCCGCTTGGTCGTGACGACCATTCATGACCAGTCCTCGGCAATCGCCCTGCCGACGCGCAAGTCCGGCGTCCTGCTTGCTTATCTTGCCATGAGCCGTGACTACGCGGCGCAGCGCGAAGAGCTCGCGACGCTGTTGTGGGGGGACTGTTCGGACCAGCAGGCCCGACAAAGCCTGCGGCAGGCGCTGGCGATGCTGCGCAAGCATCTTGGTCCATCGCTCGTTATCGCCGACGCGGGAGTGGTACGGCTCGACGGCGAGCTATGGTCGATCGACGCGCGCGAATTCGAGCAGCTGTCGCGATCGACCAAGGCCGCGGAGCTTGCGCTTGCCGCGCGTCTGTTCACCGGCGACTTTCTCGCCGGTCATCACATTGATGAGGAGGGCATCGAGGAGTGGGTGGCCGGTCAGCGAACGCGGCTCCAGCTTGCAGCGGCGCATCTCTGCGCGACATTTGTCGAGCGCCCTGATCTCGTCACGGATCCCAACGATGCGATCGCAGCGGTCGAGCAACTCATCGCGCTCGATCCGCTGCGCGAGGATGTCCAGCGGCTCGCGATCGCACTTTATGCGCGCTATCACGGCCGTCATGAGGCGCTGACCCGCGCCGCCGGATTTGCCGATGTGTTGCAGCGCGAGCTCGGCGTCGGCCCCGAGAAGGCGACGCGCGAGATGCTCGACGGCTTGCGCTCCAGCGCTGTCGAAGCCGATCGCGCGGTTGCGGTCGATTGCGCAGCTGCACCAGCTATCCCGGATGCGCCGCGCTTGTCGCCGGCGGCGGTTGCGCCAAGACACAAAAAGAGCGCGCTGCGCCAAATGGTGGGAAGGGTCCTGGCAGGATCCGGTCTGGTGCTGGTCCTGACTTTGGGCGCGCTGTTCGAGCTGCGCGCGCGGCAGCATACTGATGTCGCGGAACTTGCCGCGGGGGCGTCCCCCGAGGCCGGCGATTTCTGGCGTTCGCCGTCCTCAGGCGGCGAGGTGACACTCCCGAACGGCCTCGTGCCGATCCTGGTGCTGCCCTTCACGACGCTCGGCGCCGCGGACGACCATCTCCAGCTCACCGCCGACATGCTGACCGATGATCTCACCAACACGCTGTCCCGCCTGCCGTCGTTCCGCGTGATCTCGCAGCAAACGGCACGCAGCTTCGCCGGTCAGCCGATCGATGTCGGCAGGCTCGGCCACGAGTTGAAGGTACGTTACGTGCTCGAAGGCAGCGTCCGGCGGCAGGAGGAGGGGCTGCGCGTCAATGTCGAGCTGGTCGATCCTTCGAGCCGGCTGTCGATCTGGAGCAGCCGGATCGAACGCGATGGCGCCGACCGGCAGGGCTTGCGGGACGAGATCGTCGCGCGGCTCGCCCGCGAGCTCCAGTTCGAGATGCTGCCGATCGAGAGCTCGCGCCTGTCGCAGAGCTCGGACGCCGCCGCGCTCGCCTATCGCGGCTGGGCTGCGCTGTCGGAGGTGCGTCTTGACGGCTATCGCCAGGCGCTGGCGCTGTTTGAGGGCGCGCTGGAGAAGGAGCCGCAGAATCTGCGCGCCCTCACGGGCATCGGCGCCTATCACGCCCGGATGGGGGCGCAGGTGCTGGATACCGAGTCGAGGGCGCATCGCAAGGCGGCGATCGAGATCCTGCGCAAGGTGCTGGAACGCGATCCCGACTCCAGCAACGCGCATTTCTATCTCGCGCTCGCGCTCAACACGTTGCCGACGCTGCCGGAGGCAATGGAGCATCTGGAGCGCGCGATAAGGATCGATCCCAGCGATGCCAGCGCGCATGCGCAGATCGGCAACGGGCTGATCCGTTCGGGCCGCCCCGCGGAGGGGCTCGCGCATGTGCGTTACGCGATCCGGCTTAGCCCGCGCGATCCGATCATGCCGATCTGGCTGGAGTTTGCCGGTAATGGCGAGCTTGAATTGAAGAGATATCCGGAGGCCATCGTGCTGTTCAAACGTTCGGTCGCGCTCAATCCGCGCTATCCCCGCGGCTGGGCCGGACTGACCGCGGCCTATGCGCTGACAGGGGATGTGGAGGAGTCCCACCGGATGGCGGAGCGGCTCAGGATGTTCGCGCCAACGCTGGACAACAATGGCCTCGCCTCGCAATTCGGTCGTCATCCCGGTTCGGCCTTGCGTGCCGGCTTGCAACTCGCTCTTGCCGCTCCGGCAGACCGCTAGAGCTTGGAACACAAGCCCCAAAAAGTTGCGGCCAGCCATTGGGGGATGGCTGGCCGCGCGCGAACCGGTCTGGGACGGGGAGGGGTGGGGATGTGACCGGGTCGCGTAACTCGTTTGTTTGTCTCTACTGATCGAACTACTGGTCTCTCGCGCTGGCGGTCGAGACCGCCGGCTTGGTATCGCCAAGCGAGACCCAGACGTTGGCATCGCTCTGCGACTGGCGCTTGACAAAGCGGTAGCCGGTCTCCGTCCAGGCGACGACGTTCTCGTTCTGATTGTCGAGAACGAACTCGCCCTTGTCGGTTTTCACCGTCAGCACCGCGTGTCCTTCGCCCTTCTTGTCGCGCACGACCGTGATGAGCAGGGCCTCGCGCGGCCAACCGGCGTCCATCAGCATCTTGCGCTTCAGCAGCACGTAATCTTCACAGTCGCCGTAGCCGTCGGTCGGCAGCGACCATTTCTCGACGACGCCCCAGTGCTCCTGGTCGGTCAAAGGCTTGATCGTCTCGTTGACCCAGCGATTGACCTTGGTCAGGTCGCGCCACGCGGCCTGCGACATCACGATGTCGCGCGGCTGCGTCGCTCCGCCCTGACACTGAGCGGCGTTCTCTGCACAAAACTCGACCCAGCCGATCGGCGCACGCGTCGTGTCGCCGAGGCTCGCGTAGAGCAGACGGCTTTCGCCGGCCTGCACCGCCGAGCTCATTCCGAACAGCATGGCGGCGAGCGCCAGTGCCTTTCCCTGTCCCCTGAAGTCCAACATTGCGGCCCCCGTTTCTTGTTGGGACCACATTTCGCACGGAGCTTTTGAGTTGCCGCTAAGTCGACCAAGTCAAGTCGAGACGAATGCAAGTAAAACTGGCGGCGAATTCGATCTATACTTGAATAGAATTCGACTAAAATTCGAAAATACTGCAATTGATTCAAATTTTAGGGATTAACGCGGAAACGCTGGCGGAACCGCTGGTTGGGGGCATGAACAGGCCGCGCGTTAACCCGCCCGCGGCCGCTGCAAGACGCGAGAAAGGCGGCGTCTGCATCGCAGAGGCCGCCTTCAGAGCTGGTAAAACAGGGGTTTTGGCGCTGTCGCGCTTTACCGCGCGGTAACGCTCTCTTCGAGAGTCTCGATCGGCTGCGCGTGCATGAACTCGAGCGCGAAGCCGTCCTCGAGGTTTCGCACCACGCGGCCCTGGACCCGGCCGAGCAGAACGATCGATTTCAGCGGCGGGCGGTTCTCCGCAGCAATGGCGGCACCGGACAGCGACAGGTCGATGATGCGGCAAGTCATCTTGGTGCCGTCCTCGAGCGTCAGCACCGCGATCGGGTTGCGCGGCACAATACGGTCGTGGCGGCGGTCTTCCGGCAAATTGAGGATGTCGCGGTTGGCGAGCCAGGTCAGCTGGGCCGCGAGCTTGTCGCGCTTGCGCGGCGTCGCGCCCACCGTCATCGCGAAGCCGTTGTCGATGATCCTTGTGATCTTGCCCTCGACCCTGCCGATATGGTCGAGATAGGCGACCACGCGGTCGCCGACATTGCCGATGCCGGGCGCGAGCAGCGCAAGGCCCCCCGGCGACATGTTGATCACCTGGCAGGGGAATTCACGGCGATCCGGCAGCATGTAACGGCCGAGCAGGTGCACCTTCACCCGCTGGAAACGCCGACGTTCCTCGGCGGCCGGAAGAAATTTTTTGTTCGCCAACGCCATTTTCACTACCCGACCCCCCGCCCGGGCGGAGTCCGACACGACCCTAAGGTGCATAGGGTTAACGCCGCGTTATGATTTGGCGTGGCGATGACGGACCGACACAATGCGTTCAAAAAGCCACATCAGCGGCGGGCAGTATCCCAGTGTTCCCGGACCGGAGGAGCGCAGCCGTCCCGGGCCGACGACCGGGCCCCTAGGCTTTCCTGGTCGCCCGCCCATAGAGCAGGCACAGCAGCGCCAGCAGCACTGCGGCCGAGAGTCCCAGCGACCAGTGAATCCCGATCGCAGCACCAAAGACGCCGACGGTGATGCCGCTGAACGCGCGCATGCCAAGTCCCGCCATATTATAGAGGCCGACGACACGACCGCGAATGTCGGAGGGCGCATTCAGCTGAACCAGCGCCTGGGCCATGGTGTTGAAGGAAAGCTCGAAGAAGCCGGCAAAGAACAGCAGCACGATCGCGACGGGGTAGATCCGCACCGCGGCGAAGCCGAGCAGCGCGACACTCCAGAGCATCGCGAGCGTGATCGCCGTGCGCGCCGTGCCCTTCAACCGTCCCCAGGATTCCAGCGCGATGCCGGCGAGTAGCGCGCCGGCGGCGTCGGCCGCGAGCAGCACGCTGTAGGACACGCCAGGATCGCCATGACCGAGATCGCCGGCAAAGCCCGGCATCTGCGCGTGATAGGCATTGCCAATCATGAAGGAGGTGAGGCCGGCAAGCCATGTCATCGCCATCAGCACCGGCTGGGTGCCGATCGCGCGCATCGTCAGCAGGATGTCGGCAAAGCCGCGCACGGCGTAGCGCCGCATGGCGACGCTCTTGTCTCGGACCGGTGCCCAGAACAGCCACAGCAGCATCGGCAGATAGAACAGCGTGTTGAAGATGATGCCGTGCGAAGTGCCGAGCGTCAGCATGATGAGACCGCCCACGGCCGGCCCCACCAGGATGCCGAGATAACGCGCCATTGCATTTAGCCGCACCGCGCTCGGAAGATCGGCAGGACCGACTAGATCGTAGAGCAGCAGTTGGTTCGGCGTCTGCCACAGCACGCCGGCACAGCCGTGGATCACCAGGAGCAGCATCGCGTGCCACATCTGGATCGTGTCGGTGATGAAGAAGAAGCCCCATCCCGCCGAGGCGACGATGAACAGCAACATGCCGCACTGGATGATGCGGCGCGGGTCGAACCGGTCGGCGAGCCCGCCGACCACGACCGAGAACAGCAGGAATGGCAGCCAGTGCGACAGCACGGCAAAGCCGCCCAGCGTCGGCGAGTGGAATTTCTGGAACACCACCCAATAGCTGATCACGTGCTCGATATTATCCGCCATCATCGCCAGCACATAGGCGATGAACTGCAGCCGGTACGGCACGGACTTCATCGCCGCGAACGAGCCGGACGCGGCTACGGGATTTTGGGGGATTGGGTTCAAACGATCACCTTGGCAGGATTGCGCCCGCGGCACCTATGATCGCTGCCTCGGTTGGCATCTGGCCGAACCTCACATACGCTCTGTCCGAGCCCGCGCCATCATTCAACACAAGACGGGCCGCGAGGAAACAGCCATGGATTCAATCCGCGTATGCACCCACGCCGGACCGGGCTCGGAGCCCGTGATCAAGACCGTGCCGTGGCCGAAGGTCGGTCGCAAGGGTGCGCTGATCAAGATCGGCGCGTGCGGCGTCTGTGGCACCGATTTGCATATTTTGAAAGGACACTGGCCGAAGCCGCTACCCTGGCCGTTCACGCTCGGCCACGAGCTCGGCGGCGTCATCGTCGAATGCGGCGATGAATTCACGGAAGACTTCATGAGCAAGCCGCTCAAGGTCGGCTCGAAAGTGATGATCCCGCCACTGATGCCCTGCGGCCGCTGTTATTACTGCATTCACTATCCGCAGACCGCCAACAAATGCCTGACGCCGGTTTATTACGGCCGCTACCTTGGCTTCGACAAGGCGCCGCACATGTGGGGCGGCTGGGCTGAATATGTCTATGTCGATCTCGACATGCTGCCAGGCACCAAGATCTACAAGCTGCCCGACGATATGTCGCTGCGCTTAGGTGCGCTGTCGGAGCCGCTGACATCGTGCATCCGCGCGTTCAATCGCGCGAGCCGCGCCGGCGGCTTCACCTGGGCCGACACCGTGGTGATCCAGGGTTCCGGCCCGATCGGCATTTTGGCGGTCGCAGCGGCGAAGGAGATGGGGGCAGGGCGCGTCATCTGCGTCGGCGCGCCGGAGGAGCCGCGCCTAAAACTCGCGCGCGAGTTTGGCGCGGAAGCCACCGTGAACATCGAAGAGATCGCATCGCCGCAAGAGCGCATCGCGCGCGTCCGCGAGATCGTCGGCGGTTTTGGCGCCGATCTCGTGATGGATTGCTCGGGCCACCCCTCAGCCGGTCCCGAAGGCATTGAGATGCTGCGCGACGGCGGCACCTATGTCGAGATGGGCCAGTTCACCGACGCCGGCTCGATCGAGACCTCATGGCACCGCATCTGCACCAAGGACCTCAACGTGCTCGGCTCCTGGGGATTCACGGGTAACGATCTCCCGCTCGGTGTCGACATGCTCTACCGCACCCGCGATAAATATCCCTGGCTGAAGATGCAAACGATCTATCCGTTCACGGAGGAGGGCGTCGCGCGAGCCGTGAAAGATGCGATGGCGATGAAGACGGTGAAATCGACCATCGTGCCGTGGCCGGATCTGGTGGAGTGAGATCTAGTAGCCCGGGTGGAGCGCAGGCGTAATCCGGGCTGCCGGTCCGACATTGCGCCAGGCTACGAGTCGGAATCTGGAATAAGAGCTACGATGACAAACGAACAACCAAGCCGCACCAGCTCACCCTTCAGCGCCATCCGAGCGATCGACTACACCGTCATCTTCGTGCGCGACATGGCCGCGATGCGTAGCTTCTACGAGGACGTGCTCGCTCTATCCCTGCTGCGCGAGCTATCGCCGAATTGGATCGAGTATGGGATAGGGAGCAACACGCTCGCATTGGCGCGACCGAGCCGCACGGCGACTGATGCACCGCCGCCGGCGGGGAGTGCCTCACTGCAACTGGCGTTCAAGGTCTCGGCCACCGAGGTCGACGCTTGCGCCGAGGAACTCGTGCAGCACGGCGTGGTGCTGCTGTCGCCACCGACAAACCAAGCCTTCGGGCATCGCACGCTGTTTTTCCGCGATCCCGACGGCAATCTACTGGAGGTCTACGCCGAGATCTGAGATTGATGGAACCGCATGCCCTAAAAGTTCCACAGAGAATCCGCGAATGATCCACCTGGGCGTGAAACTTAAGCGCGGGTTCCGGCTTTCAGTTCGCGGGAGAGTATCCGTGAAGCGAATCCTGAAACCCATCACCTACTTCCTGGCGGCCGTCTACTTCCTGGTGGATGCGGTGTTCATGGCCGTGGCGCGGCCGATCTCGGCTTGGCTTGCCCGGCACTTCGAATTCAAGCGGCTGCGCGCCTGGATCAGATCGCTGCCGCCTTATCCGTCGTTGGCGCTGTTTTCCGTGCCCGTGCTCATTCTGGAGCCGATCAAGCCGGTTGCGGCGTACCTCGTTGCGACCGGTCAGTTCCTCAGCGGTATGGTGGCGTTCGTCGGCTGCGAGCTGCTCAAGCTGGTGCTGGTCGAGCGCCTGTTTCATCTGACGCGCGACAAGCTGATGCGGATCCCGGCTTTCGCCTGGGCCTACGGCAAATTCACTGAGATGAGGGCATGGCTGCAGGCGACCGAAGCCTGGCGCGCTATTCGCTCCCTAAGTCACGCGGCCAAGGACTCTGTCGCGCGGGTGAGAGCAAGGCTCGCCGAAAGCTTCAGCAGGCCCGTGACATCGAGGGATTAGAGCCGCGCTTGCTACGCGAGCTTGCGCGGCGCGGCCGTGGCCTTGTCGCCGGTGTTCGGCGTGCCGGTCGGCTCGATCAGCATCAGATGAACCTCCTCACGGGCCACCGGGCGGTGCTCGACACCTTTGGGCACCACATGGAGCTGGCCTGGGCCGAGCGTCACGGTGCGGTCCCGCAACTCGATGTCGAGCTTGCCCCTGAGTACGAGAAAGAAATCGTCAGTGTCGTCGTGCCTGTGCCAGGTGAACTCGCCCTTCACCTTCACCACCATCACGTCGCACTCTTTCGTAAGGCAGGATTTGGGGTGGCATGACTGACGTGGCATGACATGTGTCCGTCAACCTGCCGAGCGCTGCAATGGCTGTTACCTTGCGGCAAAGCAGGGCATGCATGCCTCCCTCGCACGGCCGATCGAGCCCAATTCAGGCGCGACGGCCGCAAAAGCCCGCCATTCCGGCCCGAAATCGCGCTAAAGGCAGGGCTGAGCGCCCCCGAACCTGTTCACCCTGTCGCCAATGCCATGCATCAAAGCCATGGTGATTTGGCAGCTTCTGGCGTAAAGAGCGTCCAAATCAAAATCATGATGGGTGTGACCGGGCCTTCTGCAGTGATTGCAGCGTCGAGGCCCCTCGGCTCTTTCCGCTCCGCGCCCGGACCAACCAAGGTTTTCCATTCCGTGTCTTTTCCGGCCGTGACCCCGCCGCTTGCCCGTGCTTTGGCTGAGCGCAATTACGATTCACCGACACCTGTTCAGCTCGCCGTGCTCGGCAAGGATGCCGTCGATCGCGACCTGCTGGTGTCGGCGCAAACAGGCTCGGGCAAGACCGTTGCCTACGGGCTGGCCATGGCCAGGGACCTTCTTGATGATGCCGAGCGGTTCGCGCAGGCCGCGGCGCCTCTGGCGCTGATCGTCGCGCCGACCCGCGAGCTCGCCTTGCAGGTCCAGCGCGAACTGACCTGGCTCTATGAGCATGCCGGGGCGCGCGTCGTCTCCTGCGTCGGCGGCATGGACCCGCGCCGCGAGCAGCGTGAGCTGGCCGCGGGCGCCCATATCGTCGTCGGCACGCCCGGCCGCTTGTGCGATCATCTGCGCCGCAAACGCCTCGATATCTCGGAATTGAAGGTCGTCGTGCTCGACGAGGCCGACGAGATGCTCAATCTCGGCTTTCGCGAGGACATGGAGTTCATCCTCAAGACCACGCCGGAGACGCGCCGCACCTTGTTGTTCTCGGCGACTTTCCCGCGCGGCATCGTGGCGCTTGCGAAACAGTATCAGCAGCAGGCGTTTCGAATCGAGGTCGCCGGCGACGAGGGCGGTCACGCCGATATCGAGTACCGTGCGATCCGGGTCGCTGCCGGCGATGTCGAGCATGCGGTCGTCAACGTGCTGCGCTTTTACGAGTCGCCGAGCGCACTGGTATTCTGCAATACGCGCGATGCGGTCAGGCATTTGCAGGCGGCGCTGCTGGAGCGCGGTTTTTCCGTGGTCGCTCTCTCAGGCGAATTGACGCAGAACGAGCGTACCTTGGCGCTCCAGTCGCTCCGGGACGGACGCGCCCGCATTTGCGTGGCGACAGACGTGGCCGCCCGCGGCATTGACCTGCCGAGCCTCGACCTCGTCGTTCACGCCGATCTGCCGAACGATCCGGAGGTCATGCAACATCGCTCAGGCCGCACCGGGCGCGCGGGCCGCAAGGGCGTGAGCGTTCTGCTGGTGCCGCCAATACGACGGCGGCGTGCCGATGTACTGTTAAATTTGTCCGGCATCGAGGCGAACTGGGGCACGGCGCCGCAAGCGGATGAGATTCGCAAGCTCGATCATGAACGCATGAAGGACGTGTTGTTCACCGAGGAAACGTCCGCCGACGATCTCGAGCTGGCGAAGGCCTTGCTGGCCGAGCGGTCGGCCGAGGACATCGCCGCAGCACTGGCTCGGCTCTATCGCGCGCGGCTTCCGTCGCCGGAAGACATTATCGATCCCGGTGAACGAAGCAGCCGGCCGCGCGATGATCGTCATCGCGACGATCGCGCACCGCGTGGCGACGACCGCTCCGAGCGGCCTCGCGCCAAGGCGGGGAAGTCATCGCCGAAACATGTGATGACGGAGCCTACCGTCTGGTTCCGGGCCGCCATCGGCCGCCGCAAGAATGCCGAGGCGCGCTGGCTGTTGCCGATGATCTGCCGCCGCGGCGGCATCGACAAGCGCGACATCGGAGCGATCAAGATCAGCGACACCACCACCGAGTTCGAGATTTCCGAGCGCGTCGCCGAATCCTTCGCCGCCAAGGTCAAGCGTCCGGACAAGGAAGACAGCATCCGCATCGAGCTGGTGACGGGCGCGCCGCAGGAGCAGGCTCCGGTGGAGAAGCGCGCACGCGCTCTGCAGCGCGATCAAGGCGACGACAATCAAGTCGCCCGCCGGAGCGACGATACCTGGAACGCCAAGGGGCCGAAGCCTCACGACAGGCCGCGCGGAAAGCCGGAGGGCAAGCATCAGGGCAAGCCGCACGCCAAGAGTGATTTCAAGCCTCACGACGGCGGCAAATCTGGCAAGCCGGCATTCGGGAAGAAGAACAAGAAATTCGGAGACAAATCCGGTGACGCCAAATATGCGCCGTCGGTCACCGAATGGCCAGGCGCGTCGGGTAAGAAGAACAAGAAGAAGCACCGCGGCTGAGCGGTCGCGGGGCAGGGGCCTATCGGGCGAGCTCGCGCAGCATGTAGGTCGCGCTCGCGCCGTAGGACGCGAGCTTGGCGCGCAGCGCCGCATCCGGCGTGACGGGCTGGAAGCCGAGGCGTTCCCACAGCACGCGCGTGCCATAGACCGAGACCAGCGCAAGCGTCGTGATGCCTGAAGATCGCGCGAGCTGTTCGATCTCCGCAACATATGCGCGCGCCACGCCGCCTCGGGCGTCGGGCAGCACGGCGACGTCGTGCACGTAGAGGCAGTCGGCGGCCTCAGGCAATTGGCCGAGGAAACCGTCGAGCGGCGGAATCTGTTGCTGCATCCAGGGATGTGCAAGACCGTAGCCTGCGATCCCGCTGCCCGTGGCGAGCACGCGGCAGCCATCCGGAGAGAGCCGCATCTTTTCCGCGAGCACGTCGGGCCGCTCGGGAAGATCGGGATGAATCCGCGCCGCGATCGCACTGATCGCCTCGAGATCGGTGATGTGCGCACGACGCCAATGTGGCCTGCTCATCTTCGCTATTCCGTATCATCAGCCGCAATTTATTCCGCCCCCTTGATGCGCGCAGCCAAAAATATCTTTGCCCGCTTTCGAGGAATAGTGCGGGGGCCGCGGCGTCCTACCCCGTGCAAGCCAATTGCATGACAGGAGACACCATGACGACATCCTCGATCCGCCTCGTGTTCACGCTCGCAGCGTCACTCGCACTCACCTCGGCTGCGTTCGCGGCGCCGCCGACCAAGACCGGCAAGACCGACAAGGGCAACGTGCTTACCGACGCCAAGGGCATGTCGCTCTACACGTTCGACAAGGACATGGACGGCAAATCGGCCTGCAACGGCCCGTGTGCGACTAACTGGCCGGCGCTGAAGGCCGAGGCCAGCGACGCGCCCGGCGACGGCTACACCATCATCACCCGCGACGACGGCTCCAAGCAATGGGCGCACAAGGGCAAGCCGCTCTACACCTTCGCCAAGGACACCAAGCCCGGCGACATCACCGGCGACGGCTTTCTGAATGGCGCCTGGCATCTGGCGATGCCGTGATAGGGAGGCTGCCTAGCGCAGCCCCTCATACACTATCAGCCCGCGTGCGATCTGCAGTTTGCGGATCGTGCGCGGCAGCAATTTCTCCGGCTGGTGCAGGTAGCGCCAGGAAGTGAGGGTGAACGGGCCGAGCGCGCCGCATTCGTCGTCGAACGGTGCGAGCACGCCGGTCACGCTGACAGGCGTATGCGGGCGGGCGTTGAAGGGCAGCAGCAGCAGCTCGAGATGCGCCTTGCTGCCGTCCTCGCGCTGCGCGGTGAGACCGGCGATCGCACCCAGCGTCTCGTCGGCGACGACGGTCGTGATCTCCTCGATCTCGCTGCGGCTCGCATCCGTGAACAAGGCGGCAAAGTCCCGGTCCTTGAGATCAAGGCCTGCGAGCGCGCAGACGCGGGTGCCGGCAACGCGGAACGGAAAGCCTGCCTTCGGCTCGCAGGACAGCACAAAAATGTCGCCCAGCAGCTCGCGCACCGCGGCCGGGTCGATATCGGCCCGGTCAGGAGCCCGCGCGCTACCGCGCTTTGTGTCCCAATACGCGAAGAATGCGCGGCTCGATGGATGTTTCATGATCGACGCTTACCCTCGGCGCAACCTCGTGGGACAAAGCTGTCCCGCTTCAGCGCACCTGAGATCCCTTTGATGTTGTGCAGGAGGGGAATTGCAGCGTCCATGCCGCGGAGGCGTTTTTGGCATCCGCAGGCCTGCCTTTACGGCGTTAACGTTAAATTAACTATGCGCTTTGCGTGTCCCGCGCGCCTGTTATGGTGATTCCAGTCGCAAGCCTCGCCGCTTTCTCCAGGTTCTCGGCGAGGCCTGTACACGGGCGTCAAACAGCTTGGTCACTGGCCGCGGGGAGGGGTGGGGATACACCTTATTCTCCCGTTGCGTCGGAAAGGCCGACACGGACAGGCAGGGCTTTCCCAGGGCCCTGCCTTTTCCTTTTGTGCACTTGCGCAAGGCCGGCAAACGCGACTATCTCCAGCTTTGTTGCCTCGATCGCGCCTGAAAGCGAAACCGCCTTGGATTCCCCGTCACAACCCCCGTCGAACCATCCGGTCGTCGCCGAAGAGGCCCGGCGCGAGCCGATCCTGACCTTGCCGTGGCCGCTGACGGCCTATGTCGTGCTGCTGGCGCTGATCCATCTGCGGGTGCTGCTGCCGCCGGAACTCGAGAACTGGACCATCGACGTGTTCGGCTTCATCCCGAAGCGCTACGATTCCTCCCTGGTCAATCTGCAATTCGAGGGCGGCGCCGGCGCGAAGGTCTGGACCTTCGTCACCTATTCGCTGCTGCACGCCAATCTCACCCATCTCGCCTTCAACGTGCTGTGGCTGCTGCCGTTCGGCAGCGCGCTGGCGCGACGCTTCGGCGCACTGCGCTTCTTCGTCTTCCTGGCGGTGACGGCCGCCGCCGGCGCGCTCGCCCATCTCGTCACCCACGAGCATGCGGTGGTGCCGATGATCGGCGCCTCGGCCTCAGTCTCGGGCGCAATGGCGGCGGCGATCCGGTTCGCCTTCGTGCGCGGCAGCTTCCTGTCGTTCAGTCGTTCGGACGCCGATACCGCCGCGAGAGTTCCGGCACTGCCGCTGGTCCAGGCGTTGCGCGATCGTCGGATCGTCGGTTTCCTCGGTGTGTGGTTCGCCCTCAACATCATCTTCGGCGTCGGCGCGATCGGCGTCGACAGCGAGAGCGCTGGCGTCGCCTGGGAAGCGCATATCGGCGGCTTTTTCGCCGGCCTGTTGCTGTTCGCACTGTTCGATCCCGTGCCGCGCGTGCGAAGCGATGATGCTGCGGATGCGTCATCACAGGACATTTCAAACGGTATTTGAAGCGGCGCTTGCGGCGCAGCCCGAATTCATCCATCATTCTGCGGAAGAATGTTCCGAAGCAGCAAGCTCATAGAAGCTGCACTTCGCAAAGCGCTCGAGCGTGAAACCGGCGCTGAAACTGTTAGTTGAAGACTCGCGAACAAGTCCGGACCGCGCAAAGCGGACGGAGCCGATTCAGGGAGGCGACAATGACGGTACGTTCCATTCTCAATACCAAGGGCCATCAGATCATGAGCGTCGCGCCGGACGCCAAGCTCGCCGCTGCCGTCAAGCTGCTCGGCGAGAAGAAGATCGGCGCGGTGCTGGTGATGGACCAGAGCCGGCTCGAGGGCGTCCTGTCCGAGCGCGACATCGTGCGCGTGCTCGGAGAGCGTGGCGCCGGCGTGCTGGACGAGGCGGTCTCCCAGGTCATGACGCGCAAGGTCGTGAGCTGCAAGGAGACCGACACGGTCGCCGAACTGATGGAGATGATGACGACAGGCAAGTTCCGCCATCTGCCAGTCGTCGACAACGGCAAGGTGGTCGGCCTGATCTCGATCGGCGACATCGTCAAATGGCGCGTGCGGGAATACGAGTCCGAGCAGGAAGCCCTGCGCGACTACATCAAGACGGCCTAAGCCCGTCTCATTCGACGGCTTTCGGCGCATCGCCTTGGGGCGCCGGTGCGAGCACGTGGATGGTTTCCTGGATCGACTCGAGCGCGCGCTCGGCGGCGCGCGCACCGTGCGCGATCAGATCTTCGGCACGATGAAAGTCGAACCAGCCGAATTGGCCGACCCGCGGCGTGATCAGGAGGTCCGGTGGATCGCCGGCGAGCCGCGCGCGGGTGATGCGGTCCTGCATGATGTTGAAGGCATCGATCATCACCGACGAGATGCCGGGCCGGCCGGCGCTGCCGAAGAACTCGCGCTTGACGGTCTTCTCCGGCGAGAAGATGCGCGGAAAGCGCCGCTTGGCCGGGACCTCTTCGGCGACAGGGGTGGCGACAGGCACGGGCATCGCCCCATGCGCATGGATCGTCGTCGAATGCGTGAAGATGTCGGTGGACAGATTGACCGCGATGACGATCTCGGCGCCGAGCGCCCGCGCCGCCGACACCGGCACCGGGTTGACCAGCGCGCCATCGACCAGCCAGCGGTCGCCGATCATCACCGGCGAGAAGATGCCGGGTAGCGCATAGGAGGCGCGCATCGCCTCGACCAGACGGCCGCGCGTCAGCCAGATCTCGTGGCCGGTCCGGACCTCGGTCGCGACCGAGGCATATTTCATCGGCAGGTCCTCGATCAGGGTCTGGCCGATCGATTCCTCCAGCCGGCTAGCGAGCTTCTCGCCGCCGATCAGGCCCGAGCCATTGAGGCGGATGTCGAGATAGCCGAGGATGTTGCGCACGCCTTGCAGGCTGCGGGCCCAGTCTTCCAGCGCGTCGAGCCGGTCGGCCGCATAGGCGCCGCCGACCGCAGCGCCGATCGAGGTGCCGACCACGACATCGGGCACGATGCCGTTGGCCAGCAGCGTTCTCATGATACCGATATGGGCAAAACCGCGCGCCGCACCGCCGCCGAGGGCAAGACCAATGACGGGCCGGCGGATGCTGCCGAGACCGACTTTCTCGCCATTTGCGCCGTTCACACCCCGACCTCTCAAGATATCCAGCACCGAAACTCTCCTACTCCGGGCCGTCCTCACTCCAGAGTAGGCGCCGCGCTTCCGCTTCGCCAGAAACAGGGCAAAGCATGGTTTATAGCGTTCGGGACGCAGGGGGCAGGAGTGTGGCGAGGGCCCGTTGCCTCAGAGATGTAATCACGCAGGCGTCAACCGGGTTCCATAGAACCGTAATCCATGGGATTTCAGAGGCTTGAATTTGCCGCGTTTTCGGTGAAAAGCAGGAAGCATGACTCCAGGGGGTGACGGCATCATCAGATGGCGGCGCGGCGGCAGGCTGCTGCCGGCGCTGATCGTTGCTGCGTGCCTCGTTACCTCAGGCCAAAACGCTGCGCAGGCGCAGCTTTTCTCTGATCGTCCGCCGCCGGTGCCGCCGGCCTCGGTGCCCGATCCCGGCGGCGCCGTCAGCCTGGCGCCGCCGTCCGGTCCAGGCGCCGGTCCCCTGAGCCTGCCGCCGACCCTGACCCAGCCGAATACGCCCAGCATGCCGCCGCCGGCCGTCTCGACCGTGCCGCCGTCCGCGCCGCTCAACGCGGCCGTGCCGGGCCAGGGTGTGCTGTCGCTGACCGCGAGATACGGCAAGGATTCTCCGGCGATCAACGGCGGCCTGGTCTGGCGCGTCTTTTCCGACCGTCCCGACGAGAACGGTACTTTCAAGCTGATCAAGGAGGACCGCAGCGCCACGCCCAGCATCGTGCTGCCGCCCGGCAATTACGTCGTGCACGTCGCCTTCGGTTTGGTCAGCGCGGTACGCACCGTCAGCCTGAAAGCCGAGACCGACCGCGAGTCCTTCGTGCTGCCGGCCGGGGGCCTGCGCATCGAGGGCCGCGTCGGCACCAGCCGCATCCCGCAGAACCAGATATCGTTCGCGATCTACAAGGGCAGCCAGTTCGAGTCCGGCGAGCGGGCCTCGCTGGTGCCGAACGTCGCCGCCGGCGACGTCGTGCTGCTGCCCGAGGGCACCTACTACATCATCTCCAATTACGGCGACGCCAACTCGGTGGTGCGCTCGGACATCCGCGTCCAGGCCGGCAAGCTCACCGACGTCACCATCACCCACCGCGCAGCCGTGATCACGCTCAAGCTCGTCAGCGACAAGGGCGGCGAGGCGCTCGCCAACACCGCATGGTCGGTGCTGACGCCCGGCGGCGACGTGATCAAGGAATCGATCGGCGCCTTCCCGCGCGTGGTGCTCTCCGAGGGCGAATACCGCGCCATCGCCAAGAACGAGGGCAAGGTCTACGAGCGCGGCTTCAACGTCGTCAACGGCGTCGACGGCGAGGTCGAAGTCGTGGCGCGGTAGGGCGCGAAGGTAACGCGGGCCTCGACGTAATGTGGCTTACCGCGACTCCCTTGCGAGTTGTGCCCCCTTGCGATTTGGTTCGGTAAACCAGACGCTCCCCAGCAAGACGATCGTGGCCAAGGCGGCCGTCAGGCCGAGCAAGGTCTGCCATCCGACCCGCTGGAGTAGCCAGCCGGACAATGCCGTGCTGATGGCGGTTGATAGGAAGACCGTTTGATCGTGGAATGCCTGAGCCTTGGCGCCCTCTGAAGTGCGATAGTTTTTCGTCAGCAGCGTGCTTCCGCCGACATAGAGAAAATTCCAGCCAACTCCCAAGAGAACCAGCGAAACCCAGAAGGCGTTTACGCCGGTTCCAAGAATTACGGCCGCGACAGCGCAAGCGAGCATCAAAAGCGCGCCAAGCCGGATGATCGCGGCTGCACCCGCGCGCTTGATCAATGCACCCGTCACGAACGACGGGGCGAACATTGCCAAAGCATGCCACTGGATCACGAACGCAGCGTCAGCGTATCCGTGATGGTGAGAGATCATCGCGATCGGAGCCGACGTCATCAGCATGCTCATGCCTGCATATCCGAGTGTGCTGCTGAGAACCGCCATGATGAATCCGGGCTGACGCGCGATTTGCGAAATCGGCCGACTCTCGGATTGCTCCATTTCGTCCTTGATGATCGGCAAACGCAGGCTGGCCTGGATTGCCAGGGCCACAAGCGCCAGGCAGGCCAGGAAAATGTAGGTCCCCGCGAATTGGACCGCAAAGAGGTCTTTGGTCCGCTTGGCTACCTCGGGACCCACGATTGCCCCCACGATGCCGCCGGCAAGGACCATCGAAATGGCGCGGCCAGCGAACTCTCGGCCGCTCATCTCCGCAGCAGCAAACCGATAATATTGTCCGAACGCGTTGTAGGCTCCAATCAGCAGCGTTCCGATGCACAAGATTACAAAGCTGCTCATGAACAACGCGGCGATGCAGATGAGTGCGCCTAATAGCCCGATGGCCGTCCCCACCAGAAACCCGTGTCGGCGTCCAAACCGTCTCATCCAGAGCGACGCGGGGAAGGTCATGGCTGCAGTACCGGCGATGTAGGTCGCGATAGGTAATGTTGCCAGCGACTTGTCTTCGCCGAGCAGGGCATAGCCCACCAAGCCGTTGAGGCCGATAACGACGATATTGTTTGTCAGTAGCGCTGCCTGGCAGGTCGCAAGAGGCATGACCAAGCGAAGCTGTTTGAGATCCAACGCATGCTCCTGTCGTTTGTGCGGAGTTGACAGCAAACTTCAAGGCCGATAGATAGTATGTACTCGCTATCTAATCAAGGATGTCAGAAATGGCCGCCGAAACCACCTCGTCTCTCAGCCGCGAACGCTTGCAAGCCGAAGACCGGAAGGAGCAGATCGTGCAGACGGTCTTGCGACTGGTCCACGAACGAGGTGCGGACTCGGTAAGTACGCAGCTCATTGCAGATACGATTGGTCGATCCCAAGGCGTGGTGTTTCGGCATTTCTCTACAAAAGAGGCGCTCTGGACCGAGGTTTTGGCGTGGCTGCAGGAGAGCCTGGAAGGCGTCTGGAGGCGCGCTCTACACGACCACAGCAACGAGCCGCCGCTCGCTCGCCTCGAGAAAATCCTCGTCGGTCACGTCGGGCTGATCGAGAAATTTCCCGCAATCGTTAAGGTGGTGATGTCGGACGATCTTCGGCATCGTTACCCGACGCTCAACGAACAGTTTCAAAAGCTTCATGTCCTGTACGAACGGCACGTGACCGATCTGCTGAAGGAGGCAGTCAAGGATGGTCAACTTCCGAAGGGCACAAGCATCTCCGATGCGGCAACCCTGTACTTCTGCATCATACAGGGTCTCGGTTTCCAGTCAGCGATCGCTGGTCTGCGGGCGAACAAGCTCGCGAGCCTCGCGTCCAGAATGTTTTTATTCTTCGTTACTGCGCTGGAGAATTTGCAGACGGGAGCGAAGACGCGGAAATCCGATCACGTCGAGAAAGCAAAATAGGAGTATTGCGATGCCCGAGATCGTTCCGAATTGGCATCCGATTTTTGTGCATTTCACGATCGCCCTGTACGTCGTGGCAACGGCGCTGTATGCCCTCGGTCAAATCGCGGGCGGACGCAGTTGGGCGGGCGTCGTGGTCGTCGCGGCCCGGATAAACCTCTGGACAGGAGCTGCGCTGTCGATCCTGACCGTGATTGCGGGAATCGACGCTTTCTTCACGGTCGCTCATGACGCGTCTCAAACGATCTTCATGATCGACCACCGGCGATGGGCGATCGCGACTGCCGTCGTCTGGTGGTTCATTGCCGTGTTTGAGGCGGCGAGAGCGATTCAAGGCAAGAAGGCGAATCTGGTAGTCGCGTTCGCGCTGGTTGTGGCTATCGGGCCGCTTGCCGTCACGGGTTGGAAAGGTGGCGAGTTGGTCTATCGAAATCGAATCGGCATCGTCGCAACGCGAATGAGTCCCGTCGATGGAATTGGCGAGCGCGGAGCGCATCCTTTGTCGGCGCCAGATCGAGGCGGCCGGAGTTAGCTCTGCCCTGACAGCCTTCGGAATTCGCCGCAAGCGGTATGACGAGCGCATCGCAGTTTGTCGCATTGTGCGCTGACCCTCACTTCCGATAGCGCAGCGCCTCCACTAGCACGGCGAAGGCCGGCGTCGGCTGTCGCCGGCTCGGGTAATAGAGATGATAGCCCGCGAACGGCGCGCACCACTCGGCGAGCACACGGATCAGGCGGCCATTGGCGATCTCGCGTTTCACCAGATCTTCTGGGATGTAGGCCAAGCCAAACCCGGCCAGCACAGCATTCATCCTGAGCAGGCCGGTGTTGAATACGAGCTGGCCGTCGACGCGAACCTTCACGACGCGGCCGCGCTTCTCGAACTCCCAGGCATAGATTCCGCCATAGGTCGGCAGGCGCAGGTTGATGCAATTGTGCTCGGTGAGATCCTGCGGCTGTTTCGGCTTGCTGCGCGCCGCAAAATAGGCGGGCGCGCCGACCACGGCCATCCGCATCTCCGGTCCGATCCGTACGGCGATCATGTCCTTGGCGACCTGCTCGCCGAGACGGACGCCGGCGTCGTAGCGTTCAGTGACGATATCGGTGAGGCCGTAGTCGATGATGAGCTCGACCTTGATGTCAGGATAGCGCGGTAGGAGCTTTGCGAGCGCCGGCCACAGGATCGCCTGTGCCGCGTGTTCGCCGGTGGTGATGCGGACCGTGCCCGCTGGCGTGGCACGCAGCGCGGTGAGCGCCGACAGCTCGGCGTCGATCTCGTCGAAACGCGGCCCGATCGTGCGCAGCAGCCGCTCGCCGGCCTCGGTCGGCGCCACGCTGCGGGTGGTGCGGGTCAGGAGCCGCAGGCCAAGCCGTTCCTCCAGCGCGCGCACGGTGTGGCTGAGCGCCGATTGCGACACCCCGAGCTGTGCGGCAGCGCGGGTAAAACTGCGCTCGCGCGCGACGGCGAGAAAGGCGAGCAGGTCGTTGGTGTTGGTGCGAGCCATTCATGAATCCAGATCATGAGTACATGCCGGTTTTATCATCTAATTGCAGGCTCGCGCGCGGCCTAAGTTCGCCGCCGGATATCAATCTGCAAGGAGAGCTTGACATGCAGACACGCAAACTCGGCAAAAGTGGCCTGGAGGTCTCGGCCCTCGGTCTCGGCTGCATGGGACTGAGTTACGGCTATGGCCCCGCGACCGAGACGTCGCAGGCGATCGCGCTGATCCGGACCGCGTTCGAGCGCGGCGTCAACTTCTTCGACACCGCGGAAGCCTATGGCCCCTTCGTCAACGAGGAACTGGTGGGTGAGGCGCTGGCGCCCTTCCGCGACAAGGTGGTGATCGCCACCAAGTTCGGCTTCAAGGGCGGCAAGGTCGAAGCCGGGCTCGACAGCTCCCCCGCCAACGTCAAGGCGGTGGCGGAGGCCGGATTGAAGCGGCTGAAGACCGACCGCATCGATCTATTCTATCAGCATCGCGTCGATCCCGCGGTGCCGATCGAGGACACTGCCGGCGCGGTGAAGGAATTGATCCGCGAGGGTAAGGTGCTGCATTTCGGCCTGTCGGAGGCGGGCGCCTCGAGCATTCGCCGCGCGCATGCGGTCCAGCCCGTCACCGCATTGCAAAGCGAATATTCGCTGTGGTGGCGCGAGCCGGAGCAGGAGATCTTGCCTGTTTTGGAAGAGCTGGGTATCGGCTTCGTGCCCTTCAGCCCGCTCTGCAAAGGCTTTCTCACCGGCGCGATCAACGAGAGCACGACGTTCGACAGCAGCGACTTCCGCAACATCGTACCGCGCTTCTCATCCAACGCACGCAAGGCCAATCAGGCATTGGTCGATCTGCTCGCCGAGATCGCTGCGTCCCGGAAAGTGACGCCGGCGCAGATCGCGCTGGCCTGGCTGCTGGCGCAAAAGCCCTGGATCGTGCCGATTCCCGGCACCACCAAGCTGCACCGGCTCGAGGAAAATCTCGGCGCGGCTGCAGTAACGCTGTCGCAAGCCGATCTTGCGGCCATTGCAGACGTGCTCGCCACGGTCGCGGTGCAAGGCGAGCGCTATCCTGCGCACCTCCAGGCACGGGTTGGCCGCTAACATTTGTTGTGAAGGCTCGGTGAGCGTTCGCTTACCGGGCATTCCCACTGTGTTTCGCTTTGAATACTGCAGTAAGCGCGACCAAGCCGCCAGCGAAGGAGATAGAGAACACCGGCGACATCGGCTTATTCCGGCCTCACCTCGACTTCGCTATTACCTTTGCAAGATACGCATTTCCGATAATCAATTTCATTCGCTTTCCATCCTGCTGGGTTATATGTCGGGCATCCGTCCAATGGGGGACGCCGGCGCAGCCTTGGCGGCTCGCGTAGCCGGCAAGGGGCAGGGGACCAAAGCGCGTCGGCATGTTCGAAGTGATCCTTACCAGGCGCAAACGGTTCGGTTGGCGGTGGCAGGTCTCCGACCAGTCCGGCAAGATCTTTGCCGACGGCTTCGAACGCACGCGGCCGTCAGCCAAATATCACGGCGAGCGCGCACTATTTTTCCTATTGTCGCAGGCCTATTTGCGCAACCGCTCGGCGGCGTCGAGCGAGGATTAGCGGCAGTTCTGCGCCGTCAGATATCGACCACCAATTTGCCCTTGGCGGCGTGATCGCGGATCAGCGCATAGGCCTCGCCAACGCTCTCCATCGAAAAGCGCCTGGCATCCAGCAACGGCACGAGCTTGCCGGCCTCAGCGAGGCGCGTGGCCTCTGCCATGATCTCCCCGTGATGCGCACGGCCTTCGCCTGACAGCAGCGGCAGCAGCGTGAACACGCCGGAATAGGTGGCGGCGCGGAACGACAGCGGGGCCAGCGCATGCGTGCCCCAGCCGAGCGCGCTGACGACATGGCCGAAGTGGCGCACCGCCGCAAAGGAGGCATCGAGCACCTTGCCGCCGACGGTGTCGTAGACGATGTCGAAGCCGCGGCCGCCGGTATGTTCGGCGACATAGGCCTCGACCGAACTGTCGCGGTCGATGAATACAGCACCAAAACCTTCGATAGTCGCGCGCTGTGAGGCCGAGCCCGTTGCGTACACCTCCGCGCCGAACGCGCGCGCGATCTGGATCGCGACATGGCCGACGCCGCCCGCGCCGCCATGGATCAATACCTTCTGTCCGGCCTTCAGGGCGGCACGGTCGATCAGGCCTTCCCACGCGGTGGTGAAAATGAGGGGCAGGGCGGCAGCCTCGCGCATGCTGAGATTGGCTGGCTTCAGCGCCAGCAGGTCGGCATCGACGGCGGCGAACTCGGCGAGCGATCCCTGCACGCCACCGACTCCGCCGGTCATGCCATAGACCTCATCGCCAACCTTGAAGCGCGAGACCTCGCGCCCGGTCTGCTCGACCACGCCGGCGAGATCGATGCCGGGGATCGCCGGCAGCGGCTGGCGCGCATGCGCGGCCGCGCCGGCATGGATCTTGGTGTCGAGCGGATTGACGCCGCTGGCGCGGATACGCACCAGCACCTCGCGCGGGCCGATCTCGGGCGTGGAGATGGTTGAGATGCGCAAGGGGGCGTTGTGGGTCTCCAGCACGCCTGCTCGCATCGTCGATGGTCTGGTCATGGCCGTCTTGCTCCCGTTGTCGGCCTCCAATATGCCCATGATTTTTTGCATGAGAAGAAACAATAGCGTACGATATTCGTGCATTTTTGAATGGGCGGGGGATCCGATGGAATGGAGCGATCTGCGCATCTTCCTGGCGATTGCGCGCGAGGGTACGTTAGGGGCTGCCGCGCGAAAAATCGGGCAGACCCAGCCGACGATGGGACGGCGGCTGCGTGTGCTGGAGCATGCGCTCGGGCAAACGCTATTCCAGCGCACGGCCGACGGTTTTGTCCTCACCGACGAAGGCATGGCTGTGCTCGCCCATGCGGAGCGGATCGAGGAGGAGGCGCTCGCGCTGCAGCGGCAGGCGACAGGTGCCGAGACGCAGCTCGACGGGACCTTGCGTCTGTCCTCGTCGGACTGGTTCGGCACGCTGATGCTGTCGCCGGTCATCGCGGCCTTCGGCAAGCGCCATCCCAAGGTGATTGTCGAGCTCCTGACCGATGCCCGGCTCTACAGCCTGCCGCGGCGCGAAGCCGATCTCGTCTTTCGCATCAAGCCGTTCAGCGAGCCCGAGGTCATTTCCAGGAAACTGCTGCACATTCCCTATGCGCTCTACGGCAAGAAAGGCTGCAAGCCGCCGCGCGCCGGCGACGGCAGCGGTGTCCGCGTCGTGACCATGAACGCCGAATTCGCCGAGATGCCCGACGCCGTCTGGCTGAAGCGCAATTTGCCGAAGGCGGAGATCGCCGCGCGCAGCAACAACAGGCAGGTGCAGGCCGAGCTTTGCGCCGCAGGTGGCGGCCTCGCAGTGCTGCCGCGTCCGCTCGGTGATCGCGACCGCCGCCTGGTCGCGCTCCACATCGGCGTGAGCCCGCCGGGCCGTGACACCTATGTCGGCTATCACCGCGATCTCCGGCGGCTCGCGCGCCTGCGCGCGCTGCTGGATCTCGTGATTGAGCGATTGGCCGGGGAGGCGTCGTAGCCGCGAGGATGCGAAGGTGTGTCTGCTTTGCTCCGTCATTGCGAGCGTAGCGAAGCAATCCAGAATGCGTCTGCGGAAAGACCCTGGATTGCTTCGCTACGCTCGCAATGACGACGTGGATGCAGCTGTTCGCAAAAGAGACACCCCGCATTTCAAGCAACCGTCACAGTCTCTAACGCCCACTAACCAACGCGCGACTTAAAACTGTCATAATCACTGATCCGGAACCTGCGTCTGCGTCCTTTTTACACGCCATTAAGCGAGCCAGCCCTTGGATGCGCACGGAAAGTGCGTTGGGGACTGCAATGAGTGCCGCGAAGAAGATGCCGGGCAAACCGGCCACCGAAATGTTCGACGACATCCCGGTGCTTCAGCGCAAATGGCGTGCCGCATTGAGGCCGGGTGACCGGCTGCCGCGATATGAAGACGTGATGCTCGGCAGCCTTGGACGGATGGCCGATCACATCGCGCTGCTCAAGGGTGAGGGCACGCTCGAACTGTCGCGCAGCGGACGCTACGTGCAGAAATGGCTCGGCGACGAGCGCTGGGACATTCCGGTCGAGGAGCTGGCGCCGGATTGCGCCACAGCGCTGTCGGAAGCGGTGTCAAGCGCGCTCAAGAACGGACGGCCGCACCAAGCCAGCGCCCATTGCGTGCGCGACGGCATGGTCAGGACCTACGATCTGCTGGCGCTCCCGACTGCCTCGCGCTGGGGCGCGACGCTGGTCGGCGCCTATGTCAACGAGCGCGGTGCGCAGTACAATCTGCTGGATGCGATCTTTTCCGCGACCGACGATGCCGTGGTCTCGCTGGCGACGCTGCGCGATGCCAATGGTCAGCCGTCCGATTTCCAAATCGTGCATCACAACAAGAGCGCGGAGCTGCTGCTTGATGTCGCGAGCGGCGGCCTGCTGTGGCGTAAGATCGGCCATGGCACCACACTGCTTGCCGCGGCCGAAATCTTGGAGTTCCTGCTGAAAGCGGTTTTGGGCGGCCGCGGTGAGCAGCTCGAGATCGAGAGCGACGGCCGTCATCTGCGCATGAGCGCGACGGCCTTCGCCGACGTCATTTCGCTGACCATCTCCGATGTCACTGCGATGAAGCGGCGCGACGCCTCGTTCCGCCTGCTGTTCGACAACAACCCGATGCCGATGTGGGTGTTCGACGCCGAGACCAGGCAGTTCCTCAGCGTCAATGACGCCGCTGTCCAGCATTACGGCTATAGTCGCGCCGCCTTCCTGCGCATGAAGCTGCACCAGATCTGGCCCGAGGACGAGTGGGAAAGCCACACCGAGGCGCTCGAGCGCGTCGGAGAAACCTATCACTCCCAGCGCAATTGGCGGCACCTGCGCGCCGACGGCAGCGAGATCGAAGTGCTCACCTTTGGCCGCCGCGTCCCCTTCAACGACCGTGACGGTTATCTGGTCGCAGTGGCCGACATCACCGAGCGGCGGAAGGCGGAAGCGCGGATCGCCTATATGGCGCACCACGACGGGCTCACCGACCTGCCCAACCGGGAACATTTCCAGGAGCGCTTGAAGCAGGCGCTCGACCAGGCTGCGGGAAAACGGGTCGGCGTGCTCTATATCGACCTCGACCTGTTCAAGAACATCAACGATTCCTTCGGGCATCCCTCAGGCGATCGCCTGTTGAAAGAAGTTGCCGAACGCCTCACCACCGCGGTTCGCGGCGCCAATCTCGCAGCGCGGCTCGGTGGCGACGAGTTCGCCGTGATCCTCGCCGCGGACGTTTCGCCGAACGAGGCGAGCGCCTGCGCGACGCTGCTGATCGAGATACTGAAGGCGCCTTACGACATCGACGGTCAGGAAATGGTCATCGGCGCGAGCATCGGCATCGCGCTGTCGCCGGGCGACGGCACCACGTCCGAGGAACTGATGCGCAACGCCGACATGGCGCTGTACCGGGCGAAGTCCGACGGCGGCGGCGTGCACCATTTCTTCGAGCGCGAGATGGACCTGCAGGCGCAGAAGCGCCGCGACATGGAGGTCGATCTGCGCCGCGCCTTTGCCAATGGCGAGTTCGAGCTGCACTACCAGCCGCTGGTGTCGATCGCCTCCGACCGCATCTCCGGTTTCGAGTCGCTGTTGCGCTGGCGTCACCCCGACAAGGGCATGGTCTCGCCGGCGGAATTCATTCCGGTCGCGGAAGACATCGGCCTGATCACCCAGCTCGGCGAATGGGTGCTGCGCGAGGCCTGCCATGAAGCGGTGAAGTGGCCGTCAGACGTCAAGGTCGCGGTCAATCTGTCGCCGGCGCAATTCCGCAGCCGCAATCTGGTTCAGGTCGTGATCTCGGCGCTGGCGCAATCCGGCCTGTCGCCGAAGCGGCTCGAGCTGGAAATCACCGAATCGATCTTCCTCGCCGAGACCGACGCCAATTTGGCGATCCTGCATCAATTGCGCGAGCTGGGTGTCGGCATTTCCATGGATGATTTCGGCACGGGCTATTCGAGCCTCAGCTACTTGCGCAGCTTCCCGTTCGACAAGATCAAGATCGACCGCTCCTTCGTGAAGGATCTGGCGCAGCGGCCCGATTGCGTCGCGATCGTGCGTGCGATCTCCGGGCTTGGCCGCAGCCTCAACATCACCACGACCGCGGAGGGCGTCGAGACCGAGGATCAGCTCGACTGGCTCCGCGCCGAAGGCTGCAACGAGGTGCAGGGTTTTCTGTTCAGCGCGGCGCGCCCGGCTGGCGAGATCGCAAAGCTGCTGGCCGAGTTCGGTCAGCGCACCTCACGGGCGGCATGAGCATGATCCGGAAAAGTGCGCAGCGGTTTTCCGAAAAGATCATGCTCGAACAAACGACTCATGCGGGCGAAAAGCTGCCGTAGACCAGTTCCTTGAACGCGGGCGTGATGCGGCCGCGTTCGTTCTGGGTCTGCTCCATCAGGATGTAGACCATGTCGAGTTTGGGGTCGACGCCGAAATAGGTGCCGCTGCCTGAGTCCCATTTCAATTCGCCGATCGAGCCCGCCGGCGGCGGCTTGGCGTTGCCGGGATCGGTTCGGACCGCAATTCCGTAGCCATAGCCGAAGCCATCGCCGGGGTAATAGAAATAGTCGCGTTCGACGCCGGAGCCGGGCCCGATCTGATCGCTCGTCATGGCCTTGAAGGCGGTCGGGCTGAGGTAACGCTTGCCGTCGAGCTCGCCGCCGCTGAGCAGCATTTGCGCGAAGCGTCGATAGTCAGTGATGGTCGAGAGCAGGCCGCCGCCGCCGGATTGCCATTCCGGATGGTCGAGACGTTCGCGCTCGCCATCGAGCAGGATCTGGTCGCTCGGCAGCGGTCGCGCCATCCGTTCGATCTCGTCCGGTGTCGACAGCACGAATTTGGTGCTGGTCATGCCGAGCGGATCGAAGATGCGCTGCTTCAGCGCATCGTAGAGCGACTGCTGGGTGATGATCTCGATGACGCTTCCGAGCACATCGGTGGAATGACCATAGCGCCACAGCGTCCCCGGCTCGCGCGCGAGCGGGAGCCTCGCGATACGGTCGGCGAATTCCCGGTTGTTGAAGGGGCCTTCGAAGATATGCGCAGCCCTGTAGGCAAGCTCGACCCACCTTCCGCCGATATAGTCGTAGGTGATGCCCGAGGTGTGCCGCATCAAATCCCTGATGGTCACCGGATGAACAGGCGGCACCATCTCGAGCGCCATCGAGCCGTCGGGCTTGGTGATTTCCATTCCCACCTTTGTAGCGGCAAAGAGGGGAATGTATTTCGACACGGGATCGGTAAGCGCAAGCTTGCCCTCGTCGATCAGCATCATGGCCGCGAGGCTGGTGATCGGCTTGGTCATGGAATGGAGGGCGAAGATCGTGTCCGGCGTCATGGACAGGCGGGTCCTGACATCCCGTACGCCGAACATCTTGAAATAAACAGGCTTGCCGTGCTGCTGGACCAGAACGATCGCGCCCGGCAAACGGCCGGTGGTCACCTCGTTTTCGAAGAACGCGGTGATGCCTCGCAGCTTGTCGGGTGCGGGAGCGGGGATGTCGCCAGCGCGGCTCCGCGCCATCGTGCCGGCCAGCATCGCTGCCCCGACCAGAAATTCACGACGCTTCATGCGGGCTTCCTCACTCGCCGGGAGCAAAGCCGCAAGACATCAGAAGCGTCAACAAAACTTCGATCAAAAACGGGTCACGATTTCGGAAAGCACCGGTCGCGGACGATCCTCGCTCGGCTTGGTCGGCTTGCCGATGTGCACGAGGCCTGCGAGTTTCTCGTCGGCCTTGAGGCCGAGGCCATCAAGCACGTCGCGATCGAAGGCGAACCAGCCGGTCAGCCAGGCCGCGCCGTAGCCGAGCGCGGTGGCGGCCGTGACGATGTTCATGGCGCTGGCGCCGGCCGACAGCTCCTGCTCCCACGCCGGCACCTTGGGATGCGGCTTGGTGAAGCTGACGATGCCGATCACCAGCGGCGCATCGGTGAGGCGCTTGCGTTCGGTCTCGATATCGGCGGCGGGGGCGCCGGGATTCTTCCGGGCAAAGACTCTTGCAATCACCTCGCCGGCGCGCTGGCGCGCATCGCCCTCGAAAATGATGAAGCGCCACGGGGCGAGCTTGCCGTGATCGGGCACGCGCGCGCCGATGGTGAGAATGGTCTCGAGCTCAGCCGGCGAGGGGCCGGGGCCGGTCATCTCGCGCGGCTTGACCGAGCGGCGGGTTTTCAGGAGTTCGATGGCATCTGGCATTGCGATGGCCTCTTCGGCTGGTCGGCGGGCGTGCCATGCCGAGATAGGCATGCACGCCCGCAACCGAAAGCGAGTTTAGATCGATTTCAGGGATCAGGCCGCGCCGCGCGCCCGCCGGACGTCAGGCGGGGTCGCCTCGTCGACCAGGGCGGCGATAGCCTCCCCGGTCGTCATCACCTTCTGGCCGTCGCTACCGAGTCGGCGAACCGAGACCGAATGCGTCTCGGCCTCTTTCTTGCCGACCACGAGCAGCGCCGGGATCTTGGCCAGCGAGTGCTCGCGGACCTTGTAGTTGATCTTTTCGTTGCGCAGGTCGATCTCGACCCGAAGACCCGCGCGCCGCGCCTGTTCCAGCACCACCTTGGCGTATTCGTCGCCCTCCGAGGTGATGGTGGTGACGACTGCCTGCACCGGCGAAAGCCAGAGCGGGAAGTTGCCGGCATAGTGCTCGATCAGGATGCCGATATAGCGCTCCATCGAACCGCAGATCGCACGGTGCACCATCACAGGCGGTTTCTTGCCGCCGTCATGGTCGATGTAGAACGCACCGAACCGTTCCGGCAGGTTGAAGTCAACCTGCGTGGTGCCGCACTGCCAGTCGCGGCCGATGGCATCGCGTAGCACATATTCGAACTTTGGCCCATAGAACGCGCCTTCGCCCGGGTTGATCTCGGTCTTGATGTGGTTGTTCTGCGCCTGGATCTCGCGCAGCACCGTCGCCATCACGCGCTCGGCGTGATCCCACATCGCATCCGTGCCTACGCGTTTTTCCGGCCGCGTCGACAGCTTCACGGTGAGATCGCCGGTGAAGCCGAAATCGGCATAGGTCGACAGGATGAGATCGTTGATCTTCAGGCATTCCTCGGCGAGCTGGTCCTCGGTGCAGAAGATATGCGCGTCATCCTGGGTGAAGCCGCGCACGCGCATCAGGCCGTGCATGGCGCCCGATGGCTCGTAGCGATGCACCACGCCGAACTCGGCGAGGCGCAGCGGCAGGTCGCGGTAGCTCTTCAGGCCGTGCTTGAAGATTTGCACGTGACCGGGGCAGTTCATCGGCTTCAGCGCAAACCAGCGCTTGTCCTCGGCCTCGTCGCCGGCCGACTGCGCCGCGAACATGTTTTCGCGGTACCAGCCCCAATGGCCCGAGGTCTCCCACAGCACCTTGTCGAGGATCTGCGGCGCGTTGACCTCGCTGTAATCGCCGGTCAGGCGGCGGCGCATATAGGCGATCAGCTGCTGGAAAATCGTCCAGCCCTTCGGGTGCCAGAACACGACGCCGGGACCTTCCTCCTGGAAATGGAAGAGGTCGAGCTCACGTCCGAGCTTGCGATGGTCGCGCTTCTCGGCTTCCTCGATCTGCTTGAGGTAAGCGTCGAGGTCCTCCTGCTTGGCGAAGGCGGTGCCGTAGATGCGGGTCAGCATCGGGTTGTTGCTGTCGCCGCGCCAATAGGCGCCGGCCACCTTCATCAATTTGAATGCGTTGCCGACCTTGCCGGTCGAGGTCATGTGCGGGCCGCGGCAAAGATCGAACCAGTCGCCCTGGTAGTAGATCTTGATCGGCTCGTTGCCCGGAATGGCGTCGACCAGCTCGACCTTGAACGCCTCGCCCTTGTCGCGGAACACCTGCTTGGTCTTTTCGCGGTCCCAGACTTCCTTCGTGAAAGGCTTGTCGCGCGCGATGATCTCGCGCATCTTTTTCTCGATCGCGGCAAAGTCTTCCGGCGTGAACGGCTCGTTGCGGAAGAAGTCGTAATAGAAGCCGTTCTCGATCACCGGGCCGATGGTGACCTGGGTGCCCGGCCACAGCGTCTGCACGGCTTCCGCGAGCACGTGGGCGCAGTCGTGGCGGATCAGTTCGAGCGCCTCCGGTTCGTCGCGCGAGATCAGCCTGAGCTTGGCGTCGGCCTCGATGGGATCGTTGAGATCGGTGAGCACGTCATCAAGCGTCATCGCCACGGTGCGCTTGGCGAGCGAGGGCGAGATGCCCTTGGCGATCTCGAGGCCGGTGATGCTCTTCTCGTATTCGCGCCGGGCGCCGTCGGGGAAGGTGAGGGTGACTTTGGCGGCTGGGGTCACGGGCTTCAGGTTGCTGAGGGAATATTGAAAGCCGGATTCGGATTTGGGCTGGTCGGACATTGCTTTTCTCCTGAGGCTCACTCCTGCGAACGAGCGCAGGTAAGCGGGAACGAGCGATATATCAGGCGATTCGGCCTGTGCAATCCGGCATTTCCAAGAAAGTGGCGCGCAAAAGCCGGGGCAGTGCGCCAACTATTTCGGACGACACCCTTTAACTGGCCATACGCCTGCTCTACATGCAGTTGCATGGAAAATACCCGCGCCGGCCGCCTCACGCCGACAGCCCTGATGCTTGGCAATCTCGTCACTGGCTGCTCGGTGTTGGCGCCGGCGGGGATGCTGCCGGAGTTGTCGACCGGGCTCGGCATCAGCATCCGTGCGGCCGGGCTGCTCATCACCTTTGGCGCGATCACGCTGTGTATCGGCTCGCCGCTGACGGCGTGGCTGACCAGCCGCATCGAGCGGCGGATGTTGCTCACGACCACGCTCGCGGTGCTTGCCCTTGGCAATCTCGCCTCCGCCTTTGCACCGGACTACGCAAGCCTCCTCGTCATCCGTCTGGCGATGCTCGCGGTCGGCGCGCTCTATACGCCGCAGGCGGCCGGCACCGCGGCGCTGATCGTGCCGGCGGAGCGGCGCGGCAGCACGATCGCGTATATCTTCCTTGGCTGGTCACTCGCGGCCGCGGTCGGCCTTCCGCTGATCACCTTCATCGCCAGCCGCTATGGCTGGCGCGCCGCCTATGGCATGATCGGTGCGCTCGGGTGTGTGAGCGTCCTGTTGCTGCTGGTGCGCTTGCCCGCCGGCCTGAAGGGCACCCCGGTCGACCTGAAGACCTGGAGCGAGGTCGGCCGTAGCAGGGCGATCCTGTTGCTGCTCGCGATCACGATGCTGCAGATGTCCGGCCAGTTTGCGGTGTTCACCTTCATGGGCCCGCTGCTCAAGAAGCTGACGGATGCGAGTCCGGACGCAATCGGCCTCGTGTTCGGTATCTATGGCGTGTGCGGCTTCCTCGGCGTTGTCGTGGCGAGCCGCATCGTCGACACGTGGGGGCCATATCGGACGTCGCTGCTGTTCACGTGCCTGTTACTGGCGGGCATTGCGGGGTGGGCAGTTGGCGCGGGCAGCCTCGTGTTGATGGCGACAGGCGTTGCGATCTGGGGACTGGGCTTTGCCTCGACCAATTCGATGCAACAGGTGCGGCTGGTCGCGGCCGCCCCGGCGCTCGCGCCCGCAACCGTCGCGCTCAATACGTCGGTCCTCTATATCGGCCAAGCCATTGGCTCTGCCGTCGGAGGGCTGTTGTTTGCCCGCGACCTGCTGCACAGCACAGGCTTCGTGGCGGTCGGCTTCGTCGTCCTGGCGCTGGTCCTGCTGGTCGTGAGCCGGCCCCGGCCGGCGGCTGCCGTCCTGGTCTGATGGCTGTCCTTGCCCGGCGCAAGGCGCTTGGCAAACGGCGCGGGAGAGCGCTAGAAGGCCAGACATGGGGACCAAAGAGAGTTGACTGAAATGAGGATGATTCTGGCGGTTGCCGCGGTGCTCTATTCAGCCTCCGCGTTTGCGCAAACCGACAAGCCACCGATGGTGGGGGACAAACCGCTGGTGCAGGTCAAGCCCAAAGGGACCAAGGCCGGTGCAAAGGAGGCGGCTGCCAAGCCGGCCGCCGCGGCGCCGAAGGGCAAGCCGCAGTCGATCGCGGCACGGCTCCAGGCCTGCCTTGACCTCGACGATGGCACCAAGGACCGGCTCAACTGCTACGACGCTATTATCCCGCCCGCGCCAAAGCCGAAGCCGGCGAAGGCCAAGGGCTACGCCGACTGCAAATTCTTCAAGGAAGAGGACGAGCGACTGGCCTGCTTCAACGGCTTCGCCGAAAGCATTCCGAAGCTGCCCAAAACCTGAAGCTCGAGAGGCTGATCTCAGAGCCGGCGGCCTAATCGCTGAGCCGGCTCAGCACGGCGCGGAAGGCAACGCCCGGCAGTTGCAGTGCGGTGCCCTCGAACTCGGCCGTGTCGCCATCCTCGCGGCCGGCGAGCGTCAGCATGATCCGGTCGATGCCGAACAAGGCCTTGAACGACGGGTCGTCGTTGTAGCGCTCGGTTGAGATCTTGACCTTGATGCTGTCGCCTTGGCCTGTATAGGTTCCGATGAAGGCGAAAGCCGAATTGCCGCCGCGCATCTTGCCTTCAGTCACGTACACGACACCGCAGCCGGTCCCGTGAACCGTGTGGAAGTCGACCTTGTACAGTCCTTGACGCACTGCCTGTCCCCGCAGAGCTCGAACTCAACTTGGCCGGCAAATTATGGTCGTGGCCAGCGGAAACAATCCGGTGGCTGCCGGGGATCGTGGGCCATCAACATCACATCTTGATCATGCGCTGAGAGAACTGCAGGCAGCGCGCCGAAATGCCGGCATGCGCAATATTAGCGGCTCGATGCTGATGAGCTGGTAGCTGCGACGCGCGTCAGCGCCAGCGCCGGCGTTGCCGACATCTTCACCAGAACATCCTTGAGCGGGTATTGCGTCCACGCGCGGTTGACGTAGTCGCGATGGGTGATGCCCTCACCGGTCTCGACGAACACCACGCTGCCGGGACGCAAGGGGCCGTCCATGTCCTCGGAGACACCGATGCCCTTTTGCCTGAGCGCGCTCATCAGCTCGCGGTCGCGCCGCGCCGTGTAGTGCGTGTAGGAGCTGACGAAGAAGCCGGAGCGGTGGCTCTCGATCCAGGACGCGAACTTGTCCATCTCGCCGTAGACCGCATCGAGCAGCACGACGCCGCGGACGCGATCGCTGATGCCGCCGACCTCGAGGCTCCAGGCGGTCGGGAGGAAGCCGCCGCTATAGCCGACGATCACGATCGGCATGTTGGCAAAGGCGCGCGCGCTGTTGGGATCACCGGTCAGCTGCGCAAGGT
The DNA here is from genome assembly GCF_028128895.1 of Bradyrhizobium sp. CCBAU 11434. NCBI lineage: Bacteria > Pseudomonadati > Pseudomonadota > Alphaproteobacteria > Hyphomicrobiales > Nitrobacteraceae > Bradyrhizobium > Bradyrhizobium sp. CCBAU 11434. The sequence continues at coordinate 584,507 of NZ_LBJX01000002.1, forward strand.
GGTTCGCCGATTCCTCCATGAAGCGTTTGAGGCCGCCGGGCTGCCAGAATTTTCCGGCGCTGGAATCGGCGGCGTCGACGGCCATCTGCGGCGCGAGCAGCACGGCGTTGGCGCCGGAATCGGTGATCTGCTGCGGCACCAGCTGCCGGTCGCGTACGTCGCGTTCGAGCGTCGCGCCATTACCGTGGAAGAACACCACGATCACGCCAGGCTTGCGCACGTCGAAATGTTCGGGGACGTGCACCAGCACGCGGCTGTCGTTATAGGTTTCGTCCTGCCAGAACACGCGTCCCGAATAGCTTCGATGGCCGCGGCGGTCGCCCTTGGAGATGTTGAGGAACGGCGCGTCGGAGGCGGGGTTGTTGCCGAAATAGGGGAAGGCCGAGGACTTCATGCTGACGAGTGTCGTCAGATCCTGGCGCGGTGGACGCTGATATGGGACCTGCGGCGCGAGCGAGGCAACCTTGTAGGGCGCCTGCTCCGGCTGCTGCTGCACGGCGCGCTTGGGCGAGAAGTCCGACATCTGTCGCTGCAGGAAGCTCTCGCTCGCCGAAGGAAAGCGCTCCTTGAACTGCGGGGCAGGGAAGCGATCCTCGAACGTGTCGCCGCTTGCGACCTGTCGAGTGGCAGCCTGCGGGTTGGTCTTCGCAACGACCTGGACATTGGCCTGCGAGCTTGCGGCGAGTGCTGTCGGGTTCGGCGACTGGCCGCATTGAACCAAGGTGAGCGACAGTGGCACCAAGCCTGAGATCAGGGCGATCCGAAGCGCACGACCGCGCGCCCCGGACGCCTTGGTCCGGTCAGCGCGCATGTCTGCTTTCAATTTCGGAACGGCCCCGACCATCCACCCATGACCCCAAGCATGACCCCAAGTCACGAACCATCGGCAATCATTAAGACAATTGAGCCGACTGGCGTTTAGGCGACGTTAAGTGTCCGGAGAAACTTCCCCACATCCGGAATGACCGAGAAAGACCACGCAATCGTGTCGCGATTGTGGGAGAGGCGGGCGCGTTTGCGCGGGCGACCACGGGTTTATTGGCTCAAAAGGGGCAAAGAAGGTGGCCAATTACCTATTTTGGCCGCCTCATTTAACCCTTGTTAACCCTGCTTGAATTGACTGAGCCAATCTGCACGATGCCTCTCACGGGGCTCGACGCCTGAGGTTAGGGACCCAGATGACGGCATCAGATGCGGGAACTGCGCCCTGGACGGGGCGACTGACCGGCGGCTCCGGGGTTTCCGTTCTGGTCGCGACCGCGATCGTCGTTGCCGACATGATCGGGGTCGGTGTGTTCACCAGCCTCGGCTTCCAGGTCAAGGATATCCCCTCGGGCTTCTCCATCCTCGCGCTCTGGACGGTCGGCGGCATCGTCGCACTGTGCGGGGTATTCTCCTACAGCGAGCTCGGCGCGATGTTTCCGCGCTCGAGCGGCGAGTACAATTTCCTCGGTCGCGCCTATCACCCGGCCTTCGGTTTTCTCGCCGGCTGGGTTTCGGCGACGGTCGGCTTTGCGGCGCCGGTGGCGCTTGCGGCCATGGCCTTCGGCGAATACGCCAAGTCGGTGATACCCGACTTACCGCCGATCCCGCTTGCCATCGGCGTGGTCTGGCTGGTCTCGATCGTGCAATTGACCGGCGTGAGGCATTCGTCGACCTTTCAGTTGATCTCGACCATCCTCAAGGTCGTGCTGATTGTCGCTTTCCTGATAGCCGGCTTCGTCGTCGGGACTCCGCAGCCGATCTCCTTTGCACCGCACGCGGGCGATCTCGCCCATATCGGGAGCGCGCCTTTCGCGATCGGGCTCGTCTTCGTGATGTACTCGTTCTCCGGCTGGAATGCCGCGACCTACATCATCGGCGAGATGAACACGCCGCAGCAGAGTCTGCCGCGCGCGCTGCTTGCCGGCACGCTGATCGTTCTGGTGCTGTATGTCGCGCTCAACGCCGTGTTCCTCTACGCGACACCAATCAGCGCGCTGGCCGGCCAGCTCGATGTCGCAAGCGTCGCCGGCAGCGCCATCTTCGGCGCGCTGGGCGGCCGGATCGTCGGCGCGATGATCTGCGTCGGCTTGATCTCCTCGATCAGTGCGATGATGTGGATCGGCCCGCGCGTGATGATGACGATGGGGGAGGACATTCCGGCGCTGCGCGTGTTCTCGAAGCGATCGGTGAGAGGTGCGCCGGCCTACGCCATCTTGTTTCAGCTCGCGGTCGCCAACCTGCTGCTGTTCACGCGCAGCTTCGAGGCGGTGCTCGACTTCATCCAGTTTGCACTTCTATTCTGCTCGTTCTTCACGGTGGCCGGCGTCATCAAGCTGCGCATCACCGCCCCTGATTTGCCGCGGCCCTACCGCGCCTGGGGATACCCGTTCACGCCGCTCGTTTTCCTGCTCGTGACCGCGTTCATGATGTACTACCTCTTGACCGAGCGGCCCGTGCAGTCGCTGTCGGGCATGCTCGTCATGCTCGCGGGCTTGTTGATTTATGCTGTTTTCCGCAGGCGGCCGGTCGCCGCTGCTACGTCACACAATCGCGAATAGACATGTTTCGACCCATGAGACTTGCGGCCGTCGCCCTTGCCCTTATGGCTGCGGCCATCTCGTCCACGCGTGCGGCCGAGGTGACTTTCGACGACACCGCGCGCTTCCTCGCGGGCATGCAGCCTTCGGCGGATTCGCCGCTGACGGCGTTGACCAAGGACCCGTCCTGGCAGCATCACGCAAAATTCTTCGACGGCGCCTTCGCCCAGCTCGAGCAGCGGCAGTTATCGAAAATCCGGAGCTGGTCCGACGTCAATCTCGCCGCGCCGCGGCCGACGATGTTCTATTTGTTCAGTGGCCCGGATTTCCTCTACGCCAACGCCTTCTATTCCAAGGCCAGCACCTATGTGCTCGGCGCGCTCGAGCCGGTCGGCGCGGTGCCTGATTTGACCAGGCTGTCGCGAGGCTCCGTCGATGCCGCGCTGTACAATGTCGAGCGCTCGCTCGGTTCGATCCTGAGCTTTTCCTTCTTCATCACTAAGCAGATGAAAGTCGACCTGCACACCAATCAGGTCAACGGCACCTTGCCGATCCTCTACGTCTTCCTGGCGCGCTCCGGCAAAACCATCCGCAACGTCGAGATGGTCGCGCTCGACGACAAAGGCGGGGTGCACACAGGCAATGACAATCCTGGGCCGAACGCCACGCGCGGCGTCCGCATCACCTTCGCGGGGGCGGACAGTGAGGCACGCACGCTGTATTATTTCTCGACGGATCTCTCCAATCCTGGTGCTCGCGCCGCAGGCTTCCTGAAATTCTGCGAGACGCTCGGCCCGGGCAACAGCCTTATCAAGAGCGCGTCCTATCTGCTGCACTCCGGCAATTTCACTGTCGCGCGTGACTGGCTGCTCGCCAACAGCGCGACCATCATCCAGGATGATTCCGGCATTCCTCTCGCCAGTTACAATCCGCGGCAATGGCGCTTCTTCCCGTTCGGCCGCTATCTCGGTCCGATCAACGAATTCCCCGGCCGCTATCAGGAGCGTTACGCCGAATTGTTCTCGCGCGCCCAGCCCATCGATTTCGGCGTCGGCTATCGCTGGCGCATGAACGAGTCGAATTTGCTGCTGTCGGTGAAGGTCGCGGGGAGCGATGCGCTGCCTGCCGCGGAGGCGTCCTCGTCCGCCGAGCCGCCGCCGAAGCCGCCGCGTCCGAAGCGGCCGCGTCCCCCCGAGCCAATCCCGCCGCCATCGGGACGATTCTTCTGGTTCCGCTAGCTACCAGTGCACGCTCTGACTCGGCACGATGAATGCTGTCGTGCTTGGCGGCGTTGCAAGGCTCGTTGCCAGATACCAGCCGGAGCCGACGACCAGCACGAGCAAAGCGACCATGGCGATCACGTCGACGGTACGTGGATCGTGATCCCTGGGATTGAAGCCAAGATGTAAACCAGGCCCGAAATGGAAATGATGGCTGATTTTCCAGCGCATTGTTGTTTCCTCCCGTGGGAGCAACACAACAACGCGAGGTGAAAGTTCCGGTTCCACTCAGGGCAGCAATGCGTAAAGCACCGCAGCATACCTACGAAGCGTTGACGCCGCGCCAACGGCCGTAGCGCCATGGTAAATACCAGCGCGCGCTTTGCGGCGCAGTGAGAGGCACGTTGTCGATGCCTGACGTACCGAAGGGATTGCAGCGCAACAGCCGGGCGACTGTCATCCAGCCACCGGCCCAGAGTCCGAAGCGCTCGATGGCTTCGTCGCCGTACACGGAGCAGGTCGGCAGATGTCGGCAGTTGTAGCCGACCAGCGGCGACAGTGTATGCCGGTAGAGCCAAATCAGCGCGCGACCGAATCTGCGCGGCAGCCGCAGTACTTGGGCAGCGGGTACGGAACAATGCTCGCAGGCTGAGTGCTTCATGTGCGATGTGCCGACATCCTGTGCGCGTTAATGCACGGTTCCAGCGCAGGGAACAGGAAGCTGTTGTATGCGCGCCATATTTTGCCTGCTTTCAGGGAGCAGTGCAGCAAGTACCTATGGACGATCTGTATTCCCCCGGATACCATTTTTGTGACGTCCATGTGTAGACTCAATGGAACGTTGGAACGGGGCTTGCCTGATTGCTTTTGGGGCTTGGGGAAGGAACCAGTTTGAGAGTTCTGAAGTCGCTCAACCTTCGTGGTTGGTTGCTGGTGGGAACCGCCGCTTGCGGCATCGTGTTGGCGGGGGCCATCGCGACCTTTGGCTCGCCGGCCAGCGCTGGCGCCTCGCTCGAAGAGCGCAAGCTGCCGATGAAGTTTGGCTGGGTTGCCTGCGAGCCCAATTGCCGCGGCTGGGTCAGCGCGGTCGGTATTATCACTGCAGACACACCAAAGGACTTTGACGACTTCGCCCGCGGCCGGCAGCTCGGGGGCGCCACAGTGGTGCTCGACTCCAGCGGCGGTTCGGTCAACGACGCGATCACGCTTGGCCGGCGTTTCCGCAATCTCGGTCTCCTGACCACCGTCGGCGTCACGCAGCAGAATCGCGGCGAGAAGGGCGCCCGTCCGAGGGTCGCTTCGGAGGCTTATTGTGAATCCATGTGCGTGTTCCTGCTGCTGGCGGGCAAGAAGCGGTATGTGCCTGATGCGGCCCATGTTCGCGTCCATCAGATCTGGATGGGCGATCGCGCCGACGATGCCAAGGCGGCAAGCTACAGCGCGCAGGATTTGATGATCGTGGAACGCGACATCGGCCGGCTCGCCAAATACACCTTCGACATGGGCGGGGCGGGGGACCTGCTGTCGCTCTCGCTGAACGTGCCGCCGTGGGAAGATCTGCATGAGCTCGATGCCTCTGAGCTGAAGCTGACCAATCTCGTGACGACTGACCTGGTGTCCGACGTGCTGCCACATGTGGACGTCACTGCGCCTGCAATGGCGGAGCTTGCGCCAAAGACGCAGGCAAGGTTCGGCGAGGAACCGGAGCCGCAGCCTGCCAAGTCGACCAAGACAGCGGAAGCGCTGGTCCCGACCGGGGGCGTAGCGACGCCGGCCGCGCCGCCGCAGAAGTAAGATCCTCAGCCTCAGGCTTGTACAGTGGCCGGCTGCTTCGCCTTGGCCTCGATCTGACCGATCGCATCGACCACGGCATCGAAGGTGAGGAGCGTGGAGGCGTGACGCGCCTTGTAGTCGCGGACCGGCTCGAGGAATTTAATCTCTTCCCATTTGCCTTCGGGAGGAGCGCCGTTCTCCTTGAGCATCTTGCGAACAGTTTCGCGTAACTCACGGAGTTCGCTCGCAGTCGAGCCGACCACGTGACTTGCCATGATGGATGAAGAGGCCTGTCCCAGCGCGCACGCCTTCACGTCATGCGCGAAGTCGGTGACGGTGTCGCCCTCCATCTTGAGGTCGATCTTCACGGTCGAGCCGCACAGTTTGGAATGGGCGGTGGCGGTGGCATCGGGGTCCGGCAACCGTCCAAGGCGCGGAATATTCCCGGCCAGCTCAATGATCCGCTTGTTATAGATGTCGTTCAGCATGTGATGGAGCCCAACACTTACCTGCCGGATCGGCCTTGGCGGGCGCGGTCCAGGGTCCTATATAGGGGCGGAACTGACGGAAAAACAGTCCGGCGGTGCGTCGGCGGTGATCCAGATTTGCGCGGCCGGCGTTGTCGGCAAGTGGCCTTTTTCGTCAAAACTGTTCTCTTCAGGCGTCCGGCGGCTTGTCCGCCCCGTCTGCCGGTGACACTCCGGCTGCAAGGCCGTCGAACGGAGTAGACATGGACGCAACGATCAAATCCATCCGCCCGAATAAGCCTTCCGACCGGCAGCCCGAGAGCCGTCCGGCCGAGCTTGATCCTGCCGAATTCCTCGCTGCCGCCGTCCGCGCCGACCAGCCGCGCCCCGCGCGCGCCGAGGCGGAAGCGGCTGTGAAGACGCTGCTCGCCTATATCGGCGAGAATACCGACCGCGAGGGCCTGCTCGACACGCCGCGCCGCGTGGTCGAGGCCTTCGACGAGCTCTATCAGGGCTATCACCAGTGCCCGGCCGAGGTGCTCGACCGGACCTTCGGCGAGACCGCCGGCTATGACGATTTCGTGCTGGTGCGGGACATTGAGTTCACCTCGCAGTGCGAGCATCACATGATGCCGTTCTACGGCAAGGCGCACATTGCCTATACGCCGGTGGAGCGCGTCGTCGGACTGTCCAAGCTTGCCCGCCTGACCGACATCTTCGCCCGCCGCCTCCAGACCCAGGAGCATTTGACGGCGCAGATCGCTGCCGCGATCGACGAGATTCTGAAGCCGCGCGGCGTTGCCGTCCTGATCGAGGCCGAGCACACCTGCATGTCGGTGCGTGGCGTCGCCAAGCATGGCGCCTCGACCTTCACCAGCCGCTACACCGGCATGTTCCGCGATAATCCGGCGGAGCAGGCCCGATTCCTGTCCATGGTGCGAGGCCTGACGCGCTGACCTCGCGATTAACTGGCGAGATCCGTCGTGTCCGCTCACTCCCATGAGATCGAGGAAGGCCTGGCCTTCCTCCCCAAATTCGATGCGAACGGCCTCGTGACTTGCGTGGCGACAGATGTCGCCACCGGTGACGTGCTCATGGTCGCGCACATGAACGATGAGGCGTTGCGCAAGACCATTGCCACTGGCGAAGCCTGGTACTTCAGCCGTTCGCGCAATGCCTTGTGGCGAAAAGGTGAGACCTCGGGTCAGACCCAGCGCGTGGTCGAGATTCGCACCGATTGCGACCAGGATGCGGTTTGGATTCGCGTCGAGCAGATCGGTGCGGCCTGTCACACGGGCCGCCGGTCCTGCTTCTACCGCAAGGTCGAGGCCGAGGGCCGGGGCGCAAAGCTGGTGTTCGTCGATGCGGACAGGCTGTTCGATCCGAACGCGGTCTACAAGAAATAGCCGCCGTCATTCCGGGGCGCACCGAAGGTGTGAACCAGGAATCTCAAGATTCCGGGTTCATCGCGGTGCGATGCCCCCGGAATGACGGTAGTCCCGGAATTAACCGCGCATTAACCATAACTGTCCAGGGTGGGACGATCAGGCGTCCGAATTGCCGGCGCCGCTCAACGCCACGCGGGCCGGGCACCCCATCATGTCGGTCGACAATTCCAGTGCCACGCAGACGGCCGCGACCGATGGCTTGAAGCGCGTCGCTGGCGCGATCAAGCAGGGCTCGAACCAGACCGGCGTCAGCTTCGAATACCTGCTGACGACCGCCAAGATGGAATCGGATTTCGATCCATCGGCTGGCGCCACCACGTCGTCTGCCCACGGCCTCTATCAGTTCATCGACCAGACTTGGCTCGGTACGGTGAAAGAGGCGGGTCCTCAGCTCGGCTATGGCAACTATGCCGACGCCATTACCAAGACTTCGTCGGGCAGCTACACCGTCGACGATCCCTTCATGAAGCGCTCGATCATGAAGTTGCGCGACGATCCGCAGGCTGCATCCAGCATGGCGGCGGCGCTGACGCAGTCCAACAGCTTCAAGCTCACTGGTCTGCTCGGCCGCAGGCCGTCCGACAGCGAGCTCTACATGGCGCATTTCATGGGTGTCGGCGGCGCGGCGAAGCTGATCGCCAATGCCGAGGACAATCCCCAAGCCGTCGGTGCGCGGCTGTTTCCGAATGCCGCATCCGCCAACCGTTCGATCTTCTACGCCAAGGATGGTCGCGCCCGCAGCGTCTCTGAAGTCTATTCGGTGCTGAACGCGCGTTACGCCAGCGCGTCGAACGCGAAATCGACGCGCACTGCGATGGCGATGTATGGCGACACGCCATCGACCACGCAGGTCGCCGCCGCCAACGGCGTGCAGCCGACGGTCAACAGCGCCGCGTATCTCCAGACCTTTCCGGAGACACGTGGCGTGACACCGGTGAGCGCAACATCGTCAGCCACGGTCGCCGACAACACGCCGGTCGCGCCAGCTTTCCGCTCGATCTATCAGCCTGGCGATGCGACACAGCCGGTCTCGACGACGGTGCAAAAATTGTGGGGTAACAACGCCTCGCTCACGTCAGTCGCCTCGGCGACGCCCGACGTGCGCCCGCCGCAGCCGCTCGATCTCTTCAGCGATCGCAGCGGCACATACTCGAGCTAGCACGCGGCCGCGCCGTCGGGCTCATCCCAGCCCTTAACAAATCATCAATAAAACCAGCCAGTTATGGTGAACGCTTTGTTAAGCGTCGTGGTTTATTTTGTGTTGCAGGTGACATCCAGTCACTGCCCGTTTTTTCGTTGCGTAAGCCGGAAGCAGCATGATTGTTCGGCAGTTCATCAATTGGATCAGGACCGCGCCCGCCGGTGAGCGGGCGGAGGCAACGCGGGCCTTGGCCCGGGCCTGGCTGATCTCAGACCTTTCTCATGACGACCGCGTCGCCGCTGAAGGCGCGCTCCTGATGCTGCTCGACGATCCCTCGCCGCTGGTGCGGCAGGCGATGGCCGAGGCGTTCGCACGCAGCACGGATGCGCCGGCGTCGATCGTGCGGGCGCTGTCGGCGGACCAGCCGACCGTGGCGTTGCCCGTGCTCGAACATTCGCCGCTGCTGATCGATGCGGATCTCGTCGACATCGTCGCGACCGGCAATGACGAGGTGCAATGCGCGGTCGCGCGCCGCATCGCGCTGCCGGTCTCGGTCTGCGCTGCTATCGCCGAGGTCGGCTGCGCGGCTGCGGCCCTCGAGCTGATCGAAAATCCCCATGCCGAGCTCGCCCCGTTCTCCTGGACGCGCATCGTCGAACGTCACGGCCATCTCGCCGCGATCCGCGAGGCGATGCTGGTGCTGGACGATATTCCAGCCGCAACGCGCGCCGCGCTGGTGGCAAAACTCTCCGAGACGCTGGCCCAGTTCGTCGTCGCGCGCAACTGGCTGAGCCCCGACCGCGCCGAGCGCGTGACGATCGAGGCGCGCGACCGCTCCACCATCAACATCGCGGCGCGCTCGCGCGGCGACGACATGCAGGGCCTGGTGAAGCATCTGCGCGTCACCGGCCAGCTCACCGCGGGCCTGATCCTGCGCGCGCTGCTGTCGAGCAATCTCGACCTGTTTGATGCGGCGCTGGCCGAGCTCGCCGATCTGCCGCTGGCGCGCGTCTCGGCTCTGCTGCACGATCGCGGCGGCAACAGCCTGCATGCGCTGCTCCGCCGCGCCGGATTGCCCGAGGCGACCTTCGCCGCGTTCCAGGTTGCGCTCGATGCCTGCCACGAGCAGGGCTATGTCGATACCGACGATACCGCGGCGCGCTTGCGCCGTCGCATGGTCGAGCGCGTGCTCACCCATTGTGAGAGCGATCGCGGTGCCACCGAGCCGCTGATGGTCCTGCTCCGCCGCTTCGCCACGGAGTCGGCGCGCGAGGAGGCGCGGTTGTTCTGCGACGAGCTGGTCGCGGAGGACACGATTGATCCGATCTATGACGACCTGATTGCGGCGTAGTCAGGTCAGTCAGTCCTCGAGATCCGTCATTGCGAGCGCAGCGAAGCGATCCAGACTGTCCCCACGGAGGGATTTCTGGATTGCTTCGCTGCGCTCGCAATGACGAGAGAGTGCTACTCCGCCGGCACGATACTCGGCGCCAGGATCACCTCGAGATGCTCGGGGCGGTCGCGATTGACGTCGGCGAGATAGTCGTCGGCGACCTTGCGCAGACGGCGGCTGAGCTCGGCGGAGACGCTGATGCTGTCGAGCTTGGTGTTCTCGTGCACGATGGCGAGGATGGCATTGATATGGTGCGTGAACAGCTCGGCCGGCACCTTCTCGAGATCCGGGGCATGCTCGATGATGCGGCACAGGCTCTCGGCAACGCCCGCCGCGGCCGGAAAACCGAACGTCGCAGCGTCGCCCTTGATGTCGTGCGCCGCGTGGAACAGCTCGTCGCGCCGTTCCTTGGTGAAGCCATCGTTACGGATGGCGACGTAGGCGGTCGAGAGCCGGTTGACCTCGGTTGTCATCCAGCTCTTGAACTCACCGGATAGACCGGCCAGCGCCTGCTCCGCGCGGCCGATCGGATCGTCCAGGTCCTTTTCCTCGACCCGGCGCAATACCTTGCGCAGCGGATTGGGCTGCGTGATCACGTGATGCGTGGCGAAGGCCTTGACCTCGATGTCCTTTGCGCTGTTCTTCGCCATGATGCCTGCCTTGCCTGATGACGTTGCGCTAGATGGTGGAGCGAGCCTTGTCGAGCAGTGAGGGCTGCTGAAGCACCTCGTGCTTTTCGCCGACGCGGCGCTCCGGACCCATATAGGCGGAATTGGTGTTGCGGCGCCGGTCGGGGCCGAAATAGGTCTTGGTCTTGATGAAGGGCCGGGGGCTGGCGACCACGTTGAGGATGCGCTGGTAGAGGCCCTTGGCCGAGATCGGCTTGGCGAGGAATTCGGTGACGCCGGCATCGCGCGCGACGGTGACGCGACGCTTTTCGGAATGCCCAGTCAGCATGATGATCGGTGCATAGGGATTGCCCTTGGAATCCGGCTGCCGGATCATCTGCGCGAGCTCGAGCCCGTCGAAGATCGGCATCGCCCAGTCGGTAATGACGATGTCGGGCACGTAGTGGCTGTACATTTCGAGCGCAGTGGCGCCGTCCTCGGCCTCATAGACCTCGCGTGCGCCAAACGAATGCAGCAGCGTCCGCAGGATGCGGCGCATGTGCGGATTGTCGTCGCAGACGAGGAAGCGCAGTTTGTTGAAATCGATGCGGAACATGACGCCCGGGCCAAAGCGGTCAACCTTCGTTAACCATATCGCGCCGGGAGTTAATGAAGCGTTGCCGCCTGGCGCCCCGGCAGGGGCTCAATTGCCGAACTGCTCCCGCAGAATTCGCTCCTCCAGGCTGTGGCCGGGGTCGAACAGCATGCGCATCGAGATGGTCTTGTCGGACAGGATCTCGACGCGCCGGACCCTGCGCACCTCCTCGTGGTCGGCGACCGCCGCGACTGGGCGCTTGTCGTCTTCCAGCACCTCGATCACGACATAGGCGGTGTTGGGGAGCAGGGCGCCGCGCCAGCGCCGCGGCCGGAAGGCGCTGATCGGCGTCAGTGCCAGCAGCGCCGCGTTGATCGGCAGGATCGGACCTTGGGCCGACAGGTTGTAGGCCGTCGAGCCCGCCGGCGTCGCAACGATGATGCCGTCTGCGATCAGCTCGGGCATGCGCTCGCGCTCGTCAATCAGGATCCGCAGGCGTGCCGCCTGGGAGGTCTGCCGGAACAGGTAGACCTCGTTGATGGCGTGGTGCAGGTGGACGCGGTCGCTGACGTCGGTCGCGCGCATCAGCAGCGGATTGATCTCGGATTCATGCGCCGCCTCGAGCCGCGCGCGCAGATCGTGCGTCGAGTACTCGTTCATCAGGAAGCCGACCGTGCCGCGATGCATGCCGTAGATCGGCTTGCCCGAGCGCATGTGGTGGTGCAGCGTCTGAAGCATCAGCCCATCGCCGCCAAGCGCGACCACGACGTCGGCCTCGTGAGGATCGCAATTGCCGTATTGCGCCGTAAGCTGGTGGAAGGCGGCCTCTGCCTCGCTGCTTGGGCTGGCGACGAAGGCGATCCGTTCGTATCGCGATGGCTTGGTCATGGCTTCCAGGTAGGTGCCGCTGGCTCGAGAAAGGTCCGCCGAGGTCGTCTATACGACCTTGGCCTGTATTGTCGAGGATGACCGGCCAGCAAGGCAAACGCGGGGCCGGCCAGGCGTCTCGTTTGAGGGTAAAAGCCGGGTTCATCGGCCCTGGAACGCGAATCCAGGGGCTCCGATCCCCCAAACCGTCGCAATTGGCGGCTACTTCTGAGATTGGGAAGCCGCGAGCGGGGCAGGGAGAACAATCATGTTGATGAGCTTGCCGATGCATCGCCGTGCGGGGCTGGTGCTTGCGGTCGTTGCTTTCGCGCTCGTGGGCGCGGCACGGGCGGACGATCCGCCTCAGCCTCGCAACGAGGCGGCAACGCCCGCCGGACAGAAGGCCGGTCGCGGCGGCAATGCACAAAATGCGGGGCAGGCTTCGCCAGCGGCTTCCGATCGTCGCCTTCCTGACGACTCGACCACCAAACAGACCCTCGATCTGCCAGGCCGAACGCTCAACTTCGCCGCGACCGCCGGCTCGATCCGGGTGTTCAATGAGAAGCGCGAGCCGCTCGCCGACATCGCCACCACGTCCTACGAGCTCGACGGCGCCGACCGCGCCACGCGGCCGGTGACATTCCTCTTCAACGGCGGGCCCGGCGCATCCTCGGCGTGGCTTCAGTTCGGCGCGGTCGGGCCATGGCGGCTGCCGCTTGATGGCGAGGGGCTGTCGCCGTCGGCCTCGCCCGAGCTGAAGCCGAACGCGGAGACCTGGCTCGACTTTACTGATCTCGTCTTCATCGATCCTGTCGGTACCGGCTACAGCCGTGTCATCGCGAATGATGAGGATGCGCGCAAGCGGTTCTACTCGGTCGACGGGGATGTCAACTCGATCGCGCTCGTCATTCGCCGCTGGCTCGAAAAGCACAACCGGCTGACCTCGCCGAAATATGTCGCGGGCGAGAGCTATGGCGGTATTCGTGGGCCGAAGGTCGTGCGCCAGTTGCAAATTCAGCACGGCGTGGGCGTCAGAGGCTTGATCCTTGTGTCACCACTCCTGGATTTCCGCGAGTTCACCGGCACGAGCCTCCTGCAATATGTCGCGAGCCTGCCGAGCTACGTGGCGGTGGCGCGCGAAGCCAAGGGACCGGTCAAGCGCGCTGATCTCGCCGACGTGGAGGCCTACGCACGCGGCGAATTTCTGGCTGATCTCGTCAAGGGCGAGGCGGACAAGGAAGCCACCAATCGCCTCGCCGACAAGGTTGCCGAACTCACCGGCATCGACCAGGCAGTAAGCCGCAGGCTCGCCGGCCGCTTCGATGTCGGCGAATTCCGTCGCGAACTCGATCGCAAGAACGGCATGGTGACCGGACGCTACGACGGCTCGGTGCGTGGTCTCGATCCCTATCCGGATTCGAGCAACTCGCGCTTTGGCGACCCCTCCGGCGATGCGCTTCAGGCGCCGCTGACGAGCGCGGCGGTCGATGTGCTCACGCGAAAGCTCAACTGGCGGCCGGACGGCTCTTATGAAGTCCTCAACGGCGCCGTCGAGCACAATTGGGACTTTGGTGGCGGCATCAACCCGCCGCAATCGATCTCGGAGCTGCGCCAGATACTCGCCACGGATGCGAAGCTGAACGTACTGGTCGCGCACGGTCTGTTTGATCTCGCGACGCCCTATTTCGGCACGCAGCGGGCGCTCGACCAGCTGCCGGCGTTTGCGACGTCGCGGGTAAAGTTCGTCGTCTATCCGGGCGGCCACATGTTCTATTCGCGTGATGGCTCGCGGCAGGCGCTGCGGAGTGAGGTCGAGGCGCTTATTCGGGAGTAGGCCTGCGCTTTCGCGGCGGATAGCGCCGCGCGATCTCCGGTGCAACGACCGCCGCTGGCTTGACGTTGGCGCCGGCGATCCAGATGTCGCTGACCTTGCCGCGCTTGTCGCGGACGCGGCGCACCGGCTCACCGTGGCTGGAATAGCCGGCCGCCCACACGAGCTTGCCGGTATCGCGGCCGGTGACTTCGATCTCGCCAGCGTCCATGAAGGGATTGTTGAACTGCGGGTTGGCGATCAGCACGCGGTTGCCGGCGGGCACGAAGTCTGTCGCGCCCCAGATCGTCCACCAACGGCCGGTCCAGTCGCGCACGCGTCGATCGGGTGCGCCGCGGCTCTTGAAAACGCGCAGGATCTGCATCGCGCCGTCCATCCAGAACGGTGCGGCGCCGTCGATGGAGTTGCTGAGGATGCTGATCGCGAGCTCGCATCCGGGAATTGAGCAGGTCCGCGAGATATAGCCTTGGAAGCCACCGCCGTGGCCGAACCAGTCCCAGCCGTCGGTCTTGCCGGCGTTGACGCCGAGGCCGTAATAGGCCTCGAAGCTTTGCGGGACGCGCCAATGATGCCGCGTCATCTCGCGGCGGCTCGCGACCGACAGAACGCTCTTCTTCGCATTGGGGGCAAGCTGGGCAAAGAATCGCGCGGTGTCCGCCGCGGTGGCAACGAAGCCTGCGGCGGATGCCATCGCATGGGCGGGATTGTCGCCTGGGATCACGCAACGCTCGCCGAGCGGCAGCTTGCGCGTATGGCCGCGCGCGAATTGCGCGCCCCTGGGAAGCGGCGCGTTCGGCTCGGTCTCGCGCAGACCCGCGGGTTCGATGATCTCGCGCTTGATCCAGGCGGAGTAGGGCTCCTTTGTCACCGCTTCGATGACGAGGCCCATCATGGCAAAGCCGTGGTTTGAATATTTGAAACGCGTGCCTGGTTCGATCGCGGTCGGCTGCTTCAGCTCGGCGAGCAGCTCATTCGCATTGAGGTAGGGTCGGCTGTCGATGAACTGGCCGGAATCGACGCCGTCGCGCGTCAGCCCGGCGCTGTGCGAAAGCACCTGTGCAATCGTCGTCTCGGCGACGCGCGGATTAAGGCCGCTGACGTACTGCCCGACGGGATCGTCGAGCCGGAGCCTGCGCTGCTCGCGCAGCTTCATGATGCCGGCCGACGTGAAGCTCTTGGAGTGCGAGGCGATGCGGAAGCGATGGCGCGGTGTGAGCTTCTCGCCGGTGTCGAGATTGGCAAGCCCAAATGCATGTTCGGCGACGACCTCGCCGCGATGGACGAAGGCGAGCAAGACGCCCGGCTGCTGGAAGGTCGTCTGCTGGAATTCGATCCAGGAGCCGATGTAGTCGATCGCGGATCGCAGCCACGTGTCCATTGCGTTACCAATTTGCGAGGGGGATGGGTGTGCGAAAGCTAGCCGAGAAAGCAGAACGGGCACAACCCGCAAAGGTCGTGCCCGTTCGCGTCATCAGAAGATGCGATATCTCAGTAGACGAGCGTCGCGCCGGTCGGCTTGTCGAGTGCGGCAGCCAGCGAGCGATACTCGGAGCTGTCGGTGCCGGCGAGGGAGGCGATCTTGTTCAGGTGATACTGTGCCTGTTCGCGGTTGCCCTGCTCGAGCTGCCAGAGGCCGTAATACTGCCAGGTGCGGACGTGGTTGGGATCGTCCTTCAACGCGATCTCGTAGTAGGCCTTCGACGATTGGTAGTCGCCGAGCTTGCGATAGGAGTAGCCGATCAGATTGGCGACGTCGGCGACGTCGTCACGCTTGAGCTGCTTCAGCTGGCCGATCGCGTCCGAATAGTCGTGCTTGTCGTAGATCGTGGTGTACGCGGTCCGGTAGGCCGCGAGGAATTTCGGATCGCTGACGGAAGAGCTCTTCTTCTTGCCCTTCTTGGTCGAGGTATCGGACTTTGGCGGCGAGGAGGGCTCGTCACTGCCGGCGGCATAGGCGCTGGTCAGAGCCGGTCCGGCCGCCAAGGTCATGGCGACAAGTCCCGGCACAAGAAGCGTTGACAGTCTGCGCATCTAAGTTCTCCCGAATGGAACGTGGCGATCCTACACGATTGCCCAAAGACCGGAACACCCGGCCTCCAAAAACATTCCCGGCCGTCTCCGGCCCTCGGCCTTCCCAAGGCGAAGATAACAAACTTGTCATCCAGATGAACAGAAGCCTGCCACGCGCTTCAGAACGGGTTCAGCGCGGGGCATCTAGGCTCTCCCCCATGATCGAAGAGTTGGCGAGAGGGCGCCGCCTCAAGATCCTTCCAAGAGGAGACAACGATGTTGAAGACCATTTCCGCAGCCTTGCTCGCAGCTTCCGTCATCGCCGCCCCGGCCTTCGCCAAGGATGCGGCCAAGACCACCACGACCGCCCCGGTGATCAAGGCGGATCAGACCCAGAGCAAGGTCTCGACCACCGCTGCCAGGCCCGACGCCGGCGTCAAGGCTGATGCCAAGACCGCCGACATCAAGTCGCCTGCCAAGGTCGATACCAAGACCAAGGCGATGAACGCCAATGCAGCAGTCACGCCGGACGAGCACAAGACCGTGCGGACGCATCGTCATCACCACAAGCATCTGTCGGCCAAGGAGTCGCTGAAGACGCAGTCGGGCCTCACCAAGCCGGTGACCGCCGAGAAGCGCAGCTAACGACTGATCCCGCGCGGCGGCATCCCTGGATTGCCCTGCCGCCGCGTGTGGAGTTCAGGCCCGGCTCGCTCGTCACGCCCGCGCGCAAGCGCGAGGCCTGGCGGCGGGCCGGTGCGCCGTTTTGCGAATCTCGAAAACAACCCCATGCACAGTAGACGACGGCAGATGACACCAACCTGCGGATTTTGCGAATCCGTTTGACTCGTCGGGCAAAACATCTCTAGACATGCATCATTGCACCCTTGGGGCTGGCACGCTCCAGGTCGATTGAGCGACGAGCGTGAATTGTGAGCCGATTGGCGAAACGTGCGGCGAGGCTGACGTTGATCCTGGTGCTGCCCCTGGCGCTCGCGGCCTGTTTCGGCAGCGAGGGTGACCGTCCGTCCCTGATGGAAGGGGCCCAGGCCGGCGGCCCGCAGCCGTTTCCCGACAATTTTCGCGGTGACGCGCTCGCTCTGATTCACGCCTATCTCAACAATCCTGTCGGAGTGCGCGACGCCAGCATGGCGGATCCGGTGCTGCGTGAGATCGGCGGACGGCAATTCTACATCAGCTGCCTGCACTTCACGCCGCGGGAGACCGATGGCAGCTACAAGGCCATGCGTGAGCGCGCCGTCGTCTACGTCAATGGCCGGGCGGACCGTGTCGTCGATCGCGCGAGCGAGCTCTGCGCCGGTGCGGTTTATGCGCCCTTTCCAGAACTGGAAAAGATGACGCGGTAGCGCAAAGTCCGTCTTCATCGCGGACTGCTAGGACAAAAGCTGCCGGAGCCGCTGGATCACTTTTTGGCGAGGTTTGAACGAGGCGGTTTTGCCTTGCGACAAATCGTTACGGCGGAACATGCGCGGGCGACAGAATCTGTCGGCGCAAGCGTCCGTGACGGAACAAAATCGCGATGTTGCCGCCCCGTCACAGTAACGAACGATCAACGTTCCGGCATCGCCGCGAAGCAACCTAATTCGCGCCACGTTGTTTCCAGAGTGTCGAATTTGAAAGAACGGGGATGATCATGAAGACGATTTTGCTGGGCGCAGCAGCTCTGCTGGCGTTGGCCGCACCGGCGGCCGCGGCCGACATGCAGGCGCGCACCTACACGAAAGCGCCGGCCTATACGCCGCCGCAGGTGATCTACAACTGGACCGGCTTCTACATCGGCGGCCATGTCGGCGGCGCCTTCGCAGGCGACACGACCTTCCAGTCCAGCAACGCCCGTTTCATGGGTGGCGTGCAGGGCGGCTTCGACTACCAGTTCGCGCCCAATTGGGTCGTGGGTATCGAGGCCCAGTATTCCTGGCTGCCGACCAACAACAACGGGGTCACGTTCCCGCTGGGGACGCAGGTGACATCGAACACGGACCAGATCGGGTCGGTGACCGGCCGCCTCGGCTACACTTGGGGCCCGGCGCTGCTTTACGCCAAGGGCGGTTACGCCTGGCGCAATGGCGGCCTCGGCGTCAACGTCGCCGGCGTGCCGCAGACCTTCACCGCCAGCGGCAACAGCAAGGACGGCTACACCGTCGGCGCCGGCCTCGAATACATGTTCGCGCCGAACTGGTCGGCCAAGGCCGAATACCAGTACTATAATTTCGGCAGCACCACGATCACCTCCGGCCCGGCCGACGTCGTCGGCGTCCGCGGCCGAGACGATGAGCATACCGTCAAGGTCGGTGTGAACTATCGCTTCGGCTGGGGTGGGCCGGCGGCCTCGCGCTACTGAGCCGCCCAAGGCGAGCACCAGCACGATCTGACAAAGGCCGGCTCCCGCCGGCCTTTCGTTTTGCCCGCCCTGTTTTCATTGCGTGAACCATCTGGCGCGTCATTTGCAAGCAAACAGTCTGGCGCGCGGTTTCTCATGCGTGTCACGGGGATCGGGTAAAGCAAAAATAATTATTGCGACTTACGGAACTCGCGCTCCGGTACGCGTATTAGGGGATTACCGGGCTGGTGGGATGACGAACATGCGTATCTTGGCGTCACTGGTGGTTGTCGCGTTCTTCGCCGCGGTCCCGTGCTCTGCCCAAACAATCCTCAAATCCGAGCCTTTGATGTTGGCACCTTACGAGGTTGCCTTCGTGAAGGACGCGTCCTGCCCGTCCGGCAAGGTGCTGAAGGTTACCGGAGCTATCCGCGGGCTGCACCGCCGCAAGGCCTGCGTCGCGCTTGCCGGTGAGCAGGCTTCGCTCGCGATCGCGACGCCTTGAAGCGCGCCTTGCCCTGAAACCCTATTGGCCGGACCTCACGAGTTGAGCTGAAGCTCCATCCTGGATTCCCGCTCGGCGTCCGCCTTGTTCTGGGCGGGGTCCTCGCCTTGGGCTGCACGGCAGGATCGGATCTCGTAATCATTGTCGAGCACCCGGCGCGGACCTTGCCGCTCGTCGTCGGTACCGATGTCCACGACCAGCCCGCTCCGTTGCGCAAGCTTCCAGACGTCGGCTTCATCGGGATAGGCTTTGCTGATCTGGCTGTCGTTACAGAACAGGGCGTAGGGCATGCTTCCCGCTCCCGGAAAGCGCGTTAACGGCTTCACAGGCCGAGCGGTTCCGGGTTGATCACGGGGCCGTGATCGTTGCCGGGTTGAGGGAGCCGGATGGCCGGTCCTGAGTCCTTAACGAGTCCTGAATCCCCACAAAAAGAAACCTTGGGACTCATTTGGCGGAATCAGCGGATGTTTCCGTCCATGACGACCGACCTCAAAACCTGCTGTGGGCACATGCTCCTGCCGCTGACGCTGGCACTGGTCGGCGCCTGCGCAGCCAATCTCTGGCTGGTGTGGTCCTGGTTGTAGGCGGGCGGTCGGCCCTACTTCCGAGCCGGCGGGCTCGCGTCGGCATCCCGGATGGCGGCGCGTAATTTGGTCAGTGTCGCCGCACAATATTCCTCACGCTCGCGCTCGAACCGCTCCTGATGCTTCCTGAAATTGGCGATGCGGGTCTGCATCTCACTGCGGAAGTCGCCAGCCATTCGCGGTGGGGATGAGGGCAAGGGCTGGGGCGTCGGCGCGATCTGCGGCGGCGGTTCGGACTGCGCCTGTTCGAGCGCCACGGTCACGGCCCGTACGGAGACGATCTCCGCGGTCAGGACCGGAGGAGCCGTAGCGGTATCCGGCTGACGGAAATCGTCCTTCTTGCCGGCAACCGATTGCACGAAGGCCAGCGTCTGCGCGATCAGAGCGTCGCGCTCCCTGATCCACTTCATGATCCACCACCCTGTTCAAGCTATTCCACCAAAGCCGGGGCGCCGAATCAAGAAGGTTGCATGCAAGGGGATTGCATATTTTTCCCGGTCGCCCGACATTGTCCAGATGGATTCCAGGGCCGACCTGTCGGACGAGGTGCAGGGCTTGCGCCTTGTCCGCGCCTTCCTGTCACTGCCGCCCGAGAAACGGGCGGAGGTGATGGCGTTCGTCGAGGATTTGGTGCGCGCCCATACCCAACCAGATGACGGTCGCGAGGTTTCGCCGGATCGTTAAAGCGCGATGGGATTGGCTTTAATGGTCGTCGCGCTTTAGCTCTTTGTTTGAGCATGATCTTCTCGGAAAACCGCTTCACACTTTTCAGGATCATGCTCTAGCGCTGGCGCGGATTGACATTCGGCACGAAGGGGGCGCCGATCACCCGGATGGATGTCGGGTTTGCGTTCTCGATCGGTCTGCTGTCTGCGACCTGCTTCTCAGGAGCCTGACCAAACACCGGCGCGAGTATCGCGAGTCCGCCTGCCACGACTCCGCAGCACAGCGCGACCGTCGTTAGCAGCACCATATTTCGATCGTCTTCTCTGATCCGCATGAGACGAAAACAAACGGGCCCCTCGGTTGGTTCCGTGGGGCGATGAGAGTCGGCTGCCCGACGAGCGAGCAAAGCTTTTCACGAAGCTGACGTGCGACCGGTCGAATGGGTATTCCTCCGCAAGATTGTGCGCGCCATTTTGTGTCAGCGCGGCGCGGCGGAGACCGGTTCGGCCTCCTCGCAAGTGCTCGCGACTGCGAAGATGCTGGCGACTGACAGCACCCGCTTGAAGGACGAAGTCGGCAAATTCCTGCGGACGGTGCGCGCGGCCTGATCCCGCGCGACGTCCACGGTCCGGCGGCCTTGCGCCGCCGGCAGGTCGCAGATCCTATTGCAGCAAGAGCGCCATCGTGATCGCGAACAGGAAGAGCGTCGCGACGATGGCCGCGACGGCTCCGGCGATGATTTTGGCGTTTTCGCGGTTCGTATAAGAGGACATGCGATGCGCATGCTACCTCATGTTGAACTCTGATCCAATCTGTGGTCAGTCGCCGTCCCGCGCACCTTCGCTCGCAGCACTGCGTTCGGCGATGGGCACCAGCAGGGTGGCAAGGCTGGCCAGGGCGGTTCGTCGGGTGACCATGAGCGATTTCGCTCGCGGGAATTTTGGATCGAATGCCTCGCGCGCATAGTAAGCTTGCGACGGAATCTTGACGTGAGTCCCATCCGATGATCTCCCATCGTCCCGCCGTGCTCGCCCATGAACGGTTCATTGCCGACCGCGAGAATTTTGCAGGCCTCGACCTCGCCGCGCGTTTTGAGAGGATCGAGCGGACCAATTTGTGGGGAGCTGCGACGTCGGTCTCGGGCCTCGGGTCGGAAGATCTTGCCACCGCCGCGATCCGCGAAGCGCTGCCCGGCCTGCTGCATCGGCTGGGCGCGCGTTCACTCCTCGATGCGCCTTGCGGCGATGCGGGCTGGATCGGCAACATGCGCCTCGACGTCGACTATACGGGCATCGATATCGTGCCATCGCTGATCGCGGCCAACAGTGCGCGCGTGGCGCGAGGCGAATTGCGGGGCCGCTTTTTCGTCGCCGACATCACGCGTGACTCGCTGCCGAGCTGTGATGTGGTCCTGTGCCGCGATTGCCTCGTGCATCTGAGCTTCCGGAACATCGCACGCGCCATTGCCGGCTTTCGTGCCAGCGGTGCGCAATTCCTGCTGGTCACGACGTTTCCGGAATGGGAGGATAACAGCGATTGCGAGGACGGCGACTGGCGGGCGCTCAACATGACGAAGCCGCCGTTCCGCTGGCCGCCCCCGCGCGAATTGATCAACGAGCGCTGCGACGAGGGCGGTGGCGGCTGGCGCGACAAGAGCCTCGGAATCTGGCGGCTGGATGAGTTGCCGGAAGGCACAGCCGAGCGCGCCTGACACGCTCGGCCATCATCGCCGCGGCTTGACGCACAGACATCGAGGCAATGGATGCAAGGAGTGGAGTCAATGATCGACGCCAGATGTAGTTGTGGCGCGCTTGCGCTGTCGCTTCCGGGGCCGACCAACCTGGTCGCGGCTTGTCACTGTCTCGAATGCCAGCGGCGGACCGGCGCGCCGTTCGGCGTCGGCGCTTTCTATCCGGTCGAGGCGGTCAAGATCTCAGGAGCGCCGAAGGAGTATGTTCGCGTCGGCGAAAGCGGCGGCAAGGTCCGCTGTTATTTTTGTTCCGATTGCGGCTCGACGGTGTTTTGGAGGCCCGACAAACTCCCTACGATGATCGGCGTTGCCGTCGGTGCAATCGCGGACCCGAATTTCCCGGCGCCGATCAAATCGGTGTTCGAGCGGTCGAAGCATGCATGGATCGATATCGACGGCACGGACGTCGAGCATCTGCAACACGGCAGCATACCGAAGACTTCAAGCTGAGGGATGCGCATCGAGTGCTGGTGCCGGCTGAGGGGATTGAACCCTGTAGCCGACAAGAACAAAGCGGCATTTTCAGCTTTGGGATTTGGACCGATAGCGCGCCGGTCGGCCGGTCAAAAGGGCGCGGTGAACGGCTTTAGCCGAACAGCCTCCGACTGACATTGATGATGAACCCACCCTGGGACGCCAATAATCGCGCCTATGAGGCCGTACCCAACGGCACCCCAAGGGCCAACCATTAGACTGCCGTAGCAGACCCCAATCCCACAGCACAGCACTGCCATGGCCAGCAACGTCTGGTCATTCTTCTCTTCGGCGCGATGCCGCCGCCGCTCAGCGCGGCTCTGAACGTATGGCCCTGCAGGCTCGCGCGAACCGCAGGTCGGGCAAGCCAAGGCCGAAAAGGAGACCGGGGCTCCGCAGTCGCTACAGTCGGTGAGTTCGGGTTTCATGCTGCGACCTTACGTCCCTCGCGCCATGAACGGCCAGCTAGACCAAAGCATACGGCCGCTCGCCCTTTCCGAACACGCAAAGCGCTGCGGCGCAGAAGCATAGTTGGACAATGCAGTACAATTTCGCAATGTCTTCAACGTCAATTTGGTATCGCGGCTGACGGCAGAATTTCTAGGGCCACCTAGAAAAAACGTTCCGATTTCAGCTATAAGAAGGACAGATAACGCGAAAGAGGATTTCGCGATACACCTACAAAAGTGTGCTGAAATCGGCTATAAGAACTGAAGTAAACGCGTGAGAGAATTTCTGCGGACACGTAGAAAGTCGTCCGGTTTTCTGCTACAAGGGATTTAATGAAACGACTGCTCAGCATTGAGCTAACGCCTTCGCCTCTGTTCGCCATCCCGGCGCCAGAGGCGAAAGTGTTTTTGGGGATAGCGTAGGGCGAGTCGCCCTATGCTTGGGGGAGGAACGAGAACGTAGCCTAGCTAAGGGATAGACGAAACGCGCGGCAATGCGTGAATGATACCGCGTGCGTAATCGCAGCACCGCTCGAATCGGGCGGTAACGGAGTCGTGCGCGCAAATTTCGGAAGGGGAATGTGGGGGAGCGATGAAGAACTAAGTAGCACAGGCAGCGACAGACACAACAAAAGAAACCGTGCCGTGAGAATGCGGCGCGCCACCGATTTGAAAGGCAACGCTTTTGACTGACTATGAATTCGAACTTGCACAAAGACTTCCGGAAGTGCTGTCTCACATCGCAACAGACGGCTGGCGTATTGATGAAGCAACCACCAACGAGTGCGCTGAACGATTCCAAATGAAGGTTCGGTGCAGCGTTATCAGGCCGAACATTCAAGACGGCTGGCCTACCATCGGCACTGCGGGCAGGCTCGTCGGCCACTTCTACATCCACAATGGCGACGATTCAGCCTTCGTTTGCGAACGCGGCTGAGCTCTTCAACACCCTGCTAGGTCGCTTCGATCCAAGGAAGGATTGGAGAGCGAAAGATATTCCGGTGGCGGCCAACGACAATGTAAGTCGCTCCCCAACCGACTACAGAGGCATTCTCAATGCCTGGCGCGGTGCAAATCCGGAGACGGACACTCACATTTTATCACGGCCCTCTCGCAACGTTGCTGAACGGTTTGACGATGTCGTACTTGCAGCTTTGCGCAGCTATCTCAACTTGTTCGAATCGACCGATCCGCTTCAATCTGATGCCGGAAGGATTGCGGATGCCAAGGTGGCTGCACCGGAAGCAGGGCTTGGTGATGCTTTAAGTCCAGACACGCTTGTCGCGCTTGCCGAAGACGGTGTTGAATTTGAAACGAGGCTGATCGGAGCGCCGGAACTTGGTAAGTGCGGCTATTGCAGCCCGCACTTTGTGCGCGAACTGAAAATTCCAAAAGAAGTGCAAACGTCGAAAGATTCTCTGAGAGTGCACACAAAAAGCTGCCATCCCGCGTCGTCTCGTTTCGCGATGAACGAGTAAAGCGGTGGGGTACGACTGATGAAATCAAAGCGCCAACGAAGCTTTCGATACTGAAACAGTTAATGGCCGCGCAATATGGCTTGGCACGATACCTTGCCGAAAGACGGTGCGGCTTCATGCAAGACCAGTGGATTGGCTTGATGCCGGTTGCACTGGGGTCTGTCATATCGCGCCGTTCTCGCGTAGCGGGCTAAGACAGTTGCGGCAAGCCAGAACAGTAGAGTGCAACGATATCACCGTTGCACTGGAGGCGTGGGACTTCGGCTTCGGCGGCGATGAACGCAAGCTGAGCCGGTTCGAGATTGATGACTTTCCGTCATCCATTCGCGGCTACTTTGAGGCTGAGGTCTATTGGCGGATGGCAGTGAGGGCAGCAACCCCGGAGGTTTATCAGTGAATCTTGCAGAAATCTTTCCGGCCGGGACCGCTTGGGTCGATAGTCAAATCTCTAGGCCGAGAACCCTGCAAGCGCCGACAGAGGTGTTAGCGGCACACCGCGAACGTTTCGAGTTCACGTTATTCGATGATGTCAATGAGACAGTTCAAAAGGACTGGCTTGTTAAGGACTTTCTCGGCGCCGACGAATTCACCTTGTTCGTCGCCAAGCCTGGTACCGCAAAGAGCGTGTTGCTGCTCGATATCGGTGCGCATATTGCGGCCGGTATGGAATGGCACGGGCGCAACGTGAAGCAGGGTCTTGTCGTTTTCTTTGCCGCCGAACGCAAGCGAACGACTGAACGGCGGGTTGCGGCGTGGCGTAAGAAGCACGGGCTGTATGGCATCCCGTTCGTTGTAGCTGGCGGTGAGCTGGACATGACAGCCGGGTTGATGGATGCAAAAGCGCTCGGGGCGGCAGTCAAACGGCTTGAAGAACGGCTTGGGCAGAAGTGCGTTCTTATTATCGTCGACACGGTCACTGGGACCTTTGGCGGCGGCGATCAGAACGCGTCGCGCGATATGCAGAGATATATCGCGTCCGTCGATGAACTGCACCGGGCCACAGGGGCGCATGTTGCTGCTATTCATCATAGCGGATGGGAAGGCGACCGTGGCAAGGGGGCTATCGACTTGGACGGCGCGATTGATAGCTCGTTTGGCATCGAGGTCGGCGGCACCGGTTCCGCGAAGGCATTTGTTTTAAAGTGCACGGGGGCCAATGACATGGACGAAGGTGTCATCACTGGCTTCAAGCTAGAATCGGTTTCGCTCGGCAAGGATGCTGAAGGTGACGAGACTACGGCGCCTGTGGTTGTGCCTGCGAAGGTTACGCCGAACGACGGCTCAAACCTCAAAGGGAGTACCGAAAAGGCGTTGGACTCCTTGCGGGCAGTTCTGGCGGAAGATGGTCGCACCCCGCCAGCGGGCTCGCCCGGCTTTCATGAAGGCGTTGTAGCTGCCAATCGTACTGCTTGGCGCAACCGGTTCTATGCTGATACCCTCGCGAATGAACCAAAGATCGGGGACGCCACACTCCGACAGCGGTTTTCGCGAGCCGTCAGCGAGCTTACGGAGAAGAAGCGAATAGCGACAGTCGGTGAATGGTTCTGGGTTTGTGACGCGTGACAGGGTGTTACATTCCGTGACTGTGTCACAGACCAGATTGCGTGACGTGACAGGCCGGGGGTTTATACCCCGGCCGTATGTCACGCTGGTGGGAGGCAAGATTTAGAGAAAAGCTCGAAGGGGGATGGTCATATGCCCAGAACCGGCTGGCGAGGTCGCTGGCGCGTTTTTCGACGTGGCCGGTGTTCGGTAAGGCTCGCTGTCATTTAACGCATCCCGGCCCGCCGCTCCTTGTTTGGCAAAGGCGGTTTGGATTGCTTCCGGCATCGATTCCATGGACGGCAAATCACTCATTGCACGATACGTACGGCTGGCGAGTTTCGAACCGGCTAACCCGGCTATCGAAATTCGGCAGGTGACATCCTATTAAGCCGGAGTCGGTACCGTGCGCGCATTGCACCGAACGGATTTGTTGAAGCCATGGAAAGCAAAGAACTTCGAATGTATATCGAAGGCCAAGAAATTCTACTCGACGTACTCGAACACGACGGCCACAACGTTGAAGCTGAACGCGCGAAGCTGGCCATTGAAAAGGCCAAACTGGCCGGCCTGACCAGTAACCTACGCCAGCGGCTGACTCGCGGCCTCAAGCTCTTCGAGTAGGCGTCTTACGTCCTGTACATGAAGGGCTTGCGTCTCGCGCAACGCATCAAGCACCTTTCGGACAGCTTTGGTGTCATGGCCGTCTCGGTCTAGTCCGGCCAGTAACGCTTCTTGATGTTCGACGAGCCGCCTGCCTTCGGCGGCGCGCCGTTCAGCTTGCTCAAGGTGTTGTCTGATTGTCATCGGGTCCATTGCTGGTAACGCAAGGGAGACGGAGTGGTTCGGCGGATTCTTCAGTGCACTGCAACGGTAGGAACGGCAGTGTCGCCACCGCCTTAGTGAGACATGCGAAGGCTGTATTTTGGCCTCGCGGCCGCAGTCTGCGCTTATGTGTTTCTGGTATTGCGGCTGGGAGAACGTGAGCGACAGGCCGGCGTTGAGCGCCTTGAGAGATATGAAATCCCTCACGATTCACACATTCGGTAGCGCTATGTCTCGGTTAGCGATGCTCACTAACCGCTCCAGCCGGCCCGCCCACGGCCGGTAGCGGCTCACCCGGAGCCCGGTCAAGCGGTTGGTGAGGTCTAGCGAGGCCCGTGGTGTACGGCGGCGCATCGTTGCTCGCCGTCTGAAAAATGACCTTTTCCATCGTAACTGCAGCCGCGATCAAGATAACGGTGAATATGGCGACTGCAAATGTTGCCAATTCGGTCCGACGGCGCTCCATCGAAAACCTCCGCCATGAAATTATTGCACTAACTGTGCCGTAACGCGCTAGCCACGGCCAAGGTTTCATGGCGACAATCAGAAAGGAAACAATGCCATTACGATCCAAACAGGTCAGGCCACCTCAGTGGCGACCCTACGTTAGACCCGGTTTCAAGTCAGACGCCTTCTACAAATCTGCCAGCTGGCGAACCCTACGGGCTGCCTGCCTGCAGCGCGACGGCAACCGGTGCACTGAACAGTTCTGCACTACCCCGAACGACAGGCTAACTGCACACCACGTCATTGAACGCGGCACGCCAGGCGCGACCGACACGCTGGACAATCTGCGTACCCTTTGTATGCGGTGTCATAACCGGCAGCATGGCCAGCGAGGCAGGCGCGTGCTGTGAAGGCTCGCGCGGGACGCCTTCAGTCGCTTAGGGGTAGGGGGGTAGATTCGCTGGCGCGAAGGCCCTAAGGCCCGATGGGTCCCGAATTTTACGTATCCCCAAAATGGGAAAACTCGGAGATGACCGTCGCAACTACGTCAGATTCTGAGCGTTGGGTTGTCCGATCCCATATCCAAGGAGTGGTAATGACAGAACGTCGTCAGGTCTTACCGTGGCTGCTACTTGCGCTGGTTGTCGTACTCGCGGCGGGCGGTCTTGTTTGGGCGAACCGCGAAATACAAACGCTAAGAACAGAGAGGGCGTCGCATCAAGACCCCGGGGCGGAACAGGGCAACCAGACGGCTGAACTTCAGAAGGCTGTTCAGGATGTTCAGATGTCCCAACAAAAGTTGGCAGACCAACTGACCGACTTGCAGGCCAGACTTGCGAAAGAGGGCGGCGAGCGCAAACTCTTGTCTGACCAACTTGGTTCAATCAGCGCACGCGTTGATGCGCTGGCATCCGCGAATGCGGAGAGCACCGCGACCACGCAGCCTGCGCGACGAAACCCACGCACGAAGCGATAAGACGTTCGCGGTTGGTTCGACTCGGAAAAGTCTTTCCAGAAATGGGCAAGAGTTTTCCGAGTAAAGAGAACGAACGGAGACGCGTCAACGTTGGTGACCAAGCCCGATACCAAGGCTTGATGCCTTCATCCGTAAAGAGGGCACGCTACGCTTCGTCTGTTTAGCGATCTTCACAATCGGCGTGCGTGCCTTTGAGTACGCGCGCAACTCTTTGACGTCCGCTGCAGTCCACTCGCGGCGAACAATCTTCTTCGTCTTCGTTGCCATGTAGGCTCCCTGATTTTAGAGCGGGGCTTCTAGCAGGATCGTCGAAAATAACAAGGTCGCGCTAGCTGCGACACACTGTGTCAGTAATTTTGTCGACGGTCGCCGAAGCCATCCTCATCGAGGGGCCCGCGATTGATGTCCGGTCCCCCCGCCATTTGCTGACCAATTGCGGACGTTCTCCGGAGTCGCAGATGGGCCAGAGCACAAAGTCGCTGCGCTCCAGCCCGCTGCGCGGGAGCAAGAGCCGAGAGGCCGGTAGCCATTTGAGACGATAGTGGTAGCACTGGAGAGCCCCGTCCTGAGAATCGAGGTGTTGCAACCCTCACTCAGGAAGGAGCTCTC